>JAIXRN010000061.1 GCA_027485165.1 Rubrivivax sp.
AAGGGCGGAGTCGTCCGCTCCTTCCCGGTGGGAGTCTCCGGTGGTCCATCCGATCGAAGGCGCGTCAACGTGGGAGAACCGTGTCTTGACCGCCGGGCGCGGCGCGTGCTGGAATTTCGGCCCCGGTGGAGAGGTGGCCGAGTGGCTGAAGGCGCTGGTTTGCTAAACCGGTTTACGGTCAAAAGCCGTAACGGGGGTTCGAATCCCCCCCTCTCCGCCATTTTCCTCTCGGTGACCGGCCCTGACAAGGGCGTGCCTTCCTGACCATTCGCGGACTCCTTCTTCGCTTTCCGAACGCGGGCCTCGTGAACCCTCTCGGCCCCATCAGCCAATCGGTCCGTGTCTCCGCGTGAACCTTGGCACGGCCGCATCACATCCTGCCGGTAGGGAGACGGCGAGGCATCGAGGGCCAGTGGTTGGGACCCTTCGGTTGCGGTCGGCCGGTTGGTCTTCCAGGACCGCTCCCTGCCGCAGTCGCTCATTCGGAGGACCCGTGAGAAACGCCTGTCGCCCTGTTGGTGGCGGGAAACAGCTTCTCCAGCACTGCGTGGGCGGCCAAGCCGGCTTGGACGAGGCTCTGTCCCCGGGCAACCTGCACTCCTTCAGGCAGGTATTCACACCGGATGACGATGCGGGCCTCCTTGGGTTGTCCACCGCGCGCGGTCGCGGTGCCGAACGTGCGGAAGAGCGTCAGCGTCTTCCGGGTGCCGGGCGCCATCTCGGTCCGGGGCGGCACGGCGAGATTCCACCAGTCGAGGGTGTCCCGGTAGGCCAGTTGGTGCGTGAGGGTGGTGCCGTGGTCGGCAAGGTGCGGCAGAGGTTGGCCGCCGCTCTCGTTGGCGCCGACGGTCCAGAACCAGAGCTGGTTCGTGTTGTGGGATTCGTTGCCGCGGCGGATCCCCCACCAGAGTGAATCCCGGTGGCGACCGCCTTCGCCCGTCGCGACCAGCGCGGTGAGCGAAGGCACCGGTTGCCAGGTGTCGTCGGCCTGCCGGACGGAGAACTCGAAGGTGGCGAGGCTCGATCCGGGCAGGGACAGCCGGAAGCCGTTCTGGGTCTGCTGAACCTCGCCGGGAGGAAACTGTTGGGGAGGAACCGGGAGGCTCGATTCCAGGACCATGGGGCCTGGTGGCGACAGTCGCTCCAGTCCGGCACCCGGACCGAGGTCGCCGGCCACTTTCTCGGATCCGAGCAACACGAGCATGGCCATCAAGAGAAACAGCAACGGCACGACCACCAGCGCCACCGCCTTTCCTGCCGTACTTCCCCTGCGGACCCAGGCCACGAACAGGGAAACGACCCCCGATGCGATCAACAGGCCAAACAAGCCCAAACGGATCATCCCCATGCCGCCCATCCCCGAACCGATCCCGCCGCGCGCGCTCCAGAAAAAGAAGAGGACGGCGAGGAGCAGGAGGGCGATCGGGAGCAGCGCACCCAGCAGAAGAAGCACCTTGACCCCGGTTCCGATCTTTCGTCTGCGCAGGAGGATCACGCCCCCGGCAAGGACGCACAGCCCGATGATTCCGTAGAAGAGAAACGTCCCGTAGGCCGGCTTTGCCGAGGCGGGTGTGACGAGGGGCGGATCCTGTCCGAGCACCACCACGGTGAACGACTTGCCCTGGAACCGGCACAGCTCGATGGCAGCGCCGGCCACGGTCTTGGCGCTCGTGGTCCTGCTGCCGAGCAGTTCGTCGGCGAGCGCCTGGAAGTTCCCCGGCATCTCCTCGCGCAGGGTCTGGCCGCCGATGCGTCGGACAAACAGGACCCTTTCCGCATCGAGCCGTGTGAGTTCCAGATCGACGTCCACGCCGTGGATCTGTGTCTGCGGCTTGGGTTTCAGCACCGTGATCGGGCTGCCGGCCCGGGAGAACTGCGCCATGGCGGGTTGCGACGCGAGGACCTCCCAACTCAGGGTGACTGAGTTTCCTTCATCCCGGCTTTGGCCGACGACCTCCACCCATCTCGGGTCCGCAGGCGAGAGTGGGGCCGTGAAATCCAGTGAGGCGTGAAACTCGGTGCCGTCGGGCTGGCGGACCTCGAAGAGTGTGCCGGCATGGGGGAGACCCGGTTCGCCTTGCGGCGGGCCCAGGGGACGAAGTTTTCCGAAGGCCTCCTCCGCCAGCGCCGAATTCGGCAGGACGAATCCGAGTCGCCAGGACTGTCGACCCGCCGACCAGGTGCGCCTGGGACGGTTGCCGAGGTAGTGGGACGGATGGACGAGGGTGCCTTCGAACCGAGGCGTCGCCGTTTCGCTCTGCCCGGCTGCCATCGCCGGCGACAGTTTGGGGCCATCGAGCCCGGCCCGGACCTCTGCGCCCCCGGGGCCGACCTCGGCCATGACGTCCACGACGACGAGGTTGTTGCTCACGCCCACCGGAACCCAGACCAAGCTCAGGAGGCCTGAGGCCGCCTTGGTGGGGATCTGGTTGAGCAGTGCTGAAACGGCGAGCAGGACCGCGTTGAACGCGATCAGGCCGAAGAGGAACCGCCTTGGATTGTGAGTCGGACCGGAACCCGGAGGCGATTTCGTGCGGCGCCGCCGCAGGAACAGCAGAAGGAGGCCCGCAGCGGCGTTCCCGAAGGTGAACAGGCTCAGGAACCTCCAATGACCGGCGGAAGCTCCCGGTGGAGTCAGTAGGCTCAGAATGGTCAGGAACACTTCCAGAGGCACCAGTGGCATCAGGAGCATCGTGAGGAGAGCGAAATGGCTGCCGGGAACGCCCAGTTTCTCCGATGGGGTGGAAGCGGGCGGGCGTCCCGTTGCGGCCACGACAGCCTCCCGTAGCGCTGTGGCCCATTCTGCGACGAGGGCATCCCAGGTGCCAGACGTGGCGAACCAGCCCTTCATCGGCGACAGGAGCACCTGCCGGCTTCGACCGCCTTCTTCGTAGGTCACGCTGAGCAGATCGATGCCCAGTGGGTTCATCGAGAGCGGATATTTCCCGATGCTCACGTCGCGAATGGCGGCGAGAGGGATGACGGTGATGGCACCGACCAGGGCGGCGGGAGCGGTGTGGGTCAACTGGCGGTCGTCGAGGATGAGTTGTCCCCGCGTGCGGTAGGAAAGGAACTGCCCGCTGACGGTTGCGAGGTGGGCGGGTGTGACGAGGGTGCTGGTCCCGAATTTCAGGAGGCGCGGTGGAACGACCGTTGTGCCGGTTGGCCCAGCCGGATTGCCGCCGTTCAGAGGAGGGGCGCCGACCATGGTTTCCACCTGCGTCCTCAGCTCCTCCGCCGTCTGGTACCGCAACGCCGGCGTCTTCTCCAGGGCGCGGAGGACGATTTCGTCGAGGCGCACGTCGATCTGCACCTTGCGCGACGGCGGCTGCAGCCTGTCCGCAGGCAGTTCGCCGGTGAGCAGTTCGTAGAGCACGACGCCGAGCGAGTAGATGTCCGCGCGATGATCCGTGTGACCGTGCTCCTTCTGCTCCGGGGACATGTACTGCGGCGTGCCGGCGGCGGAGGCCAGGGTGGGTTCCACCGGGTGAGCCGGCTTCGGGCCCGGTGATCTGGAATCCACGAAGTGGGTCGCCCCCGCGTCGGCCGGAACGGAAGCCGGTGCCCCCAACATCTTGGCGATGCCGAAATCGGCGATCTTCACCCTGCCGTTCCTGTCCAGCAGCAGGTTCTCGGGCTTGATGTCGCGGTGCACGATGCCGTGATCGTGGGCGAACTGGAGCGCCTCGCACACGGGGGGCACGATGGCGAGCGCCTGCTCCGGGGTGAAGCGCCCCGCCTTCATCGCCTGGCGCAGGTTCACGCCGTCCACGAACTCCATGAGCAGGAAGAAGAATCCGCCCGCCTGCCCGAAGTCGTAGATGGTGACGATGCCCGGATGGTTCAACGCCGCGAGCGCCTGTGCCTCATGGGTGAAACGTTGCGCGAACATCGCATCCGCCACCCGCTCCGGTGCGAGCAGCTTCAGGGCGACGAAGCGGTTGAGCGACTTCTGGCGGGCCTTGTAGACCACTCCCATGCCGCCGCGTCCCAGGCATTCGAGAACCTCCAGTTGCGGAAAGTACGGCGCGAGATCCTCCGGCGCGAGGATCCCCGGCGGCGGACCACCCTTCGTGGCTTCGGCCTGAGTCCCGGCCATCGCCTCGGCCATGAGGCAGCGTGGGCAGAGTCCGGACGTTCCCTCGGAGGGCAGGGTCGCTCCACACTGCGGGCAGGACCTCGAAGGGGATTCGCTCATGCCCCCGTCCTGACGTGATGAAGCGGATCGGTTACCAAGATTCCTTCCTCAACTTCCCAGGGCTGCGAGCAATGCACGCATCTCCACCTCGATCGCAGCGGGGTCGTCCAGCGTGCCGGCGACCTCAGTCTTCAGCAAATCGCGGAAGCGTCGCTTCAGCCGATGCACCGAGACCTTCAGCGCGTTGGCGTTCATCCCGCAGCGGGCCGCCAGCGCCGTCTGGTCGCCATGGGCGGCCTCGCCGGTGAGCCAGGGTTTGACGGCGTCGAAGAACACCTCGCGCCCATCGTCGACGCACTCTCTCCGCAAGGCCTCCAGGGCCCGCGCCAGAGCCGTCAGCGCCCACTGCCGGTCGAAGGCCGCATCGGGCGACAAACCGCTCCCGTCGGCAATGGATCGCTGCTCGCCGGCATCCGTGTCGTCCAGGGATATCCCTTCCGCGCCGCCGCCACGCTTGAGCCGCCGTGCCGCCTCACGGTGGTGGGATAGGAAGTTCTTCACCGCGCCCAGCAGATAGGAGCGGAAGCGGCCACGGGCCGGGTCGGCACCACCGAGCGTCTGGCGCTGCAGAACGTACGCGAAGAACGCATGGGCCAATTCCCGGGCCCCATCGTCGTCGCGTCCCTCCGCGCGCAGGAAGGCGACGACCGGCGGGTAGTAGGCAGCGCAAAGGTCGCTCAAGGCCGCCTGTGCCTCCGCCGAACCGCCGCGCGATGCGACCACCCGCGTCCAGCGCGTGGTGCGGAATGCTGCGGGATCGGGCGTCGTCGGGGACGTCGTTGTCGGTTTGTTTGCCACAGCCCTGCGGTTCACCCGCGGATACCTGCGATGAGCGCTACCCCCATCCTTCCGGCACCGGAAGTGAAAACGTTGATCCCCGGAATGTGCTCCCGGCCCGCGTGACCGAGTCCCGATGTGCCGGGGAAGTGGAACCGGTCAGGTGTCCGCGCCGGACGGGCGGGATCGAATCGGACGGCGGGACGGTCGTCGGACGGTCCGGGTACCGCGGGTCTGAACCCCTCTCCTCGACGTTCCTCAACCCAACCCGGACTGGCCCGGATTCGGTTTCTGCCTCAGGGTGGGCCGGAGGATGAAGCTTTCGTTCCGCCGGTTTGATCTCGCCCTGACCCATTCCTGGGCCATCGCCACCGACGTCTCCGCCGGCAAGGTCGGCGGCAAGGACAGTTACCCCGTCGTCTTCGTGGAACTCCAGGACGCGGATGGCCGTTGCGGCATCGGGGAAGGTTCCCCCTCCAGCCAGTATCAGGAAAACTGGGAGACCGTCTTCCGCTTCCTGCGTCAGGTGGATCCGGACCGGCTCTCCTTCGACGACGTCGCGGGCGGCATGGAGTACCTCGCGTCGCTGCCCGGCACGAGCATGCCGGCGCTCTGCGCGGTGAACCTGGCGTTGCTGGACGGCGCGGCCAAGGCGGCGGGGCG
>JAIXRN010000103.1 GCA_027485165.1 Rubrivivax sp.
GCTCGACGGGCAGTCGTATCGGGCGCCCAAGCTGGCACCCAGCGCTGCTAAATCCAGCTCTCAAAAGCCTGCAAAATCACCCTCGGCGTAACCCCCTCGGGACGTCCGTTCAACCACCTGTTGCTGGCTCCATTACGCCGAACATCGGTGGCTCCATTACGGCGGTCGGTGACAGTTCCCTATGGATCGCCGCTGGAAGGTCCCACCTGTCCGTTAGGAGTCACCTCGGTGCCAGCCTTGTCGGACAGTCGACCCCCGGCTCGATGTGGGGATCTTTGCCAGCCGCCTTGCGTTCTGAGCGTCCGTGCTCGAGCCCACAGCGGTCGCTCGCAGACTCGGTTCAGTTGCCCGAAAGCTGACACTGAGGGCAAGCACGGGCGAGCGGCTATCGCTGCATCACTGCGGGCGCCTACAGGGATCCACGTTCCGCCTCGATAGCATCGAATCGGCGGCTGACTGACCGCTGCGCTTGACCAAAACTATAGTCGGACATGCATAACCGGTGCATGCCTCCCGGCATTCGCTGATCGAACGCCGCGGGCCAGCATCACTGGCACGTGAAAGAATTTAGCTATATTGATACGAACATGAACGACGCCGAAATTTACGAACTCGCCATGGCCGTGACTCGCTCAATCACTGACGACCTGACCAAAGCACACTACGAGGCGACAGGAGGGACCTTAACCCTCGCTTGGAGCCACGTCCCCCGCTTCAATGCTTGGGCCGAATCAAATGGAAGCATAGCCGAGCCGCCGCAACACAAAATTGTTTTGAACTACGAATTGGCACGCCAGTTGTATCGAGACGCAGAGTTATACCTCCAGTTCAACGAAGAGCACATCAAAGGCGAAGCTCTCGAAGCACTGTTCATGGGCCTTGAATTCGCGTCCGGACTCCCTCGATTTTTCACAAGAGAGGCTTGCGTCAATAATATGTTTATCGGCGCACTGACCTGGGTATATTGGCACGAACTCTCGCATCTCAGCCAGGAGCACGGATACATACGTCGCCATTTTGACTCTTCCTCGAAAGCAGGGACGACTGCAATCGAAGAGTGCGAAGGAGACGGAGCGGTGCCACTTCAAGGCCGTGGCGCCGCGCTGTCCCACGTCACAGAGCTCGCTGCCGACTTCGAGGCAACGAACACGTGCATACTCGAGCTGATCAGGCATTTCACAGGTGATGCGACACTGGATGCGAAGCAGGACTTGACACCGTTTCGGTCAGCCCTGTTTCTCCTTACCTGCGGAATCTCGTGCGCTTGCTACCGCTTCTATGGAAATCGGCCCGATGATCCTGGACCCATTCCTACTGGATCGCACCCCACGCCCTTGAGAAGGTTGGAGTGCTCCATTCCGCAACTGTTTGAGTTCCTGGACATCGAGGGGTCGGATGGGCCAGTTTTCGGCCTAAATCGAAGTGAGTTGGTCAGGATTTGTTCAGGTGCAGCCTATTCCTGCGGCTTGTACTTTCTCGGCTGGCTATCGACTTCTGGGCGAATCCCTGACAACTACATGATGCGCGGACTTCGAAATGACCCACACGCGCAAAGTTACTGGTCGATCATCGTCGAAACCTGGGACGAGATTGCACCGATCATTAAGGCGATTCGGCGTTGCGGAGCGCCATTTGGGCTACTCAGGTTCAGCTCGGATTTTCGAACTGCTGTACTCGGCCAGCCCGCATCCTTTCATGAGGACGATCGCTTCAATTGGATTGCCGAAGAGATCGGTGAGAGCAGCCCGGTCGGGTCTGCGAGAGTAGAGAGGCCCTAGCAAGACTGCGTTGCATCTACGGCGGTCACCGATCGTAAGCGATTGAACTCACACTGGCCTCCACCAAGTGGTCATCGGGCGTAGCGACCGGCCTGTTCTGGATGACCGCGAGGTGAAGCACTGCAGTCGCACGCATAGCCCCCGCCGCCCGCGCCAAGCACCGGTAGCTTTTCGTCGTCGGCTGGGCTGGCGCTGCCGACCCGTTGCTTTCCGTGACTACGTTTTGCAGTAGACATCCGCTGAGTAACTGCCGATCTACAGTAAGCCTGTGGAGCCGATTCCCTTGTCGACAAAAAGTCAAGCGCGCCCTTAGATCCACTAGCCATTTTCCGAGCGGATCTTAAACACAACGACCATCATGAAAACTCTCCTCGACCACTTCCCCCAGGCAAGCGAGCAGAATATCGTGAGAAGCCTAGTTGAAAATCACCAAGATTGCCTTGCCACCTTCTTAATGCCGAGACCTCATCATAACGGCAAGGAAAGCGCAGTTGGAACGGGCTTCTTCGTGTCCTCGCGAGACCGCGGCATTGTGCGACTCATCACTGCACGGCATGTCTTTGATGAATTCAAAAGGGAGGTCGGTAGTATCACGGTTGGGACTCGCGCAATCAAAACGGGCGCTGTCGGGCTCCTGAAGATGTACTCCAACGTCGACCTGGCGATTTGGGATATTCCCTCCGGTGTCTTCTTTGAATTTGGCATCGGCGAAATAGGCACTATGCCTCTCTTTGATGGCATCACGGCGCGAGAGTTTTTCGATCCCACGAGTTCATTCGTGATTATGGGCTATCCGGGATCAAAGAACTCGGAGATCGATTATCGACCAGGGCGCAGCGCCGAGCGGAAAATTATGGGGTTGGCACTACACGAGCCTTGGTATAGTCCTGAGGCAGGCGTTCGGCGCTTTCCCTACTCCGGCAAGACATTGCCCGAAGCTTGGAGTGCAGAGCAAATTGCTGCCCCTAGCCTAAAGGGGGTCAGCGGCGCTCCCTGCATGCGCGTGGTAATCCATAAATTGAGTGGCAAGCTTAGCTTGATATGCGTGGGAGTGTTCTACGACATGAATAAACGATCTGGCGAAATCTCAATCGTCGTAATAGCCGACCCATGGGAGAGCGATTAGCCGCTTGCAATGCCTGCCAATGCCGTTGTTGATCAGTTCCCAGCACTAAATTGTCGAGCGCGGTGGGCGGATGCATCAGGGCTGAGCACATTAGGCAACTGTAGGGCGTGGACCAGGGTGTTCTATAGCAAACCGCCCGAAAATCACCAATACGTCTAGTCGACACACGATACCGTTGTCGGCGTTGCGCCGATCGACTGAGCGGCAGCTCATGGCTGACCGCTGGCAGCCATGAGGGGGAAGTTTCAGGCCAGTGAACGTAGATGTCAGCGATACGGTCTCGAGATCGGACGCCAGACCGAATCCGGACGGCACACAGCGATCTTTCGACTGAGCCAACTCGGAGCCGGGCCCGTCCAATATGGCGCCTAACGCCTAGAGCTGATGTTGATGGCGCCTTCATAGATGGAATGGACGACATCAACTGGTCGCAGTGGGCATGCGTCCCAAGTCAATCGCGAAGCAGGCATATTGAGCGTTCAACAGAATCTCGAGAACCTCGTTCATTTCATTTCGAAGCATAGAGAGTTGCGCGCCGATCAGAGCTTCCGGCTGTTTGTCAGCTAAGGCTACAAGCGTCGACGCCATCGACAGCATCAAGTCTGGCACTCGCCCATCAAGCGACAATCGAGCGGACTCCAGCCTTGCCCGTGCATCTGCACGAGCGACACGCTCGAGTTCTGGGCGACCTGAATCTCCGAGTCCCTGAGATTCAATGGTTGCGACAGCGGTAACCGCATCGATGAACGAGTTCCACAGCCGCGCAGTTTCCTCAGGGGCCGCGCGCAAACCGGCCTGCTCGATCCAGCCTTTGGCCACATCCTGCGAAGGAAATGCCGTTGCTAAACCTCCCACCCCACAGGCGCTGAAAGCGAATCCGTCGACCACCGGCATTGCTGTCAGCACGTACTCTGGCGCGACGAGTTCGCGCCATTGCTGCCACCCCGCTGAGACGGCGCCCGGCCACTCGTGAATGGCATCGAGTTTGAAGGCCACCAACACGTCCACCAGCGGCCACACTGGCATATCCGCCGCAGAAGGCCTCACGAACACCTGCGCCGATGCGAACGCCTGCCTGAAGGACTTCCGGAGGCTGCGTTCGATGTTCGAGGTCTGTTCTTTCTCGTGCTTTCGAACCGCCTGCCTAGCCTGCATGAGTGCCTGACCCTTCAGCGCCGACGACTTACGGTAAACCTTGCTCGGATGACGGCCCAGGACCACGCTCTCCCCAGCCAGGCTGCGCAGGTCGATGACAAGGTCACCCAACTTGGAAAGCGCCTCTGGCGCCACTTCACCTGTACCTACAAGCGCCCAGGGCTCCTGGTCAACCGAGGTTCGAATTCGCTCGATAAGACCGCCAGTCCAAGCCATGTACCCTGCAGCCTCTTCGGGTAACGCATTGAAGCGTCTCAAGAGCTCTGTACTGCAGTCGTGCAGGATGGATTGCAGAGTTGAGTCGCTTCGGCTCTCGCGCACAATGACGCCGCCACTGGCGATCCACGGCCTCGCAGGAGATGGCATCGCGACCGCAAGGTCATATACGAGCCCGAGTTGGATCAGTGCAGCTTGATTGACTGTCCCTCGAAACATATCGTCAAAAAGCTCTATGAGTGCTGGATAGAGCTTGTCGACCGCTTGCTTCGCTTCCCGGAGGTATGCGCCATAGCTGACCGGAGCCAGTTTCGCCTTGATAGCGGCGTTCCACCGCCTATTCCAACTTGGCAAAGCTGCTGGCGGAAGATTACCCCGCGGAATTCGCTTGTCCGCGACAGGAATATCGTTGTATCCTAGCACTCCACCGCCAGGGGCTACCACTCTTGAGATGGCGATGTCGGCTCGCGGTGACAGTGCGAGGAGCAGTTCGCAAAGCTCAACTACTTCTTTGTGGGCGTCGGGTTGATATCTCGAGGGAGCTATGCGTATGTCCGAAGCCGCAGCCAAACCTTCGGGCACGTCGAAGACTATCGCTTCAGTCGCCCACGGAACCTCGTGTCCCACTCGCGCCAACAGCTCTGATGCGCCTGCGCGCGCCACCCAGCTCTGTGCGATCGTTCGGTCCAAATGTGCTGCCGAGCCGAGCAAATTCTTGACCTGCGCCAAGCCTCCGTGCAACAGGTCTGGCTCAATTCTCAGCAGCGCTTCACGAACCTTCGGCTCCAGTCGTTGACCGACAAGGGCGACCAGGAGCGCATTTAACGAGGCCAAGTCGGTGGCGTTCTCTATCAAGCCTTCAACGTCTGCGCCGCCCAGCTTGCTCAGCATGCGTCCGCGGGGATTCGACGCGACAGACTGCTCTTTTAGGTGGGCCAGTAGTTGGATTGCCGGGGCTAACGGCTTTGTCGCGAGCACCTCCGGAAGTTCCACTCCTGCAGATCCGTACATCACAGCAAACGAACGCAGGCTCACTGGACATTGCGCGGCCTCACTCGAACCGAGCCAGGTATCAATAACCTGCGAAATCTGCCGATCGCCCAATCCATTGAAAACAGAGGTGGCGAATCGGGCAGAAGGCTGTTGGGACAGTCTGGTAGCCAGGAAGGACAGCATGGCCTCCTCCGCAGCAGGGTGCCGCTCTAAAGCCTTCGAGAGGAAGACTCCAACGTCCGCATCCAAGACCACACCAAGTGACTGCTCGAAAGCCATCACCTCGCTATCCAGGGAGACTGCCTGTGTCGCACTCAGGATGCCAGTCGAGCGTAGCTCGTGAAGACCTCCAAGCGAACCGTCGCCCAGGTCGCGCAGTAGATGTTCGTTCACCAAGCGCGGAAGCGTAGCTGCAGCCTCGGCGGCGCGGTGGCCTAGAACCAAGGACAGCTTGGAAGTGTCGACCCGGGCGCCTACCGACGTCACCGCAGAGCAAAGACGCAGAACCTTAAGCTCCAAGGAGCGTGACGGGTCGTTCGCGCGAGCCGCCACCTGGCCACTTAAAGTCTGATCGAGGCGGCTGCCTTGCGTCAGGATGTGGGCGTACTCCAGAAGCAGCCCCTTCGATTGGTTCCAGGGCTCCAGCCAGTTGGTCCAGTCGGTTTGACCGCGTTCCCGAAGCTCATTCCAGAACTGACGCGCAAAGCTCTCGTCGGCGCTTGCGGTTACCTCAACAGCCCGGCTACGCTCCTCTAGCGTGTAGACGTCCTCTTCGCGAATGGAGGCGAGCAGCCAGAGGCCGGGTTGCAATGCGACCTCGCGTGCCAAGGCGGTCCAGCCGTCAGTAAGGCCCGCCCCAAGGTTGTCGAGCAGGAAGCCCACCGGCGCTTCCGCGGATGCGCAGCAGCTATTTGCAAGCGTCACCAAGTCAGCGATGTCTTCTGCATCGAGTCGACGGACACGGAACCAACGCACAGAGTGCCTCAAAGCGAAAGCAATGTCCCACTGGAGAGCCGATTTGCCCGCGCCGGAGGGTCCCTTCAAGAGAACGTTCCTCCTGCTTGCCAGGGTGGCCGATACAGCGTCCCGAAGGCTCGTACGCTCAATCAAGAGCCCAGCGACTACGTGCCCAGGCTGCACGTCAACACCGGCGAAGAACTGAGAGTCTTCCAACGGCGTGGAGAAGTCCACCGCTTCACACAGTCCACGCGATAGTGCCGCTTGGAGCCGCGTCGAGGTGAACACCGGGCCCAGTCGATTGAGCTCGAGCTCGACGTCGCTCAAAGACAAGCCGACATACTTTCCCGGTCCCCTCATGCCATTGTCGTCGGCAAGCGAGCCCGCTCGGCGCAGCACCACACCATAGTAGGCATCGGCCTCGAGAGTCGTGCAACCCTTAACCGACTCGATGGCCTTACGGGCTGCGCCACGCGGATTGGGCATGATCCAAATACGTGTTTGCGACACTGCATCTGCGGACGTCAGGACCAACATGCTCACAAGCGCCGCGAATCGATTCAGTGGAACGGGGCCTCCCTCCCCTGGGTGGCCCGAAACCTCCCTCTCGAGGATCAGCAGGTAGGTATCGCCTGCCCGGTTCGCTTCCCTTTTCCAGAGAGCAACGAGGAACGCCGAAACCTCGGCAGGCTGAAATGGGCCGCGATGCTCTCGGCGTGATTTCACCTGCGCGAGCTCTCGACCGGTCTGCGTCGTCAGTTCGATGTCGTCATCGCCTTCCGGTATGACAACTCCATAAGGGGCAACATTAGCCCATCCAAGGATCGCCAGATTCGCTGCGACCGCGTCCTGGTACCGAAACCCTCTGCCTGCGTGCGATCCTGCTCGAGACGCCACCCGTGCTGCCCTTTTAAAGCCCATTACAAATACGCAGCCGCCGCGTTATGCCCGGCTTAGGCCATTTAAAGTGCCCGTTCTCCAGCCGTGAGCTGCTTGGTCCCCGGCTCCAAGAATGCACTGCGCATCTCACGAACGCAACTGCCTAACTCGCTCCTGGAGGGCCAGTGCGGCGGGAATGCCCTTAGCTGCAAGGGCCGCAGCAATCTCGACAACAGCCTGCCGGCCCTCAGCGTCATGCGACAGGTCCCTGGCGTCTGCGCTTAGCGCTGTCGCCACCAGCCCCATTAGGGCGTCACCTGTGCCCTCACGGTACCAACGAGAAGAAGATCCGCCTGCCTTTAGCATCGTAGCAAGCCAACGTAGTCCATCTAGGCGAAGAGGCGCACCGAAATCAGTCGTCAGGAAGTGGCAGTAGCGCGTGACGCAGTCTTCGTCTCGACCGAGGTGCGTAGCCGCCCAGCGATCGTAGACATCCTTCATTCGCTGGGCTGCTCCCGGTTTCAGGCCGGCCAAGGCGTCTTCGCTTCCAAAGCCAAGCAGGTCACCGATTAGTCCCTCGCCGTAGAACCAGAGTCCGGGCTGAGACCACTCGGCGGCGAGGCCATACTCGGCGACATCCCTCCATACACGCTCGAACGACTCCGGGTCGTCGCCCTTTCTAAGGCGGAAAAACAGTTCGCGAATGAAATGCCCCAGCGCATAGTGCGCGGCAGGGCCATGAGAGAGAACGGGTTCCCAAGCCACGCGGCCGGTCCCTGCTGGCGCTGCGATTGCCAGGGCTGCGAGCTTCCCAAGCGTGTCGTAGCCCAGGTGCTGACTCGGCAATTCGTACTCGCCGTACTCCTGCTTTGCGTGCGCCTTACCGCGCGTCGCTTCGTAATCCCAGATTCGCAATGCCAAGCGCATGTCGAGATCGTGGCTTCCTGTGCCACTTCCTTCGATGAGCCAATTGAACAGGACGCCGAGGAAGTGACGCTCCAGTGAGCCCACTCGTTCGCGCTGCGGCTCTCCGCGCCAGGCTTTGTCACCAGTGTTGTAGAGCCGCAGCTGGCGCTGAAAGCTCAAACGTCCTTGGCCCGCGGCGATACGCCCGAAATCGAGGTCATCAGGCGTTGCCTTCGGTCCACGGAGCGGAAAGCGCCGCAATCGTTCGAGCCAAACGTCCCACACGCCCTCGGCGTCGTCGCTTTCGCCATGTTGCGGAGCTAGCATGATGAGTCCTGACCAGAACAGTCCTGCTTGGAGCAGGCGCCACCACGCAGTACCAAGCTGTTCCCGGTTGGCGTAGGCAACACTAACTAAAACAGCAGTCGCGCGGTTGTCGCCGCTGGTCATCAGGCGCAGTACGGCAGCCTCCCATTCTTGAGCGCCATCTGCCTCCACAAGCCACCGATGCATAACTGCATAGACAATGCACGTCATGTCGTCGCGGAGGCCCCCCACGCGCCTGCTGCGAATCCCTGCTCCCGTCGACGCAACCGCCGCCAAGCTTTCGCGCACCACTTCGAGCGCGTGCTTCTGCGGTCCGAGGTTCTGCGCGAGCCAAGCGCCTCCCAGCGCGACGAGGGTGCCTGCCGCAGCGAGGCGGCACCTCGACTTCGCGTCCTCGTCTTCGCCAATCGCTCCGGCCTCACACTCCTGGAGCAGCCTAAACAGGTAAGCAGCCTCATCTTCCGTGAGCGGCTGGTCGGCCCGCAGCCGCTTCTCGCATTTTTCGGGCACGAGCAGGTAAGCGAGGCTTGGCGCGCTATCGGTCTGCCAAGACTGCACCTCGTGGCGCAAGTCATCGGGAATTACGAGACGTTGAGTCTCTGTGCCCGTCGCCGGGTCAGTGACACTGCGGTAGTTGGCCAGGTTGAGTTGGGCGAGTAGCAGCTTGAACTCCAGCGCCTGCTTCGGGTCCTCGGGCAGCGTCCAGGTCGGCAGCAGTGCTTGAAGATGCTGCGCAACGTCGTTGTCAGCCAAGAGGAGTTCGACAACGACGTCGAGGAACTTTCGTTGGCGATGCGGAGCGAGCGTCCAATCGCGCGCAAAGTCGAAGATTGCCTGGCCGCCACGGGCCCAACTCCAACCGATAAAGTTGTAGCCAATCTGCTCCACACGGACGCTATCCCAATGGAACAGGTTCGGAAACGTCAGTAGAGCGGCCAAGGGCCCAGTCAGCAACGACGGCCGAAACTTCGCGACGTTGACCAGCACGCTCACGAGCGCCGCGGAGTTCCCCTCCCGAAACAGCCTGTCGACTTCAGCACTGATGTCCTGTCCCGCGTCGAGCCGTTGCGTAAGCCAGCGCTCCAATGCATCGAGCGCGCAGAACAGGCTTCCACTGCGCATCGAGTCATTGGACTGCGGCCAGCCGAAAACCTTCCACCAGCCCAGGAAAGTCTTCTGCGTTCCGTCCGGGAACAGGAGCGTCACCCTTGGAACCCCACCGGTGCGCTCCTTCATGACCTCCGCCGCCCAGCGCTCCGTGCAGAAGTTCACCAGCGAGATGAGCGAGGCCAGCGCCGTTTCCGGAGCCAGCTGGAAGAACGGGAAGAACGGGCTCTTCCAGAAGGCGGTAGGGTATGCGTCATGGGTGTACTCGAGGCCGAGATCCATCTCTGAGCGCGAGGACGCGTATTCCCGTTCCGGCTGATCTTCGATGGTGAGCGCGAGAAGCACTTCGGCCGCCAGCTCTGGCTGCGCACGCATGAGGGACTGGATGCCGTTCTCCTTGATGCAGGCGGTCCGGAACTCCATGTCGACCTTCTCGCTTGCACCGAGCGGCCAAGGCGGCAATCGCTTGCGGAACGATCCGAGGGAAATCGGTATCCGCTCCCGTTTTTCGTGCCGCGTCTTGTATTCGGCATCGTCCTTCAGACGCTGTGCATGCTCCTTCGCCTTCAGTAGCTGAACCTCTGCGACTCGCCGTTTGACGTCAGCGTCAACCTCTCGACGCCCCGCGAGTTCGAGCGCCCAGTTTCCGACCTCGGTCGGCAGGTCGGCCGCGCCGGCCAATGGTGCGGTGTACAGCAGTGGCTCACGGGTTAGGTACATCACGCCGTGGCCCTTCTCGACCTGCACGGTTCGAGCCATGGCGAGCGCTAGCTCCGCCATCTCCCGGCGGAAAGGCATTCGATTGCCGGCACCCAGCGTCTGCGGCGTCTTCGTCAGCCAGGTCTCGATGACCTTCGCGAGAGCGGATGAGACCAGACCAGCCAGTCGCTCACGCTGCGCGATGAGGAATCGGAGAACTGGCGGCCAGCGCCCGAACACAATCGAACGGTCGTGAGATTCCAGGTACAAGCCGATCGCCGCACTCAATCGCAAGTCACGGCTGGACGGCACGGTGGAGATGTGGTGGAAGCGGAGAAGCAGGCGGGTGAAGTGTTTCTGGCCGTCGCCAAGCAAGAGGTCGACGCGTTCGGTCAGGAAACGTTCGGCGTCAGGGTCCAAACAAAGCGCATCAAGAAGTATGTCGCCTGCCAGCTCGTGCCTCGCGGCCTCCGCGGCGCCAAACGCGACGTCCCACGCCGTCTCAGCCTCAACCCGCTGTCGCAGTAGGAACTGGCCCAGCATCCTGATCGCATTCGTCCAAAGCGGATTGCCAGCCAGGGCTGCCCACTGGGAGGTGTGCATCCAAATCTGCTTCAGGAACTGGAAGCGCGCCCAGTCAGCCGCGAGATCGTGCTCAAACTCTATCCGATTGGTCCGCTCGTTCAGGCGCAGCGGAAGCTCCCCTGGCCGTGCGGTGAACGTCAAGATGTCCACAGGCTCCAAGTCGGTCAGCGCGAAACTGCGCTCAAACGATGCCTCTCTCCGGCCAAAGCGCATCATCAGCGCCTGCACGTCAGCGCGGTCCTTCGTCCAGTATTTCCAAAGTCGGTCGGCGATAGCGGTATGAGACGCCAGCTCGCCTGCGCCTGACCCCAGCGCAGCACCTGCCTTGGTCACCCAAGCCAGCGCCCGCAAGTTCGTCAGCGCCGCAATGGTGTCGTCATGTCCCACCAGCCAGCCCAGGGTAGGCGACGGCAGAAGCGCCAACTTCACGGCATCGCTCTCAAGCGCCTCGATCTCCACCAGATGGGCCTTCCGCCCGCCGAGCATCGTCTCTTCGCCTTCCACCCAACTCTGCGTCTGCGTGACGACGACCACCCGCCATGCACGCCCGGCGTCATTCGACAGAATGGCTTGAAGCAACTGGCGGATGACGACGAACTCTCCAGCCTCGATGCGTTCTGCAGAGTCGATGACCAGTACGTTCCGTGACTTCACCGTGGCGTTCAGCACGAGGGAAAGCTCGTGCGCCAAGGGAAGGCTGCTGCGGCGGGCCGCGCTTAGCGCAGTCTTCAGGTGCTCCGGGCCAAACCACACCTGGTTCCAGGATGTGAACTCGCCGTCCAGAACCAACTTGACCAACGACGACTTGCCCGAGCCCGACTCACCGAAAACCACTGTGATCGGGCTGTCAGTTATGGCTGCTCGAAGTAACGTTTTCTCCACTGCACGGGGCACCGAGTAGCCCGAGGGCAGTTCGGTCTCTATGCGCGCCTTGTGGTCCGTCGTGATGTTGGAGAGCGTTTCCCAGTCGCGCTCGAAGTCCGGATGGTGGCGAAGGCCGAACTCGCCGCGAAGTGACGCCAACAGGTTCTGGACTGTGATGGTTCCGCTACGCAGGCGAACATCTTTCGCGATGTTCACGAGCTCCCGCCACAGAGCTTGCCCCTCTCCATGATCGCCAGATGCCAGTAAGCTGCGGCACCGAGCGATAGCCTGCGTTTCGGTCTCCGAGTGCGCAAACTGCAGGTCGGTAGGCAGGACATGCAGACGGCGGATGAGCTCGATGGTCTCCTCGTCAGAGGCGCCGATTGGCTTCTGAACGCTGTCGAAGACCGTCGACTGACTCCTGTTGCTGCGTATACGCCTCATAGCAAGCACGATGTCCGTGCCGCTGCATGCGTTCTTCACTTCGCGCCACGCCGGGTCGAACGCTTGATGCGTACCGAGCGTGACCAAGGCCAGCCCGTCGGCCACACGGTTGAATGGCCCTTGGTGGTCGCGCCACTGCTCCCAAGCGCGCGTAACGAAATCGCCTGGGAGGCCGGCTGCGGACACCTGCAGGTTGCCCTTCACCGATATCGCCAGCCGCCGTGGCCCGCCCGTAGTAGCCTGAGACGTCAGCAGCAGGTCGTCAATACGCCAACCCAAGGTCGAGACTTGAGCTTGCACCTGCGAGACGACGCCGCCTATTCCCGGTGCGTGCTCACCCGATAGTGCCTTGACCAATTGCCAGGCACTCGCCAGGTCCTCGAGTTCGAACCCTGCACCGCTCGTCGACCGGAGTGTCGGGGGCTCGACTCTTGCGCGGGCAGCACGAGGCGATCTCGGCTTCGGTGTCTTTCTAGCTTGAGCCATGGGCTTGAGAGTCATGCCTCGAAAAAGTCCTCGTCCACCTTCTTCAGATGCAGCACGTCCTCATCACGGCAGCCCACGTTGTAGCGAATCATCAGCCGCGAGAGCTGCAGGCCGTCGATCAGCACGATGCGTGATCCGAGACCCCGTGCGGTGTCAATCGCTGGCTGGCTGAACGCCGAAGTCGTGACGAAGATTCCCTTGTGGGCCTTCTTCAGGCTCAGGGCGCCATAGAAGTCGCGGATCGCGCCGGCCCCAATGTTGTTGCCCTCGGCGTAGCGCTTGGCCTGGACGAAGATCTGGTCGACGCCGAGCGGGTCCTGGTCGATGACGCCATCGACGCCGTCGTCACCGCTCTGGCCCAGCGCACGGCCGGCCTCTTCCGAGGTGCCGCCGTAGCCCATGGCCAGCAGCAGCTCGACGATCAGCTTCTCGAAGAATGCCGGCGTGGCCTTGCGCACGCGGTCCAGCAGGTCGGCCGCCAAGGCGCCGGTGATCGCGCTGTGGGCCTTGCGCAGGGCCTCGTCCGGGGTCTCGGTGCCGAACTGTGCGCTGACGGGTGCTGACACCTGCGCTGGCGCTGCGGCGGTGGTGCCATCGGCCTCGTTGACCTTGGCCTTGAAGTCCTGGAACTCCTTGAACTGGTCGAGGTAGGCGTTGTTGATCGTGGCCGTGGTGTCCGCCAGCGCGGCCTGGCCGCGCTGGGTGATGCGGTAGTAGCCCCGGCGGGTGCCTTCGGCCAGGCCCGCCTTGACCAGGTAGGTCTTGGCCCAGTGCACACGATTGGCGAACATGGTTTGCTTGCCGCTGGGCAGCAACTGCGCGCGTTCATCCAGCGTCAGGCCCAACTTGTCGGCGAGCTGCTCGACGGCGTCACCGATCTTGGTCTCGCCAGCCGCCGCGCACGCCAAGACGGGGCGCATGAGGGTCTGGTAGTCGGGAATCATGAAACCGCCTCTTCCGTTTCGTAGACGGCAGCGGCAACCCCGTCGGCCGCGAAGGTACGCGTGAGTAGGGCATTAAATGTTGCCGCCGCCTTCTGCAGCGCCAGGGCCTGCTGCACTTGGATCGACTGCGCTGCTTCAGCGTGCCGCGCGAAGGCTCTCTGAACGTCCAGGGGCGGCACCGGAACACGGAGCGTCTTTATCATTCCCAAGTTAAGGTTGGCTTGATTGCCGCCACGACCCATGGCCCGTAGTCGCTCGTACTGCATCCTCAGCATCTCGAACAAGAAGGACTGGTTCACCTTTTCGCTGGGCAATATGGCAGCACACGCCTGATTGGTGGCCGCGGGGATCTTGAGCATGCCTGCACGACCTCGTGTCTGGCCCTGTCCATACATTGCGATGAGGATCGTGCCAGCAGGGAACACCTTGCAGTTCGTCTCCGAGACAGCCAACTCAGTTATGCATTCTTCAGCCTGGTGAATCGCGCCGACGCTCACCTCACCCGTCTTGACCCAAGGAACTGTTCCCCCTTCGTAGTAAGACCGAACTTCGCGCCTGGGGGTTGCGCCAGTCCCGACGGTGCAAAGCTCTGCTACCGGCCGTTCCGGCCAGGCCTTCGGGTTCCTTGCCGGTTCGCCGAACATGTCCACGAAGATCGCGGGAATCAGTTCAGCGGCCTTCTGCTGGGCCTGGCGGCGCAAGCGGACGATGCCTTCGGCGCGTGAAAGGAGGTCGACGATGCGCCGCTGCTCGTCGAGACTGGGCAGGGGCAGGCCCTGATCCAGGACCTGGGAATCCGTCACTGCCGGGTAGAGCGCCCCGGCAACCAGCCCGGCCAGAGCATCCACGAACCGTTGCGAGCGCGCGAAGTAAAAAAGGTACTCAGGCAGTGCCCGGCTCGGCATGGCCCGAAGCACACAGAAACCCGTGCTGCCGACTTGCCCATCAAGTTCGCTCGGAACGAGCGCTACAGCGTTCAGGTTCGGCCGAACCGTCGAGACCAGAACATCATTGGCCCTAAGCAGCTTGCGCGCACGGCTCGGTGCCTCAGATCCCAAGAGCAACCTGGCGCCGTTGATGATCTTTTGCTGGTTGTCGATGGCAGAGACATCGACGTAGGTGAACTCGTCGTCAGGCTGCACCGCCGGATTGCGTGTGCCCGTCGACTTCTCGACGACGTCGCGCAGTGATCCGACTCTGGTCATGCCGCTTCGCCTAGTGCCAGTCTCAGCGCTTCCACCTCTTCCGCGATCTCGGTCTCGATGGCGGCCAGCTCGCTCAGCAGCTCACGCGGGTCCTGGTGTGCCGCCTGCACCTGGCTCATCGGCCGGTAGCGGCTGGCCGAGAGGTTGAAGTCGTTGGCTCGCAGCGCGGCGGTGTCTGCGAACCACCATGGGGCATCCCACTCGGCCTTGGAGTCGCGCTCGCTCCATGCCTTGAGCCTGGCCTCGCGGTCGCGGTAGGCCGCCGCCAGGCCGGGCATGTCGTCGGCCTCGACCGGCGTGTCGTGGTTGGCGTCCATCTTGTAGCCGTCGTTGTCGGCGTGCAGGAACATGACGTTCTCGGTCTTGCCACCCCGGCGGAAGAACAGCACTGAGGTCTTCACGCCCGAATAGGGCTGGAAGACGCCGCCGGGCAGGCTCATCACCGCTTCGACACGGTTGTTTTCGATGAGCTGTCGCCGCAGTTCCTTGTGCGCGCCGGTGGAGCCGAAAAGCACGCCCTCGGGCACGATGACGCCGCAGCGGCCACCCGGGCGCAGGCTGTCCATCATGTACTTCATGAACAGCAGCTCGGTCGCCGTGCTGGTACCGATCTTCACGTCGTCGACGATGCGGTCCTTGTCCACGCGCCCAGAGAACGGCGGGTTGGCCAGCACGACGTGGTAGCCCTCTTGCGGCAGGCCCAGCTCTGCCTTGCGCTCGTTGTCGAAGCTAGTGGTCAGCACGTTGCGCAGCAGCACGCGCACATTGGGCAGGCCGCGCAGCGTGAGGTTCATCGTAGCCAGACGGATCATCTTCGGGTCGACGTCGTTGCCGAAGAAGGTCTTGTTCTGGATAGCCGAGAGTTGCGTGCCCGACAGCTTGTCGCCCAAGCCGCGCGCTTGCATCTTGCCGTCGATCTCAACGTGCTGGATGGCGCTGGGCGACGAGTTGGTCAGCCGAATGTGGTTGTAGGCCGCCACCAGAAAGCCCGCAGTGCCGGCAGCAGGGTCGTAGACGGTCTCGCCGACCTTGGGGTCGACCATCTCGACGATGGTGCGGATGACGTGGCGCGGTGTGCGGAACTGGCCCAGCTCGCCGGCCTGCCGGATCTGCCGCAGCACGTGCTCGAACAGGTCCCCCTTGGTGTCGGCGTCAGACCGATCCAGGCGCAGGCCGTCAACCAGGGTCACGACCTGGGTCAGTACGGTGGGCTCGTCGATGACCAGACGCGCGCCGTGCATGAAGTTGACGGCCGAGCGGCTGGCCACCTCGGTAAAGAACGGGAAGACCTCTTCCCGTAGGAAGCGCACCAGCGGCTCACCGGACAGGCCGGTGGCCCACACCGACCAGCGGAAGCGGTCCTTCGGGATGGTGGTCTCGCCCTTGGAGGGCGCGTTGAGCGGGTTCTTCAACGTCCAGAAGCCGTCGAACATGCTGGTGTACGGCTGCTTCAGCACCTTGGCGCGCGCCTGGTTCTCGGCGTCGATGCCCTCCACCACGTAAAAGAAGAACAGGAAGGCCAGTTGCTCGGCGTTGCTCACCGGGTCGGGGTAGCCGCCGCCGAAAAGATAGTTGCGGATCGCGTCGACATCGCGCCGCATCTCGGGGGTCAAAGGCATCAGTGCTTCTCTTGTCTCGTGGGTCAGGACGGTGCGCGCGGCTGCACGCCGGGGTCTGGTTGTGAGGGGTCAGCGTCGCCGAACACAGTAGCGCTGAGCGATTCGAGGATGTCGTCCAGCGCCTCGGTGCCGCCAAAGACGCGCAGAGCCTCGGGCAGGCCGCCCATCAGCGTGAAGGGTGGAAAAGCGAAGTGCCCCGCGGTGAACTCGTCCCAGGTGTCGGCGTTGGCGCGGAGCTGGCTGCCGACGGTGCGCAGCCAGCGCTCTTGGTCGGGCGTGAATTCCTCTTCGCGGGCCAGGATCCAGGCCTCGAAGCGGGCGCCGACCTGTTCCTGTTGCTGCTCGCTGGCTTCGGGGAAGACCAGGTTGCCGTCTTCGTCCACCGTCACCCAGGCGCGGGTGTTGGGGT
Source organism: Rubrivivax sp. (assembly GCA_027485165.1). Taxonomy (GTDB): domain Bacteria; phylum Pseudomonadota; class Gammaproteobacteria; order Burkholderiales; family Burkholderiaceae_C; genus Rubrivivax. The sequence continues at coordinate 16,700 of JAIXRN010000103.1, forward strand.
CGATCTGGTCGTCGACATCCAGGGACAGCAGCTTCCGCGGCTCGTTGTAAGGCCGCGGCTTGCGCTCCATGACGAGGCCGCCCTCGCCTGCGGCTTCGTCGTCACCGTGGTAGTCGGTGACGCCGACGAAGTCGAACATCGTGAAGACCGGCTTGCCCTTGGCCTTGCGGGTGCCGCGCCCGCGCATCTGCTGGTACAGGATGGTCGAGCGGGTGAAGCGTGCGAAGACCAGGCTGACCACCTCGGGGCAGTCGAACCCGGTGTCGAGCATGTTCACCGAGACCAGGATCTGCGGGAACGGCTCCTTCTTGAAGCGCTTGATCTTGGTCATGCCGTCGACCGTGTCGTCGTCGCCCATGCCGGAAACCACGTAGTCGGCGTAGCGCAACTCGGGCGATGACTTCTGGTCGGCGAAGGCCTGGTCGAACATGTTGGCCAGTGTCTCGGCGTGGCGCTTGGTGACGGCGAAGACGATCACCTTGCCCAGCAGCGGCTTGCGCAGCACGCCCTTGGCGTCGAGGTAGCCGTTATCAATGACCTGGCGGAACTCACGGACCATGGCGCGGTTGCGCTCCGGGATGGTGATCTTGCGTTCGAGGGCCGCCGGGTCGATGGTGATGCTGTCGGTCTTCTTGGGCTCGCGGCGCTTTTTGTTCGCCGCAGCTTCTTCCTCAAACAGCTTCTCCAACTCTGTCCTGGTGTCTGCGTCCATCGCCGACCAGTCCAGCTCGTCGCGCGTTACCTCGAAGCCGCCTTCCGCCGCCGTCTTGACGGTCTTGGCCTTGTAGATCTGGTAAGGCACGAGGTAGCCCTCGCGGATGGCGTCCTTCATCTTGTAGCTGAAGGTGGGCCGGTCGACTTCGAAGAAGCGCAGTGTGTCGCGGATGGCGAGCTTGTCCTCGTGGTCGCCGATGGCGGTTTCATCGGCAACGCACGGCGTGGCTGTGAGGCCCACCTGCACGCCGTCGAAGTGCTTGAGCACTCCGCTCCACTTGCCGTAGATTGAGCGGTGGCACTCGTCGGAGATTAGCAGGTCGAAGTAGCCGGCCGAGTACTGGCTGTAGATGTTCACCATGCTCTGCAGCGTGGTGATGGTGATGCGCTTTTCGTCCTGGAAGCGGCGCCCGGCGCGAAGCACGTAGGCCGGGAAGTCGCTCAGGTGTTCGGCGAAGGCGTCTTCGGTCTGCTTGGCCAGCGGGATGCGGTCGACGAGGAAGAGGACACGGGTGATCGCGCCGGCCTCGAACAGGCGCTTGATGAAGGCGGCGGCCGTCCGGGTCTTGCCGGTGCCGGTGGCCATCTCGACCAGGAGCTTGCGGCGCCCGGCCTGGATCTCTCGGCACAGGGCGTCAATGCAATCGGTCTGGTAGTCACGCTCGACGATGTGCTTGTCGATCTCGACCGACAGCACGTTGCGCTTCACTTGGGCGGTGGCAGCACGCCGCTCCAGGTCTCCCTGGGAAAAGAAGGTCTTGACCAGACGCGGGAAGGCTTCGGTCTGCCACTCCCAGAAGCGGATCTCGTTGCCGTTGGCCAGGAAGATGTACGGGACCTTGAGCTGGGCGGCGTAGGCCTTGGCCTGGTCCTCGGCTTCGGCCGGGTTGATGGCCGCCTTCTTGGCCTCGACGACGGCCAGGGACCGGCCATTGCGGTCGCACAGCACGTAGTCGGCCTTGGTGCGGTCGGGCAGCACGTACTCGAAGCGCACGGCGTTCGTGTTCGTGATCTCCCAGCCCTGGTCACGGAGCTGGGCGTCGATCTTGACGCGCGAGAACGCTTCATTGGTCATCCCGTTCCCACCCTCCCCCTGTGGTGCATGCCTTGCTGTCGGCGCTCTGCGCCAATTGGCACCGTGACGCAGGCCTCGCTGCAACCGCGGCCAATGGGCTACTAGCCAGTATTCGGCGAGCCGCCATGAAATGCTACACGGTAGCTCTACGGGCGCACCTTCGCGAGGGACGAACGTCCGGCACGTTTCTTCGGCGCCCCAGCCGACTCCAATCTCTTCTCGGTCTCTTGGACCAACGCCGCACCGGAAACGCCAAGCGCCCTGGCAGCCCGCAAAAGGAGCCCCAGAGAGGGTTGCCTCTCACCGCGCTCTAGCTTGCCGTAGTAGGAGCGGTCGATGTTTGCGCTTAGCGCAAGTTGATCCTGAGCCAAGCCAGTGCTCTCGCGGAGCGCGCGGATCGCATCTCCGAACGCTCTAGCAGCGAGTGGATCAAACGAAGTCGACCTGCGGGACGGCGACTTCGCTGACGGCGGGCGGGATGGTTGCTGCACCGCGGCAGAGTGCCGGGTTCGCCTCTTTCTGGACACGGCATATATGCCGTACATTTCGAACCATGATCTTTCCTCCCGCACTCGGCCCCGAGCCACTGCCAACGCCTTGAGCATGCGACCCCCCTCAGACGCCCCCCGCAGGCGACCCAATCTGCGGGCGAAGGTGCGGGCAGAGGCCGCCGTCATGCTGCATGACCGGCCTGAGGGAATGCGCTTCACAGAGCTGGTCGATGCACTCCATCGCAACCATCCAGGCAGGACGGCGAAGGCCATCGGAAATGACGTCGTCGGACTCGATCGAGCTCTACCGACCCAAGTCTTCAAGCCCAGCAAGGGGCTCTACATGCACTGCCGGTTCAGGCCTGAAGAGCGGCCTTTGCCAGCTCAGGAGACAGCAAAGCCTGGATCGCCAACACGGCGCAACGCTCCGGCTCTGCCCGAGCAGGTCTTTTACTCCTCGTTCGCCAACTGGCTTCGTGATGATCTTGAGGAGGTGACCCAAGTCATCGTGCTCGGAGGAAACACGTTTCGTGACCGCTGGGGAACACCCGATGTGCTCGGCAAGTTCGAGCATCGAAGGAGTGATGTCGTAAAGGGCATGACGCTGATCGTGGCCTCCGAGGTAAAGGTTGATGTCACCGATCTCCTCAAGGGCTTTGGCCAGGCGTGCGCTTATCGCCTTTTCGCGCACAAGAGCTACTTGGTGATACCCCAGCACACGCCGACCGACGAATTGGATCGTCTTGAGGCGCTCTGCCGCATGCATGGTGTCGGCCTGGTGTCGTTCGACGCGAGGAACAGTAGTCGCCCGTCGTACCGCCTGCTGGCGCGACCTGTCAAGCATGAACCTGACCTGAGCTACACCAACCGATACGTCCGGCTCGTTGAACGAAAGCTGTTCGCGTAGCAGGTCAGCCGAAGGTGGCGTACTTCCGCGCTCAGCGATAAGTGCTCCGTGTCAATGGCACCCAGCCTTTCCTTGACAACATTCAGTACTTCAACAAGAATGAACACATCGTCATTGATGTGTCCGCTGTCGGCGTGGCGGAATGGCAGACGCATGGGGCTTAAAACCCTTGGCCTGAAAGGGCGTGCGGGTTCGAGTCCCGCCGCCGACACCATCGTGGACACGATAGAAACTTGTTATCCATCGCGGATCAACCGAGCGTTTACACGATCCCTGTTCTTCGGCTAACCAAGGTCGCCGAGGCTACAGGGTCAGGCAGATTGCCAGTCGAGTATCAACGCCACGGTCAGCACATCAAGTACTGGCGCACGCCCATTCAGCCGACGGCGACCCGTTGGACCGAGTTCCGCTCCTTCCCCCTGGTTGTGGATGGCTCCGGTGCACCCTGGGTCCCCGCCTGCCTCTGGTTGTTGGACAAGGCGCAGGCCAAGCCGCGCAACATTAGTTCGCTGAGACCCCTCGCTCAGGATCTCGCCGCATACAAGGCGTTCCTTGATGCGTTGGCCCTCGAGTGGGACGACTTCTCGGCAGTGGAGAAATACGCCCGTCCCACCTACATGTTCCGGAACCATCTTCACGACCAGCTCAACGCGGGCGAGTTGAAGAAATCGACCGCATCGCGGCGCATGTCTACCGTCATCAGCTGCTATCGCTTCCTCATGCGCAATTCGCGCATGAACTTCAACCCGGCGAACGACCCGTGGGTGGAATCCGAACTGGGCATTGAGTACCGGGACGACAAGGGCTTCAAGCAAGTCGTCTCGGTCACCACCACCGACATCGCCATTAAGAACAGTCCGCGACAGGACGCTTGGGACGAGACGATCCAGGACGGTGGCAAGCTGCGGCCCTTGCCAGTTGAAGAGCAAAAGGCTCTGGTGAGAGCATTGAAGGAGCTGGGCAACCTCGAGTATGCGCTGATGCACTACATGGCCCTGCTGACGAGCGCTCGCGAGATGACAGTCCTCACGCTGCGCGTCCGGGACGTGATGCGGCCGCCAGAACAGATTCCGCAGTGGTCACACAAGATTCGCTGCGGGCGGGGGACCGGCATCGACACCAAGGGCGACGTGTCAGATGTGTACCTGTCGATGCCACGCGAGTTGTACACGCAGCTACATGCGTATGCGGTTTCGGAACGGGCCCGGCAAAGGCGAGCCAAAACGGCACTTCGAGAAGACCCTTCGAACTACCTGTTCCTGACTCAGCACGGTCAGCCCTTCTACGAGTCCAAAGAAGACCGTAACTCACTACGGGACTCCACAGAGCCCATGCGGCGCTCAGCCCTGGACGGAAGACCGCTTCGAAAGTTCATCGAGCAACGCGTCATCCCCCTGGTGCGCAAGAACTATCCTAAGTTCAAGTACCGATTCCATGACCTGAGGGCCACATTCGGCATGAACTGGGTGGACTTCCAGATGCAGGAAGCTGGCCCCGAAGGAATCGCCAAGCGCTACCAATGGGCGCGGGACCAGCTGCGAAAACTGATGTGGCACAAGAGCGCCATAACCACCGATAAGTACCTGGAGTATCGAGAGCACATGCATCACCTGCAACTGGCTCAAGAGGGGTGGAGTAGGCACTTGATCGAGATCATCACGGGAGCTGAATGAACTCGCCTGAACTGGTCCAGAGTACCGAGTGGGTGCAATGCACAGGCAGGTTTATTGCGGAACTGCCCATATTGAAAGTGCCCTTCGAGACGCTACCTGATATCTACGCGCCGGAGAACACCGTGCTGCAACTGGAGGATGGGTCGCAGGTGTACGCATTCAAATGGTGCTACCTGAACCGCAGGGGTGGTGGGCTCAGGACGTTCCTCGATAAGAGTTCGCTGTCCAGCAGACGGGCACAAGCGATGCTGCAGGCCGTGACGCGACTGTCAAAGTGGTTCCGCTTTAAGAACTCCAGGGCGCGTTCGGTTCATAGTGCACTTGGCTACTTGGGCCTACTGCTCGAATGGGCCGATCTCCCTCAGCAAGGAGGGCGGTACGAAATGATTTTAAGCGACCCGGATGTGGCGCTGGAGGCCCTCAAGGGTTACCACACTTACCTGCGCAGCCGGCTACAAGGTCGTCAACTCGCTTCGAGCACCGCAGCCGACAGGGATCAGATTGCCATCGCATGCCTGTCGGAGATTCACTCTCAGGTCTACAACGACCACATCGAGCCGCTGGAGTCCAGAAGGCACGCCGGCACCAATGCTCCAGACTCGGCGGCCGTCGCACAGTTCGGGTCAGTACTTCAAGCGATCTTCGACTCTGCAGCGACGATGGTTCTTCAAGGGAAACATGCAGCGCCAGGCCGGACCTTGCGTACTCGTGCGTCAGACGAAACCAAGTTGGTGGAACTGGCTGAGGGCTACGGGCCTCTGCGCCTGATGGAAGTTACTTGCATGGCGTACACCGGCTTGGTGTTCATGGATTCGGGTGCGAACTTGGCTGTGCTAGCGCAGTTCGAAGAGCCCGAGGATCTGCATGAACAACTGGCTGATCCTGACCGGATCAATCTCAAGGAGAAGGCCATCAAGTTGCGTGCTGGCGGCAAGGTCGTCGAAGTGTTCCTCACAGCCACTACGGTGACGCGTCTCAAAACCTATATGAGAGTCCGACAGGCCCTGGTTACGGCTTTACGCTGCGCCGACATCGCCCCATTGTTCATCCAGTGCGAATACGCCAACACGTTGGGGGAGCCTACTGCGCTCCGTACGCTCGACCGATCGTTCCTGCATTGCCTCAGGAAAAAAACCAAAGCTATTGGCGCGACCTTGCCCGCGGTAACGCTGCAGCAACTCCGCGCGTACGCACAGCAGAGGTTCGTCAGAACCGCCCCACTACCGGTCGCGGCCAAGCGGATGGGACACTCCGTTGAGACAGCCATCAGAGCCTACTGCAAGGCTCAGGAGATCACTCATCGGAGCGAGATGGCCGACTACCTGAGTTCCTTGCAACGAACCGTTCTCGATGCCTCTGAGGTCCGCAGAGACGCGGAATGCAAACCTATTGAGATCATCCCGGCGGGCGCCTGCACTGATTACGGAAACCCTGCCCCCGCCACCCATGCCGCGGCCGTCGAGCCGGACTGCCGCAAGGTCGAGGGGTGCTTCTTCTGCCCCAACTACCGAGTTCATGCTGATGAAGAAGACATACGCAAGCTGATGTCGTGCCGGCGTGTTCTCTCCGCTATCGCGCCCCTACACGAGGATTCCATGCGGACTCACAAGGTCTACAGCGCCATTATCGACCGTATCGATGCGCTGCTCGGAGAACTCAGGCGCAGGCGGCCCAAGACCTATGAAGCGGTACGGGTGAACGTGGAAGAGCGCGGCGAACTCACCGGCTACTGGTCTCGCAAGCTACAACAACTGCATCTGTTGGGCATGCTGCCGTCGGACACGACAAGACCCAACTAGCCATCCGTCTGCCAAGGGTTACCCCAAATCTCCGCGGACCTCCCGGATCTTCATGCCTAAGCAAAACCCCCGCTCGACGATCGCCGAAGAGGGCGATACGTCACTCACGCTCGTCGAACCCAAGTCCTTGTTTCGCGCGGATACACCCGTGAGCTATGACGCCGCAGGCGGTGTGGCCTCCAGGTACGGTGACCTTAGCTGGGACATGACCAGCATGAGCACCGATGGCACCACACCCCAGACGCTTCATTTCTTCCACCCGGATCCCACCCACGCCTCATCGTTGGACTTGCTCATCCGCGAGCAGCATAAGGCCTTGATGTGGCTCTACATAGATGCTGGCAAGGACAGACCTTGGAGAACGATTTACTTCGCAAACGCCGCTTTAAACGCCTGGTGCAGACAAGCATCGAAGCGAGGTGTGGATCTGTTCACACTGCTGAGCAACCCGGAGTGGGTGACTGAAGGGTCCAAAGACTTAAACAGGACGTACGTGGACAGCACTACTGCGGCGCTCCAAACCCTGTGGCGTCACCGAAGGGAGCTGGGTGCCCCGGTGGACATGGAGCTTGAGAAGCTCCGCGACATACTGAACAAGGAGGCTCGAAGCCGCCCGGAGACGCAGCAAACACCCCTAATCCCCTCTCGGGTCTACTGCGCCATCCTGGGCGCTCTTGGCGACCGCATGACGCTCATCGAGCGTGAGCTGGACTTGATACTTGACGCCTACGAACAAGCCCGAGTCGCGTCGCGCGAGGCACACCACGACACGGTTTTGGCCAATGTGGTCGAACGCATGAAGGCACTGGGCTACGACCCCGTGCAAACCCGGGGGCTGGACAACTTCATCGCCGGCCGCCTGTGCGAGCACCAGATGGCCTTGATGCTGGCTGTTGCTGCGTACACGGGCATGCGGGTAGGTGAGGTGTCGATCCTGCCGCTGGAGGGCGTGCTGGTGCCGTTCGAGCACTTAGGCTGCACCCACTTCGAACTCCATAGTCTCACCCCCACTCAGTTCGAAATCCATGGGGACACGCACAAACTGAACAGGGGTATCAAACGTCCGGCGACTTGGATCACAAGCCACGAGGGAATTCGTGCCGTCCGACTGGCTCAGCGCATAGCGCAGGCCGTGGTGCGAGTTTATGGCCAGCCCGCCAAAACGGGACAACAAGCCCTGCTCTTCCCGGCGCTGGCCAATCCCTACAAGGCGAACAACGCCGGAAGCCGCTACACCTACCTGAAGCGGCTGCGAGAAATCGTTTGCCCGATCATTGAGCAGTCGGACCTCGAAGAACTGGATCGTTTGGAGCTTGCTCGTGGCTGGGCTCGGGACGATATCGTGGTCGGTCAGCGCTGGCCCCTGGCGTTCCACCAACTGCGGCGAAGCCTGGCGGTCTATGCACACCGCTCAGGCATGGTGAGCCTGCCGGCGCTGAAAGCTCAGTTGCAACACATCACCCAAGAGATGACGCTGTACTACTCAGCGGGCTTCTCCAGGGCGGTGAACCTCGTCTTCGACAAGACGCACTTCTCCCACGAATGGGAAGCGGCCAAGGCAGAAAGCAGCTACTTCGCATATGCGTTTGCGGTGCTGTTCTCGGATGAGGAGTTGCTCGGGCAAGGTGCCGCGCGCATGGCCAACGCCGTTGAGAGCCGTAGCCGGGAGGACACCCTGCGCTTGTTCGAAGCAGGCAAGGTCGCCTTCCAGGAAACTGCCTTGGGGGGCTGTGTATCGACAGAGGAGTGCAAACTCCACCCGCTGGAGCCGATTCCCTTCGACTGCCTGGAGAGCAACTGCGTGAATATGGTGGTCTTCGGAAAGCGTCTGGAGCACATCATCAAGCACCAGGAGGTGACAGTTGCGAACCTGGCGAGAGACGAAGCAGGCAGCGTTGAGTACCGTCTGGAGGCCCGTCACCTCGAAGTGCTGCTCAAGGCACGAGGCCGCCTAAAAATGGGAGCCGCGTGATGGCAGCCAAGAGTCAAGTTGACAAGTACCTTGAAGCCTTAGACCGACTAAAGGCGCGCGGAGAAACCATCAACAAGGATGCGGTGGCAAAGGAGGCGGGTTCGGGCAAGGGCAGCATCAAGAAGTCGAGATCCGTATACGCCGATCTCATTGCTGCGATAGATCAGGCAGCGCTGGAGCAAAAGCAAGCCAAAGCCGCTGCCGATCCTGCACCGCAGTTGCGCCAGCAGATCGCGACGTTGCAGCACCGCCTCGATAGTGCCCTGGAGCGCGAAGTTTGCCTGCTCAACGAGGTGTATCAGCTTCGGGAGGAAGTTCGACAACTCGCCAAGAAGCGCGGGCTGGCTGTGGCGTCCGACACGACGCGCTGACTGCGCCGCCCCCAGCCCCGAACAACCGCTTGCTGGCATCCCGGCGAGGGCTGTCCGGATAAACCAGCGCTTTCTTGGCAGGGTGCTTGCCCCAACTCGCCTCGCAGCCTACCCTACGGCTTCACTCTGCATGACGGATTCGCTACCTTCTTGGTGTAGTTGTCATAGTAGCCCTCGAGAGCCAACTTGAACTGCTTGTATTGGCCCGTCTTGGGCTTGGGATCCCTCTGCGACTCCGCCTTGTAGTCGGACAGGCCTGCATTCACACCACTCTCGCCCCACCGAATGACACCCGGATCCGGTACCGACACGGGTTGATCAGAGGTCTTGAGAAGTTGTGCTGCCGGACCCAGCCGATCCTTGACTTCTCCGTACAACTTCGGAAGAGCCTCAATGTCACGCTCGCCTTTTTCCGCCGCAAAAGATCGGATGAAGAGGTAGTGCTCAGCGCTTGCCAGATTCAGGTCTAAGGAGTTGCCAGCATCCCTGCACTCCTTCAATTTTGTCCACGCAGTGAAGCTTTCTGAGGTCTTCCGGGCTTTCGCCAAAATCTGCTTTGCTTCTGCGTCGCTCGCTGCTGAAGAACCCTCAAGCGCGGAAGCGACCCATTTCCGTACGATTTGGTCAGAAACCGCGGCATGCGAAGGCACGGCAAAAGCGGTTATTAACCCTGCAATCAGCAGGACCACACGGTTATCGGCTGTCACTTTATCCTCCGTCGCTTGATGATGAACCCTAACCGCTAACCCACTGTCTCTTTGCCTTAACCCTAGTCAGGAGTTATGAAATATTCTGGCATCCATCTCGAGGATCTCCAGGGCTAAACGCATAAATCAGTATTTCCTCTATGCCGTCCTAACGGGTGCCGTTATACCGATCCTACTTGGCGTAGGCGACTGCTCGGCTGACAGCACACCGACAATCGCTCCGGGAGAGAAATGACGGTGGATTCGCAGTGCACCATAACCGCATACCGGTAGCGAAAAAGGTTGCGTGCAAGGGTCATAAGCCGACGCTGACAGCCACCCTCTGACGAATCTGCTCACGGTATCCCTCAATGTCGCCCTGCTTCATGCATTCGCTTTCATACTGGCATCGCCATTGGTTAGTGTCGACAATCCATCGGCTGACACGGCGATCCGCCACGAGCGCGGGTATCCTGTCGAGTGCATCTGCGGTGGTGGGGAACGGCAGCGCATCGAAGCCTCCGGGCATCGGCATGCCGGCGCGATAGGGCATATCGGACCATTCACGCCAAATTCCCGCATCACATTGCGCTTGCTGGCATGCCAGCACTAAGCCACGCAACGTGTTCCTGTCTGAAAGCATTCGGTCGTAAAGCTTCACAACCTCCGAGCGAGAGGTATCGAACTTTAAAAGGAATCCTGGGTTGTGCAGCGCCTCGTTGGCAAACCCCATCAAGGTGATCAGCCGGAAATATGCTCTCGTGAGCACCTCTTCATCAGTGAGCTCAGGCAAAACGCTCTTGTCGGGCCAGTCAGGCAGGCTGCTATAACTTTGCACGACCATCAAAAAAGGCCTAGGGTGTGCCACCGCTTCTGTGGGTAGCCCGCTCACAGCGGTCAGAAGCGCAGTCTTGTCCATCGGAAAATCTTTGGCAGAACCACCCAGCTGCTCAAACTTGATATCCAGTTTTCCGTTCTTGCTGTATTTCTCCACGAGCGAGTTCATCGATGCATTCATTGAGAAGCCCGCGCCAGAACCTTGTGCGGACACCTTCAACTGTTGCCGATCTTTCGCCTCAACTTCACGGAAGGACATTAACCCGTTGACCCGTGCGCCCCTGTGGATAACAGCGACAAACCCCGTTCCGCAAGCCTTCACGAAATCTGCTGGGCTGCTCGCGGCGAGTTTGCGAAGATCTTCCTTCAGCCTTACCGCCCCCCCCCGATAGAACGATCGCATATCGACCCTGGTGCCATCTGGCGATGGGCTGAGGGCGGAAGCCTTTGGGTCGGGGCCGTCCAACGGAGCAACGAACTGCGGCGCCGTCATCACCTCAGCCAGCATAGCCACGTGCTCACCTGTGGATGTCAGGCTCGCGTTGTGTGCAAAGCTGGCGGACGCGCTGAACTTGGTTCCGGCCATTGATTTCATCTTCCCAGCTACTGATACGTTCAGAGCCCGTGCAAGGGACTCATGATCATTAGCCATCTGCAACGACATCCGCTTGTCGATGTAATCCTCTTGGGCCGATCTGAACTCAATGCAGGTTTGACGGGGTGAGCCCGCACGGCGCTCATCCCACCCCCAACCGAGCTCAACTGGATCCAAGTTGGGAAATTCGATCACTGCACCCTGCAACGACCCGACTGGCTGAGCGGTCAGTTGAGTCGATGGCACAAGAGCCAACAGCGAGATGAGCGAGAGTCTCGATATGGTAGGGCGCATGTCCATGGGAAGCTCTACTTCAGCACTTCGTCGAGGCACCGGTCCAGTGCGGACTTGCGATCTTGCTCAGTAGGAACGCGCTGCAGCGTTCCCGTAATGACGACGCCGGACCACTCTCTGTCGCCCTTATCACATGCATTGCCTCTACAAGATATTGGCACTGATGCCGACTTGCTGTTCCAGGAAAAAGCCCCGACTCCACCGCGATCAGTCTTACTCTTGACTCCCATGTTGGCCTCAGTAATTACGAAGCCATCGCGAGCGGTGTAATTGACAGTTTCATCCTTGTTCTGCCTGTCGCACCTAGTGAAATCTCTGATTTGGCCTGCGCGGCAGGTTACCCCGCCTTCAACTGAAAACGGTTCGGTTGTCCGAACTTTGGCAAGCTCACGTTCAACGCAGGCTGAGACTTGCTGCCGGGTGGTCTGGGCCTGTGTGCCCAAGCTTGCGGTAAGGGCTGCGACTACAAAACACAGAGCTTTCATGCTGGTTCCAATCTAGAATGGTAATGTTTCGCAATTGAGGCAGAATTAAGGCAGGTATGACGCTCCTGCGGGGATTTTTGCGTCGGTGCGGGCTCCTTGCTGACGGAAGATGCCAAACTGCTCAACAGACTAGTCGGGCTTGAGGCAGACAACATCCTGAAAATTAGGGAAACCCTGCAAAACACGCCCATTTCTAGCACCTACCTGGGCCATGGTGGTCCCTTGTAAGTGAGCGTCCGGCCGCCGCGTCTTGACGAGGTCTCTGAAGTCGCTATTGGCTCGGTTTGCCCGCCCCGACGAAGACGAGGCACTCGACGAGATCAAGCGCGCCGAGCATGAGGTATTTCTCGCCGTCATCCCCCATGAGCATCAGGTCGTGGTCGCCCAGGTAGCTGTAGACGAAGGCCAGCAGGTAGCGCTCGACGTGTTCATTGTGGAATTGTTCGACGACTTTGGTTGCCAGTTTCTGCGGCACCCCTTCGTTGAAGCGCGCACGGGCCGTCAGTCGCTGCAGGCAGCCAACTTGGATGTCCTCGGTGACCAGCGACAACGGATGCCCGCTGAGGTTCATCGCCTGGAATGTGACGAGCAGGATGTGTAGCGCCACGTCCAATTGCGCCATGCCCACCTCCATGCGCAGCGACGCCAGGATTGAGGCAAGCATGTTGGGCTGCTGGGCGTGGACTTCGACGGCCAAGCGCACCTTCTGGTCGTGGCTCGTGGCGCGCACGGCGATGTCGGCCTCGATCACCGCCCACTGCGTGAGTAGCCCCATCGTCAGGCCTGCCGCAAGCGACGCAGCAGTAACTTGTCGAGCCGGTGGTTGGAGTGTGTGTGGACGCGCAACAGCACGTCGCGCAGGTAGGCCCACGGATCGCCAAGCGCTGGCCCAGGACATCGACGCCGCCTACGCAACAGGCGCTCGGCTGCGGCCGGCCTTCGAGATCGCCGGCATCGAGGTGCGGACGCTGCGGCGCTGGAAGGTCCGGCAAGGCCCAGGCGGCGTTGTGGTGGGCGATAGCCGGCCACAGGCGTTGCGACCGATGCCAAGCCATGCCTTGAGCCCTCAGAAGCGCGCTGCGCTGCTGGCGGTGGCCAACGAGCCGCGCTTCGCCGCGGTGCCGCTAGCGCGCATCGTGCCCATGCTGGCTGAAGAAGGCACGTACCTGGGCAGTCAGTCGAGGATGGCGCGCGTCCTCAAGGCCCACGGGCAGATCGCACGCTGGGGGCGCGCCAAGACCCCTAAGGCCATACAACGTCCTACCACCCACATCGCCATGGCTCCTGGCCAGGTCTGGTGCTGGAACATGACCTAGCGGAAGCGGATCGGGAGTACTTGCGCCATTGAACCGGAATCGGTGGCGCAACTGATGGAAACCGCGGTGATGGACAGATCGCCGCCTGGAGTGCGCCCAACTGTCCACAACGCACGAACGCAGATGGACCACGTCACTGGGCTAAGCCCTTGATTCGTATAGCCGCGCAACTGTCCATCGCCAACAAAGAACCGAATGACCGAGTGCGTCTACCGATTTCGCCACCCGGGCAGCGCACAAAGCATCAGGCCCCGGGCAGGGGGTGCGCGGGGCCTGGCATGGCGTCAATCGAAAACCTGGAGGCGCGACCCGGAGTCGAACCGGGCTAGACGGATTTGCAATCCGTTGCATAACCGCTTTGCTATCGCGCCCTGATCTGAAGCTAGTTTCAGCGTGCCACAGTGTCCCACAGGCCACCACGCCGCCATGAAAAAGGGAAGCCGCGGCTTCCCTTTTTCTACATTTGGAGCGGGAGAAGAGTCTCGAACTCTCGACCTCAACCTTGGCAAGGTTGCGCTCTACCAACTGAGCTACTCCCGCTTGGAGCTTTACCCGCCAGATTCGGTGCAACAAACCCTGTTCGCTGCGCCTTTCATCTGTCGAGCCCTCTACTTTAACAGCAATGCAACGCCGTCTGCAAGTGTCAGTGCGGCAAACCGTCGGCGGCCACAGGCGCTGCCGGCCCCGCCGGTTTGGCCGCTTCGGCAGCGGCCGCCGCCAGAGGCACCAGTTCCTCGTCGGGCAGCGGGGTCGGCATACGCTCCAGGGCGATCTCAAGGACTTGGTCGATCCACTTCACGGGCACGATTTCCAGGTTGCTCTTTGCGTTCTCTGGAATGTCCTGCAGGTCCTTCACGTTCTCTTCCGGGATCAGCACCGTCTTGACCCCGCCACGGTGCGCGGCCAGCAGCTTTTCCTTCAGCCCGCCGATGCCGGTGACTTCGCCGCGCAAGGTGATCTCACCCGTCATGGCCACGTCGGCGCGCACCGGAATGCCGAGCAAGGCCGACACAAAGGCCGTGGTCATGGCCGCACCAGCGCTGGGCCCGTCTTTGGGCGTCGCACCGTCAGGCACGTGGATGTGGATGTCGCGCTTCTCGAACAGTTCGTCCTTGATGCCCAAACGGCGGGCCCGCGAACGCACCACAGTGCGTGCGGCTTCCACCGATTCCTTCATCACATCGCCCAGTGAACCCGTGCGGGTGATGACGCCTTTGCCCGGCATCACGGCGGCCTCGATGGTCAGCAGGTCGCCGCCCACTTCCGTCCAGGCCAGGCCCACCACCTGCCCGATCTGGTTCTTCTTCTCGGTGCGGCCGAAGTCGTACTTGCGCACGCCCAGGAAGTCGTTCAGGTTGTCCTCGGTCACCGTGACCAGGCCCGTGTACTTCTTCAGCTGGATACCCTTGACGACCTTGCGGCAGATCTTGCCGATCTCGCGCTCGAGCGAACGCACACCCGCTTCCCGCGTGTAGTAGCGCAGGATGGCGCGGATGGCGCCCTCAGTGACGAGCATCTCGTGGTCATGCACGCCGTTGTTCTTCTGCTGCTTGGGCAGCAGGTAACGCTGGGCGATGTTGAGCTTCTCGTCCTCGGTGTAGCCGGCCAGGCGGATGACTTCCATCCGGTCCAGCAGGGCCGGCGGGATGTTCATGCTGTTGGACGTCGCCACGAACATCACGTCTGACAGGTCGAAATCGACCTCGACGTAGTGGTCGCTGAAGGTGTGGTTCTGTTCCGGGTCCAGCACCTCGAGCAGGGCCGACGACGGGTCACCGCGGAAGTCCATGCCCAGCTTGTCGATCTCGTCCAGCAAGAACAGCGGGTTGCGCACACCCACCTTGGACAGGCTCTGCAGCACCTTGCCCGGCATGCTGCCGATGTAGGTGCGGCGGTGGCCGCGGATCTCGGCTTCGTCGCGCATGCCGCCCAGGGCCATGCGCACGAACTTGCGGCCGGTGGCGCGCGCCACGCTCTGGCCCAGGCTGGTCTTGCCCACGCCCGGGGGGCCCACCAGGCAGAGGATGGGCGCCTTGACCTTGTCCACGCGCTGCTGCACCGCGAGGTACTCGAGGATGCGGTCCTTGACCTTCTCCAGGCCGAAGTGGTCTTCGTTCAGCACCGCCTCGGCATTGGTGAGGTCGTGCTTGATCTTGGTCTTCTTCGCCCAGGGCAGATTGATGAGCGTGTCGATGAAGTTGCGCACCACCGTGGCTTCGGCGCTCATCGGGCTCATCAGCTTGAGCTTCTTCAGCTCGCTGTCGGCCTTCTTGCGCGCTTCCTTGCTCATCTTGGCCGCGGCGATCTTCTTCTCGAGTTCCTCGAGGTCGGCGCCCTCTTCCCCGTCACCCAGTTCCTTCTGGATGGCTTTGACCTGCTCGTTCAGGTAGTACTCGCGCTGGCTCTTTTCCATCTGCCGCTTCACGCGGCCGCGGATGCGCTTTTCCACCTGCAGGATGTCGACTTCGTGTTCCAGCAGTTCCAGCAGCTTTTCCAGCCGCTTGGCCACGCTGAAGAGGTCGAGCACGCTTTGCTTGGCTTCCAGCTTCAGCGGCAGGTGTGCAGCGATGGTGTCGGCCAGGCGGCCCGGGTCGTCGATGCCGGCGATGCTGGTCAGGATCTCGGGCGGGATCTTCTTGTTCAGCTTGACGTACTGGTCGAACTGCTGCGTCACCGCGCGACGCAAGGCTTCGATCTCGGGCGTGGCATCGGCGCCGGGTGCAACGGGCACCACTTCGCCGATGAAGTGTTCTTCGGCGTCGGTGATGCTGACCGTGGTGGCGCGCTGTATGCCTTCGACCAGCACTTTCACGGTGCCATCGGGCAGCTTCAGCATCTGCAGGATCGAACTGACGCAGCCGATCTCGAACATGTCGTCGGCCTTGGGCTCGTCCTTGCCGGCGGCCTTCTGCGCCACCAGCATGATCTGCCGGCCGCTTTCCATGGCCGCTTCAAGCGCCTTGATCGACTTCGGCCGGCCCACGAACAGCGGGATGACCATGTGCGGGAACACGACCACATCGCGCAGCGGCAGCAGCGGCAGCGTGATGGGTTCAGACGGGAGGATGGGGTGTCCAGACATTGAGAGACCTCTCTTTCTCGAACCCACATGAGGCCCAAGACCAGGAATGCAAGAAAGACAGAGCGGCTGCCCCGGGTGCCTAACCCAAGCTTCCCGCCGCGGAACCGGCTCCGCCGGTCCGCTGGCGGACGGCCCCCTCGGGGGGCAGCGAGCGCCAGCGAGCTTGGGGGCTCAATTTACGCGCTTGCCTTTTGCTCGCGGTACACCAGCAGGGGCTTGGTGCCGTCTTCGATGATGTGCTCGTCGATCACGACCTTGGACACGCCCTCCAGCGTGGGCAGTTCGTACATCGTGTCGATCAGCGACTGTTCCATGATGGAACGCAAGCCACGCGCCCCAGTACGGCGCGCCAGGGCCTTGCGGGCGATGGCCAGCAGGGCAGAAGGGCGGATTTCCAGTTCCACGCCGTCCATCATGAACAGGCGCTGGTACTGCTTGACCAGAGCATTCTTCGGCTCGGTCAGGATCTGAATCATCGCTTCTTCCGTCAGCTCGCCCAGCGTGGCCACCACGGGCAGGCGGCCGACCAGTTCGGGGATCAGCCCGAACTTGATCAGGTCTTCGGGCTCGACGTTGCGGAAGACGTCGGCCGCGCGCTTCTCAGTCTTGCTGTGCACACTGGCCGCGAAGCCGATGCCGGACTTCTCCGTGCGGTTCTGGATGACT
The DNA here is from genome assembly GCA_027485165.1 of Rubrivivax sp. GTDB lineage: Bacteria > Pseudomonadota > Gammaproteobacteria > Burkholderiales > Burkholderiaceae_C > Rubrivivax. The sequence goes on from JAIXRN010000103.1 coordinate 33,663, forward strand.
TTCTCCAGCCCGTCGAAGGCACCGCCGCAGATGAACAGGATGTTGGTCGTATCGATCTGCAGGAAGTCCTGGTTCGGGTGCTTGCGCCCGCCCTGCGGTGGCACGCTCGCCATCGTGCCTTCCACCAGCTTCAGCAGCGCCTGCTGCACGCCTTCGCCCGACACGTCGCGCGTGATGCTGGGGTTGTCGGCCTTGCGGCTGATCTTGTCGATCTCGTCGATGTACACGATGCCGCGCTGCGCGCGCTCGACGTCGTAGTTGCAGTTCTGCAGCAGCTTCTGGATGATGTTCTCGACGTCTTCGCCCACGTAGCCGGCTTCGGTCAGCGTGGTGGCGTCGGCGATGACAAAGGGCACATTCAGCAAGCGGGCCAGGGTCTGCGCCAGCAGCGTCTTGCCACTGCCGGTGGGGCCGATGAGCATGATGTTGCTCTTCGTCAGCTCGACCTCGTCCTTGCTGCCGCCCATGTGCTTCAGGCGCTTGTAGTGGTTGTAGACGGCAACCGACAGCGTGCGCTTGGCCACCTCCTGCCCGATGACGTACTGGTCGAGGCTGGCCTTGATCTCGCTGGGAACGGGCAGGTCGTTCTTGCCCGTCTTGGCACCACCGGGGGCTTCGGCCGGCACCTCGTCCCGGATGATGTCGTTGCACAGCTCGATGCATTCATCGCAGATGAATACGGATGGGCCGGCGATCAGCTTCTTCACCTCGTGCTGGCTCTTGCCGCAAAAGCTGCAGTACAGAACCTTTTCGGCGGAAGCGCCCTTCTTGTCGGCCATGTCGGTGTGAACTGGGGGAGTTGCGCAGATGCTGCGGAAGATGATAGACGAAAGGCCCAGCCCTCCGCCTGGAGGAACTGGGCCCTGAAGGCAGCACGCTTCGCGTGCTTTGCGCGCAGTCTGCGCAGGCCGCTGAAGCGTCAGCCTGGCCGCTTGTCCAGCACGGAGTCGATCAGGCCATAGTCCTTGGCCTCGACCGGGTTCATCCACAGGTCGCGCTCCATGTCGGCCGCGATGCGGTCCACGCTCTGGCCGGTGCGGTCGGCATAGATGCGGTTGAGCTGCTCGCGCGTCTTGATGATCTCGCGTGCCTGGATTTCGATGTCGCTGGCCTGACCCTGGGCGCCGCCGCTGGGCTGGTGGATCATGATGCGTGAGTTGGGCAGCGCAGCGCGCTTGCCCTTGGCACCAGCCATCAACAAGAAGCTGCCCATGCTGGCAGCCATGCCCATGCACAGCGTGGACACGTCGGGTTTGATGAACTGCATCGTGTCGTAGATCGACAAGCCGGCACTGACACTGCCGCCCGGGCTGTTGATGTAGAGGAAGATGTCCTTGTCGGGGTTCTCGCTCTCCAGGAACAGCATCTGCGCCACCACCAGGTTGGCGGTGGCGTCGTGCACCGGGCCGACCAGAAAGATGATGCGTTCACGCAGCAAGCGGCTGTAGATGTCGTAGGCACGCTCGCCGCGGCCCGACTGCTCGATGACGATGGGCACCATGCCCAGGCCGACGGTGTCTTGAACGCTCATTCTTTTCCTTCAGGATGCAGTCATCAGTTCGTCGAACGGTAGCACCTTGTCGCTTACCTTCGCGCGCGACAGGACGAACTCGGCAACGTTGTTCTCGATCACCACGGCTTCCACTTCAGCCATACGCTGGCGGTCGCCCAAGTACCAACGCATCACCTCGGCCGGCTTCTCGTAGCTCTGCGCCAATTCCTCGATGTGGGCCTGCAACTGCTCCGGCTTGGCCTGCAGGTTGTGCTGGCGCACCAGTTCAGCCACCACCAGGCCCAGGCGCACGCGGCGCTCTGCCTGGGGCTGGAAGATCTCGGCAGGGATCGGTGCTGTCTCGGCGTCCTTCACCCCGCGCTGCTTCAGGTCAGCGCGGGCACTGGCGATCAGGCGTTCAGTCTCGTTGGCCACCAGGGCCTTGGGCACGTCCAGTTCGGCGGCCTGGTTCAGTGCATCCATCACGGAGCCCTTGTTGCGGGCCAGCACGCGGAACTTCACCTCGCGTTCCAGGTTCTTCTTCACATCGGCGCGCAGGCCCTCGACCGTGGCGTCCTTGATACCCAGTGACTTGGCAAAGGCTTCGTCCACCACCGGCAGGTTGGCGGCTTCGATCTTCTTCACCGTCACCAGAAAATCGGCTTCCTTGCCCGCCACTTCCTGGCCCTGGTAGTCGGCCGGAAACTGCAGCGGGAAGGTCTTGCTTTCGCCCAGCTTCATGCCGCGCACGGCCTGGTCGAATTGTTCGAGCATCTGGCCTTCGCCGATGATGAACTGGAAGGCTTCGGCCGCGCCACCCTGGAAGGGTTCGCCGTCGATCTTGCCTTCGAAGTCGATGGTGATGCGGTCACCCTCCACGGCCACTTCGTCCTTGGCGCGCAGGCCGAAGCTGCGGCGCTGCTTGCGCAAGATCTCGACCGTGCGGTCGATGGCGGCTTCCGACACTTCGGTGCTGACCCGTTCGACGCTGGCTTCGGCCAGGTCGTTGAGCTTCACCTCGGGGTAAACCTCGAAAGTGGCGTCAAAAGCCAGTTGGCCTTCGGGCGCAGCGTCCTTCTGGGTGATGCGGGGGGCGCCCGCCACGCGCAGCCGGGCTTCGTTGGTGGCGTCGTTGAAGGCCTGGCCGACGCGGTCGTTGACAACCTCGTACTGCACGGAATAACCGTAGCGCTGCGCCACCACCGACATCGGCACCTTGCCGGGCCGGAAGCCGTCGGCCTTGACGGTGCGGGATAGCTTCTTCAGGCGCGACTCGACTTCGCCATTGATGATTTCAGCCGCCAGCGTCAGCGTGATGCGGCGTTCGAGCTTTTCGAGGGTTTCGACTTGGACGGCCATGGTGTCTGTTGAAGAGGCTGGTTGTTTGAAGTGGCAGGCATGGCTGTGTCACGCCTGGTGCGCGGGGCCGGACTCGAACCGGCACGCCCGTGAAGGCGTCAGGACCTAAACCTGGTGCGTCTACCAATTTCGCCACCCGCGCAGGTGGTTCTTGCCGGGTCCGGGTGTCGTCTGCGGCGAACCCGCGAGTTTAGCGCGGCCTGGCGCCACTGTTGCCAAGCCGGCACCGACATGCGGCAAAGCGCCGCGAAAGTCAGGCTGGCGGCAGCGCGACAGGAGTCTCGCGCCGCACCCGGAACGCAGCGGCATACATGGCCGGCAAGGCCAGCAGGGTCAGCGCCGTGGCAACGATCAGCCCGCCCATGATGGCCACCGCCATCGGGCCCCAGAACACGCTGCGCGACAGCGGGATCATTGCCAACACGGCCGCCGCTGCCGTCAGCACGATGGGCCTGAAGCGGCGCACGGCCGATTCGACGATCGCGTCCCAGGCCGTGGCCCCGGCGAGGCGGTCCTGTTCGATCTGGTCGATCAGGATCACCGAGTTGCGCACGATCATGCCGAACAGCGCGATCACCCCCAGCAGGGCCACGAAGCCGAATGGCCGGTTCAGCAGCAGCAGCGCACCGGCCACGCCGGCGATACCCAGGAAACCGGTCACGAAGGCCAGCAGCGAACGGCTGAAGCTCTGCAGCTGCAGCATCAGCAGGGTGAACATGATGAACAGCGCCACCGGCAGGCCGGCCGCGATGCTGCCCTGCCCCTTGCTGCTTTCTTCCACCGCGCCGGCGATCTCGATGCGGTAGCCCGGCGGCATCTGTGCGGCCAGCTTCTGCAGCTCGGGCCAGATCTGCGCCGTCACCGTGGGCCCCTGCACGCCTTCGACCACGTCGCCCTGCACCGTCACGGCGTAGTTGCGCCCTTCGCGCCACAACACGCCGGGTTCCCAGCTGAAGTCGATGCGCGCGACTTGCGTCAGGGGCACCGAACGCCCGCTGCTGGTGGGCAGGTTGGCGTTGGCCAGGTCGGTGATGGCCCGGCGCTCTTCCAGCGGCTGGCGCAGCACGATGTCGATCAGCCTGTCGCCTTCCCGGTACTGGCCGATGTTGCTGCCCGACAGGATGACGCGCGAAGCCTGGGCGATGGCCTGGCTGCTGATGCCCAGCGCGCGTGCCTTGTCCTGGTCCACGCTCAGGCGCAGCACCTTCACGGCTTCATTCCAGTTGTCGTTCACGCCGCGCATGCTGGGGTTGGCACGCACCACGGCCTTGGCTTGGTCGGCCCAGCCACGCAGCACTTGGGCGTCCTGCCCGACCACGCGGAATTGCACGGGGTAAGGCACCGGCGGCCCATTGGGCAGCAGCTTCACGCGGGCGCGCACCTCAGGGAATTCGCTGGCCAGCAGCTCAGCCATCCGCAGACGCAGTTCCTCGCGGTCCTTCAGGCTCTTGGGCAGCACGATGGACTGGCTGACGTTGGCCTGCGGGAACACCTGGTCCAGCGGCAGGTAAAAGCGCGGCACGCCGCTGCCGACCCAGGTGGTGACGCTGGCCACCGTGGGCTCTTTCATCATGCGCGCTTCGAAACGCTTGGCCACCGCTTCGCTTTGCTGGATGGTCGAGCCTTCCTGCAGCCACAGGTCGACCAGCAGTTCGGGCCGGCTGGAATCGGGGAAGAACTGCTGCTGCACCCGGCCCATGCCGACGATGCCCAGCGCAAACACCAAGAGCGTCAGTGCGATGGTGACCCAGCGATGCTGCACACACCAGCCCACCAGCCTGCGGAAGCGGCTGTAGAACGGCGTGTCGAACATCTCGTGAGACTGCGCACTGCCCGCAGCGTGCGCACGCGTGCGCAACAGCTTCCAGCCCAGGTAGGGCACAAAGTACACCGACACCACCCACGAGATAACCAGCGCCGCAGCCGTGACGGCAAAGATGGCGAAGGTGTATTCACCCGTCACGCTCTTGGCCAGGCCGATGGGCAGGAAGCCGGCGGCGGTGATCAGCGTGCCCGTGAGCATGGGCATGGCCACCAGTTCGTAGGTGAAGGTGGCGGCACGCATGCGGTCGTGGCCCTCTTCCAGCTTGCGCACCATCATCTCGACGGCAATGATGGCGTCGTCCACCAGCAGGCCCAGGGCGATGATCAGGCTGCCCAGGCTGATCTTGTGCAGGCCCACGCCCCAGTACAGCATGGTCACGAAGGTGATGGCCAGCACCAGCGGGATGGTGATGCCCACCACCAGCCCGGGCCAGATGTCCACGCGCAAGGGCTTGGTGTGCAGGCCCAGGCTGATGAAGCTGACCGCCAGCACGATGACCACGGCCTCGATCAGCACGGCGACGAATTCGTTCACCGACTTGGCCACGGCCTGCGGCTGGTCCTGCACACGTTCGATGCTCAGGCCCAGCGGCAGGTCGGCCTGCGCGCTGGCCACCGCGGCCTGCAGCCGCTTGCCCAGGGCGATGATGTCGCCGCCCTTGGCCATCGACACCCCCAGGGCCACCACCTGCTGGCCCTGGTGGCGCACCATCACGGCGGGTGGGTCGCTGTAGGCGCGGCGGATGTCAGCCAGGTCGCCCAGCCGCAGCGTGCTGGCCGCACCGGTGGCCGGGTTGACGGCGCGTATCGGCAAGCGCTTGAGTTCGTCCACCGACGTGAACTGCCCCGCCACGCGCACCTGCAGGTTTTCTGCCCCGGCGTTCAGCACGCCGGCGCTTTCCACCGCGTTTTGCGTGCCGATCTGCACCAGCACCTGGTTGAAGTCCAGGCCCAGCTGCGACAGGCGCTTGTGCGAGATCTCGACGAAGACCTTTTCCGGCTGCGCGCCAAACACTTCCACCTTGGCCACGTCGGGTACGCGCAGCAGCTGCTGCTTCACGCGGTCGGCGTAGACCCGCACTTCCTCGGGGCTGTAACCGTCGGCCGTCAGGGCGAAGATGGATCCGTAGACGTCGCCGAAATCGTCGTTGAAGACCGGGCCGACCACGCCGGCCGGCAGCGTGCTGCGCATGTCGGCAATGCGCTTGCGCACCTGGTACCAGCTGTTGGGCACTTCGCCCGGCGGGGACGAGTCCTTCAGCTGCAGGATCGTCAGCGACTCGCCCGGCTTGGTGAAGCTGCGGATCTTGTCGGCCTGCGGCACTTCCTGCAGGGTCTTCTCGATCTTGTCGGTCACCTGCTCGGCCACTTGCTGGGCCGTGGCGCCCGGCCAGAAGGCCTGCACGACCATCGCGCGGAAGGTGAAAGGCGGGTCTTCGTCCTGGCCCAGCTGGAAATAGGCCACGCTGCCCATGATGAGCAGCACCACCATCAAGTAGCGCGTCAACGCCGGGTGTTCCAGCGCCCAGCGGCTGATGTTGAAACGCGACGTGGCGGGCACAGGCACGGCTGGCCTGTCTGACGGCGTCTGGCCGGCGGAAGGGGGATGCTGCATGGGGGCTCCCGCCAGGTCAGCGGCTGGCTGCCGGTGCGGCCGGTACCGCCGCAGAGGCAACGGCAGGGGCAGCGGCGGCGCCGGACGCGGCCGCGGGGCTGGCGCCAGGGCTGTACAGCTTCACCTTCTGGCCTGGCGACAGCGTGTGCACGCCAGCCGTCACCACCGTCTGCCCGGGCGACAGCCCGCCAGCAATGACGACGGTGTTGGCGTCGGCGCCCGCCACCGCCACCGGCTGAAGCTTCACCGTCATGCTGGCGGTGTCCAGCAGCCAGACGGCTGAGCGGCCCTGTTCCTGAAACAGCGCCGACAGCGGCAAGCGCGCCACGCCTTCGCGCCGCGGGCCGGCCACCAGCACCGTCAGCGTCTGGCCCAGCTGCACGTTGGCGGTCCCCAGGTCGGCCTTCACCAGGAAGGTGCGCGTGCTGGGGTCGGCCGCGGCGGCCACTTCGCGCACAGTGGCGGGCAGCATGGCCGTACTGCCCCAGGCGCGCACCTGCAGTGCGCCGGCCCGGCCCTGCAGCGCCCGGAAGGCGTCGAGCTTGTCTTCGGGCACGCTGAACACCGCGTCGCGCGGGCCGTCGTGCGCCAGGCGCAGCACGGGGGTACCTGCAGCCAGCACAGCGCCGGGTTCAGCCTCAACCGCTGTCACCACCCCAGCCGCCGGGGCCGTCAGCACGGCGTACCCGGCCTGATTGCCCTGCACGCTGGCCTGGGCCCGGGCCTGGTCCAGCTGTGAACGAGCGGCCAGCTGGGTGGTCTGGCGGCGTTCCAGTTCAACGCCGCTGATGAAGCCCTGGGCCTTCAGTTCCTGGTAGCGGCGCAGTTCGGCTGCGGCCAGGTCATGGTTAGCCTCGGCGGCGCGCAGCGCGGCGCGCGCGGCGTCCTGGCCCAGGCGCAGGTCGGCTGGGTCCAGTTCCGCCAGCGGCTGTCCGGCGCGCACGCGGTCGCCCAGATCGGCCGTACGGCGTGTCATCTTGCCGCCGACGCGAAAGCCCAGGCGCGATTCCGTGCGCGCCCGTACGTCGGCGGCGAACTCCGCTGTCGTGCCGGCACTGTCGGCCGTGAGCGTGAGCGTGCGGACGGCTCGCACAGGCTCGGGCGCAGGCGCTGGACGGGAACAGGCCCACAGGCTTGCCACCGCAAGACAGGCTAGGGGCAGACGCAAGGCACGCAACGGGGGCTGAAAGGGCATGGCAATGGGTTCCGCGGAAAGTCGGGGCCGGCTGGAGACCGGCCAGCCTGTCGCGCGGGGGCCAAGCCGCCCGCTAATGACTGACTGGTCAGTAATATAAGAACCGCTCCGAGCGCTGTCAAACCTTCCGTCAGGCGCCTGGCCGTGCGGTGTGGCCCGTGCTGCACACGCAGCACACGCAGCACACGCATCCCCCGCTGCAACCGCTGCATTCCCCAAAGACCGCCGCCATGCCCGGCAGAATCGCCACCGTGCCCGTCGACCACTACGAGAACTTTCCCGTCGCTTCCATCCTCTGCCCGCCCCGGCTGCGGCCGGCCGTGGTGGCCATCTACCACTTCGCGCGCACCGCCGACGACCTGGCCGACGAAGGGAACGCGCCACCCGCACAGCGCCTGGCCGACCTGGCCGCCTACCGCGACGACCTGCGCCGCAGCCTGGCCGGCCACGCAGTTTCCATGCGCTGGGCGCCCGTATTCCAGGACCTGACCTTGCGCGTGCGCCAGTTCAGCCTGCCCGCGGCCCCACTGCATGCCCTGCTGGACGCTTTCGAACAGGACGTGCACAACCCCGTCTACCCCGACCGCGGCGCGCTGCTGGACTACTGCCGGCGCTCGGCCAATCCGATCGGCCGGCTGCTGCTGCACCTGTACGGCATCGACGACGCGCGTTCGCTGGCGCAGTCCGACGCCATCTGCACGGCCCTGCAGCTCATCAACTTCTGGCAGGACCTGAGTGTGGATGGCCCCCGCGGCCGCTGCTACGTGCCCGACGCCGACCGCCTGCAGCACGGTGTGCCCGCCGCCGACCTGGCCGCGGCCCGCGACAGCACCGCCGGCCGACAGCTGGTGGCCGCGCTGTGCCGCTGGGCGCGGGGGCTGATGACGGAAGGCGCCCCGCTGGCAGTGCGCGTGCCAGGCCGCGCGGGCTGGGAGCTGCGTGCCGTGGTTGCGGGCGGCCTGCGCATTGCAGACAAGATCGAACGCATGGACCACGCCGCCCTGGCGCGTCGCCCCACCCTGGGCGCTGTCGACCTGCCCGCGCTGGCGTGGCGCACCCTCACCCTGAAAAGCCTTGCTGCATGAGCCCGCCCGGCCGCCCGCAGGGTTCACACCGCAGTGCGCAGCACGCAGGCACCCCATGACCCCAGAACAATACGTACAGGACAAGGCGGCCAAGAGCGGGTCGTCGTTCTACTACGCCTTCCTCTTCCTGCCGCCGCCACGGCGCGCCGCTATCACCGCCTTCTATGCCTTTTGCCGCGAGGTCGATGATGTGGTGGACGAAGTCGCCGACCCCAGCGTGGCTGGCGCCAAGCTGGCGTGGTGGCGTGCAGAAGTGGCCCGCGCCTTTGCCGGCCAGCCCAGCCACCCGGTGACGCAGGCCCTGATGCCGCGCACGACCGACTACGGCATCACCGCCGCCCACCTGGACGCCGTGATCGAAGGCTGCATGACCGACCTGCAGCAGACGCGCTTCCTGGACTACCCGGCCCTGCAGCGCTACTGCCACCTGGTGGCGGGCGTGGTGGGCGAGGTCGCGGCCAACATCTTCGGCCGCAGTTCTGACGCCACCGTGCCCTACGCGCACCAGCTGGGCCAGGCCATGCAGCTGACGAACATCATCCGCGACGTGGGCGACGACGCGCGCCGCGGCCGCATCTACCTGCCGCTGGACGAAATGCAGCGCTTCGACGTGAAGGCCCATGAACTGCTGAAACGCGAACGCCCCTGGGGCTACAGCGAACGCTTCACCGCGCTGATGAAGTTCCAGGCCGAGCGCGCCCACGCCTGCTTCGACGCCGCGGTGCGCCTGCTGCCCGAGGCCGACCGCCAGGCGCAGAAGCCCGGGCTGATGATGGCCAACATCTACCGCACGCTGCTGCGCGACATCGAAGCGCAAGGCTTCCAGGTGCTGCACCAGCGCACGTCGCTGACGCCGTTGCGCAAGCTGTGGCTGGCCACGCTGACACAGCTGCGGGGGCGCTGACGTGGCGGCGCACCTGGGCGTCATCGGCGGCGGCTGGGCCGGGCTGGCGGCGGCCGTGCGCGCCACCCAGGCTGGGCAGCGCGTCACGGTGCTGGAAATGGCCAGCCACCTGGGCGGCCGCGCGCGCGGCGTGAGCGTGGGCACGCGCGACCTGGACAACGGCCAGCACATCCTGATCGGCGCCTACCAGCGCACGCTGGACTTGATGCGCAGCGTGGGTGTCGACCCCGAAGCCGTGCTGCACCGCCAGCCGCTGGAACTGCGCTACCCGGACGGCCGCGGCCTGCGCCTGCCCACCGGCCACCCGGTGATGGCTTTCGTGCGCGCCGTGGCGGGCTGCCGCGGCTGGGGCTGGCGCGACCGCAGCGCCCTGCTCACCGCCGCTGGCCACTGGGCGGCAGCGGGTTTCCGCTGCGCCCCGGGGGCCACCGTGGCCCAGCTGTGCAGCGGGCTGACGGCGCCCGTGCGCGAACTGCTGATCGACCCGCTGTGCGTGGCAGCGCTGAATACGCCAGCCCAGGACGCCAGTGCCCAGGTGCTGCTGAACGTGTTGCGCGACGCACTGTTCAGCGGCCGCGGCTCGGCCGACCTGCTGCTGCCCAAGCAGCCGCTGGATGCCCTGCTGCCCCACCCCGCGCACGCGTGGCTGCAGGCGCGCGGGGCGACCGTGGTCTTCAATCGGCGCGTGCAGAAGCTGCAGCCGCAGCCAGGCGGTAGCTGGCTGGCAGACAACCAAGCCTTCGATCAGCTGGTGCTGGCCTGCCCGCCCGGTGAAGCCGCCCGGCTGGCGCAGCCGCACGACGCCACCTGGGCGCAGCGGGCGCAAGCGCTGGGCTATGAGCCCATCGTCACCGTCTACTTGCAGTGCCCCGGGGCGCGGCTGCCGGCGGCGATGATGGCGCTGCAGGAAAGCGCGCAAGCCCCGGCGCAGTTCGCCTTCGACCATGGCGCGCTGGGGGCCAGTGCCGGGGTGTTTGCGTTCGTCATCAGCGGCGCGCGACGCTGGGCCGATGCGGGTGCAGAAGCCACCGGCCGCGCGGTGCGCCAGCAGGCCCTGGCGGCCTTCCCGGCCGGTACCTGGCCCAGCCCGCCCACACTGTTGAAAGTGCTGGTCGAAAAGCGCGCCACGTTCCGCTGCACCCCCGGCCTGGACAGGCCACCCGGGCACATCGCCGCAGGCCTGCATGCCGCTGGCGACTACATCGACGGGCCCTACCCGGCCACGCTGGAAGGCGCCGTGCGCGCTGGCGAAGCCGCTGTCAGCGCCTTGCTGGCCGCAGCGCCCACCGCGCGCCCCAGCCTGCCACCCGCGCCGCGGCCTTAGCCTTGGCCGGGTGACGGTTTACCCGCCGGCAAGGGCGTCCCACCACTGCTGGGGGCGGTGGGCGACGCCCCCGGGGCTGCAGGACTGGGTGCCGGCGCGCTGGACGGCAGAGCCCCCGGTTCCGGCGCGTTCCCGGGTGGGGTGGCCGGTGATGGCACTGGCGGCGTGACGGGCGAAGCAGCGGGAGCAGGTGGGAGCGGCGCGGGTGTCGGCGCAGCCTGCTTGGCCCAGTCTGGTACGGCAAAAGGCGCGGCCAGCGGCTCGCCGATGAACAGCGCTTGCTGCGGCCAGGCCACGCTTTTCCAGTAGGCCTCCAGCGCCGTGCTGCCCTGCAGGTAATGCAACAGCAGCACCTGGGGGTGCGGAAACTTCTGCAGATGGTTGCAGGGCTCGCTGACGGTGCCGTGGCTGGCCGTGGCGCCAGAGGCGATCCATTCCAGCGCCGTGCTCTGCCCGTGCCAGGGGTCCAGCGCGCCGCCATAAGACGTCAGATGGTCGCCCAGCCCGCCGGGCACCCAATCCAGCGGCCCGGGAAAGTCCAGCCGGGCGGCACCGGTCGACACCATCAGCATGCGCTTGCCGGCCGGCAACACCAGGGTGGGCTCCACGCGCAGCGTCACGCCCATACCTGGCACCGGGCCGGCCGGCGGGTACAGGTTGGACCGCACGTTGCGCGCCGGGTCGGCGTTGTTCAGCAGCAGCAGCACGCTGACCGGGTCGCGGCCACGCAGGGCCAGGCTGCCGTCCGACAATGCGCCGCGGTCGATCAGCGCCATGGCCGCGGCCACGCTGGGCGCGGCCAGCAGCATCGACGGGCGGATGCCCAGGTCGGTGTACGGCTGGGTGGTGCTGGCGTTGAAGTAGCGCGAAGGCCGTGAAGGCTTGCAGCTGTTTTCGCACAGCGCGGCATCGAAGCCCAGGGCCAGTGCACCGCTGATCGAATTGCAATCCACGGCGTAGGGCTGCGTCCAGGCCAGGGCCAGGGCCTGCACGCGGCGGCCGAAACGCAGGTCGATGCGGCCGCGCAGGTGTTCGAACTCGTCGCGCGTGATGGTGGTGCCGGTGGGCAGCGCCAGACGCAGCACCTGCGCCGGCTTCAGCCCCCGGCGGCGGATGTAGTGTTCGCCGACCGCCACTGAATACGGGTCGGCGGTGTTGATGACCAGGCCGATGTTGGCGGCCTGCAACCGGCCTTCGATGCGCGGCACGGTGGCTGCAGCAGCGGGCAGCGGTTTGGCCAGTGTGGCGCCGGGCGGGGCCGCAGGTGCAGGTGCAGGTGCAGGTGCAGGTGCAGATGCAGGTGCGGGCCGGACGGCAGGCGCAGCGCCGGGCGGCACAGTGGGCGCAGCATTCGACGGAAGCGGCCCAGACGGCCCAGGCGGCGAAGCCGGCGAAGCCTGCGAGATGGGGTAGCGCGGCGCTGGCGTGCTGGCCGCTTCGGCGGCCTGACGGATGGCGTTCAGCACCTCCGGGCGCAGGTCAGCAGCCTGGGCCAGGCTGCCTGGGCCCAGCGAGCAAGCCGACAGACAGGCCAGGGCACTGGCCACCAAACTGGCCAGTGGACGGGCCTGCACACGTGCCAGCAGACGAGCCAGTGGACGGGCCAACAACAGTCCCACCGCCATGCCGCAAGTCGCTTCCGCCGCATTCCGGTGGGCAAATCGCGTTTCCGCGATGCAAAATCTCATGGTACCCATCCGGGCCCGTACGCGCTGTTGCATTGCATCCTATCGACATGAACGACAAGCCGGCCGTCACCCCCACCATCCAGGTTCTCGAGCGGGCCTTTGCGGTGCTGGACATGCTGGCGTCGCAGCAGGACCCGATGTCGCTGAAGGACATCAGCGAAGGCACTGGCCTGCACCCTTCCACCGCCCACCGCATCTTGAACGACCTGGCGATCGGTCGCTATGTCGACCGCCCGCAAGCGGGCAGCTACCGCTTGGGCATGCGCCTGCTGGAACTGGGGAACCTGGTGAAAGCCAGGCTGGACGTGCGCGACGCCGCGCTGGCGCCGATGCGCGAACTGCACAAGCTGACACACCAGCCGGTCAACCTGTCGATGCGCCAAGGCGACGAGATCGTGTACATCGAACGTGCCTACAGCGAACGCTCGGGCATGCAGGTGGTGCGCGCCATAGGCGGCCGCGCGCCGCTGCACCTGACGTCGGTCGGAAAGCTGTTTCTGGCGCACGAAGACCCGGCGCGGGTGCGCAACTACGCCACACGTACGGGACTGACGGGCCACACGCGCAACAGCATCACCGACTTGGCGCGGCTGGAACGCGAACTGCAGCAGGTGCGCCTTCACGGCTGGGCACGCGACGACGAGGAACTGGAACTGGGCGTGCGCTGCATGGCAGCAGGCATCTTTGATGACCAGGGCAAGCTGGTGGCCGGCCTATCGGTTTCCGCGCCGGCCGACCGGCTGGAAGAAAGCTGGCTGGAACGCGTACGCGCCACCGCCGCCGACATTTCAGCGGCCTTGGGCTATCGCAGCTGAACCCGCGCTGCGGGCGTCGTCGTGTTGACGGGGCTGCCCGTGCCCATCCCGGTGCCGGTGCCGTTCGCAACGGCCGGGCCGGCCGGTGCCAGAGAACGCACCAGCTGGGTATCGCCCAGCCACTTGCGCAGGCGCTCGGCGTCGCCGATGCGCGAATACTTGCCTGCCGAATCCAGCAGCACCATGATGAGCTTGCGGCCAGCCAGTTCGGCCTGCATCACCACGCAGCGGCCAGCGGCCGAGATGTAGCCGGTCTTCTGCAGGCCGATTTCCCATTCGGGGTTGCGCACCAGACCGTTGGTGTTATGGAACTGCACCTGGCGGCGGCCCACCGGCACGCTGGCTTCCAGCGATGTGGACAGCTCGCGGATGATCGGGTGCTGCATGGCAGCGCGCACCAGCTGGGTCAGGTCACGCGCGCTGGATTGGTTGTCGCTGGAAAGACCCGTGGGCTCGACATAGCGGGTGTCGTTCATGCCCAGGTCCTTCGCCTTGCGGTTCATCGCTGCGACGAAAGCCTGCATACCCCCCGGGTAGGTGCGGCCCAGCACGTGCGCGGCGCGGTTTTCAGACGCCATCAGCGCCAGGTGCAACATTTCGCCCCGGTCCAGCTGGGTGCCCAGCTGCAGGCGCGACCGGCTGCCTGCTGTGGCGTCGACATCGTCTTGCACCACGGTCAGCGCTTCGTGCAGTGGCAAACCCGCCTCGGTCACCACCAGGGCCGTCATCAGCTTGGTGATCGATGCGATCGGCAACACCGCTTCGGGGTTCTTGCTGAACAGCACTTCGTTGGTGTCCTGGTCTACCACCAGAGCCACGCTGGACTTCAGATCGAGCTCGTCGTCGGTGGCGTGCAGACCATAAAGCTGGCCGAACGAGGGACGGGCCGGTTCCAGGCTGACCGCGATGCCGCGGCGCTTGGCGGCGCGCAGCCCGTTGCCGGCCACCGCGCGGCCACCCTTGCTGGCACCAGCGCGTGGGCCCGGGCCGGCTTTCCTGCCAGCCGTGCCCGCACGGCCAGCCTTGACGCTGGATTTGGCACCCGTGCCGGCCTTGGCTGTGGCTTTGGCGCTGGCCCTGCCGGCGGACTTCGAGGCCGTTGTTGCCGCCGACTTGCCGGCGGCCCTGGCCGGCGATTTGGCGTTGGCCTTTTCTGCTGGCTTGGCCTTCACCGAAGCCTTGCTGGCGGGTGCCTGGGTGCCGGCAGCCCAGCTGGCGGCTGCCGGTAGCAGGCCGATCAGGGCCACCACGGCCAGGCGGGTCAGGGCCTTCTTTGCACGACGGAATCCTTCAGCCACAGCCCACCTCGCTCATTCACCAGTACAAAGTGTAGGCGACCGAAAAAACACAAGCAAGATCAAAAACTTGCCATTTGTTCTTCAAGTCGAGCCTAGCCCTGCGCGGCGACCCGCTCGGCCTTGCTGTGGAGCTTGTTAAGGGCTGACAGATAGGCCTTGGCCGACGCGACGACGATGTCCGGATCAGCCCCGACACCGTTGACCACGCGCCCCCCGTGTTGCAGGCGCACCGTGACCTCGCCCTGGGATTCTGTGCTGCCCGAGGTGATGGCATTGACCGAATAGAGCATCAATTCCGCCCCACTCTTCACCCTGGATTCGATGGCCCGTAGGCTGGCGTCCACCGGGCCGTTGCCTTCGCTTTCGGTGTGGAATTCCTCGGCACCTGCGGCGAAAGCCACCTTGGCGTAGGGGCGTTCGCCAGTTTCCGACTTCTGCGACAGCGCCAGCAGGCGGTAGTGCTCGGCCTCGGCGGTGACGCTTTCGTCGCTGAGCAGGGCCAGGATGTCTTCGTCAAAGATCTCGCTCTTGCGGTCGGCCAGGTCCTTGAAGCGCGCGAAGGCCGCGTTCACTTCCTGCTCGGATTCCAGCGAAACGCCCAGCTCCTGCAAGCGTTGCTTGAAGGCGTTGCGCCCCGACAGCTTGCCCAGCACGATCTTGTTTGCAGCCCAGCCCACATCTTCGGCGCGCATGATTTCGTAGGTGTCGCGCGCCTTCAGCACGCCGTCCTGGTGGATGCCGCTGGCGTGCGCGAAGGCGTTCGCGCCCACCACGGCCTTGTTCGGCTGCACGACGAAGCCTGTGGTCTGGCTGACCATGCGCGACGCCGGCACGATCTGCGTGGTGTCGATGCCCAGGTCGAGCTGGAAGTAGTCGCGCCGCGTGCGCACGGCCATCACCACTTCTTCCAGGCTGCAGTTGCCGGCCCGTTCGCCCAGGCCGTTGATCGTGCACTCGACCTGCCGCGCCCCGCCCACCATCACGCCGGCCAAAGAGTTGGCCACTGCCATGCCCAGGTCGTTGTGGCAATGCACGCTCCACACCGCCTTGTCGCTGTTCGGCACACGTTCACGCAGCGTGCGGATGAAGTGACCGTAGAGCTCGGGAATGGCGTAGCCCACGGTGTCAGGGATGTTGATCGTCGTCGCGCCTTCCTTGATGACGGCCTCCAGCACGCGGCAGAGATAGTCGACGTCGCTGCGGTAGCCGTCTTCGGGCGAGAACTCGATGTCGTCGCACAGATTGCGCGCGAAGCGCACGGCCTGCTGTGCTTGTTCATGCACCTGGTCGGGCGTCATGCGCAGCTTCTTTTCCATGTGCAACGCACTGGTGGCGATGAAGGTGTGGATGCGCGCGCGCGCCGCCCCCTTCAGCGCCTCGGCAGCGCGGGCGATGTCGCGGTCGTTGGCACGGGCCAGCGAACAGACGGTCGAATCCTTGATGGCGTCGGCAATCGCTTTCACGGCCAGGAAGTCGCCGTTGCTGGACGCAGCGAAGCCAGCCTCGATCACATCCACGCGCAGGCGTTCCAGCTGGCGTGCGATGCGCAGCTTTTCGTCGCGCGTCATCGACGCGCCGGGCGACTGCTCGCCATCGCGCAAGGTGGTGTCGAAGATGATGAGCTTGTCAGTCATGTCGGGCTTTCGGGGGGTGGGTCTTGCGGTGGTGATGCAAGCAGCCGGAAAAAGAACAACGGCCCGCTGCTTGCGCTGGCGGGCCGTTGATCGTCGAATGGGGCAAAAACAGACAAACAGCGATCAGCGCACCCGCAGGGCTCCTAGCAGGCTTAGCGCGATCGATGCGTTGGGGCTGTTCACTGACCGAATGTAGCACGCTGGAAAGCTGGCGCTGTTCATTGGTGCAGGCCCTTTTCATCAGGCTCGTCCGTTGAAATGGCGATCACGCTGACGGGCCGGCCCTTCATCTTTCGCCACACATACATGCCGTAGCCCGACAACCCGTAAGCCGCAAAAACGGCAAACAGCACGATGGGCGGATGAATGCTGACAAAGGCAATGCCCAGCGCCACGGCCACGATGGCTGCGAAGGGCACGCTGCGCCGCCCGCCCACGCCCTTGAAGCTGTAGAACGGCACGTTGGTGACCATGGTCAGCCCCGCATACAGCGTGATGCCCCAGGCCGTCCAGGCCAGCCAGGGCGTGTCGGCCGCGTTCTCGAAGCCCGCGTCGTCCATGACGAAGATGAAGCCGATCACCAGCGCTGCGGCCGCGGGGCTGGGCAGGCCCTGAAAGAAACGCTTGTCGACAACACCGATGTTGGTGTTGAAACGCGCCAGGCGCAGGGCACCGGCCGCGCAGTACACGAAGGCCGCGATCCAGCCTGCCTTGCCCAGGCCGCGCAGGGCCCATTCCAGCACGATGAGCGCCGGCGCCAGGCCGAAGCTGACCATGTCGCACAGGCTGTCCATCTGCTCGCCGAACGCGCTTTGCGTGTTCGTCATGCGGGCCACGCGGCCGTCCAGGCTGTCCAGCACCGCGGCGCAGAAGATGCCGATGCAGGCCACTTCGAAGCGGCCGCCCATGGCCATCACGATGCTGTAGAAGCCCGCGAACAAGGCCGCCAGCGTGATGGCGTTGGGCAGCATGTAGATGCCCTTGCGCCGCGGGCGCAGGGCAGCGTGCTCGGCGGGCTCGGCGCCGTCCACGGGGTCGGCGCCGGCGGCGCGCAGGTCATCGTTCATCGCGCCGAGGATAAGCCCTGCCCTGCCGCGCCCAGGCCGGCCATCAGTTGCGGGTCTTGTCGACCAGCTTGTTGGCCTTGATCCACGGCATCATGGCGCGCAGCTTTTCGCCCACCACTTCGATGCTGTGTTCGCTAGTCAGGCGGCGGCGGCTCAGCAGTGTCGGCGCGCCAGCACGGTTTTCCAGGATGAAGCTCTTGGCGTATTCGCCAGTCTGGATGTCCTTCAAGCACTGGCGCATGGCTGCCTTCGTCTCTTCGGTGACGATGCGCGGGCCGGTGACGTATTCGCCGTATTCAGCGTTGTTGCTGATCGAGTAGTTCATGTTCGCGATGCCGCCTTCGTAGATCAGGTCGACGATCAGCTTCAGCTCGTGCAGGCATTCGAAGTAGGCCATCTCGGGCGCGTAGCCGGCTTCCACCAGCGTTTCGTAGCCAGCCTTGATCAGCTCGACCGTGCCACCGCACAGCACGGCCTGTTCGCCGAACAGGTCGGTCTCGGTCTCTTCGCGGAAGTTGGTCTCGATGATGCCGGCCTTGCCGCC
>JAIXRN010000059.1 GCA_027485165.1 Rubrivivax sp.
CCGAACAGGACAGTGAAACGCCTTTGCGCCGATGATAGTGCGGGTTCCCGTGTGAAAGTAGGACATCGTCAGGCTAATATCCCCAAAGCAAAAAGCCCGGTCGAAAGACCGGGCTTTTTGCTTCTGTCCGCGGCTCGGCCAGACACTATGCAGACGGCGTAGCAATGACAGGGGGAGCCCAAGTGTACATCTGTATTCTTGCTCACTGCCTTCGACGAGCCTTCTTCCGTTTGTCGCCGTTCTGTTTGTCACCGGCAGATACGGCATCCAAATGGCATTCAGGCGACGCAGAAGAAAGCCATTGCATCGTTCGTAGCTGATCCATCCACGCTAGCAAGTACCCGGGGCTCAACACCCGTAACCGGGTCAGTGTTTGCAGCATCAACCACTGCGAATTCAGAGGCCCAGGCGCTGCGCTTGAACCGAGCTGTGCTCGTGTCAGCTCTCGCTCCAAGCGCAAGTTCGTCCAGACGGGAGCTGCCTCGTGCCAGCTTCGCAGGCCGTTCAGAGGCTTATCAGTGGACCCCGATATCGCACCTGCCACGTTTACATGGTGCTGCTTGCCTAGCTGCTCGAGCTGCGGATGACCATGTCCACCCAGTTGCCCGGCATCTGCCACGGAATCGTCTAGCCGTCCTATCAGCAGTGCCAAGCCCGTTGCCGTTTCGTCGCGAACCATTCCTTCGGGAAGGTATGGTCCTGTAACCGGTGCGGCGCTTCTGCAGCGTTCCTGCGACCCTGAGTTCCACACCGCTATCCGCGCGTCCAGTCCAGCACGTGCTGGACCGTTCAGTAGCGCCATACGGCGATTCAGACTTTGCAACAGAGCCACTAAAGCGGCAGTTTCAATTGATGCCTGTGCTTCGTTCAGCAGCTCGGTAGCACCCGCCGCTTTATCCCGTCCGGTACCTACCCGGTCATGGTCGGCTGCCGCCATGGGCCCCTCTCTCGCGCGCCACGGGCGCCATCTCCACGCGCCGGTTGCGGGCACGCCCGGAAGCGTCGGCGTTGCTGGCCACCGGCTGCTGCTGACCGAAGGCTGCTGCAAACACCCAGTCGGCAGGCAGGCCTTGGTCAATCAGGGCACGCGTCACGGTCAAAGCCCGCTGTGCTGACAGTTCCAGGTTGTCAGCAAAGGGCGCGCGTCCTTCCAGCACGCTGCGGTCGTCGGTAAAACCGCACACCATCAGCAGTTCCCTGCGTTCGGCCAGGTGGGCTTTCAGGATCGGCACCAGGCTCTTCAGCAACTGATGCCCTTCGGGCTGCAGCTCGGCTGAACTCAATGCAAACAGTAGGCCGCCACTGATGCCGATGCGGCCGTTGTCCAGCGTTACGCGCCCGGCGGCCAGGGGCTCCGCCAAGGCCCTTTCCAAACCCTGGCGGCGCTGCTCGATCGCTTGTCTCTGCTGAACTTCGCTGTTCAATCGTTCCACCAGTTCCAGCTGGCTTCCCAGGACAAAAACCAGCACCAGAACGAACGCCCCCAACATGCCGGCCATCAAGTCGCCAAATACGGCCCAGGTGCCCGCTTGGCTGTCGAAAGCGTCGTCGTGGCTGTCCATCAGGCGCCTTCGCTCACCAGGCCAGCTTCGCTGGGGCGAGTAGATTTCAACCGTCGCAAGTCTTCGACGATTTGCTGCTGCGCCGATAGGCTGAGGTCAATCACTTCCCTGGCCTGGGCCACGTAATACGCCAGCTGTTCGTCGCTGCGCGTCGTTGACCGGGCCATGGCCACCTCGATGGTCTGCAACTGCCCCATCATGGCCTCGCTGCTACGGCTGAACTGCTGCACCGCACCGGCAAACGCGTCACCCAGACTGGCCAATTCAACCGCTCCCACCGTAGCGTCAGCTGCCGAAGCCGCCAGCCGTTCAGCTTCGGCACGCAGGCCCTGCGTCGCATGCTCGGTCGACTGCTTCAGCATCGCCGCCGAACTGACCAGCAGCCTGTCGATGGCCTCGCGTTGGTCAGTGGCCGCCTGGGTAGCCGCCTCGATCAGCTTTTGCAGCTGGCTCATCAGCTGGTGGCGCTCGGCCAGGTTCGTTTGGTCGCGCAGCAGGCTGTCGGACAGCTGCCGCCGCCAGTCGAGCGCCATCTCGGCCGCGACACGCGGTGCTTCCTGGGCTTGTTCGATCAGGCCTTGCAACTGGCCCATGTGCTGTTCAGCCTGCGCCTGGGCTCGTGCCTGAATGGCACTAGCTGTCTCGTCCAGGGTCTCGCAGATGCGCAGCTGCAGTGCCTGCGCCTGCAAGCCACTCTGCTTCCAGGCCTGCTGCAGGTCCTGCGCGATGCCCTTGAGCTGCTCGTTCCAAGCCGTAAGCCGTTGCTCGTCCTGCCGCAGGGTGGATGTCTGGTGCAGCGCCATCGCCTGGGTCCAGCCCGATAGCAGTTGATGGGCTTGCGTGGCGACGTGCGCCTGCGCCTGCCGTTGCGCTTCTGCCATCGCTTGCTGCAGCGCGCTGGCCTGCTGTTGCTGGCGCTCCAGGGCTACGTCCCATCGACGCGCCATTTCGCTGCCCGCAACGTCGAAGCGCGCCGTCAGCATGAGCGCCTGTTGCTCCACAGCCTGGCTCAGGCTGGTCTGGAAGCCCCTGCTTTCCGTTGCCAGCCCCGCCAGGCTTTGCGCCACGAGCGGTTCAATGGCTGCCGATACCGACTGGGCGCTGGACTGCACGGCTTCGCGCAGCGACTCCGCTACCGACGAGGCCAGCCTGTCGAAGCGATCGTGCGCTTGGGCATGAAAGTGCCGTTGCCCATCGGCCAGCCGTGTGTCCAGCTGTTCTGCCCGGTCACCCATCTGCACCATCCAAACTTGCATTTGGTTCTCCAGGTTGGGCAACTGCATCGCTTGCGCCTGCAGCGCGGCCAGCATGGCTTCTGCCTGCCGTGCACGCGAAAAGCCCCGCAGGGGGCCAGCCGCCGCCGCATCCAGTAGCCGCCCCGCACTCAGACGCTCATGCCGCGCCAGTGCTGTCAGCAGCCCCAGGATGGCCGACGCTGCAACCCCCGCCACCGATGTCCCGAACGCGAGCCCCAGGCCCTGCACCGGCGCAGCCAGGGCAGCCCGAATGCCCGCCAGGTCGGCGCTGCCTTCCAGGGCCAGCACAACGCCTTTCAGCGTCACCACCATGCCCAGAAAAGTCCCCAGCATGCCGAGCAGCACCAGCAGGCCCGTCAGGTAAGGCGCCAGCATGGGTCCAGGCAGCGCCGCCGTGCCCGTTTCAATGCGCGTGCGCACGGCCTGCCGCAGCGATGGGTGCACATGCGCCAACCAGCTGCCCAGCGATGACGGTGCCCCCGCCGCTGCGGTTGCCGCATCGGCTTGCTCAGCCGGCGCTTCGTCCAAGCTTGTCAGCGCTATGCGCAGGTTGCCGGTGGCTTGATGGAAGCGCCAGAGTTCCCGGGCACCCGCCAAGTAGGTCAGCAGGATCGCGCCCGTCATCGCCAGCGCCAGGGCTTGGCCCAGATAACCTGCCGCCACCCACAGCGGTACCGCCAGGCCGGCGATGAAGGCCAGGACGGCGAACAGGCCCATCGGCGACATCATGGCTGCCCGACCGGCCCAGGGGCCAGCGCCGTTTGCAAGCCTTCCAGCGGGCGCAAACGGTGCGTCAGCTCGGCCAGCAACAGACGGCGCGTTTGTTGGCCAGCCCGTTCTGGGTCTGCGCCAGGCTGTACGCCGGCCTGCGCCAGCAGGCCCGGCAACGTGGCCAGCAGCCGCGTCTCCTGTGCCGCAAAGGCAGTTTCCAAAACCGCATCCAGCGCAGCCAGTTCAGCCCCAGCGGGGCCTTGCAGGGCTAGCGCCTGTCGCAAGCGCCCGCGTAGCGGCGCCACAGCAGCTGCCATCGCACGCTGATGCAGGCGGACATGGCCACGCAACGCAACCAGATCTGCAGCATCGGCCAGCTGAGGGCAGTCGAATGCCGGCTCAGTGCCGATTGCACGCATCAGTGCAGCGCGTAGGCGCGCCAGTTCGGCCACAGCCGAGGCAGCAGCGGTGGCGCTGGTCTTTGCGCATCCTGGCGCTGCAGGGGGTTTTGCCAATGCCGATGCCGAGGCATTCAAGGCGGTGGACAGAGCAATGGCATCGGTCCAGCCCAGCCAAGGCGCCGCCGCCTGCGCCAGGTCTTGTGGCGGCGGTGGTGCAGCACCGTCCAGTGTGGCCAGCCACTGGATAAGCGGCGTGTGGTGAATGCGGCTGAAGCCGGTGGGGCGCGGGGACAGTGGCATGGCGCCGTCAAGGCATCGGCGGAAAAACCCGCGATAGTACAGGGCACCCAAGCCAGCACCGCGCCAGCCCCGCCCCCGGCCCCTGGCTGGCGCCCAGGCACTGTCTTCTGCCCTGCCACCACGATGCAAGACCTGTTGAACGCCATTGCCTGCGTTGCGATGACTACCGACGCGCAGCGCGTTTTCCATGGCCGGGGCCGGGCCGATACGGGCAGCCAGCACTGGGCGCTGGACCACTTTCCGCCGGTGTGGCTGTCGACCAGCTTCCAGCCCGTGGCCGAAGCCGAATTCGCGCTGTTGCGCCAGGCACTGGCGGCGTGCACCGAGCCGCTGAACTGGGTGCACCAGACGCGCGGCACTGACGGCAGTGACACCCGCCTGATGGCTGGCGTCGTGCCAGACGAGCATGCCGTCGCCGAAGACGGTGCGCGTTTTCTGGTGCACTTGCTGCGGGGCCAGAACCACGGCCTGTTCCTGGACATGGCCGAGGGCCGGCGTTGGGTACGCCAGCATGTGCAGGCGCGGCCCGGCCTGAAGGTACTGAACCTGTTTGCCTACACCTGCGCGTTTTCGGTCGTGGCGCTGCAGGCGGGCGCGGCGCAGGTGCTGAACCTGGACATGAGTGCCGGCGCACTGGCCATCGGGCGCAGCAACCACCGGTTGAACGGGCTGGCCAGCGGCGCCAGCTTCCTGGCGCATGACCTCTTCCATTCCTGGGGCAAGCTGCAGCGCGCTGGGCCTTACGGCCTGGTGATCGTCGACCCGCCCAGCCACCAGAAGGGCAGCTTCGTGGCGACCAAGGACTACGCCCGCGTGCTGCGTCGCTTGCCAGCCCTGCTGGCCCCGGGCGGCCACGCGCTGCTGTGCCTGAACGCGCCCGAGCTGGCCCCGGCTTTCTTGCTGGACCTGCTGCAGGCCGAAGCCCCCAGCCTGCTGCCCGCGCAGCGCCTGCCAAACCCGCCAGGCTTTGCCGACCTGGCGCCAGACAGGGCGCTGAAGGTGTTCGTGGTGGCCGCGCCAGGCTGATCAGGCCAGGTCCACCACCAGTGTTTGCCCGCCGCAGCGGCAGCTGTCCAGTTCCACATGCACGCGCCCGTTGCCGCTGGTCAGCAGGCTGACGAAGCGTTCGTGCCGGTTGCCGTTCGTCCACGGCGCAAACACGCTGGGGCCGCCGTAAAGGCCGCCGCCCCAGCCCGACAGATGGCCGATCTCGACCACCGTTTCGCTGGGCGCCAGCACCGTCACACCTTCGCCCCGCGCGCGCAGCCTCAACGGTTCGGCATGCGGCAGTGCCTTGGCCGAAGGCAGGCCGAAACTGGGCAGATAGCCGTGATTGGCCACGCGCAAGTCGATGCGGGTGTGCTCGCCCAGGCGTTCCAGCTTTACCAGACTCAGGCTGATGCGTGGCAGCAGTGCGGCCACGCGCAGGAAGGCCGCGCTTTGCGTGTCGCAGGTGCCCGGCAGGTGTTCGAAAGGCGGGTTCCAGATGCCCACGCGGGGGTCGAAGCCGCCCACTTCCACCGCACCCAGTTGCGGGTGCTGCGCCGGCCGCCAGGTGCCGAAGATGCGCCCGGCATTGTGCTGGCGGTCGAATTCGGCCAGGGCGCGCATGTTCTGGCGCGTGAATTTCGAATAGTGGTCGACGAAGGGCTTCTTGCGTTCGATGCCCAGCTGCTTGAACACGTCCCACAACTCCACCACATAGGCCAAGGCGCCGCGCTGGTGGTAGGCGTAGTCGGTCAGGTCGCCGTGCAAGGGCTTGTCGGGTTCGTAGAGGAATTCGTGGAAGCCGCTGACGCTGGCGTAGCCCGTGTGTTCAGTGAACCAGGCTTCCACCTGTTCGAAGATAGCCAGGTCGCCCGGGTTCATCTTGCTGTCGGGCTGGTCGCCGAGCGGGCGGATCAGCACGCCGCCGAAAGTGTGCAGGTTCAGCCACACCATGATGTTCGGGTGGGCCGTGGCGAAGTCCATCACGGCGCGGGTTTCGGGCGCGCTGCCGGGGTAGGCACCCGCGCCGGCCTGCTTGGGTTCAGGCGCCCAGCTGTACGGGAAGTTGCGATTGAAGTCGTAGGCGTTGTCGCCCAGGAAGTGCGGGTCAGGGATGTTGCGGCCGTCGAAGTTGGCGATCTCGCCTTCCGGGTACAGGCGGTAAAAAGGCCCGGTGTCTTCGGGCATGCGCGCCACCATCACGGGCGGCATCAGCGGCGGGCCACTGCCGTCTTCGCCGCTGCGCAGTTCCACCAGTTCGCCGTCCGGGTCCTGCACGCGCAGATAGCTGGCCATGCCGTCGCCGTCCACGTCGCCGGCCACCCAACGCGCGTGGCCTTGCTGCACGCGGTCGTCGACAGGGCTGCTGCGCACGTAGCGGCCGCGCTTGAGCACTTCTTCGGCACCGTCGGGCGACATGCGCGGCACGACGTAGAACAGGCTGGCGCGCAGGCTTTCCACCATCGGTGCGGGCAGCGGCTTGCCACCGGCGGTGCTGGCCCCCTGGTGCAGCCCGATCATGTCTTCGGCGATGGCCAGCGCCACGCTGGACCCGCAGACTTCACTGGCGTGCATGTTGCCGTCCACCCAGACGGCAGGGCGCAGGCGGTCGGGGTCACGGCCGATCACGAGCAGCGGGATGTCGCGCCCAGCCGCACTGCTGCCCAGGCTGCGCAGCTGTACGAGATCAGGGTGCTGCTGCGCCCAGGCTTGCAGTTGCGCCATCAGTTCGGCGTAGTCGAGGTATTTCTGGCGAAACATGTGGTCTCCCGCCGGGCCCGGTCGGGCCGGCATGGGTTGTTGGGTTGCTGGATCGTGGGGTTCGGGGGGCGCTGGGGTCCGGGGCTATGCCGGTCAGCCCGCGATGTTGCCCGACTGCGCTGCCGCAGTCGTGGCCGGGTACAGCCCCCGCACCTGGCCGAACAGCCGCGTCAGGCCCAGCAGGGCGTCGATGAAAGGCGTGGGCTGCTGCAGGCGGGCCGCGATTTCCTGCACGGCACCAACCAGTGCGTCCAGCTCGATGCCGCGGCCTGCTTCCACGTCCTGCAGCATCGACGTCTTGAAGGCGCCCAACCGGGCCGTGACGGCATGGCGTTCCTCGGGCGTCTGCCCAATCGGGCAGCCGATGCGCGCGCCGACGCTGGCGGCTTCGAGCATGGCCGCGGAATTGAAGGCCCGCACCAGCGGGTCGGCCAGCACGCGGTCTGCAGTCGCCCCAGTCAGGGCCGACACGGGGTTCAT
This sequence comes from Rubrivivax sp., assembly GCA_027485165.1. Lineage (GTDB taxonomy): Bacteria > Pseudomonadota > Gammaproteobacteria > Burkholderiales > Burkholderiaceae_C > Rubrivivax. Next base: position 7,459 of record JAIXRN010000059.1, read on the forward strand.
GGTCATGTTGCCCCAGAGCTTGAACCAGATGTCCCGCCGGATGTCGGCCGACACGCTGGCGTCAAAACCTGCGTGCGCCAACAGGTCGGCGACTGCCTGCGCACGTGCGCTGCTGCCGCCGCCGCATTCGCCCACGATCAGGCCCTGGCCCATGCGGTGCTGCACCAATCCCGGCTGCACGCTGCTGGCGCTGGCATGCACCACGCAGCCCAGCACCTGGGCCAGGGGCAGAGCGCGGGCGATGTTGCCTTGCGGGTCCACGCTGCGCAGCGGGGCCTGTTCCCAGCCCGGCAGCCCCTGGCAGAACCACCAGGGCACGCCGTTCATGGCCGGCAGCACCAGGGTCTGCGGGCCGATCAGCGGTGCCAGCTGTGGGGCCAGGCTGGCCAGAGCAGGGGCCTTGACGGCCAGGATCACCAGGTCTTGCGGGCCCAGCCGCGCTGCGTCGTCTTCGGCCTGTGCAGGGGCATGCAGCAGGCCGGCGGCTGTCTGCAAGCGCCAACCCTCTGTACGCAGAGCTTGCAGGGTCTGGCCGCGTGCCAGGGCCGTCACCTGGGCCCGGCCAGCCGCGGCCAGCCGGGTGCCGATGAAGCCGCCAATGGCGCCGGCGCCGACGATGCAGGTTTTCATGCCAGACCCCGTTTGCAAGCAACGGCCGGCATTCTGCCCCGCACCCGCAGGCGGGGCGGGGGGCAGTGGGTCAGGCCGCGTCCAGCAGCCGGCCCTTCAGCGCGCCGTATTCGGCGTCGTTCAGCATGCCGCGCTGGTGCAGGGTGGCGGCTTCGGCCAGTAGCACCAGGTTTTCGGCCATGCCCTGCGGTGGCGTAGGCTGCAAGCGAAGGCGCGACCAGGCCACCCAGGTGGCGATATCGGCCGAGTCTTCAGGCGACAGGCTGGGCCCGCCGCTGCCGGCTTCCACCGCCACGCCCGCCGGCAGGCTGCGCGCCAAGGCGGCGACGAAGGCCGCGGCCAGGCCGTCGTCGGCCGCGAACAGCGACAGGCGCTGATCAGCCGTGAACAGCGCCACGGTGCTGCCGTAGCGCCCGGCTTCCAGGCGCACGCGCTGGATGGCCGACAGCGGCAGACTTTCCACGCTGCGGCGGCGGCCTTCCTGCGCGCGCAGCACGCGCTGTTCGGTCAGCACCCACAAGCCTGAACCGGCCCCCACGATGCGGCCGCGCACATAGCCGGTGAGATGCTCGCCGCTGGTCATGGCGGCGCGCACGCGCGACAGCTCGACGTCGGTCAGCGGGCCGGTGGCTTCGGGATTCATGCCTTCGAGCAAGATTTCAAACTGCTTGAACACGCTGGGGGTCCTTCTGTGTTGGCCCTGGGGGCCGGGAGGGGGTGCGTCTGGGAGCGAACGGGCCAGCCCGGCCGGCCCGCCGCCCAGACGGGCCTGGGCGGTGCGGCCGGCATGATATCGACCGACGCCGAATGCTAATTGTGGTCAAGCCGCTACCGCAGGCTGCACTGGGGGGTCATTGCCCGTCTGTTGGCCATTTGCTGTCGGCCATTTGCTGTTGGTCGTCTGCTGTTGGTCGTCTGCTGTTGGCCGTCTGCTGTTGGTGAACTGGCCTCTCCGCCTGCGCCTACCATCCCGTGATGCACCCGACCACGCCCCAGCCTGCCGCCCTGGCCACCCTGGCCAGCCAGATCGACAGCGCCGCCGCGGCCCTGGAACCACAGTTGCTGGCCTGGCGGCGCGACTTCCACCAGCACCCCGAGCTGGGCAACCGCGAATTCCGCACCGCGGCGCTCGTGGCCCAGCATCTGCAGGCCATTGGCCTGGACACGGTGCGCACGGGCGTGGCGCACACCGGCGTGGTGGGCGTTCTGCACGGCGCGCTGCCCGGGGCAGTGGTGGCGCTGCGCGCCGACATGGACGCCCTGCCCGTGGCCGAGCAGGTGGACTTGCCCTTTGCTTCCCGGGCACGCACGGTCTGGAACGGCGAAGAGGTGGGCGTGATGCACGCCTGCGGCCACGACTGCCACACCGCCATCCTGATGGCCGTGGCCCAGGTGCTGGTCGGGCTGCGTGCGCAGCTGCGGGGCAGCGTGGTGTTCCTGTTCCAGCCGGCCGAAGAACTGCCGCCCGAAGGCGAAGAGGGTGGCGCCAAGATGATGATCGCCGAAGGCGCCCTGCAGAACCCGACGCCGCAAGCCATCTTCGGGCTGCACGTCACGTCGCGGCTGCCGGTGGGCGTCATCGGCTATCGGCCAGGGCCCACGATGGCCAGTTCTGACAAGCTGAAGATCACCGTGCTGGGCCGCCAGACGCATGGCGCCGCACCCTGGCTGGGCGTGGACCCCATCGTCACCGCGGCCCAGGTGGTGCTGGGCCTGCAGACCGTGGTCAGCCGGCAGATCGACCTGACGCGCGAGCCTGCCGTCGTCACGATCGGCGCCATCAAGGGCGGCGTGCGCGAGAACATCATTCCCGATTCGGTGGAACTGCGCGGCACCATCCGCAGCTTCGACGAGGCCATGCGCGACCAGATCCACAGCAGCGTCACTCTGCTGGCGGAATCGGTGGCGCGCGGGTCGCGGGCCGAATGCCAGGTCTGCATCACGCGCAACTACCCGGTGACGGTGAACGACCCCGCCCTCACGGCCGCGATGCTGCCCACCTTGCAGCGCGTGGTGGGCGCCGAGCGCGTGCGCCTCGTGGATAAGGTCACCGGGTCGGAAGACTTCTCGTTCTTCCAGCGGCTGGTGCCAGGCCTGTTCTTCTTCGTCGGTGTGGTGCCGGAAGCTCAGGCGCCAGACACCGCAGCGCCGAACCATTCGCCGCGCTTCTTTGTCGACGAAGCCTGCCTGCTGCCGGGTGTGCGCACGCTGGCGCACCTGGCCTGCGACTACCTGGAAAGCGCTGCTGGCTAAAGGGCGTCGGCGCCAGCCGCCGCATCCACGCCCAGCAGTGGCAGCACCTGGGCCAGGCGCTGCGCCAGCGTGCCTTGCACCAGCACATGGGGCAGATCGAAGTCCTGCAGCAGCTGCACGGTCAGCGCGTGCTGCTGGTTGCGAAAGCCGTCGTCGCGGCGCGCGCCGTCCTGAACGAAGCCGAAGTCGGGCGCGCACAGCAGGATCAGGTCGTAAGGCCGCCGCGCCAGGGCTTGCAGCGCGGGTGGCGCTTGCCCATGGTCCAGCAGGCTGTAGACCAGAGTCGTCAGCGGCGACGTGTCGCACACCAGCCAGCCGCGCGCCTGGGGCAGGGCCGCGTCTTCGCGCGCCACCTGTTCCACGCCCACCTGCAGCAGTTCTTCGATGGAAAAGGTGCCGCCGATTTCCAGCCAGCGTTCGCGGCCGTACTCGGCCACCCACACTGTCTGCAGCTGCTGGGCCAAGGCCTGGGCCAGCGTGGTCTTGCCGGCCGATTCCCCGCCCAGCAGGCACAGGCGGCGGGCGGGCAATGGCGGTGGGGTGGATGGCATGCGGGCCCTAGGGTACAGGACAGTAGCCCGGGCCGCCTGGGCAGCGGCGTCTCCGCAGCAGGGCTGCGCCAGGCCCAGCGCTATCCTCGCGTCATGACCCAAGGCACCCGCCCAGAAAGCGGCCAGCGCGGCAGCAGCAGCGCCCCGCAGGCGTCCGCGCTGCCCGCCACCGGTGCCCTGCAGGGCCTGCGCGTGGTCGAACTGGCCGCCATCGGCCCTGTGCCCCTGGCCGGCATGCTGCTGGCCGACCACGGCGCCGATGTGATCCGTGTCGACCGCCTGGCCGACAGCGGCCTGGGCCTGGCCCTGGCGCCACGGCTAGACGTCCACGCCCGCGGCCGCCGGTCACTGATGCTGGACCTGAAGGCCGAAGCCGGGCGCCAGGCCCTGCTGCGCCTGCTGGCCGGGGCCGATGTTCTGCTGGAAGGCTTCCGCCCCGGCGTGCTGGAAGGCCTGGGCCTGGCGCCTGAGACCCTGCTGCCGCTGAACCCGCGGCTGGTGATCGGCCGCATGACCGGCTATGGCCAGCAGGGCCCGCTGGCGCAGGTGGCCGGGCACGACCTGAACTACATCGGGCTGACGGGCGTGCTGGCCGCCACGGGGGCGCCTGGGGCGCTGCCGGTGCCCGCGCTGAACCTGGTGGGCGACTACGGCGGGGGCGCGCTGTTCCTGGCCTTCGGCGTGATGGCCGCATTGTTCGAACGGCAGCGCTCCGGCCAGGGTCAGGTGGTGGACGCGGCCATGGTCGACGGCGTGGCCGCGATGGCTGGCCTGTTCCAGGGCTTGCGTGCCGGTGACAACTGGCAGCTGGAACGCGGCGCCAACTTGCTGGACGGCGGGGCGCCCTTCTACGCCACCTATGCCGCGGCCGATGGCCGCTGCGTGGCCCTGGCCGCGCTGGAACCCAAGTTCTTCGCCAACTTCGCGCGCGCCGTGGGGCTGGACACCTGCTACGTGCAGGCCCAGCACGACCGCAGCCAGTGGCCAGCCATGCGCCAGGCCATCGCCGCCATCTTTCAGACCCGCAGCCGCGACGCCTGGTGCGAAGCCCTGGCCGCGGCCGAGGCCTGCGTCACGCCCGTGCTGGATTTCGACGAGGCCACGCACCACCCCCACGCGCTGGCGCGGCAGGCCTACGCGCCTGTCGACGGCGTGCCCCAGCCCGCTGCGGCACCGCGCTTCAGCCGCAGCGTCGCGCAGCCGCCGCGCCCAGCGCCCGAACCTGGCGCCCACACCCAAAATATCCTGCAGGAGGCCGGCTTGACGGAACACGAGATCGATCAACTGCTGGCCCAGGGCGTCGCCCGATGAGCACGCACGACAGCAGCGCGGCTTCGCGCCCGGCCATGCCCGAAGCCCCAGTGCCGGCCGTGCCGTCAGCCTTCTCCGCAGCCCCCGCTGCCGCAGGCTGGCAAACGCCTGCTGGCGTGCGCCCGGCGGCGTCGATCCTGTTCCTGCGCGACGCCCCGGCCGGCGGTCTGGAAGTGCTGATGCTGGTGCGCGCCGAAAGCCACGCCGGCGACCTGCGCAGTGGCGCCGCGGTGTTCCCGGGTGGCGTACTGGACGCGAGCGATCGCGAAGCCCACGCCTGGTGCCTGGGCGACGGCCCGATGCGCGACGACGCCGGCCTGAGCTTGCGCTTCGGCATGGCCGCCGGCGCGCTGGACTACGCCGTTGCCGCGCTGCGTGAAAGCTTCGAAGAAGTGGGCCTGCTGCGCGCCTGCGCGCCCGATGGCAGCGCGCTGGACCTGGCCCCCGGCAGCGCCCTGCACACGGCCCTGCAGCCCTGGCGCCAGCGCCTGCAGGCCGCAGGCGCGGCACGTGCCGGCATGGCCGACCTCTGCCGCGAATTCGGCCTGCGGCTGGACCTGCGCGGGCTGGCCTACAGCGCCCACTGGTTGACACCGCCCGGTCTGCCCAAGCGCTGGGACACGCGTTTTTTCGCCGCCCTGGCGCCCGCCGGCCAGCAGGCGCAAGCCGACGGTGGGGAAGCCGTGTCGGTGTTGTGGACCACGCCCCAGGCTGCACTGGGCGGCGCCAGCAGCGCACTGCCTTTCACCGTGGGCGCGCCGGCCGGTACCGGACTGAAGCTGCTGCCGGCGATGCGCAGCATGCTGGCCGAACTGGCCGCCTACCCCAGCGCGCCTGCCGCGCTGGCGGCGCTGCAGGCCCGCGACAGCGTGCCGCTGACGATGCCGCGCCGCGGCGCCAGCCGCGCCGGCGCCCGCATCGTGCTGCCGAGCGAATGGGCCTATGCCGAGATCGCCCGGCTGGACCCGGAAGGCCGCGGCGATGTGTCCTGCGAACTGCTGCCGGGCCGGGCCGTGCAACTGTCGCCGAACGTCTGGCGCGTGACCGCCCCCAACCCGGGCGTGATGACCGGCCCGGGCACCAACAGCTACCTGGTGGGTGCCGGCGAATGCTGGACCGCCATCGACCCCGGCCCGGTGGACGCCAGCCACATGCAGGCGCTGCTGGCGGCAGCACAGCAGGCCGGCGGGCGCATCACGCGCATCCTCGTCACCCACACCCACCGCGACCATTCACCCGGCGCCGCACCGCTGGCCCTGGCCACGGGCGCGCCGGTGTGGGGCCGCGTCGCCACGCACGCTGCCTGGCAGGACGCGAGCTTCCAGCCCCAGCATCAGCCGCAGCACGGTGAACGCTTCGAAGCCGGCCCCGGCGTCTGGCTGCGCGTGGTGCACACGCCGGGGCATGCGTCGAACCACCTGTGTTTCCTGCTCGAAGTGGAAAAGCTGCTCTTCACCGGCGACCATGTGATGCAGGGCAGCACGGTCGTCATCAACCCGCCCGACGGCGACATGGCGGCTTACCTGCAGTCGCTGCAGGCTTTGCTGGACGAAGACCTGCAATGGCTGGCGCCAGGCCACGGCTTCCTGGTCGACCAGCCGCAGACGGTGCTGCAGCGGCTGCTGGCCCACCGGCTGAGGCGCGAAGCGAAGGTGCTGCAGGCGGTGCGTAACGCAGGCCCGGCCGGCTCGGCGGGCCTGGACGAACTGGTGGCCCTGGCCTACGACGACACCCCCGTGGCCCTGCACGGCGTGGCTCGCCGTTCGCTGCTGGCCCACCTGCTGAAGCTGCAGGCCGACGCTCAGGTGCGGGCGTTGGCCCCTGCCGAAAGTGCGGGGCCGGTGGTGGCTGGCGGCAGTGCGCAGGTCACAGGCGAAGCGAGCCGCTGGATGGCGTCAGCCTGACTGCGCCAGGCGCCGTCCACCAGCAGTTCATGCGGGCCGAACAGCGCCTTGTAGGCCATCTTGGGGCTGTCGGCGATCCAGTAGCCCAGATACAGATACGGCAGCTTCAGCTGACGCGTCTGTTCCACCTGCCACAGCACGCTGTAGGTGCCGTAGCTGGTGCCGGGGTCGGGTTCGTAATAGGTGTAGACGGCCGAGATGCCGTCGTTCAGCACGTCCACGATCGACACCATCTTCAGTGCCCCGGGCTCGCCGTTGGCGTCAGCCGGTTCGCGGAATTCGACCAGGCGTGAATTGACGCGGCTTTGCAGCAGGAACTGCGTGTACTGGTCGACGCTGTCGTTGTCCATGCCGCCACCGCTGTGGCGGCCGCTTTGGTAGCGCAGGTATAGCTGGTAATGCTCGGGCACGAAGCACAGGCGCAGCACGCGCGTCACCAGGCCGCCGTGTTCGCGCTGGGCGCGGCGCTGGCTGCGCGTGGGCACGAAGCTGGCCACGGGCACGCGCAGCGGCACGCAGGCGCGGCAGCCATCGCAATAGGGCCGGTAGGTGAACATACCGCTGCGCCGGAAGCCGCCGGCCACCAGGCCGGAATAGGCGTCTGCGTGGATCAGGTGGCTGGGCGTGGCCACCTGCGAACGCGCCTGGCGCCCGGGCAGGTAGCTGCAGGGGTAGGGCGCCGTGGCGTAGAACTGCAACGACGACAGCGGAAGCTCTTTGGGGTGGGTCACGCCGCGGCTGGTGGGATGAGGTCGGGCGACAACAGCCGCCAAGCGGTTTCATCATAGGTCCAATCGGTCGGCGCCACGGCCCCCGAGCTGCTGGCCACATGGTCCAGGAATTGACACCGTGGCATTTCATGCGCCCCCAGCGAAGCCAGATGCTGGGTGTTCTGCTGGCAGTCCACCAGGGCCACGCCGCGCGCCAGGCAGGCGGCGACGAAGCCCGCCAGCGCGATTTTGCTGGCGTCTGTGCGGTGCGCGAACATGCTTTCGCCAAAGCACATGCGGCCGATGTTGACGAAGTACAGCCCCCCCACCAGCTGCCCGTCGACCCAGGTCTCGGCGCTGTGCACCTGGCCCATGCGGTGCCAGTCGATGTAGCCCTGCATCAGCTCGGGCACGATCCAGGTGCCGTCCTGGCCTTCGCGCGGCGTGCTGGCGCAGGCCTGGATGACGGCCGGGAAGTCGCTGTCGAAGCGCAGTTCGCAGTGCGGGCTGGCGATGAACCGGCGCAGCGTTTTCTTCAATGAACGCGACAGCTTGAACTGCGCCACCGGCAGCACCATGCGCGGGTCGGGGCTCCACCACAGCGGGGGCTGGCCCGGGCCGTACCAGGGGAAGATGCCCTTGCGGTAGGCCTCGGCCAGCCGCGCCGGCGTCACGCGCCCGCCAGCGGCCACCAGGCCGGGCGCATCGGTGTCGGCGCCCAGGGCCAGGCTGGCCGGGGGCAGCGGGCTGGTGTCGTCGATCCAGCTCAGCATGCGCCGGGCCCCGGCTTCAGCCCTTGCCCAGCTGCTTCCACAGGAAGGCGTATTCCAGCGCCGTCATCTGCGCGCGTTGGCCGTTGTCGGCGGCGCCGCCATGGCCGCCTTCGATGTTTTCCCAGTACAGCAGGGGGTGCCCCTGTTCCAGCATGCGCGCGGCCATCTTGCGCGCATGGCCGGGGTGCACGCGGTCGTCGCGCGTGCTGGTGACGAAAAGCACCTTGGGGTAGGTCTTGCCGGCCTTCACGTTCTGGTAGGGGCTGTAAGCGCTGATGTAGCGCCATTCATCGGGCTTGTCGGGGTCGCCGTACTCGGCCATCCACGAAGCACCCGCCAGCAGCTTGTGATACCGCTGCATGTCCAGCAGCGGCACCTGGCAGACCACGGCGTTGAAGAGCTCCGGCCGCTGCAGCATCACCGCGCCCACCAGCAGCCCGCCGTTGCTGCCACCCTGGATGCCCAGCCGCCGCGGGCTGGTGATCTTGCGTGCGATCAGGTCTTCGGCCACGGCAGCGAAGTCGTCGTAGCTCTTCTGCTTCAGCGCCTTGATGGCGGACTGGTGCCAGCCCGGGCCGAATTCGCCGCCGCCGCGGATGTTGGCCAGCACGAAGACCCCGCCCAGGCCTGTCCAGGCGCGGCCCTGAACCCCTGAATACCAGGGGTTCAGCGGCACTTCGAAGCCGCCGTAGCCGTACAGCAGGGTGGGGTTGTCGCCGTCGGCTTTCGCGCCCTTGGGCCAGATCACGAAGTAGGGCACGCGGGTGCCGTCCTGGCTGGTGGCGAAGAACTGTTCGGCGCGCATCCCCGTGGCGTCGTAGAACGCCGGGCGGGACTTCAGCTGTTCGCGTTCGTCGCTGCCGGTGCGGCCCAGCTGCAGCGAATCGGGCTGCAGGAAGTCGGCCACGTTCAGCAGGTAGGCCTCGGCCAGGGCGTCGGTCTTCAGCAGCGGGTCGTGCAGGGCGCCCGCGCTCAAGGTGCCGGGGTAGGGTGCCTTCACGTCGCGTTTCGTCCAGCGGCCGGCGCTGGGCGTCCATTCCTCCAGCCGGCTGGCCACGTTGTCGGAAACCGTCAGCAGCAGGCTGCCGCGCGTGGCTGTGAAGCCCGCCAGCGACCGCGACGCCGTGGGTGTGAACAGGGCCGTGAACTTGCGTTCGCCCTTCAGGTAGGCCTTGGCGTCGCCCACCAGCAGGCTGCCACGCGGCCAAGTGGTTTCGCCCAGCTTCCAGTCGCTGCGCAGTTCCACCAGCACGCGTTCGCGCCAGAAGCTCAGCTGGGCGTCGCTGGGCTTGTCGATGGGCACCAGGCGGTCGCCTTGCAGCAGCTGCATGCGGGTGTTGTAGAAGTCCAGCGCACGCACGAACAGAGTCCGTTCGTAGCCCGGGGTCTTGTCAACCGACGCATACGCGTAGACGTCCTTGACCTCGGCCTCGAAGACCGTGCGCGCGGTGGCCAGCGGCAGGCCACGCTGCCAGCGCTTCACCACGCGCGGGTAGCCCGATTCCGTCATCGACCCGGGGCCGAAGTCGGTGGCGACATAGAGATGGTCGATGTCGATCCATTCCACGCTGCTCTTGGCTTCGGGCAGCACGAAGCCGTTGTCGATGAAGCGCTTGCTGCTGGCGTCGAATTCGCGCACCACGCTGGCGTCGGCGCCGCCGCGCGACAGCGACAGCAGGCAGCGGCTGCAGAGCCCCTGCGCGTCGGGCCCGAGCCAGGTGGCGCCGCCCCAGACCCAGTTTTCCTTTTCGGCCTTGCCCAGGGCATCGAGGTCCAGCACCGTTTCCCAGGCTGGCTGTTGCTTGCGGTATTCGGCCAGGCTGGTGCGCCGCCACAGCCCGCGCGGGTTGGCCGCGTCCTTCCACAGGTTGTAGAAGAAGTTGCCGCGGCGCTGCACGTAGGGAATCTGTTCCTTCGAATCCAGCACCGCGCGGATGTCGTTGCGCATCTGGTCGAAGCCCGGGCGGGCCTGCAGTTCGGCTTCGCTCTGCTCATTGCGTTCGCGCACCCAGGCCAGGGCGCGTTCGCCCTGTACGTCTTCCAGCCACAGGTAGGGGTCGGTGGGGGTGACAGGGGTGGCAGCGGGGCTTTGGGACATGGCAGGGGTGGGCAGCAACAAGGGCAAGGTGGGCAGCACCAGCTGGGCGGTGCGGCTGGCAGCCAGCGCGGTGCCGGCTTGCAGCAGGCGTCGGCGGGGCAGCAGGGTGGAGGCGGTGGTGCGCAGGCGGGTCATGGGCTGGGGCTTTGCAAGGACTTCAAGTGGACTTCAACGCTGTCGCTCTGGTTCCCGACCCAGACCTGGCCTTCCTGCACCGTCACCTGCAGCTGCATGGAACGGTCGGCCAGCCGGGCCAGGGCCTGGCTTTCGTCGGCCGGAATCTGCCAGACCTGCAGGTTGCGCAGACGCGCCAGCTTCGGCGCAATGGCCGCCCACCAGATGGGGGCAGCCTGGGCGTAGCAATACAGGGTGACGCGTTCGGCGCGCGCGCAGGCCTTGGTGATGCGGCGCTCATCGGCCGGCTGGCCTACTTCCACCCAATGGCGCAGCACGCCCGCCAGGCTGTGCTGCCACAGGTCGGGTTCGTCGCCGTCGGACAGGCCGCGGGCGAAGGCCAGGGCGCCGTCGTGGTCGTCGGCGGGCACGTTCAGTGCGAAGGCCAGCACGCGCGCCATTAGGCGTTCGTCGGTCTCGGAAGGGTGGCGGGCCAGGGTCAGCGCGTGGTCGGCGTACAGGGCGCGGTCCATGTCGGCGATCTGCAGCGCGGCCTTGAAGATGGTGGACTTGATGGCCATGGGCGGCCGCGCGGGAACGGCGGCTGGGGACGGTAGGCGGTGGCATGATTGTCGCCCTGCCGGCCCGACCCGGCGCCCCACACTGCCTTCGAGGACACGCATGAAGTTCCATCCCGCCGCCTTGGGCCTGCTGGCCGCCCTGGCCCTGGCCCTGGCCGCCACGGCGCAGGCCCAGACGCCCCCGCAGATCAAGCCGCCCGCCGCCAAGCCGGCAGCGCCATCCAAATCCGCAGCGCCCGCCAAGCCCGCAGCGGCTGACGCCGGCGCCAAGACGCTGAGCCTGGGCGCCGCCGCCGGGGCTGGTGCAGCAGGGGCCGCAGACGCCGCCAGCGCCCCGCGCCGCGGCATCTTGACGCGCGACGAACTGCGTGCCTGCCTGAAGGACGAAGCCAGCATCCGCACGCGGCTGGCGGCACTGGACACGCAGCGCGGCCCGCTGGAAGCCGAGAAGGCCCAGATCGCCACCGAACAGCAGGCCTTCCGCGACGAGCGCGTGGCCTTGGACGTGGCGCAGAAAAAGGCTTCTGAAGACCTGAACGCCAAGTTCAAGGCCTTCGCGGCCAAGGTGGAAGCGTCGAACGCCCGCGTCGAAGCCTTCAACGGCGCCACCAAGACCGGCAGCGCCCAGGAACGCGAACGTGCTGCCATCAACAAGGAACGCGCCGACCTGGACGCCGAACGCATCGCCCTGGAAGCCGAGCGCAACGACGCCGTGGCCAAACTGAAGGCCCGTGTCGACACGTTCAACGAAAAGGCCGGCCTCACCGACAAGCGCGTGGCCGACTGGAACGACCGCAACAACAAGTTCACCGACGAAGTGCAAGCCCTGGAAGCCGAGCGCAAGGACTGGGTCGCAACCTGTTCCAACCGGCGCTACCGCGAAGAAGACGAAGCTGCCATCAAGGCCGGCAAGTGAGCGTCGCTGACCTGGCGGCCGCGCCCGCCGACGACACCAACCCGCTGCTGCTGCCCTGGCCGGCGCCCTACGGCCTGCCGCCTTTCGCCAGCCTGCGGCCCGAGCACTTCGAACCGGCGCTGCGCGCGGGCATGCGGCGCCACCGTGCCGAACTGGCATGGCTGGCGCAGCAGGACGAAGCCCCGAGCTTCGACAACACCGTCGCCGCCTTTGACCGCAGCGGGCAGCTGCTGGACCGGGTGGCTTCGGTGTTCTACAACCTCACCAGTTCAGCCACCAGCCCAGCCTTGCAGGCGGTGCAGCGCACCATGGCCGCACCCATGGCCGCCCACAGCAGTGCGGTCTACATGGACGCCGGGCTGTTTGCGCGTGTGGATACCGTGCACGCCCGCCGCCACGAATTGGGGCTGGCGCCCGAAGCCCTGCGCCTGACCGAGCGCGTGCACCTGGACTTCGTGCGCAGCGGGGCCCGGCTGCCAGCCGAGGCGCAGGCGCGCTACGCGCAGGTGATGCAAGACCTGGCCGGGCTGACCACGCGCTTCGCGCAGAACGTGCTGCACGACGAAAGCCACTGGCAGCTGCCCCTGGCCGATGAACCCGCCCTGTCGGGCCTGCCCGACTTCGTGCGCGCGGCTGCACGCCAGGCGGCGGCTGAGCGCGGCCTGCCGGGCCATGTCATCACGCTGTCGCGGTCGCTGGTGGTGCCGTTCCTCAGTTTCAGCACGCGTCGCGACCTGCGTGAGCTGGCCTGGCGCGCCTGGGTCGGCCGGGGCGAAAACCCGGGCGAGCATGACAACCGCGAAGTGGCCCGGGACATCCTGCGCCTGCGCAACGAACAGGCGCGGCTGCACGGCCACGCCTGCTATGCCGACTTCGCGCTGGCCGACACCATGGCTGGCACGCGTGCCGCGGTGCAGGGCCTGCTGGGCGAAGTCTGGCCGCGCGCGCTGGCGGCTGTGGAACGCGAACGCCAGGCTCTGCTGGCCCTGGCGCCGGCAGGTGCCGAGGCGGCACTGGAACCCTGGGACTGGCGTTTCCACGCCGAGCGGCTGCGCCGCGAGCGCTTTGCCATCGACGACGCCGAGGTCAAGCCCTACTTCCCGCTGGACCGCATGGTGCAGGCCGCGTTCGACTGCGCCGGCCGGCTGTTCGGGCTGCAGTTCAGGCCGCGCGACGATCTGCCGGTCTACCACCCCGACGTGAAGGCCTTCGAGGTGCGCAATGCCCAGGGGGCCGTGATCGGCATCTTCCTGCAGGACAACTTCGCCCGCCCCGGCAAGCGCAGCGGGGCCTGGATGAGCGCGCTGCGCTGGCAGACGCGCAATGTCGAAGCCGGCGCGCCCGCCAGCCTGCCGGTGATCCTGAACAACAACAACTTTGCCCGGGGCGAAGCGGCCGCCGCGGGCCAGGGTGGTGCCCCTACGCTGCTGTCGCTGGACGACGCGCGCACCCTGTTCCACGAATTCGGCCATGGGCTGCACGGGCTGCTGAGCGACGTCACTTACCGCCGCCTGTCGGGCACGCAGGTGCTGCGCGACTTCGTCGAGCTGCCGTCGCAGATCTTTGAACACTGGATCACCCAGCCCGAAGTGCTGCAGCGCCACGCGCGCCACTGGCAGACCGGCGAGCCGATTCCGGCCGACCTGGTGGCCCGGCTGCAGCGCGCGCAGCGCTTCAACCAGGGCTACGAGACCGTGCGCTACACCGCCAGCGCGATGGCCGACATGGCTGTGCACTCGCTGACCGACGCCGAGCCCCCGGCCGACCTGTGCCGCTTCGAAGCCGACCTGCTGCAGGCGGCAGGCCTGCCGGCCGCGGTCGGGCAGAACCACCGGCTGGTGCACTTCCAGCACCTGTTTGCCGGCAGCAGCTACGCCGCGGGCTACTACGTCTACCTGTGGGCCGAAGTGCTGGACGCCGATGGCTTCGACGCCTTCACCGAAGCAGGCAGCGCCTTCGACCCGGAAGTCGCCCAGCGCCTGCTGCGCCACATCTACGCCAGCGGCAACAGCGTGGCCCCGGCAGCGGCCTACGCGGCCTTCCGCGGCCGCGCGCCCACGGTGCAGCCGCTGCTGAAAAAGCGCGGGCTGCTGGCCGAAGAAGCCGCCTGAACCGGTCGCTGGCCCGGGCCCTGGCGGGTGCGGGGGGTCAGGTCGGCGGCGGGCCCAGCAGTCCGTCCAGGGCGGCCATGAAGGCGCGGAAGTCCAGCGGCTTGGTCCAGTAGTCGATGGCACCGGCCTGCAGCGTGCGGGCGATGTCGTCGGGCATCGCGTTGGCCGACAGCGCGATGCAGGGGATGGCGGCTGTCGCAGGCCAGGCCTGCAGCTGGCGCATCACTTCCAGGCCGTCGATGTCGGGCAGCTGCATGTCCAGCAGGATCAGGTCCGGCACCAGCGCCCGCGCCTGCGACACCCCGCCCTGGCCGTCAGCGGCCAGGTGCAGCACCAGGTCGTCGCGCCGTGCCAGCAGCTCGGCGATGATCATCGCGTTCACCGGGTTGTCTTCGATGTACAGCAGCCGCCTGGGCCGCAGCGCTGCCGCCGCAGAACCGGGCTTCGTATTCGAGGCTGGTGCAGCGGGCCCAGCGGGCCCAACAGGCGCAACGGCCGCCAGCCTGGTGGAAGCTGGCGCTGTGGGGGCAGGCGCTGTGGACGTTTCGGTGGCGGCAACGTAGGGCGGCGCCAGCAACTCGATCTCGAATACGCTGCCCTGGCCCGGGCGGCTTTGCACGCCGATCTGTCCGCCCATGCGTTCCACCAGGGTGCGCGCGATCGTCAGCCCGATGCCCGAGCCTTCGATGGCCGTGCCTTCGGCCCCCAGGCGGTTGAAAGGCTCGAACAGGTGGTTCAGTTGGTCGGGCGTCATGCCGCGGCCGGTGTCGGCCACGCGCAGATGCACGCGGCTCGCGCCCGCCACGCTGTGCTGCCAGGCGCTGACTTCGACCCGGCCCGCCGGCCGGTTGTACTTGACGGCATTGCTCAGCAGGTTCAGCAGCACCTGGCGCAGACGGGTGGCGTCGGCCATCACCGTCAGCGGCGGCACTTCGATCGACAGCGTCACGCCTTGCGACTTCAGCAAAGGGTCCAGCATCGGCAGCGTGGCCTGCACCAGCGCCGCCAGCGCCACCGGCTGCGGGCTGACGCGCAGTTCGCCGCTTTCCAGGCTGGCCAGGTCCAGCACGTCGTTGATCAGGCTCAGCAGGTGCTGGCCGGCGCCCTGCACATGCAGCAGGCGGCGGCGCCGGCTGCTGGCGGCTTCTTCTTCGCCGTGCCCTTCTTCCGCCAGCATCAGCTGAGTGAAGCCCAGTACGGCGTTCAGCGGTGTGCGCAGTTCGTGGCTCATGCGCGCCATGAACTGGCTCTTGGCCGCGCTTTCGCGCCGCGCGATTTCACGCTCCTGGCGCAGGGCCGCGGCGTTGCGGGCGTCGGTAACGTCCCAGTTCACGCCGATACGGCGGGTCGGCTGGCCCTGGTCGTCGCGCAGCGTCTGCGAACGCGTGGCCAGCCAGCGCACCTGGCCGTCGGGCCAGACGATGCGGAACTCGTGCTCGGTCGGCGCGTGCGTGGTCATTGCGGCTTCGTGCACCGCGATCACGCGCGCGCGGTCGTCGGGGTGCACGATGGCCAGGCGTTCTTCGGGCGGCAGCGCGCCGGGCTGTGGCGGCAGGCCGCGCAGCACCCACATCTGTTCGTCCCAGAACGCGATGTTGGCGCGCAAGTCCACTTCCCAGGTACCCAGGCCGGCGGCGCGCGTGACCAGGGCCACGCGTTCGGCGGCACTGCGCAGCGCCAGTTCAGCCTGCCGGCGCTCGGTGACGTCCATCGCCACGCCGACGAAGGCCACGGGCTGGCCCTGGGCGTCGCGCTGCACCACACGGCGCGTGAGCACCTGGCGCCAGCTGCCGTCGCGGCGGCGGTAGCGGGCTTCCATGTCGGTGGGTTTGTCGTTCGCCAGCGCCATGCGCGCCGAAGCCAGCACGTCGGCCAGGTCGTCGGGGTGGATGAAGTCGCGCACCTCGTCGATGCTCAGGCCTTCCGGCCGTGGCGGGATGTCCAGCACCGCCCAGGCCTGGGCGTTGTAGTGCATGCGCTGCGTCACCAAATCGTGGCGCCAGATGGCGATCCGGCCCATGTCCACGGCCAGGGCCAGCTGCGATTCGATTTCGCCGGACACGCCGGCCAGCGCCAGCGTTTCGGTGTCGTCCAGCAGCAGGCCGACGGCACGTGCCGGCTGGCCGTCGGGCCCGTTCTTCACCAGCCACTGCGAATGCACGCGGCGCAGCGTGCCTTCAGGCGTGCGCAGGCTGAAGCGGTGGCTGTAGGCGCCGGGCTGGCGCAGCGAGTCGCGGAACACGCGTTCCAGTGAAGCCCGGTCTGCCAGCGCCACCTGCCGCATGCTGTCTTCGAAGCTGGGGGCGGGCTGCCCGGCGCCCAGGCCGCGGAACTTCAGCACCTGGCGGTCCCAGCGGCCTTCCAGGGTGCGGGCGTCACGTTCCCACAGGCCCAGGCGGCCGAAGTCGCGGGCCAGGTCCAGCATTTCCTGCAGATGCGCCACCTCGTCCTGCGCCGCCTGCAGTTCGTCCACGGGCTGCAGGGTCAGCAGCCAGCCGCCTTCCGGCCAGGCCTTTGCCTGCGCGCGGGCCTGGCGGGCGCTGGCTTGCGCCGGCAGGGAAAGGGTCAGGGTCTGGCTCTGCGGCCGAGTTGTTGCGTCTTGATTGGCACTGTCCGTGACGTCGTTGCCAGCGATTTTTCCGGCGTCGGCCCCAGCGTGGTGTTGGGCTCGACGGTCTGCGCCAGGGTCGGCCCCTGCCAGACCCGAAGGCACCGCCCAGGTCTGCGCCAGCCAGGCCGCCCACTCGTCGAAGCTCGGGCCCAGCGCCAGGGCGCTGGCATTGGCATGCAGCAGACCGCCATCTGCCATCAGCAGCAGCAGGGGCAGCGCCACGGCGTCCAGCGCAGCGCTGGCGGTCGGCAGCGGCTGCAGGCTGGGGCTCGTGGGCCCGGTGTGGCGGCGCATGTCGAAAGTATGGGGCCTGGCGATGGTGCCGGCGTGCCCCTCGTCACCCTGGGCGGCCAGGCCCTGCATTTGGGCACCGGGCCGGTCTACATGGGCTTGAAGCGCCAGGCATAGGCCTGGCTGACCTGAAGCTTTTCAGGGTGCTGCTTCAGCTGCAGGCTGATGCGGCCGGTGTCGTCGCGCTGGGCGCGGCCGATGGCGCTGGCGCGCACGATCACGCCGCGGTGGATCTGCCAGAAGGCGTCGCCGTCCAGGCCTTCGGCGATCTCCTTCAGCGGCTTGCGCACATGGGCTTCGTCGCTGGCGGTGACGACACGGGTGTACTTCTCGTCGCTCTGGAAGAACAGCACTTCGTCGATGCTGAACATCTTGATCGTGTCGCCCACGCTGGCGCTGACCCAGCGCAGCCGCGGCCCGCCGGCGGCCTGCTGGCGCAGCTGCAGCTGGGCCGACAGCTTTTCCACCAGGCCGTCCAGGTCGGGTGCGGCGGCGCGGACTTGCAGCCTGTCCTGCAGGCGCTGCACGGTCTGCGACAGGCGGTCGGCGCGCACGGGCTTGAGCAGGTAGTCCACCGCGCCAGCGTTGAAGGCTTCCACCGCGTGGCTGTCGTAGGCAGTGGTGAAGACAGCGTGGCAGCGCCCGCTGGCGGCGCGGGCCACGTCCAGGCCGCTGAGGCCGGGCATGCGGATGTCCAGGAAGGCGATGTCCGGGGCGTGCGCGGCCAGGGCTTCGACGGCGGCCGGGCCGTGCTCGCATTCGGCCACCACCTGCAGTTCGGGCCAGGCCTGGGCCAGCATGCGGCGCAGCTCGGCGCGGGGCAGGTCTTCGTCGTCGGCGATCAGGGCAGTAGGGGCGTTCATGCTGACAGCTCCAGCGGCAGGGTCAGGGTGGCGGCCACGCCGCCTTCGGGGCGGGCCTTCAGTGTCAGGCTGGCGCGGTCGCCGTACAGCTGCTGCAGCCGTTCGCGGATGTTGCTCAGGCCCAGGCCACTGCCCACGGCGTCGCCTGTGCCGCTGCTGGCGCCGCCAAAGCCCACGCCGTCGTCCAGCACGCGCAGCAGCAGCCGGCCATCGGCGCTGCGTTCGGCCTGCACGGCCACCTGCGCCGGCCCGAGCTTGGGTTCGACGCCGTGCTTGACGGCGTTCTCGGCCAGCGAGATCAGCATCAGCGGCGGGCAATGCGCGGCCAGCAGGTCGGGCGGGGCCTGCACCTGCACCTGCAGGCGCGGCATGCGTGCGGCCATCAGGCCCAGGTAGGCGCGCACGATGTCGAACTGCCCGCCCACGGTGGCCTGCGCGCTGCCGTCGCTGCGCAGGCGTGGGATGGCGGCACGCAGATAGTCCACCAGCTGGTCGATCATCACGCTGGCGCGCGCCGGGTCGGTGCTGATCGCGCTGCGCACGCCGGCCAGGGTGTTGAAGAGGAAGTGCGGTTCGACCTGGGCCGCCAGCACCGACAGCTTCAGTTCGGCTTCACGGCGGCGGGCCTGGGCGGCGGCCAGTTCGCGTTCATGGGCCAGCGCACGCAGGCCGGCGCGTTCGGTGCGCCAGCGCGGCAGGGCCATGCCGCCTGCAAAGATGAAGGCCATGGTCGCAAACACCAGCTGTGTGGGCAGGTTGATGGGGCCTGGGGGATCCATCTTCCTGGGGCTGGGTACGGATGCGCGGTCTGAATATTCACCCTGGATCGTGCTGATGCCGATCGCCAGGCCCACACGAGGTCGCCGACCCTGTTCGTCCAGTTGCCCCGCCCAGGCCGCGATCTGCTGCTTCATCGGTTCGGCAACCCAGTGGTGAAAGGCGGCAAGCCCGGCCACTGTGCCCAGTACGCACAGCAGCAGCAAGCGCCACTCCAGTTTTTCAGGCAACTGGCGTCGACGGACTTCGGCGGCCAGCCACGGGGTGCCGAAGAGTGGCAAGACAACGATCAGCAGCACCTGTGCCACCGACCCCCAGGGCCGGTACCCGGTCTCGGCCACCAGTGGGCCGGCCAGCAACAGCAGCCAGATGCCCAGGGTCAGCAGCCCCAGGCTGCGCGCTCGGCGCCGGGCCCACTGCGGGCTGAACACGGGCCAGCGCCGGTAGCGCGTCAGCCAGCCGTAGTGACGACCGGTGAGTTCAGGGGGCAGGGGCTCGTCAAGCGTCATGTCTGCAGGTTAACGGCCGGCTTGTCAGCTGTCTCAGGGCTGCGACGAATACGCCCTGGCCGGGCATGAATGCCGGCCTGCGCACACCCGGGCCCGGGCACGGCCTGTGCGGCTGCAGTAATCTCCGCCGCCGTTCAACCCCTTGCCCCCCGGAGACCATCCCATGTTCGAGACCGCCATCGCCGGCAGCCTGCCCAAACCCGCCTGGCTGGCCGAGACCGGCAAGCTGTGGCCGAAGTGGCAGGCCGAAGGCACGGCCCTGGACCAGGCCAAGCTGGACGCCACGCTGCTGTGGATCAAGTGCCAGGAAGACGCCGGGCTGTCGGTGATTGGCGACGGCGAGCAGAGCCGTCAGCACTTCGTGCACGGCTTCCTGGAGCGTGTGGCCGGCATCGACTTCGAACACAAGGTCGAGATGGGCATCCGCAACGACCGCTACAAGGCCATGGTGCCGCAGGTGGTGGCGCCGCTGTCGCTGATCAGCCGGGTACACGGTGCGGAAGCGCGCTTCCTGCGCGCCCACACCACGCGCAAGATCAAGTTCACCCTGCCCGGGCCCATGACCATCGTCGACACCGTGGCCGACCGCTTCTACGGCGACCGCGTGAAGATGGCCTTCGCTTTCGCCGAACTGCTGAACCAGGAAGCCCTGGCCCTGCAGGCCGAGGGCGTGGACATCATTCAGTTCGACGAACCGGCCTTCAACGTCTACATGGCAGAAGCTGCAGACTGGGGCGTGAAGGCCCTGGAGCGCGCCGCGCAGGGCCTGAGGTGCACGACCGCCGTGCACATCTGCTACGGCTACGGCATCCAGGCCAACATCGACTGGAAGAAGAGCCTGGGCGACGAATGGCGGCAGTACGAACAGATCCTGCCGGCGCTGGCGGCGAGTGCCATCAAACAGGTCAGCCTGGAATGCATCCATTCGCACGTGCCGGCCGAATTGATGGCGCTGCTGAAGGGCAAGGACGTGATGGTGGGCGTGATCGACGTCGCCGACGAGCGCGTGGAAACGCCTGAAGAAGTGGCCGACACCATCGGCCGCGCGCTGCAGTTCGTGCCCCGCCAGCATCTGATCGCCTGCACCAACTGCGGCCTGGCCCCAATGCCGCGTGCCGTGGCCGAAGCCAAGCTGGCGGCCTTGGCCGCCGGCGCCCGGCTGGCCGATGAGCGCCTGGCCGCTGCGGCGGGCTGAGCGGCCATGCAGTGGCGGCGACTGTGGCAGCCCCGCAAGGGGCTTTTCTGGATGATGCTGGGCTTCAACGCCCTGTCGTCCGTCTGCACCTGGGCCATGCGAGCCCTGCCGTTGAACACGGTGGGCCTGCTGCTGCTGGCCTTCATCGCGCTGCTGAACGTGGGCTTCGGCCTGTTGGCGGCCTGGCAGCTGATGCGCGATGAACCACAGGCCCCGTCACGCGAGTCACCGCCGGCCCCTTGACCGGCAGCGTCCGCGTGCCGCGGCGCCGGCCGTCAGCCCAGGCGCGCCGCCACTTCCTTGATGCGCAGGCCGAAGGCCTTGGCCGTGGCGATGTCGCCCGGCACCATTTCGTCCGGGCTGGCGTCCGAAGGGGTGGACGTCATCAGGCCCGAGAACGAAGCGACATAGTTGATGTCGTCACGCGTGGCGGCCTTGCTGTTGCTGGGCATCAGGCCCGTGCCCACCCACAGCATGCTGTGCTGCTGGCTCAGCGTGAAGAGGTAGTGCAGGGTGGACAGCTTGTCGCCGTTCATGCTGGCCGAATTGGTGAAGCCGGCGGCCAGCTTGTTCTTCCAGCCCTGGCCGAACCAGGCCTTGCTGGAAGCGTCGGCAAACTTCTTGAACTGCCAGCTCACGCTGCCCATGTAGGTGGGGCTGCCGAAGACAATGGCGTCGGCCGCGGCCAGGGTGTCCCAGCCGCCTTCGGGCAGGTTGCCTTCGGCGTCGATGGCCAGCAGGTTGCCGCCGCTGGTTTCGGCCACGGCTTCGGCGATCTTGGCGGTGTGGCCGTAGCCGCTGTGGAAGACGATGACGATCTTGCTCATGGTGAGTTTCCTCGGTGATGGGGGTGAGTGGGGTTGGGGTGGGGGCAAAAGCGCTACAGCGTGACGGTACTTCAGGCCGCCAGGTCAAACACCAGCACTTCGGCGTCTTCGCCCCCTTCCAGCACCAGGCGCGTTTCGGCGCTGATGCGGGCAGCGTCGCCGGCGTCGAGCTGGCGGTCGTTCACGCGCAGCCGGCCGCGCACCAGGTGCACGTAGGCCAGGCGTTTCGGGTCCAGCGCCATTTCGGCGCGTTCTTCGCCGTCTAACAGCCCGGCGCGGATGGACGCGTCGGCGTGGATCGTGACCGAACCGTCGGCGCCGTCTGGCGAAGCCACCAGGGCCAGCCGGCCGCGCTTGCTGGCGGCGTCGAAGTGCTTTTGCTCGTAGCTGGGGGCGATGCCTCGCTCGCGCGGCAGCAGCCAGATCTGCAGGAAGTGCGTGGCCTTGTCCTGGGCGTGGTTGAACTCGCTGTGCTGCACGCCCGTGCCGGCGCTCATGCGCTGCACGTCGCCCGGGCGGATGACGCCGTCGGGCTTGCTGCGGTCGCCGCTGCCATTGCCCATGCTGTCCTTATGCGCCAGGGCGCCGTCCAGCACGTAGCTGACGATTTCCATGTCGCGGTGGCCGTGGGTGCCGAAGCCGGTGCCCGGGGCGACGCGGTCTTCGTTGATCACGCGCAGGTTGCCCACGCCCATGTGGGCCGGGTCGTAGTAGTCGGCGAAGGAAAAACTGTGGAAGCTCTTCAGCCAGCCGTGGTCGGCATGGCCACGGTCGGCAGACTTGCGCAGGGTCAGCATGGCGGGGTCTCCTGGTGGTGGGGCGCGATTGGCACCCTATGAACAGCACTGTAGGCAGCTGCTGTGGCCAAGCGGTGGCAGCCGCTTGAAGAAGCCGTTCAAATAAGATGAAGCCATGCCCGACCGCCGCCAGTCCCTGACCCCCGACGCCCTGCTGATGATGGACACCATCGCCCGCACCGGCAGCTTCGCCGCGGCGGCGCGTGAACTGGGCAAGGTGCCATCTGCCCTGACCTACAGCGTGCGCCAGCTGGAAGACGCGCTGGACGTGCTGCTGTTCGACCGCAGCTCGCGCCAGGCGCAGCTGACGGCCGCCGGGCGCGAACTGCTGTTCGAAGGCCGCCGGCTGCTGCAGGAAATGGACGCCGTGGCCAACCGCGTGCGCCGCGTGGCCAGCGGCTGGGAAACGCAGCTGTGCATCAGCGTGGAAGACATCCTGGCCATGCCGGTGATCTTCGAACTGGTGCAGGCCTTCTGCGCTGTACGCGACGCCCGCGATGCGCGCGACGCGCGTCAGCCGGTGGCGGCAGGCGTTGCCAGCGACAGCGCCGATACCGGCCCCGCTACGCGCCTGCGCCTGCGCACCGACGTGCTGGCGGGCACCTGGGAAGCCCTGGTCTCGGGCCAGGCCGACCTGGCCATCGGCGTGAGCGACGAGCACGCCAACCCCGGTGGCATCGAACTGCGCCCACTGGGTGAAGTGCCCTTCGTCTACTGCATGGCCCCGCACCACCCGCTGGCGGCAGTCGATGGGCCGCTGGTCGACGCGCAGCTGGTGCACCACCGCGCCGTGGCCGTGGCCGACACGGCACAGCGCACCACGCCGATGACGGTGAACCTGCTGCCCGGCCAGGACGTGCTGACGGTGCCCAACATGCGCGCCAAGCTGGAAGCCCTGCTGCGCCACCTGGGCTGCGGCTACGTGCCCGAACCGCTGGCGCGGCCGCATCTGGTTGCTGGCCGGCTGGTAGCCCGCCCGACCGCGCGCGGGACCTTCGGAGCGCGGCTGCACTACGCCTGGCGGGCCGAACGCGGCGACCCCGGTGCCATGGGCCTGGGCCGGGCGCTGCAGTGGTGGTTGCAGCAGCTGGAAAGCCCGGTCACCCGCCGGGCCCTCGTGGAACGCCATGCCGGCCCGCTGGACTGATCTGCCGCGCCGGCTGCCATCCGCCGCACAGCGGTCGCGCCGTCGGTGACCTGGTGACGCCGCGCGTCGTCGGGCGCTTCGCCCCTTCGCCCACCGGGCCGCTGCACGCTGGTTCACTGGTCGCGGCCCTGGCCAGCTGGCTGGACGTGCGCGCCGCTGGCGGTCAGTGGCTGGTGCGCATCGAAGACGCCGACGCGCCGCGTTGCCCGCCGGGCATGGGCGACGTCGTGCTGGCACAGCTGGCGGCCTGCAGCCTGCGGCCGGACGAGGCGCCCTGTTGGCAGTCGCGCCGCGGCGACGCCTACGCCCAGGCGTTGGCAGCCCTGGTGGCCAAGGGCGTGGCTTACCCCTGCGCCTGCACGCGACGCGACATCGAAGGCGCTCTGGCCGCGCGGGGCGTGGCGCTGGCGCGGGATGCCGAACGCGTCTACCCCGGCACCTGCCGCGCCGGCCTGGGCGGGCGCAACGCGCGCGCCTGGCGGCTGCGCGTGCCTGCCGGCACGCTGTACTGGCAAGACCGGCGCCTGGGCGCACAGCAGCAGGACGTGGCCACAGCCGTGGGCGACTTCGTGCTGCGGCGTGCCGACGGCCTGTGGGCCTACCAGCTGGCCGTGGTGGTGGACGACGCCGCCCAGGGCGTGACCGATGTGGTGCGCGGCGAAGACCTGGCCGACAACACCGCGCGCCAGATCGTGCTGCAGCAGGCTCTGGGCCTGCCCACGCCGCGTTACTGGCACGGCCCGCTGGTGCTGGCGGCCGACGGCCACAAGCTGAGCAAGCAAAACGGCGCCGCTGCGCTGGACCTGCGCGACCCCGCTGCCGCCGTGCGTGAAGCGCTGGCGGTGCTGGGGCTGCAGACGGCACGGGCGCAGGCGCCGCCGGCTGAACTGCTGCAGCAGGCCGCGGCCGAGTGGGGCCATCGCTGGCCGTTGCCAGCGGCTGCGCACAATCCCGCTTTGCTGCAGGTTTCGCTGCAAGACAGCCCGAAGGAGAACCCATGAACACCGAAGAACAACGCGCCCTGCTCGCCGTGGCCTTGCTGGCGGCCTTTGCCGACGGCAGCAAGTCCGACGCCGAACGCGAAGAAGTCAAGCGCATTGCCAGCAGCCTGGGCGGGCAGGGCAGCGGCCTGAACGTGTCGGGACTGATGCAGGACGTGCTGCTCAAGCGCCTGGGCCTGCGCGAAGCCGTGGCCGCGCTGAAGGCGCCCGAGCACCGGCAGCTGGCTTACGAACTGGCCGTGTGCGTGTGTGACGCCGACGGCGTGCAGTCGCCCCCTGAACGCCAGTTCCTGGCCAGCCTGAAAGACGAACTGGGCGGCACCCTGGACACCGGCTTCGAAGTTCAGGCTGACGCGCTGGCGCGCGAGACCGATGCGCCCGCCATGGCGGCATCTGCGCCAACGGTGACGGCATCGGCCGGATCGGCTGCCGCTGCCGCAGGCGTCGCGGCTGCGGCCGGCGCCGTCACCCCGGCCGTGCTGGTGGACCGCGCAGCGCTGGACAAGACCATCTTCAACCGCGCCGTGCTCTGCGGCGCGCTGGAACTGCTGCCGCAAAGCTGGGCCAGCATGGCCATCATCCCGCTGCAGGTGAAGCTGGTGCACGGCGTGGCGCAGGCGCATGGCGTCACCAACATCGACGCCAGCATGATCAAGGAATTCATCGCCACCGCCGGCGTGGGCCTGACCGGGCAGTACCTGGAACAGTTCGGCCGCAAGCTGGTGGGCGGGCTACTGGGCAAGGCCCTGGGCGGCCTGGGCCGTGGCGTGGGCAGCGTGGGCACGGGCATGGCCATGAGCTTTGCCACCACCTACGCCCTGGGCCAGCTGGCGGTGCGCTACTACGGCGGCGGCCGGCAGATGAACACGGCGCTGCTGCAGCAGACGTATCAAGACCTGCTGGGCAACGCGCGCCAGATGCAGCAGCAGGCGCTGCCGCAGATCCAGCAGCAGGCGCGCACGCTGGACGCGGGCAAGGTGCTGGAACTGGTGCGCAAACCCCTGGCATGATCGGCCCCGTTCTTCACACCCCACCCATAGGACAGCGACATGCCCACCTTGCCATCCGGCCTGAGCTATGAAGACACCACCCCGGGCACCGGCGCCACGGCCACGGCCGGCCGCCGCGTGCAGGTGCACTACACCGGCTGGCTGTACGACCCGACCGCCGCCAACCAGCGCGGCAAGAAGTTCGATTCCAGCAAGGACCGCGGCCAGCCTTTCGCCTTCCATCTGGGCGGCGGTGAAGTCATCCGCGGCTGGGACGAAGGCGTGCAAGGCATGGCCGAAGGCGGCACGCGCGTGCTGACGATTCCGCCCGAGATGGGCTACGGCGCGCGTGGCGCCGGCGGCGTCATCCCGCCGAATGCCACCCTGGTGTTCGAGGTCGATCTGATCAAGGCATAAGCCCAAAAAAACAGGCCCCGAGGGGCCCGTTTTTCCATCCGCACCCGGGAAGGGCGCGGTACACCACCGCAGGGTCAGCGCACGGTGCGCGGGCCGCCCTTGGCGAAGGTCTTGCCAGCTGGCTTGAAGGTCTTGCCTGCCGGTGCGCCCGGGCGCGAAAAGCCCGAAGTGGGACGCTGGCCGGCAGGGCGGGCGCCGCCGCCGAAGCCGCCGCCTTCAGAACGCTCGCCGCGCGCGCCAGCAAAGCTGCCGCCGCCGTGCTTCACGAAGGGGCGCGGGGCCGGCTTCGGCTCGGGCCGCTTCGGTTCCAGGCCTTCGATCACCGTGGCCGGGATCTTCTGCGTCGTGAAACGCTGGATGCGCTGCACCATGCCGGTGTCGCGGCGCTCGGCCAGCGTCACGGCCAGGCCACTGCGCCCGGCGCGGCCGGTGCGGCCGATGCGGTGCACGTAGTCCTCTTCCTTCATCGGCAGGCCGAAGTTGATGACGTGGCTGATGCTGGGCACGTCGATGCCGCGTGCAGCGACGTCGGTGGCGACCAGGATCTTCAGCTGCTTGTTGCGCAGGCCCTGCAGCACGCGGGTGCGGCGGCCTTGCGGGTGGCCGCCGTGCAGGCTGGCCACGTGGTGGCCCATGTCGGCCAGGCGGTCGGCCAGCCAGTCGGCGTCGCGCTGGGTGCTGGTGAAGACCACCGCTTGTTCCATGTCCTTGCTGGTCAAGATGCTGTCCAGCAAGGCGTTCTTGTGATCGAAGTCGTCGGCCCAATGCAGGCGCTGCTCGATGTCGGCATGGGCCGAGGTCTGCGAGCTGATTTCGATACGCTGCGGGTTGTTCAACAGCTCCTGCGCCAGCCGGCCCACGTGGCCGCCGAAGGTGGCGCTGTACATCACCGTCTGGCGCGTGGGCGGGGTGGCCGCGGCGATGTGGTGGATGGGGTCGATGAAGCCCATGTCCAGCATGCGGTCGGCTTCGTCCAGCACCAGGACGTCGACGCTGCCCAGGTTGGCGCGGCCGCTTTCCATGTGGTCGATCAGGCGGCCGGGGGTGGCGATCAGGATGTCCAGCGGGCCGCGCAGAGCCTTCAACTGCGCGCCGTAAGGCACGCCCCCCACGATGGTGGCCACGCGCAGGTTGCTGATGTGGCGGCCGTAGTCGGCGGCGGCCTTGGCTACCTGCAGGGCCAGTTCACGCGTGGGCGTCAGCACCAGCACACGCGGGCCGGGGTTGGCCGGGCGGTTGGGGCGCGGGCCCAGGTTCTTATCGGCCAGCTTGTTGGCTTCGGCCCAGGCTTCGCGGGCGGCCAGCACCTTCATCAGCGCGGGCAGCACGAAGCTGGCGGTCTTGCCGCTGCCGGTGTTGCTGCTGACCATCAGGTCGCGGCCTTCCATCGCAGCAGGGATGGCCTGCTGCTGGACGTCGGTGGCTTGGGTGTAGCCAGCGTCGGCTACGGCACGGACCAGGGTCTCGTGCAGGTTCAGGGTGTCGAAACTCATCGATAACTCTCTTTGGGCGCAGGCAGGCCTTGCAAGGCGCAAGAACCCACCCGCAGCGCGCCAGGAAAAGGGCGCACCGTCTGGTGAAGTCGCATCAATACGGGGTGGGCCTGGTGCAGGACGCACCGGCTTGTCTGTTTTTCCGAATCTGGCGACGGCATCGCCGCCGACCCGAAAAATGCGACTCTGCAGGCTGCAGAGAGACGAAGGTCGAAGGGGATGAACGATTGGCGCACAACGTTCTGCGCCAAGCCTACGAGTATAGCCTGGCTTCGGGGTTTCCCGGGGTCAGTATTTCGCTGCCCGCGAAGGCGCTAGTCGGCCAGCGTGTCCGCTGTCACCGGGGCGTCGGCCTTGCGCGCCGCGGCACCCGCGCTGCGCAGGTTCAGCCAGACGCTGCCGGCACCGCATACGGTGACGATGGCGATGCCCACCCAGGCCCAGAAATCTGGCAACTGGTTGAACATCAGCCAGCCCAGCCCGGCCGCCAGGCCGATCTGCACATAGGTGAAGGGCATCAGCGTGGCCGCTGGCGCCATGCCCAGCGCCAGGATCAGCAGCAGGTGCCCGGTGATGCCCAGCAACAGGCTGCCCCGCAAGGCCTGGAAGCGCGGGTGCGCGCTGCGCAGCCGGTGGCGTCGGCTGAAGGCCAGCCACAGCGCCATGGCCAGCGCCTGGAAGGCATAGCGCGTGGTCAGCAGTAGCAGCACTGGCAACAGGCCGCCCAGTTTGCGGATCAGGCTGTCCATGCTGGCGAAGCAGACCGTCATCGCCAGGATCAGCAACACGCCCAGGCCTGGGCGCGGCCAGCTTTGCGCGGGGGCCGTCATGCGCGCTGGATACGGTGTTCCAGCGCTTCCCACACCGGGCGCAGCCGGCCGGGCAGGTCGGGCAGGCTGCCCAGGTCGGTGCGGCTTTCGGTGGGCGAATGGAAGTCGCTGCCGCGGCTGGCCAGCAGGTCGAATTCGTCGGCCATCTCGGCGTAGCGCACGCGTTCAGGTTCGCTGTGGCTGCCCGTCATCACTTCCACGCCGCGCCCACCATGGGCCACGAATTCGCTGAACAGGGCGTATTCGGCCGTGGGGCTGAACTTGTAGCGCGCGGGGTGGGCAATCACGGCGATGCCGCCGGCCTGGGTGATCCAGCGTACCGCGTCGCCCAGCCGCGCCCACTGGTGCGGCACGTAGCCGGGCTTGCCTTCGGTCAGGAAGCGGCGGAAGACTTCGTAGGTGTCGCTGCACACGCCGCTGTCGACCAGGAAGCGCGCAAAGTGCGTGCGGCTGATCAGGTCCGGGTTGCCCACATATCGCAACGCACCTTCGAAGGCGCCGCCAATGCCGGCGCGCGCCAGCCCGTCGGCCATGGCCTGGGCGCGGGCACGCCGGCCACCGCGCGTGGCCGCCAGGCCGGCCTGCAGGGCGGCGTCTTCGGCGTCGAAGCCCAGGCCGACGATGTGCACCGTTTCGCCCGCAAAGCTGACACTGATCTCCGTACCCGTCAGGTAGCCCAGTCCCAGGGCCAGGGCGGCGTCGCGCGCGCGCTGCTGGCCGCTGACTTCGTCATGGTCGGTCAGGGCCCACAGTTCCACGCCCTGGGCGTGGGCGCGGGCGGCCAGGTCTTCGGGCTTCAGGGTGCCGTCGCTGACGTTGCTGTGGCTGTGCAGGTCGGCGTTGAGCAGGTGCATGGCGCGATTGTCGCGCTGGCGGCCGTGCCGTGTGGAGCGCGGCCCGGGCAGACCCCCTTCAGCGCTGCAGCTGCAGCGTGGTGGCGCAGCGCGCGGCCAGGCTGGCGTCGTGGGTGACGACGACAAAGGCCGTGCCCCGGTCGCGTGCCAGCGCCAGCATCAGGTCGAACACGGCGTCGGCCGTGCCGCGGTCCAGGTTGCCGGTGGGCTCGTCGGCCAGCACGCAGGCCGGGTTCGTCACCAGGGCGCGGGCGATCGCCACGCGCTGGCGTTCGCCCCCCGACAGCTGCGCCGGGTGGTGGCCGGTGCGCGCGGCCAGGCCCACCTGGGCCAGCATGGCGGCGGCCGCGGCGCGGGCGCTGGCCGGGTCCTGGCGCGCGATGCGCAGCGGCATGGCCACGTTGTCCAGCGCGCTGAATTCCGGCAGCAGGTGGTGGAACTGGTAGACGAAGCCCAGGTGCTGGTTGCGCCAGCGGCCTTGTTCGGCAGCGTCCATGCCCCCCAGGGTGCGGCCCATCAGCGCCACGCTGCCAGCGCTGGGCGCTTCCAGCCCGCCCAGCAGGTGCAGCAGGGTGCTCTTGCCCGACCCTGATGGCCCCACCACGGCCAGCGTCTGGCCGCGCTTTACGGTCAGGCTCACGTCGCGCAGCACCTGCACGTCCAGTTCGCCTTCGGTGTAGCGCTTGGCCAGGCCCTGGGCCTGCAGCACGGCCGCTTGGCCTGGGTCACTCATAGCGCAGGGCCTCGGCCGGGTTCGTGCGGCTGGCGCGCCAGCTGGGGTAGAGCGTGGCCAGCAGGCTGAGCACCAGTGAGATGAGCGCGATCGGCACGATGTCGCTGGCCAGCGGTTCGCTGGGCATGCGGCTGATGACGTAGATGCTGCCGGGCAGGAAGGCCACGCCCAGCAGCCTTTCGATGGCCGGCACGATGACGTCCACATTGAATGCCACCAGCAGCCCCAGCGCCACGCCGGTGAAGGTGCCGATGATCCCGGCCGTGGCCCCCTGCACGATGAAGATGCCCATGATGGACCGCGGGCTGGCGCCCAGGGTGCGCAGGATGGCGATGTCGGCGCGCTTGTCCGTCACCGTCATCACCAGGGTGCTGACCAGGTTGAAAGCTGCCACCGCGACGATGAGCGTGAGGATGATGAACATCAGCCGCTTTTCGATCTGCACGGCGTCGAACCAGTTGCGGTTGGTGCGCGTCCAGTCGCGCACGTCCACCGCCAGGCCCAGGCTCTGCTGCAGTTCGGCGCCCACGCGGCGCGCGGCCTGCACCTCGTTCAGCCGCAGCTGCACGCCTGTGGGACCTTCGAACTGGAAGAA
Organism: Rubrivivax sp.; assembly: GCA_027485165.1. Classification (GTDB taxonomy): domain Bacteria; phylum Pseudomonadota; class Gammaproteobacteria; order Burkholderiales; family Burkholderiaceae_C; genus Rubrivivax. Next base: position 37,340 of record JAIXRN010000059.1, read on the forward strand.
GCGCGCGGCGTCGCCGATGTGGATCAGCGCCAGCGCGCTGTCGTACTCGTAATGCCCGGCTTCGAACACGCCGACCAGGTTGAACTGCTTGATGCGCGGCGTGATACCTGCCGGTGTCACCTGCCCGCCGGGGGCGACGATGGCCACCTTGTCGCCCACGCGCGCGCCCAGCAGCCGGGCCAGTTCCACCCCCAGCACGATGTTCCATTCGCCAGCCTTCAGCTGGCCCAGCAGCGGCTGCTGTGTGCGCGCCAGGTCGGTGACGCTGGCTTCAGCCGCGGGGTCTATGCCGCGCACCACGGCGCCGCGCAGTTCGTCGCCCCGGCCCACCAGCGCCTGGGCGGCGATGAAGGGCGCGGCACCGCGCACGGCCGGGTTGGCGCGTGCGGCCTCTGCCGTGGCGCGCCAGTCGGGCAGGGCGCCGCGTGCAGCGTCGAAGATCTCCACGTGGGCGATGACGCTGAGCATGCGGTCGCGCACTTCCTTCTGGAAGCCGTTCATCACGCTCAGCACGATGATCAACGCGGCCACGCCCAGCGAGATACCCAGCACGGAAACCAGGCTGATGAAGCTGATGAAGCCATTTCGCCTGCCGGCGCGGCCGGCACGCGTGTAGCGCCAGCCGATCTGCCACTCATAGGGCATGTTCATAGGCGGCGGATGCTACCGGACGGCCTGAAGCCACCAGCCCTGCCCAGGTCTGGCCGGGATAATGCGGCCGATGGCCCTGCTGATTCCCTTTGCCGCCCCGCGCGCTGCGCCCTGGGGCGACCTGTCGCTACTGCAGCTGCCGCACCTGCAGGCCCTGCTGGCCGACTGGGCACCCGTGGCTCGTGACGATGGCGACGAACTGAGCCTGACGCCCCCGCATGAACGCGCCCTGGCCCAGGCGCTAGGCTGGCAGGGTGCAGACGGCAGCCTGCCGTGGGCCGCACGTGCAGCCGCGGCCGACGGCATCGACACCGGCGACCTGGCCTGGGGCCTGCTGACCCCGGCGCACTGGCACCTGGGCACCGAACAGGTGAGCCTGATCGACCCCGCCGGCCTGATGCTGGACGAAGCCACCTCGCGCAGCTTGTTTGCGGCCGTGCAGCCGCTGTTCACGTCGGCGGGCTGGTTGTTCACCTGGGGCGCACCGATGCGCTGGTACGCCGCGCACGAAAGCCTGGCCGATCTGCCCTGCGCTGCTCTGGACCGCGTCATCGGCCGCAACGTCGACCGCTGGCTGGGCCCTTCGCAGCAGGCCCCGGGGATGCGCACCGTGCGCCGCCTGCAGGCCGAAGTACAGATGCTGCTCTACACCCACCCGCTGAACGACGAACGCCTGGCGCGCGGGCTGCTGCCGGTCAATTCCTTCTGGCTCAGTGGCTGTGGCCCGGCCCAGCCCGCCAACGGGCCCGCGCCCAACGTAGACGACCGTCTGCGCGCCCCGGCCCTGGCCGGCGACTGGCCGGGCTGGCTGCGCGGCTGGGAGACGCTGGACGACGGGCCGTTCCGCGCGCTGGTGCAGGCACAGGCGGGCACGCAGCCGGCCGCAGCGCCATCGCTGACGCTGTGCGGCGAGCGCAGCGCGCTGCGGCTGGCGCCGCGCACGGGCCAAGGTCTGTTCGCGCGGTTGCGTCAGCGCCTGGCGCCGCGGCCTTCGCCGCGCAGCCTGCTGGAAGCGCTGTGATCCTGCAACTGCGCGACGTGCCACCGCGCGTGCGCCACGCGCTGGAACAAGCCGGCGTACACCCGCTGCTGGCGCAGCTGCTGGCCGCGCGCGGCGTGCGCAGCGCCGACGAACTGGACGACGGCCTGCCGCGCCTGCTGCCGCCCGATGGCCTGACCGGCGCTGCCGAAGCCGGCCGCCTGCTGGCCGACGCCATGGCCGCAGGCCGGCGCATCTGCGTGGTGGCCGACTACGACTGCGACGGCGCCACCGCCTGCGCCGTGGCCCTGCGCGGCCTGGCCCTGCTGGGCGCGGCTGCGGGCACCTTGCGCTATGTCGTGCCTGACCGCGCCGTGCATGGCTACGGCCTGACGCCCGCCATCGTGGACCTGGCCTGTGCCAGCGGGCCGCGGCCCGACCTGCTGGTGACGGTGGACAACGGCATCGCCAGCCACGCCGGCGTGGCGCATGCGCGCGGCCTGGGCCTGGGCGTGCTCGTCACCGACCACCACCTGCCCGCAGCCGACCAGCCCTTGCCCGTGGCCGATGTGATCGTGAACCCCAACCAGCCCGGGTGCAGCTTCAGCAGCAAGGCGCTGGCCGGCGTGGGCGTGATGTTCTACGTGCTGCTGGCGACACGGGCCGAACAGCGCGCGCGCGGCCTGTTCGACGCCGCCACGCAGCCGCGGCTGGACGCGCTGCTGGACCTGGTGGCCCTGGGCACGGTGGCCGACGTGGTGAAGCTGGACGCGAACAACCGGCGCCTGGTGGCGCAGGGCTTGAAGCGCATCCGCGCCGGGCGCATGCGGCCGGGCGTGGCCGCACTGTTCCGCGCCGCCGGGCGCGACCCGCGGCGCGCCGCCGGATTCGACTTCGGCTTCGCCCTGGGCCCGCGCATCAACGCCGCCGGCCGCCTGGCCGACATGACCCTCGGTATTGAATGCCTGCTGACCGACGACCCGGCGCGCGCGGCCGAACTGGCAGGCCAGCTGGACGCCATCAACCGCGAACGCCGCGACGTCGAAGCCGGCATGCGCGAACAGGCCGAAGCCATGCTGGCGCGCTGGTGGACGGATGCCGACACCGCCAGCGTGCCACCGGCCGTGGTGCTGTTCGACGACAGCTTCCACGAAGGCGTGGTGGGCATCGTGGCTGGCCGGGTGAAGGACCGCGCGCATCGGCCCACCTTCGTCTTCGCGCGCGGCGCCAACGGGCAGCTGAAGGGGTCGGGCCGGTCCATCCCCGGGTTTCACCTGCGCGACGCGCTGGACCTGGTGGCCAAGCGCCACCCGGGCCTGCTGCTGCGCTTTGGCGGCCACGCCATGGCGGCGGGCTGCACACTGCAGGAAGGCGGCGTGCCGCAGTTCGAAAGCGCGCTGGCCCGCGTGGCCGCCGAATGGCTGGACGCTGCCACGCTTCAGCGCACCTTGCGCACCGACGGCCCGCTGGCGCTGGAATGGTTCAATGCCGAGACTGTGGCCCTGCTGGACGCCCAGGTCTGGGGCCAGGGCTTCGAAGCCCCGGTGTTCTGCGACGAAGTGCAAGTGCTGCAACAGCGCCTGGTGGGCGACAAGCACCTGAAGCTGCGTCTGCGCCAGGGTGGGCAGGAACGCGACGCCATCTGGTTCGGCCACGACCAGCCCTTGCCGGAACGGGCCCGGCTGGCCTACCGTCTGGGCCTGGACGAATGGAACGGCCGCCAGCGCGTGCAGATGATGATCGAAGCCGCGCACGAGCCCCACACACCTTGAGGAGCACCCCATGCAGAACACCCTGACCCGCCACGCCCTGATGTCGGCCCCGGCCCTGGCCCTGCTGCTGGCCGCCTGTGGCGGCGGCGGCAGCGCTGAACCCGAAGGCCGTGCCAGCCCGCAAGCTGCGGCACGCGCCACGGCCGACGGCAGCACGGCGGCGCTTGTGGCCCCGGCCACGTCCGCCGCCACGGCGGTGGCCGACGGCACGCCTGCTGCCGGGCGCCTGGCCGTCAGCACCGTGGCCAGCGGCCTGGTGAACCCCTGGAGCCTGGCCTTTCTGCCTGACGGCCGCATGCTGGTGACGGAGAAGCCCGGCCGGCTGCGCACCGTGCAGGCCGACGGCAGCCTGTCGGCGCCCATTACCGGCGTGCCCAGTGTCAGCACCGGCGGGCAGGGCGGTCTGTTCGACGTGGCCCTGGCGCGCGACTTCGCCACGTCGCGCCGCATCTTCCTGTCTTACGCCGAAAGCGGCACTGGTTCCGAAGCCGGGCGCAACGGGCTGGCTGTGGGTACGGCCGTGCTCAGTGCTGACGGCGCGGCGCTGCAGGACTGGCAGGTCATCTTCCGCCAGACCCCGAAGGTGTCCAGCTCGCTGCACTTCGGCGGCCGCCTGGTGCTGACGCCCGACGGCCAGATCTTCATCACCACGGGCGAACGTTCGCTGGCCAGCGAACGTGGCCGCGCCCAGCTGCTGGAATTCGGCCACGGCAAGGTCTTCCGCCTGGCGCTGAACGGCAGCCCGCCTCGCAACAACCCCTTCAACTACATGCGCACGGCGCAGCAGGGTATCTACAGCTACGGCCACCGCAACCCGCAGGGCGCGGCCCTGCACCCCGACACGGGTGCGCTGTGGGTCACCGAACATGGCCCACAAGGCGGCGATGAACTGAACCGCATCGTGCCCGGTGCGAACTACGGCTGGCCGCTGGTCAGCTACGGCTGCGAATATGGCTCGCCGGTGGGCAACTGCACGCCGGTGGGCGGTGCTTCCACCGGCCCGGGCTTCACCCCGCCCGTCAGCTACTGGGTGCCGACCTCGATCGCGCCCAGCGGCCTGGCCATCCACAGCGGCAATGGCGCGCCGCAATGGCGGGGCGACTTCTTTGTCGGCGCCCTGGCCGGCCAGGCCGTGTGGCAGCTGAAGATGAACGGCGACCAGGTGGTGTCGCGTGCGGTGTTGCCCACGGGGCTGAACGACCGTATCCGCGACGTGCGCGAAGGCCCGGACGGCGCGCTGTACCTGCTGACCGACAGCTCGGCGGGCCGGGTGGTGCGCGTGGCACCCTGAGCTCAGACCCGCGGGCGCGGGAATAGACACGGGCCCCAGGCCGCAACCTGCGACTGCCGGCGCGTGATTGAGCCCGGGCCGCATGCGGTCGTTGCGCTGATGTCAACATCGGCGCCCATGAAAAACAGGATCTTGTTTTACGTGGTGGCCGTGGCGGCTATGGTGGGCGCACCGGCGTTGGCACAGCCGGCCCCGATCAAGCCCGTGCCCGTGCTGCGCGGCCTGGACAACCCCTGGGCCTTGGCCTTCCTGCCCGACGGGCGCATGCTGGTGACGGAAAAGCCCGGCCGGCTGCGTCTGGCCCTGCCCAGCGGCGAACTGTCAGCCCCGCTGGCCGGGCTGCCGGCGGTGGCTGCCGGCGGCCAGTGCGGACTGCTGGACGTGGTGGCCGACCCGCAGTTCGCGCAGAACCGGCGCATCTTCTTCAGCTTCGCCGAACCGGCTGCCGCAGGCGCCAGCGGCAACAGCACGGCCGTGGCCAGCGCACGCCTGGTGGGCGAAGGCCTGGGCGCGAAGCTGGAAGATGTGCGCACCATCTTCAGCCAGAAGCCCAAGATCAGCAGCCGCAACCATTGCGGCAGCCGCATCGTCTTCGACCGCAGCGGCGCCCTGCTGGTGGGCCTGGGCGACCGCTTCAGCGGCAAGGACGAGGCCCAGAACCCGGCCAACCACATCGGCAAGGTGGTGCGCATCAGCGCCGACGGCAAGGCCCTGGCCGACAACCCCTTTGCAGGCCAGGCCAGCCACGCCGCCGAGGTCTATAGCCTGGGTCACCGCAACATCCAGGGCGCGGCCCTGCACCCGCAGACGGGTGAACTGTGGGCCGTGGAACATGGGCCGCAGGGCGGCGACGAAGTCAACCGCGTGCTGCCCGGTCGCAACTACGGCTGGCCGCTGGTGACCTACGGCCGCAACTACGGCATCGGTACGCGCATCGGCGAAGAAGGCCCCAAGTCCGGCTATGAACAGCCGCTGCGGCACTGGGTGCCGGCTTCAGTGGCGCCGGCCGGCCTGGCCTTCCTGACCAGCGTGCGCTACCCCGGCTGGCAGGGCAGCCTTTTCATGGGCACCTTGCGCGGCCAGGCCCTGCTGCGCCTGACGCTGGACGGCAACGCCGTCACGGGCGAAGAACGCCTGCTGGCCGACCTGGGCCAGCGTATTCGCGACGTGCGCCAGGGCCCGGACGGCTGGTTGTACATCGTCACCGACGGCGACAACGGCCAGGTGCTGCGGCTGGAAAACTGAGGCCAAGGCGCTGCGCGCGGCCGGCCCCACCCGGCAGCGCCCCTGGTTGATGCCGATGCCGCGCCTGCGGGGCGCGCCTACCATCGCGCGGCCGCAAAACACTAGCCAGCGCACGAGAACGCCCCGCAGGGGCCCGGCCGGCGCACAAGGGAACCCCGCCATGGCCGACAGCCTGAACATCCGCAACGTGACGGTAGAGTTGTTGCGCTCGGGTCCTTCGCACAACCAGTTGCTGTCGCCCTTGACGCTGTACCTGGGCATCTGCGACGAAGCCGAGGCCGGCATCGTCACCCTGCCTTTTGAACACGCCGCCTTCCTGCGCCGCATCGGCGTGATGCGCTACGAAGAGCACAGGGCCGTGGACAAGCTTCCCGAACTGCGCGCCATGGGGGTGGAGATGGCGCGCGTGCTGGGCGCCATCCCGCGCCTGCCGGGGTCACTGTCGGCCGAAAGCAGCGGCCGCGACACTCTGGTGCACCTGAGCCTGGTGCTGTCGGCCAGCGAACTGGCGCTGCTGCCTTTCGAACTGGCGAAGATGCCGATCGGCCCCACCAGCTGGACCGAAAGCTGGATGGCGCTGCAGTCGCGTGTGCCGGTCGTCATCACCCGCCGCACGCGCAACGTCACCCCGCGCGAAGGCCCGTGGCTGAGGCAGCCGCGGATATTGTTCATCTGCGCCGAAACCGACCCCGACGCGCCGAACAGCGTGCCCTTCAAGGAACACCGCCTGGCGCTGATCAACGCTGTACGCCCCTTCATGCAGCCGGCCGACCGCGAACCGGTGGTCAGCCACGGCGGCCAGCGCGAACAGTTCGGCAGCCTGCTGACCGTGCTGCGCAAGCCGCGCTTCGAAGACGTGGTGGCCGAATGCGCCAGCCACCGCTACACCTGCATCCACGTGCTGGCGCACGGCCGCGAAGACCGCAGCCTGGGCGACAACAGCTACGGTTTGGAACTGCACCCGCGCGACGGCGTGATTTCCGGCGAACGCCTGGCCAGCGCCTTCACGGCGCTGCACGGTGGCCGCATCCACCGGCCCGACGTGGTGACCCTGGCCACCTGCGACAGCGGCAACAACGAAGCCGCGGTGCTGACCCCCGGGGCCAGCATCGCCCACCTGCTGCACCAGGCCGGCGTGCCGCTGGTGCTGGCTTCGCAGTTCCCCTTGTCGAAGCTGGGCTCGGTGCGCGTGGCGCGGCTCTTCTACAGCGGGCTGATGTGGGGCGACAACCCCTGGGTGCTGCTGCACCGCGTGCGTACCAACCTGCATGGCACCATGGGCCCGGGCGACCACGACTGGGCCAGCCTGGTGGTCTACGAAGCCCTGAACCTGGACACCTACAAGCTGGACCAGGCGCGCTACCAGCAGTGCTACCAGGCCATGCTGGCGGCCTGGATGGACGACGACGGCGCAGAAGATGAACTGGCAGCGCTGGATGAAGAGGCCGAGTCCGACGCCCTGGTGGGCCGCTGCAAGACCAGCAGCGTGCTGCCGCGCCTGCCCGTGGACAGCAAGTTCTTCGGCATGCGTTCGCTGGCGCTGCGGGCCGACGCGCACCTGCAGAACGCCATCGACCACCTGGGCACCGTCGACCGTGCGCTGCGGCGCCAGAACGAGCAGGCCGAATTCGAAGACCGCGTGGCGCGCAGCTGCCGCGAACTGGAACACGCCATCGAAGACCACGAGGCCGCCTTGCTGGGCTTCCTGGTGAAGGACGGGCAGGGCATGAACGCGCCTTATCTGTCGCTGGTGGCGCTGATCCGCCTGCGCACGGTGCTGGGCCGGAAGATGGATGAAGGCATCCTGGAAACCGCGTCCTTCTGGCTCAATGCCGTGCTGCGCGAACCCGCGGCACGCGATGAACGCGTGTCGGTCTGGGCCTGCCTGACTGAGCTGGGCCTGCTGCGCACGCTGCACCCCGACGAAGGCGAGCGCCGCCGCGCGGCCGCCGAAGCGCTGCATGCCGCCAGCGAGATGGTCCGCCTGGACCGCGAGGGCCAGTCGATGGCCATGCGCTGGCTGCGCGTGCTGCTGGACACGTACATCCGGTTCTGGGGCGACAGGCGCTTTGAAGTCGCCATGGCGAACTTCGGCGAAACCGAACGGCCCAGCTTCCGCCTGGGCGAGATCAACCTGGTAGACACAGCCCGCCAGTTGCGTGACCAGCTGGACCGCCAGGGCTTGCGCCAGCAGCTGGGCCGTGCGCCCCGGCTGCTGCAGACCGAGCTGAAGACCCTGGCCAAGCCCAGCGGGCGCGCGCGCCTGAAGCCCCCGCCGGCGCCACCCCTGCAGGCCTACGAGATGCCAGGCGAGCGTGGGGCTGCGGGCGAGACCGATTCAGACGACGACAGCGACCATGACGACGACCACGACGACGAACGAGACCACGAGCGCGACGAAGAACGCGACGACGACCAGCAAGACGGGCAAGACCAGGACGTCACGGCCAACGCGCCCGCGCTCCACCCTGCGTCCGCATCGTCGAGCCGGCTGGGCGCTGCACCCGCGGCGCCGCGGGCCGATGCACCGGCCGGCGCGCGCCGGCGTTCGTCTGCCGGCACAGGCTTCTTCCGCATCGACATGCTGCCCGCACGCCATGGCGACGCGCTGTGGATCGAATACGGCCGCGGCACGGCGGCGCCCGCGCGCGTGCTGGTGGACTGCGGCCCTGCGGGCGCCTACAAGCAGTTCCTGAAGCCCCGCATCGCCGCGCTGCCGCCCGCTCAGCGGCACTTCGAACTGTTCATCCTGTCGCACATCGACGACGACCACATCGGCGGCGCCATCCAGCTGCTGAAGGACGCACGCAGCCTGGGCGTGACCTTTGGCGACATCTGGTTCAACGGCTTCAAGCACCTGCCAGGGGTGTTGAACGCCAAGCAGGGCGAAGCCTTCTCGGCCCTGATCCAGCAGCAGGGCCTGCCCTGGAACCGCATGGTGCGTGACCTGCAGCCCGACGACAGCGACGCTGTGGTGCGTGAAGCCGACGAGGTGCCGGAACTGCGCCTGCCCGGCGGCATGCGGCTGACGCTGCTGTCGCCCACCCCCGTGCAGCTGGCCGCGCTGCGCCGCAGCTGGGTGAAGGAAATCGAAAAGGAAGGCCTGAAGCCGGGCGAACAGGCCACCGGCGAACGTTTCCTGGGCCAGGTGCCCGTGCCACCCACGCTGGAAACGGTGCCGGCCCTGGCGGCGGAAAAGTTCGATTCCGACACCACGGCCGCCAACGGCAGCAGCATCGCCGTGCTGGCCGAATTCGATGACAAGGCCGTCTTGCTGGGGGCCGATGCCTATGCCCCGGTGCTGGAACAGGCCGTGGACCTGCTGCGTGCGCGCCGCAAGCTGAAGAAGGACCAGCCGCTGCGGCTGTCGGCCTTCAAGCTGCCGCACCACGGCAGCCAGAACAACCTGAGCACGTCGCTGCTGCAGAAGCTGCGCTGCAGCGACTTCCTGGTGTCGACCAGCGGCGCGCGCTTCAATCACCCCGATTCACAAGCGATTTCGCGCGTGCTGATGCAGGCGCTGGCAGCCAAACAGCCGGCCCGGCTGCACTTTAACTACCGCGCGTCGGCCAAGCTGAACGGCGCCTGGGACGATGAGGCGCTGAAGCGCAAGTACCGCTATGAAACCTTCTACCCCAGCGCAGCCGAAGGCGGGCTGAGCTACACCGTGCCCGACGTCGACCCGAGCTGAGCTGAGCTGAGCCTACCCTAGGGCGCGCGGCTGCGCCGCCCGCCGTGTCAGGCCAGCGGCGTGTCGACCACCGGCAGCGCGTCGATGTCGGCGGCCGGCTGGGGCGGCTGGTAGGGCGGGTACGCGGCCTGAGGAAGCTGCCCGGTGGGAAACTGGAATGGCGGTTGGCCGTTGCTGCGCCGCCGCAGCACCGACCGGTGCAGGGTCTCGCCGCAGGCTGGGCCCTGGCCGACAGGCCGCGTCACCGGGCGGCCCCACTGCATCAGCTTGTAGACCCAGCCGAATGAATCGTTCAAGGTTGAATCGAAGCGCGGCGTGAAGTAGCTCAGGTAGTTCGGGTTCATCTGCAGGCCCGCGTTGCGGGCATGCCCGACCATCCAGTGCAGCGCCTCGTTGGCCAGGCCGTCGGGGTCGTAGCTGCCGCCGACGTTTGAATGCACGCCCGCGAACCAGGTCTGGGCCAGGGTGCCTGCCCAGCCCGGCGGCTTCACGAACAGCGTGGCCTGGAAGGCCTTGCGGCGTTCGTCCAGGGCCAGGGCATGTGCCGCGTAGCGGATGCTGGGGTTCAGCTGCACGTCGTGGTACTGGTAGCGGGCGCTGTTGAAGAGCTGCCCGATCAGCCCGGGCGCGCCCAGGGCGCCCACCGTGTCCCACACGCCCAGAAAGGTGATGGGCGGGCATTCACGCGTCTTCTGGATGCGCTGCGTACCGTTTTTCTTGCGCGTGAAGACGGCGCGGTAATCGTCGGTGTCCGGCAGCACGTTGGTTTCGTAGCAGCGGTACATCTCGGGCACGTAGAAGTCGTCTTCCTTGCGCACCAGGCCGTAGCGGTTCATGAAGCCGGCCAGGCTGCGCACGGTGAAGGCGCCGCGGCTGAAACCGAACAGGTACAGCTCGTCGCCCGGCTCATGGTTGTAGAGGATGAATCGGTACATCGCGCGGATGTTCGATTCCATGCCATGTCCGAAGGCGCCGCCGGTCAGTTCGTCCAGCGGCCCGCCGGTGCCGACGCCGGGGTGGTAGTAGACGACCTGGTCGACACCGTCGTCGCTGCGCGTCTTCACCGCGCGCGCCACCTTGGTGACGTTGGTGGGCCGCCGCTTGCCGCTGTCGTCGTCGATCTGGTCCTGCTTGTTCCAGGTGCCGTCGGCACAGATCACGATGCGCTTCATTCAGCCCTCCGGCCATTCTTGTTGCGCCGGACTGTGCACTGGCGCAAGGGGCTGTGCAACGACTTTTGCGCCCGCTGGCGCCGCGCCTGCTTCAGGCCACGCGCCCGAACCACCACAGGGAAAGGCCGGCCGCCGTGACCGCCAGCAGGGCGCCGAGAGCAGCGAACAGGGCCGTGACCTCGGTTTCCTTGCGTTCCACCACCATGCGCGAGGACAGCGATTCGTAGACCTTCTTCAGGTCTTCGGCGGTGCCGGCATAGAAGTATTCGCCATGCGTCAGCACCGAGACGTTCTTCAGCGTTTCCTCGTCCAGCTTGACGCGCATGCTCCAGCCTTCGAAGCCGATGACTTCACCGCTGGTGGTGCCAATGCCCACCGTGTAGACGCGGATGCCGCGCTCGGCCGCCATCTTGGCGGCATCCAGCGGGTCGGGGCCGGTGGTGCGCTGGCCGTCGGTCAGCATGATGATGGCCGCCGAGTTGTAGCTGCCCGGGGCTACGGGCGTGAAAGCCTTGTCTTCCTTCTTGCCGATTTCCTTGCCCGGGAAGTTGCGCTGGCCGGTGATGTTTTGGATCTCGATGCCGTGGTCCGGGAACAGCGTAGCCAGGCTCAGGATGATGCCGCTGCCGGTGGCCGTGCCGCGCTGCAGCTGGAAGCGGTCGATGGCGGCGATGACGTCGTCTCGGCTGGTGGTGGGGGCCTGCACCACCGCGGCGGTGCCAGCGAACGACACCACGCCCACTTTCACTTCGCGCGGCAGGTTTTCGACGAAGGCCTTGGCCGCCACCTGCGAAGCCACCAGGCGGTTGGGCTTGACGTCTTCGGCGCGCATGCTGCCGGACACGTCCATGGCCAGCATGATGGTGCGCTCTGCCAAGGGCAGGGTGATGATGGCCGTGGGCCGGGCGATCGACAGCAGCAGCGCCGCCATGGCCAGCAGCAGCAACAGCGGCGGCACATGCCGGCGCCAGCCCGGGCCGCGGCCCAAGGCCATCTTCGCCACCTGGATGCTGGCCAGCCGCACGGTGCTGCGGCGCTTGCGCTTCAGGATCCAGCTGTACAGCAGCACCAGCAGCGGCAGCGCCAGCAGCAGCCACAGCATCGTGGGCCAGATGAACTTCATGGTGCAGCCTCCTGGGGCGAGGGCTTGGACGGGATGTGGGGCGATGTCACGGGCGATGTCGGGGCGGCGGCCGAGCGGGCGCGCTGCAGGTGGGCCGGGAAGCGCCGGCCGGCGCCCAGCCTGGCGCGCTGGCGGCGCATGTCGGCGTAGCGCAGCAGGGCGTCCAGCAGGTCGTCGTCGGTGGCCAGTTCCAGGATGTCGGCGCCGCTGGCCGACAGGTCCTGAATCAGCTGTGCTTCCTGGGCTTCGGCGATGGCGGCATAGCGTTCGCGGAAGGCCGGGTCGGCGGCGTCGATCAACAGCTGCTCGCCGGTCTCGGCGTCTTCCACTGTCACCAGGCCAACGTCAGGCAGGGCCATTTCCAGCGGGTCGTACAGGCGCACGGCCACCACTTCGTGCCGCTGCGCCAGCCGCGCAAGCGGTTTTTGCCAGCCGGGGCTGCTGATGAAGTCGCTGACCACGAACACCAGGCCACGGCGGCGGATGTTGCCTTCGGCCTGGACCAGCAGGTCGGCCAGGTGCGTGCCTTCAGTGCCGGCCTGGTCTGCTGCCCGTGTCTGCCGTACCGGCCGGGGCTGCGGCGGGCGTGGCTGCAGCATGCGCTGCAGCAGGCCCAGCACATGGCTGCGGGTGGTGCCGGGCTGCAGCACCGCGTCCACCCGCTGGCCGAAGAACATCGCGCCCACGCGGTTGCCGTGGCGGGTGATCACGCGCGCCAGCGTGGCCACGAAGCCGGTGGACACGTTGAGCTTGGTGATGTCGCGGCTGCCGAAGTTGACGCTGCCCGACAGGTCCAGCAGGAACCAGGCCGTCAGGTCGCGGTCTTCGATGAACTGGCGTACGTAGGGCTGCTGCAGGCGCGCCGTGACGTTCCAGTCGATGTGGCGCACGTCGTCGTGGTGCTGGTATTCGCGCAGGTCGGCCAGGTCCACGCCCGCGCCGCGGAACAGGGTGCGGTAGTCGCCCTGCAGCAGGCCGTCCAGGCGCCGGATGACGGTCCATTCCAGGCGCCGCAGCAGCTGCTCGGGCACCGGCACCGGCGTGCCGGCGCCGGTGCCTGCCAGGCCGGCGGCATCAGCCATGGGCCGCACCGTCCTTCGGGTGGGCCAGGGGTTTGTCGGGCAGGGGCACGGCCTTCAGCACGCGGGCGATGATGTCCTCTCCCGTGATGTTTTCAGCCAGGGCTTCGTAGCTCAGGCAGATGCGGTGGCGCAGCACGTCGGGCACCAGGTCGGCCATGTCTTCGGGCAGCACGTACTTGCGCCCGCGCAGCATGGCCAGGGCGCGCGAACCTTCAATCAGGCCGATGGTGGCGCGCGGGCTGGCGCCGTAGGTGATGAGCTTGGCGGTGTCGGCCAGGCCGTACTTGTCGGGCCGGCGCGTGGCGCCCACCAGCTTCACGGCGTACTGCATCAAGGCCGGGTCCACGAACACCGCGCGGCATTCGCGCTGCAGCGCCGCCAGGGCGTAGGTGTCGGCCACGGCGCTGATTTCCACCGCCGGGCCGGTGACGCGTTCGGCGATGACGAATTCTTCTTCTTCGCTGGGGTAGTCCACCAGCACCTTCATCATGAAGCGGTCGACCTGCGCTTCGGGCAGCGGGTAGGTGCCTTCGGTTTCGATCGGGTTCTGCGTGGCCATCACCACGAAGGGTTCGGGCACCTTGTGGCTTTCGCCAGCGATCGTCACCTGCCGTTCCTGCATCACTTCCAGCAGTGCGCTCTGCACCTTGGCCGGAGCGCGGTTGATCTCGTCGGCCAGCACCAGGTTGGCGAACACCGGCCCCAGGCTGGTGCCGAATTCGCCCGATTTCTGGTTGTAGATGCGCGTGCCCACCAGGTCGGCGGGCACCAGGTCGGGCGTGAACTGGATACGCTTGAAGCTGCCGCGCACGGTGCGGGCGAGGGTCTTGACGGTCAGGGTCTTGGCCAGCCCCGGCACGCCTTCCACCAGCAGGTGGCCCTGGGCCAGCATGGCCACCAGCACGCGTTCAAGAAAGCGGTCCTGCCCCACGACCACGCGCTTGACTTCGTACAGGACGCGTTCCATCAGGGTGGCGGTGTCTTCGGGGCTGCTGGGCTGCATGGTGGGTGTCCGGGGTGGGCGGGCTGGGCGGGGGGGGGCAGGGCAGGGCAGGGATTGGGGCGGTTCAGAACGGCGGCATGCCGGCAGCCGCAGCGGCGTTTTCGATCGGCACCGCAAAACCGATGCCGATGAAGGTGCGCTGTTCAGACGGGTTCAGGATGGCGGTGACGATGCCCACAACATGGCCGTCCATGGTGACCAGCGGGCCACCGGAATTGCCGGGGTTGGCCGCCGCGTCGAACTGGATCAGGTTGGTCAGCGTCTTCTCGCCCTCGGGCGACCGGAACTCGCGCTTCAGCCCCGACACCACGCCGTAGCTGACCGATGGCCCGATGCCGAAGGGGTGGCCTACGGCAATGACGTGGTCGCCTGGCCGCAGGTCGCTGGTGGACTTCATCGTCGCGGCTTCCAGGTCGTCGGGCAGGCTGGTGGCGCGCAGCACGGCCAGGTCGTTCTCGGGCTGGACACCGACGACCTGGGCGTCGCTCATGTGGCCGTTGGCGAAGCGCACGCGCAGGCGCTTGGCGCCGGCCACCACGTGCAGGTTGGTCAGGATGGTGCCGTTGTCGACGATGACCACGCCCGTGCCCACGCTGCGTTCGCTGTTGCGGTCGGGGCTGGCGCCGCTGGACTTGTCGTCGCCGGCGTCTTCGTCGCGCATGAAACCCGTGACGCGCACCACCGAAGGCAGGATCTCTTCGTAGGCCTTGGCGGCGAACGAGGGCAGAGGTTCCTTTTCCAGCGACTGACGGACGGCGGTGTCGATGTCGCCCTGGGTGACGACGCGGGGGCCCGGGCGCCACTGCTGCACCGCCAGCATGCCCACCACGGCCAGCAGGGCGCCGATCAGGGCCCAAAGCGGGGCGCGGCGGTCGCGGATTGAGCGGGTTGAGGAAGCGCCAGTACTGGCTGTTTGAGCTGATTCCTCAGTTCTAGCGCTGTCGGGTGCGTCACTGCCCGATGCTGCGTTCACAGGCTGCGCCGAATCCGTAGCGGCCGAGGCCGACGGCAAGGCGTTGCGGGGCGAACGGCTGTAGAGCGGGGCCTTTTTCATGGCGAGGTCGGGGCGGGCCCCGGGCAGGTGGAGATTCCTGAGATGACACTATCACGTTGCGAAGGGGCTTGTGTGGCGGGTGGTGGTTGGGGTGGCGCTCATGGCAACTGGATCAAGCTGAACTGCGCGCCTCAGCCAGCGAAAGCTTCTTGATCTCAGCTGGACTCAAGCACTCTCGAATCCGTCCATACAGTTCCGCTGCGTACTTGTAGTTGCCGAGACGGAATGCGTCTTCCGCAAGCGGCCGCAGCTGGGCCGAAAGAACCTCAAGGGCAGGGCAACCAGTGGCATTTCGGTATGAAGATGCACTCGGGCGTGGATGCCGAGCCAGGCCTGATCCACAGCGTGGTCTGCACTGCGGCGCATGAGGCTGACGTGGCCCACGCACACGAGCTGCTGCACGGCCAGGAGACCCAGGTCCACAGCGACAGCGGCTACACCGGGTTGGACAGGCGCGACGAGATCGCGTCTGCGCAGGACGAGGGTCGACTGCGCAAAGACATCGACTGGCGCATCGCCATGAAGCGCGGCCAACTGAAGGCCATGCCCAAAGGCCCGGCCAAAGCGCTGTGCGAGTGGTTCAAACGGCGAAAGGCCCAGGTGCGAGCCGTCGTGGAGCACCCCTTCCACATCATCAAGAACCTGTTCGGCTACCGCAAAGTCAGCTACCGCGGTATCGCCAAGAACGAGGCTCGGGCCAAAACGCAGGCGGCGCTGGTCAACCTGTACATCTCCAGGCGCCGATTGATGACCAAAGGGGTCAGGGCGTCTACCGCTTGAAGATCGGCCGAAAAGCGGCTGCTTCAATCCCAGAAAAGGTCTTCTGCCCGTCCGCAACAAGCTTCAGCAGCCGTGATGGCGAACAGCATCGAGCTGGTGATCGCTGAAAGCGTGTTGATCAGCGATTCCTTAGAGCTTGTACCGCACCCTTGCCTCTTTTGCTGAGATGACCGTCAGTGTTGGTGCTCCGCCACCGTGGCTAGGACTGTCCGGGTAAGTTAGTTCCCAATATCGCCCGTCACTGTGGTCCAGGTACAGCATTGCCCAGCCGTCGTCTGAAGCGGCCAATTCAACCAAGTAATACTTGACCAAATCATTGATTCGTGATGCCAGCTGGTCGGCTTGAGAGCGCTCGCCATCAAAAAACCAGCCCCCGATGATTTCGGTCTCCCCAGGGAGTATTTTGTTTGACATTAATGTACGACCCTTTGGGACGCGCCGACAGGTATTGGCCCATTCGGGATGACGAACTCAGACGCACCAGCAGCAGTTTTGCCACCTCCAACGAAGCCAGGATTTGTTCGATTGATGGGTGATGCAATGCCTTGAACCTTAGCACTCGGGAACTCAATTATTCTGAGAGGCGAAGTTTGCGGTATTGCCAGTTTGTTAGCGATTTGATTTGCGGATAGACCGCGTAGTTCTCTTGCGTTGGTCACGAAGACATCGAGGTCCCCCGGTTTGCCAAGCGAGGTCGGCCTCAAATTGCCGGGAACGACTCGGGCGAAAGTTCCAGATACCGGGTTCGCTACACCCCGTGCTGCCTGCCTGGCACCGACAATGAAGACTGTTTGCGGCGCTGCAGCCGAGACCGCTATGCCAGCGCCGATCCCAACCCCCACACCAACTTCGCCCCACGTTGGTTCGATGTAGGGGCCCCCAGGCGCATTCGCTGCGCCACTTGGAGGAGTCGCCACACCCGAGCCTCGGCCGTCGAGGATCGGTAAGCCTCGGCGCTCTGCTGCTTCGCGCTGCTGTCGACAACCCTCGTCGTCGCTGCTGCAGGCCAATCGACCATCAGGGTCGACAAATCCATACGGATTGTTGTGAGCGTAAACATATCTGTTGAATTGCCTCCCAGAGTCCCAGTCGGTAACAACCGGGTCAACACTTAGGAAAGCCCCTGCAATGGGATCGTAATACCGCTGCTGCATGTACACGAGCGCAGTATCCGCATCATTCACATGCCCCGTGTACCCCACACCCTGTGGCACGGCGCCTTCGGCCACTGCACCGTACGGTTCATAGCGTGTGCGGCTGGTAACTTGGCCCGCTGCGTTGCTGCGCGCCACCGGGCTGCCCAAGGCATCGGTGTGGACATAAGTCACAGCGCCGCCTTCGCCCACCTCTGCCACCAGCCGCTTGCCCAGTGATGCGAAGCGCGTGTGCCCATGGGTGCTGTCCCAGGTGAACAGCAGCTGCCCGCTCAAGCTGTACGCCGAAAGGCGCCCGCTGCCATCTGCGCGGCCCAGCCAGTGGCGCCTGCCGTGGCCGTCGTAGTAGTAATACGCACGGCCGTGCACATGGCGCAGCCGGTTACCCAGGTCGAAGTGGTAGGCCTGGGCGCCACGTTGGATGACGTTCCCGTTGGCGTCGTAGCCGATGCCAATGTTCTGGCTGCCCGTCATGGCCACCAGGCGCTGGGTGGCCGGGTCCGTGTGGTGGACCAGGCTGCGGCTGCCCACCGTGCTGCGGGTGATGTTGTCCAGGGCGTCGTACTGAAAGTGCCCGAAGCCCCAGCGGCCGTCGGCCACGGTCAGCCGGTCCAGCCCGTCGTACTGCATGCTGACGCCAGCCAGACCCTCGAATTCGTCGGCCATCGACTGCACGTTGCCGGCGGCGTCGTGGCGGTAGCGGTACTGGATGACGTTGTGGTCGCGCCAGAGTTCGGGCAGGCCCCGAACGTTCTGCTGCGTCTGGTGTACCACCCCGTTGCCCAAACGCATGCCGGCCAGTGATCCGTTGGGGTGGTAGTACGCTTCAGCCGCATAAGCCCCGGCGCGGGTCGGGCGCCCCAGTGCGTCGGGTGCGTAGTCCACCCAGCCCCAGGGGTCGGTCAGGCCCGCGACATCGCCCTGGGCGTTGATGGCCCAGTAGAAGTTCCAGCCGGTCCCGGGCGTCTGGCTGGGCCAGCTCAGCCACTCGGACTTCAGCAGCCGGCGGTTGTTGTACTGGTAGGTCCAGGTCAGTTCGCTGGAAGACACCTCGGCCGGCAGGCCGTCAGGCGTGTACGTGCGCCAGACGCTGGGGCTGCCGTCGCCGTAGGTGGTGCTCAGCAGCCGGTTGCGCAGGTCGTAGCTGTGGCTGATCTTGCGTGCTGCCGGTACCTAATCGGGGTTGCATGCGCCCGGGTCTGTCAGGCTCAATCCTGTGGCGCGCCACAGCAGGTTGTCCGCCGCGTCGTACTGTTCGACCGTTGCGCCCGTCTCCGGCTCGATCGTTTTGCACAGTCGCTGGTGCATGTCATAGACATATCGCTTTGCGGAACTGATCGTTCCGTTCGGGCCAGGGCCCGTGCGGGTGATGCTCCGAGCCTTGCCGAAGATGTCGCGGTCGATCGCCACGGTCACACCTTCGGGTGCCGTGATGAAGGTGATGGCACCGTCCGACGGTTGATCGAATACCTGGAACTGATGGACCTGGGCGTAACCACGGGGGTTCGTCACCCGTTTTCTGGCGCCTGGCAGATAGTCTGTCCGCGTTGTCAATGTCCCCAGTTCGCTGGCGGCGTGCTGCGCCACGACGCGTCCCAGGGCGTCGTACTGCCAAGTCGTTCCAGGCGAGTTCACGTCCAACGCGCTGCGGCGTGGATAGCTGGTGAAAGCTTTGCGTCCTTGTTCGTCGTAGCGCGTTTCGACCGCGCTTGCCGTGGACGACTCGCGTTGTGAGTCGAAGGAGTAGGACAGCCGCTCACGCCACAGCGCGTCGTAGTAGCGATAGGTGACGGCTGCACCCGTGATGTCCGTCAGCCGCCAGTGGCCGGCACCGAAGCCATGGCTGTCAGAGTTCAGGCGCTCGAAGTTGATCCATCGAGGGTGGTAGCCGGCGTCGCCTTCTGGCGGGTACTGGACAGAAGCAAGGTGACCCATGGCGTCGTAGCCATAGTGCGTGGTCTGGCCAGTCTCATCGGTCGTGGAAGTGATCCAGCCACTGTCATTGACGACGGCTGAGTCTGCCGTGCCGTCGGCGTACACCACGCGCTGGGGAATGCCGCGTTTCCAGTTCTCTGGCCGTGTGGCCAGACCTCGCCCGTCGGTGACTGACGCCAGCGTTCCATCGGCGTTGTACTGCAAGCTGTGCCGTGGCAGATTGAATCGTTTTTCAAGTATCGGCAGCGCCGTGGCCTGACTGAACTCTCGTTCAAGTGAAACCAGCCCGGTGTCGGCATTGGTGACGCTCTGGGTCTGGCCCAGGACCCAGAGCTGTGGGTGGTCGTAGTACCTGGTGATGTCCGTTCGCCCATGCCCGGTGGAGCTCCAGCTTTGCTTGCGCTCGGGTCTGGCTGCCCAGTCGAACTGGTCATAGCGTGCGTTGAAGCTGTCGCCGTCCTGCAAGGTCGTCGTCCCCGTGAGTGGCCTGGGATGACGGTCAGCGAAGTCTTCTCCGCGCGGCATCACAGAAGCCCCGATGGGCGACCGAAATGGCATGCCGGACAGTCGTGGCTCATACGTATGTCGCTGCGAACTCAGGATCTGCCCTGGCCCCGTCCCCTTCTCGACTTGGAAGAGCTGGCCTTCGTCGCTTCCGAAGGTGTTCCCGAAGGTGTGCCGTTCGTAGGAACCGGGTCCGAAGACCTCGGTGCTGAAGCCGGCTTGGTACTGGTATCGCCATTGGGTCGTCTGTGCACCTGCTGCTTGCACCGTTTTGCTGCGCACGGCGAACGCGTCCCAGGCCACGGGAACCCAGTCGCTGTCGTCATTGGGGTTGCTGGGGTTCCCGATGGCGCAATTCGGCCCGTAAGGATCGATGCCAGCGCGCACGAAGCGCTGGATGTCCAGCACGTAGCTGGCTGTGGCGCCCGATGGGTGAGTCACAGATCCGGTTGGCTGTGCAGCGATGGGGTCGCCAGGGTTGCCGCAGCTGCGGTAGGGCTCGCCCGGCGCCCCGGTGTTGTAGGCGAGCGGCATGTTGCGCAATGCCGCCAGGTCATAGCGCCAGGCCGTGTTGTCAGGCAGTTGCACCAGGCTCAGTCCCGCTTGCTGCCCTGTTCCTGCGTACTGGTAGGTCCAGGTTCTGCCGTGGGCGGCGACGCGGGTGACGAACCCGTCGCCGTTGTAGTCCAGCGTGATCGACCTGCCGTCGCTTGACTGGATGTTGGCCAATCTGGGCCGCTCGTGGGCCTGCGTGGGGTGGTAGGTGTAGTTGACCCAGTTGCCGAAGCGGTCCTCGACGCGGGTGGCGTAAAGGCGCATGTTGCGGCGTTCCAGCAAGACGTAGGTCGGTCCCGGGCCGCCATGAGCTTTAGTCATCGCCAAGTTCGGTTCGTGGTGCGCGCCCATCCAGTCGAACCAGTACCGGGTGCCGTCTGGGCGCGTGGCGATGAAGCCTTCTCCGCTGCCATTGCGGATGGCGGGTAGGCAGGCGATGGCACTGAAGTCACGGGTTACCCAGCGTGCGTCGGACCCAGTGGGCCGGGGCGTGTCTGTGTTCACCGGCATCAGCAGTTGGGCGCCTTCCCCGGGCACATTCAAGGACGTACCGCTCCAGTAATCGAAAGGGCCCGCACCGGCACCGGAGGAGGGCAGCCACACATACGGTGGCACGCCATTGCCGGCACTGCAGCGCGCAGCTGGCCAGCCGGCGATGACTGAGAAAACGCCGCCGATGTGAGGCAGATCCAGGTCCCAGTCGGCAAACGCCCGGTCCGAAACCCGCCAGCTGGTGGGCAGCCCCCGGCCCATGCTGTTGCTGCGCGGTTGGAAGCTGCGGCTGATGCGGACGGGCAAAGCGTTGTTGCCCTTGATGTCCACTTCAGTCGTCTGCAGCGTCAGTGCGCCGCTTTGTAGGCTGATGCGGTCCCCGAAGTCATTCGGGCCCAGTGCGGAAATCTGCTCCGCCCGCTTGACGTGCGCGGCGTATTCGTCCCACAAGGGGACGTTGGCCTGCACGGTCGCTGTGACGACAGCCAAGGCGAGCGCGACCAAGCCAGCGCAGCAGCGGGCGACGTACACCACTGGTCGCTGAGGCCGCCCAGCGCTCCGGTGCGGGTCGCCTTCCATACCGGTCGCGACGCGTGGTGTTTCCTCAATTTGAAGTACTGTCATGGCGCCTCCTCCCGCTCGAATGTCTAACGACGAACTGAAGCGTGCTCGGCGGTGTTCCGCAGGTCAATCACCCCTCGATTCCCTCCGATGGGGGCCCCATCCACGACCAACCTTGGCTCTTCAGGAACGCCTGCATTGCCGGCACCACATTGAGCCATGATCCACCGATGTGGATCGACACGCACTGCCACCTGGACGCCGCTGAATTCGACGCTGACCGTGACGCCGTGGTGGCGCGTGCGCGCGCAGCCGGCGTGGGCCAGCTGGTGCTACCCGCTGTGGCCCGGCAAAACTTCGACACCGTGCGGGCGCTGGCCCACCAGCACGGCTTGGCCTATGCCTTGGGCATCCACCCGCTCTGCACCGGCCGCGCAGACCTGTCCGACCTGGACCACCTGCGCGCCGCCCTGCAGGCCTACCGGCACGACCCGCGCCTGGTGGCGGTGGGGGAAATCGGCCTGGACCATTTCGTGCCCGGCCTGGACCGCAGCCGCCAGCAGCAGTTCTACCTGGCGCAGCTGAAGCTGGCGCGCGACTTCGGGCTGCCGGTGCTGCTGCATGTGCGGCGGTCGGCCGACGCGCTGCTGGCCGGGCTGCGGCGCGTGCCGGTGGCCGGCGGCATCGCGCATGCCTTCAACGGCAGCGCGCAGCAGGCGGGGCAGTTCGTGGCGCTGGGGCTGCGCCTGGGCTTTGGCGGCGCGATGACGTTCGAGCGCGCGCTGCAGATCCGCAGCCTGGCCGCCAGCCTGCCCGCCACCGCCCTGGTGCTGGAAACCGATGCGCCTGACATTCCACCCCATTGGCTGTACCGCACGGCGGCGCAGCGCGCCGCGGCCACTGGCGAGCCCTCGGCGCAGCAAGGCCGGAATGAACCCGCTGAGCTGCCCCGCATCGCCCAGACCTTGGCCAGCCTGCGCGGCTGGACTGAGGGCGAGACCGCGCAGCAGACCCGCGCCAATGCCCACTTGGCGCTGCCGCGGCTGGCGGCCCTGGCCGCGCCTGCCGCGGTCGTGACTTGACGGCAGCATGGCCCGCGCCAGAACCTGCGCCCACACTCGCCCCATGACCCGTCCTTGACCCGCTCATGTCCCGCGCCATGACCCGCCCCATGACCCCTGGCATCCCTCCGGCCCCCTGGCAAACCGGCCTGCCGCCCGTGCTGGCGCCCACCACACGCCTGGTGGTGCTGGGCAGCTTTCCGGGCGTGGCTTCGCTGCAGGCGCAGCAGTACTACGCCCACCCGCGCAACCAGTTCTGGCCGCTGCTGGGCGCCCTGTGGGGCCTGGACATGGCGGCGCTGCCCTATGCCCAGCGGCTGCAGGTGGCTCAGGAACGCGGCCTGGGCTTGTGGGACATCTACGCCCGCTGCCGCAGGCAGGGCAGTCTGGACCAGGCCATCGAAGACGCCGATCTGAACGACCTGCCGGCCCTGCTGCGCCTGGCCCCCGGCCTGCAGGCGGTGGCCCACAACGGGGCCGAATCGGCCCGCGCCAGGCGCCAGCTGTCGGCACTGGGCCTGGCCGTGCACCGGCTGCCGTCCACCAGCCCGGCCCATGCCAGTTGGTCATTCGCCCGCAAGTGCGAAGCCTGGCGCCTGGTGCTGGCGCAGCACGGATTGGTCTAGGCGTCGGTCCAGGCGTCTGCGTGGCTGGGGCCCGGCTGTTCCGCCGATGGCGGGTGCAGGCGGCGGTTATCGTCACCGGGGTGAAGCCATCCCACCGCGAACCCCGCGAAAAGCGCCCCGCTGTTGACCTGCCCTCCGTCACCCTGTCTGAATACGACGGCGTGCGCTACCTGCACCTGGGGTCGATTTGGGTACAGGGGGCGATGCGCATCCGCCAGCCGCAGAAGATCGAGCTCGACTACGTCCAGCGCATGCTGGCCAGCCTGCTGTGGCTGCCCAGCGCCCAGCTGGGCCAGGGTCAGGCGGTGCAGCTGGGCCTGGGAGCGGGCGCCATCACGCGCTTCACCTGCCAGCAGCTGCGCATGGCCACCACGGTGGTGGAGATCAACCCGGGGGTGATCGACATCGGCGCGGCCTGGTTTCACCTGCCGCCGCAGGCCGAACTGGTGTGCGGCGACGCCGCCGACTGGCTGGCCCAGGCCGAGCCCGGCAGCGTGCAACTGCTGCACGTGGACCTGTACGACCACGAAGCCGCCGCCCCGGTGCTGGACAGCGAGGACTTCTACGCCGCCTGCCGCCGCGTGCTGGACGAAGGCGGGGTAATGGCCGTGAACCTGTTCGGCCGCGACGCCAGCTTTGCCGACAGCATCGCCCGCATCGCCGCAGCCTTTGGCACCGACCAAGTCTGGAGCCTGCGGCCCACGCGCGAGGGCAACACCGTCGTCGTGGCCGGGCGCGGCGTGGTGGTGCCAGGGCGCGACGAACTAACGGCCCGCGCCGCGCACATCGAACAGCGCTTTGGCGCCCTGGGCTTGCCTGCGCGCCAGTGGCTGCGCATGGTGCGGCCTTATGTGCCAGCCGATGTGTCGGCTTCCCCTGCCGCCCTGCACCCATGAAGACTGCCCCGCCCGAAGCCCCCCCTGCGCCCAGCTCGGCCCAGGCGCCACGCCTGCCGCGCCGCGCCAGCGGCCCGGCCGGCCCGCTGGACTGGCGGCTGCTGCTGGGCTGGCTGCAGACCGACGGCTGGATCAGCGCCGACGACGTGGACCGCGTGGCGCGGCGCTTCGGCGCCGGCAGCAGCAGCCTGCACGCCCTGGTTCGCCTGGGTGGCGCCGGCCTGCAGCGGCTGACGACGCGGCGCGCGCTGGACACGCAGGCGCTGACCGAATGGCTGGCCGCGCGCGCCGGGTTGCCGTACCTGCGCATCGACCCGCTGCGTGCCGATGTCGGCCGCGTGGCCGACGTGATGAGCGTGCAGTACGCCGAAACGCGCCGCGCCCTGCCCGTGCAGATGACAGCCACGGAAGTGGTGATCGCCACTGCCGAACCCTTCGACGTGGCCTGGGTGCCCGAGATCGAAGCCCACACGCGCCGCCGTGTGCGCCTGGTGGTGGCGCACCCCGACGAAGTGCGCCGCTACACCACCGAGTTCTACGCCCTGGCCAAGAGCGTGCGTGCCGCGGCCAAGAGCGGCGAGAACAGCTCGGCCGGCAGCTTCGAACAGCTGGTGGAACTGGGCCGCACCAACAAGCAGCTAGACGCCAACGACCAGGGCGTGGTGCAGGTGGTGGACTGGCTGTGGCAATACGCCTTCGACCAGCGCGCCAGCGACATCCACCTGGAACCCCGCCGCGACATGGGCGCCATCCGCTTTCGCATCGACGGCGTGCTGCACACCGTCTACCAGGTGCCGATGTCGGTGATGAGCGCGATGACCGCGCGCATCAAGCTGCTGGGCCGCATGGACGTGGTGGAAAAGCGCCGCCCGCTGGACGGCCGCATCAAGACCCGCCGCCCGGCTGCGCCTGGCGACGCTGCGGACACAGGCAGCGAAGTCGAGATGCGCCTGTCGACCCTGCCCACGGCCTTCGGCGAGAAGATGGTGATGCGCATCTTCGACCCCGACAACGCCGTCAAGGGCGTGCAGGCGCTGGGCTTCGGCGCGCACGAGGCCAAGGCCTGGGCCGAACTGATCGCACGGCCGCACGGCATCATCCTCGTCACCGGCCCCACCGGCAGCGGCAAGACGACGACGTTGTACGCCACGCTGAAGAGCCTGGCGACCGAAGAGGTGAACGTCTGCACGATCGAAGACCCGATCGAGATGATCGAGCCTGCCTTCAACCAGACGCAGGTGCAGCCGACGTTGGACATGGGCTTTGCCGAAGGCCTGCGCGCGCTGATGCGGCAGGACCCGGACATCATCATGGTGGGCGAGATCCGCGACCTGGCCACGGCCGAGATGGCGATCCAGGCTGCGCTCACCGGCCACCTGGTCTTCAGCACCCTGCACACCAATGATGCGGTTGGCGCCGTCACGCGCCTGGCGGACCTGGGCGTGCCGCCCTACCTGATCGGCGCCACGGTGGTGGGCGTGCTGGCGCAGCGCCTGGTGCGCACCCTGTGCGTGGCCTGCAAGCAGCCCGAGGACGGCCCGGTGCTGGGCGACCTGCACGACATGGCCAAGCCCTGGCGCCTTTCCGGCGGTGTGCGGCCCTACAAGCCCGTGGGCTGCCTGGAATGCCGGCACACCGGCTTCCGCGGCCGCGCCGGGCTGTACGAACTGCTGACGCTGAGCGACGCCGCCCGCACCCATGTGCACCCGCAGATGGACGCCGCCGCACTGCGCCGCCAGGCCATCCAGGACGGCATGCGGCCGCTGCGCCTGGCCGGCGCCATGCGCGTAGCCGAAGGCCAGACCACGATCGAGGAAGTGCTGCGCAGCACCCCTGGCCTGTAGGTTTGCGCGCGGGCGGGGCCCGCCCTGCCTTACGTGGAAACCACACTCGGGGGCCCGGAACCCGTCCCTAGAATCTGCCGCAGCCATCCAATTGGCCGTGCGAGGAGACGAAGGGTGAAGATCAAGAGCGAGAAAGACTTCTGGTCGGGTCTGCTGTTCATCGCTGTCGGGGCGGCCTTTGCTGTTGGCGCGCTGGAATACAGCTTCGGCTCTTCTGCCCGGCCTGGCCCCGCGTACTTCCCCTTCGGCCTGGGCATCATCATGGCGGTGCTGGGCGGCATGGTGCTGTTCAAAGCGCTGACGCTGGAAGTTGAAGGCGGCGACCGCATCGGTTCGTGGGCCTGGCGCCCGCTGGTCGTCATCGTGGTTGCGGTGGCCCTGTTCGGCTGGGCACTGCCGCGTCTGGGCATGTTCATCTCGCTGCCCTTGCTCGTGTTCATCGCGTCGCTGGCGGGCGACGAATTCCGATGGAAGGAAGCTGTGGCCAACGCGGCCATCCTGACGGCGCTGTGCTGGGTTGTGTTCGTCTACGGACTGAGCCTGACCATTCCCCTCATGCCCACCATCTTCTGAGGGGTCCGCTTTGGAACTGCTCAACAACCTCGCGCTGGGTTTCGGCGTCGCCTTCACGCTGACCAACCTGGCCTATGCCTTCGGCGGCGCGCTGCTGGGTACCCTGATCGGCGTGCTGCCCGGCCTGGGGCCGGTGGCCACGATCGCGATGCTGCTGCCCAGCATCTACGCGCTGGACGCCACGCCTGCGCTGATCATGCTGGCCGGCATCTACTACGGTGCGCAGTACGGTGGCAGCACCACGGCCATCCTCATCAATGTGCCGGGTGAGTCGAGCTCGGTCGTGACCGCCATCGACGGCTACCAGATGGCCCGAAGGGGCCGTGCAGGCGCTGCGTTGGCCGCAGCCGGGCTGGGCAGCTTCTTCGCCGGCTGTGTGGGCACGATCATCATTGCGGCTTTCGCGCCCGTGCTGACAGAAGTCGCCTTCAAGTTCGGCCCAGCCGAATACTTCAGCCTGATGGTGCTGGGCCTGGTCGGGGCGGTGGTGCTGGCTTCGGGTTCGCTGGTGAAGGCGATCGCGATGATGATCTTCGGGCAGCTGCTGGGGCAGATAAATACCGACGTGATCTCGGGCGTGCCGCGCTTTTCGTTCGACATTCCTGAGCTCACCGACGGCATCAACTTCGTCACCATCGCGATGGGTATCTTCGGCTTTGGCGAGATCATCGCCAACCTGGGGCAGCCCGCTGAAAAGCGCGAGGTCTTCACCAAGGACGTGAAGGGCCTGTGGCCCACGGCGAACGACTTCAAGCTGGCCTTCCCCGCGGTGCTGCGTGGCACCACGCTGGGGTCGATGCTGGGCATCCTGCCCGGCGGCGGCGCCCTGCTGGCGTCCTTCGCGGCCTACACGCTGGAAAAGAAGACCAAGATGAAGCCCGGCGAAGTGCCTTTCGGCCAGGGCAACATCCGGGGCGTGGCAGGGCCTGAAAGCGCCAACAACGCCGGCGCGCAGACCAGCTTCATCCCGATGCTCACCCTGGGCATCCCGCCCAACGCGGTGATGGCCCTGATGGTGGGCGCGATGACGATCAAGGGCATCCAGCCCGGCCCGCAGGTGATGACGAGCAACCCCGAACTGTTCTGGGGCCTGATCGCGTCGATGTGGGTGGGCAACCTGATGCTGATCATCCTGAACCTGCCGCTCATCGGCATCTGGATCAAGCTGCTGACGGTGCCCTACCGCTTCCTGTTCCCGGCCATCATGACCTTCTGTTGCATCGGCCTTTACACGCTGAACAACAACAACTTCGAGGTCTACATGGGCGCCGGTTTCGCCATCGTGGGCTATATCTTCTACAAGCTGGGCTGCGAACCCGCGCCGCTTCTGCTGGGCTTCATCCTGGGGCCGATGATGGAAGAAAACCTGCGCCGGGCCTTGCTGCTGTCGCGCGGCGACTGGGCGACCTTCGCCACGCGCCCGCTGTCCGGTGCTCTGCTGCTGGCGGCGCTGCTGATGATCGTGGTGGTGCTGCTGCCAGCCATCCGCAACAAGCGCGAAGAGGCTTTCCAAGACGCGGATTAAGCGCGGATTGAAGCTGCCCGCAGCGCTGCTTCCCCTTCAGGGCCCCGTTTTCCGGGGCTTGTGGCTGGCCTGGTTGGCGGCCAACCTGACGATGTGGATGAACGACGTCGCAGCCGCCTGGCTGATGACGACGCTCACCACTAGCCCGGTGATGGTGGCCCTGGTGCAGACGGCGTCCACGCTGCCCGTCTTCCTGCTGGGCCTGCCCAGCGGCGCGATGGCCGACATCGTCGACCGGCGCCGCTACTTCGCCGCCACGCAGCTTTGGGTGGCTGTGAACGCGCTGGTGCTGGCCGCGCTGTCGCTGGCCGGTGCGCTGACGGCGCCCATGCTGCTGCTGCTGACCTTCACCAACGGCATCGGCCTGGCCCTGCGCTGGCCGGTGTTCGCGGCCATCGTGCCCCAGGTGGTGCCGCGGGCGCAGATGCCGCAGGCACTGGCGCTGAACGGCATCGCCATGAACCTGTCGCGCGTGGTCGGGCCGGTGCTGGCCGGGGCGCTGATCACGGCCGTCAGCCCCGCAGCGGTGTTCGTGCTGAACGCGCTGCTGGCGGGCGTGGCCTTCGCGCTGGTGCTGCGCTGGAAGAGCGAGCCGCGCACCAGCACGCTGCCCGGCGAACGCTTCGTGGGCGCCATGCGCGTGGGCCTGAACTTCGCGCGCCAGTCACCGCGGCTGAAGGCTGTGCTGCTGCGGGTGTTCCTGTTCTTCCTGCAGTCCACAGCCCTCATGGCCCTGCTGCCGCTGGTGGCCGCGGGCCTGCACGGGGGCGGCGCCGGCACCTTCACCCTGATGCTGTCCTGCCTGGGCGTGGGGGCCATCGTGGCCGCGCTGCGTTTTCCGAAGTGGCGCGAGCGCTTCGACCGCAACGCCTTCGTGCGCATCGGCACGGCGGTGCATGCCGTGGGTTCGTGCGTGATCGTGGCCGTGCCCGAACTGTGGGTGGCGCTGCCGCTGATGGTGTTGCTGGGCATGGCCTGGATATCGGTGGCCAATTCGCTGGCTGTGGCGGCCCAGATGGCCATGCCCGACTGGGTTCGTGCCCGCGGCATGTCGCTGTACCAGATGGCCCTGATGGGCGGCGCCGCTGCGGGCAGCCTGGTGTGGGGCCAGGTGGCCGACTGGGTGGGCGTGCGCGGCGCCGTGCTGGTCGCGGCGGCCTTTGGCGGCCTGGTGCTGCTGCTTACGCGCCGCTTCAGTGTGGAAGGGGGCGAAGAGCTGGACTTCAGCCCCGCCGCGCCGCGTGCCGCGCCCGAGCCGGCCTTCCCGATCGCGCCCGATGCAGGCCCGGTGATGGTGACGCTGGAATACCAGATCGACCCGGCGTGCGCTGAAGCCTTCAGCGCCGTGATGCAGCGCACGCGCCAGGCCCGGCTGCGGCAGGGCGCGCTGTCCTGGGGCTTGTTCCGCGATGTGTCGGTGCCCGGGCGCTATGTCGAATACTTCGTCGACGAGACCTGGGTCGAACACCGGCGCCGGCTGGAACGCTTCACCGCGGCGGATGCCGAACTGCGCAGCCAGCGCATGGCCTTCCACCTGGGCGCCGAGCCGCCCGTGCTGCGGCGCTATGTGGGGGATGCCAGCGTACCGGCCGGGCTGAACGACCTGCCGTGAAGGGCCGCGCTGGCCCATGGTCGGGCGGCACGGAAAGCGGCATCGGCGTGCAAGCTTGGTCTTCGAAAGCGGCCTGCAAAATCGGCGCATCGCAAGCAGGAGTTGTAAACATGAATTTGGGAATTTCGGGCCGCTGGGCCCTGGTGTGCGCCGCCAGCAAAGGCCTGGGCAAGGGCTGCGCCGCGGCGTTGGTGCAGGAAGGCGTGCACGTCGTCATCACCGCGCGCGGCGACGCTGCGCTGCAGGCCACCGCCGCTGAACTGCGGGCGCTGAACCCTGCCGTGCAGGTGCTGGCCGTGGCTGGCGACATCACCACCGCCGAAGGCCGCGCCGCGGCCCTGGCCGCCTGCCCGCAAGTGGACATCCTGGTGAACAACGCTGGCGGCCCGCCGCCTGGCGACTTCCGCGACTGGGACCGTGACACCTGGCTGAAGGCGCTGGACGCCAACATGCTGACGCCGATCGCACTGATGCAGGCCGTCATCGACCCGATGGCCACGCGCGGCTTCGGCCGCATCGTGAACATCACCTCGGCGGCGGTGAAGGCACCCATCGATGTCCTGGGCCTGAGCAATGGCGCACGTTCAGGCCTGACGGGTTTCGTCGCCGGCGTGGCACGGCAGCCGCGCGTGGCCAACGCCAACGTCACGATCAACAACCTGCTGCCCGGGCCCTTCGACACCGACCGACTGCGCGCCACGGCCGCGGGTGCTGCCGCCAAGGCCGGCAAGAGCATTGACGAAGTGCTGGCCCAGCGCCGCCAGGCCAACCCCAGCGGGCGCTTCGGCACGGCGCAGGAATTCGGCGCCTACTGCGCCTTCCTGTGCAGCGTGCATGCGGGCTACATCACCGGGCAGAACCTGCTGCTGGACGGCGGCGCCTACCCAGGTACCTTCTGAACCGGCGCCGGGCTGGCGCGGCGCGTGGACACCACGATGCCGCCGGCGATCAGCAAGAAGGCCAGGGCGTGATAGGCCTGCGGCGGTTCGCCCAGCACCAGGGCTGACAGCACAGCCGCGAACAGCGGCGTCAGGTTGTTGAAGAAGCCTGCCAACGCCGGCCCGCCTGCGGCCACGCCCAGGCCCCAGCAGCGGTAGGCGATGATGGACGCGCCCACCGACACGTATAGCAGCGCCGCCAGCACCCCGGGGCTCCAGCGGATGGCCGGCACGCCCCAGGCCTGTTCGGCGGCGCTGAAGCTGCCGGCGGCCAGCAGCCCGAACAGCGCCTGCACCAGCAGGAAGCCGGCCCAGTCCCAGCATGGGCGCTGGTCGCCGCGCATGCTGGCCGGCGGCCGGGCCAGCAGCCAGCTGTAAAAGGCCCAGCCGATGATGGCCAGCAGCATCAGCAGGTCGCCCTGCACGAACTGCACGCGCACCAGGCTGGCCCAGCTGCCGCGGCCGATCACCAGCAGAACGCCCACCAGGCCCAGCGCGGCTCCGAGCAGCTGCCGCTTCTGCGGCCGTTCGCCGAAGAACAGCGCGCCCACCGCCAGCATCCACACCGGCAGGCTGGCGCCGACCAGGGTGACGTTGATGGGCGTGGACGTGACCACGGCGGCGTACTGCAGGGCATTGAAGAAGCCCACGCCCAGCAGACCGATGGCCAGCAGGTAGGGCCAGCGCGCCTGCACCTGGCGCAGCGTCTGTGGCCAGGGGCGCAGGCTGCGCCAGGCGATGGCCAGCAGGAACAGCGCCGTCAGCGCCCAGCGCAGGAAGTTCAGCGTCAGCGGCGGCACCTGGCCCACCATCAGGCGGCCGACCACGGCATTGCCGGCCCACATCAACGGCGGGATGCTCAGCAGCAGCGCCACGCGCAGGTTCAAGGTTTCGGCGGGTTTCACGTGGCGGGTGGGCAGGGGCGAAAGACGCTCAGGCCGTCAGGCCTTCAGGCCTGCGGCATATCGGCGCCGCAGTTCCAGCATTGCTCGAACGGGCCTTCGACGATCTCGTGGCAGCGTGCGCAGGCCCAGACGCGGTGCGGCAGGCGGCGCCAGCTGTCCAGCAGGGCACGCGCGCGTTCGCAGTCGCTGGCGTCGTGCACCCAGACTTCGGGCAAGGCCTGGTCGGGCGGAATCTGCCCCGCGATGCCGCTGGCGAAGGCGCGCTGCACGCTGCTGGCAATGCCGGCGCCGGTCAGTTGGTCGGCCCACAGGGTGGCCAGGGCCAGGTTGGGTGCTTGAAGCAGTTTCTTCATGTTGTCATGCCACAGTCGCTGATGGTGCCATGCAGCGCGCGGTGACATCGCTTACGCTCACGCAAGCCTTGTGCAGCACGAAAACAAGGCGTCGCAGAACCCCCGTTTCCAGGAGAACAGCATGCCCCTTGCCATCCAGATCAAGGCCTTCGGCGGCCCGGAAGAACTGCAGCTGGCCGAGGTCGAAGTCGGCGAACCCGGCCCCGGTGAAGTGCGGCTGCGTCACCACGCCAGCGGCCTGAACTACATCGACGTTTACCAGCGTACCGGCCTGTACCCCAATGCCCTGCCGCTGACACTGGGCATGGAAGGCGCGGGCGTGATTGAAGCCGTGGGCACGGGCGTGCTGCACCTGGCGGTGGGCGACCGCGCAGCGTACGCCGCCAACCCGCCGGGCAGTTACAGCGAAGTGCGCGTGATGCCGGCGAAGAACGTGGTGCGCCTGCCCGACGCCATCGACTTCGACACCGCCGCGGCCATGATGCTGAAGGGCCTGACCGCGCAGTACCTGCTGAAAAAGACGCTGCCCGTGGAAGGCCTGGAGCAGGGTGACTTCGTGCTGTTCCACGCGGCGGCGGGCGGTGTGGGCCTGATCGCCTGCCAGTGGGCGCGCGCGCTGGGGCTGCAGCTCATCGGCACCGCTGGCAGCGCCGCCAAGTGCCAGCTGGCGCTGGACCACGGCGCCGTGCACGCCATCGACTACAGCCGCCAGGACTTCGTGGCCGAGGTCAAGCGCATCACCGGCGGCCGCGGCGTGAAGGTGGTGTACGACTCGGTCGGCAAGGACACTTTCGACAAAAGCCTGGAATGCCTGCGCCCCTTCGGCCTGATGGCCAGCTTCGGTAACGCTTCGGGCCCGGTGCCGCCGTTTGCACCCGGGGCGCTTGGCCCCAAGGGGTCGCTGTACCTGACGCGGCAGACCCTGTTCACCCACATCGCCACGCGCGAAGCCACGCAGGCCATGGCCGACGACCTGTTTGCCATGGTCGGCAGCGGCGAAGTCAAGATCCGCATCGACCAGCGCTACCCGCTGGCCCAGGCCGCACAGGCGCACCGCGACCTGGAAGGCCGCAAGACCACGGGGTCGACCGTGCTGGAGATCTAACACGGCGCTGGCCGCTGGTCGCTTGTTGCGGCCGGCCACCCCAGCCGCGTGAGCTGATGCGACCGCTGAAATGACGAAGGCCCCTGGTGACAGGGGCCTTCGTGCCTTCAGCTCAATCGCCGCTGCGCTTTACTGGCTGAACTTGTAATCGGTCTTCGCTTTGGTGCGCAGTTCGTCCTGGTAGCGCTGCAAGCTGACCTGTTCGATGCGCTGCTTGATCTGCGCCTTCACTTCGTCAAAGGCCGGGAAGCTGGCTTCGCGCGTGTCGTCCAGGCGGATGATGTGCCAGCCGAACTGGGTCTTCACCGGGGCTTCGGTCATCTGGCCCTTCTGCAGCTTGGCCATCGCCTGGCCGAATTCGGGCACGTAGCTTTCGGGCTTGGCGAAGTCCAGGTCGCCGCCGTTGGCACCCGACCCCGGGTCCTTCGAATTGGCCTTGGCCAGGTCTTCGAACTTGGCGCCATTCTTCAGCTGGGCCAGCAGGGCCTTGGCCTCGTCTTCCTTCTCGACCAGGATGTGGCGGGCACGGTATTCGGTGCCGGCCGACTGGGCCTTGAACTTGTCGTACTCGACCTTGGCCGCATCGTCGGTGACGGGGTTCTTCTTGCGCCAGTCTTCGAACAGCTCGCGGATCAGGATGCTCTGGCGCGCCAGTTCCATCTGGGCCCGGAATTCCGCCGTGGCGCCGATGCCGCGCTTTTCAGCTTCCTGCGAGAAGATTTCGCGGATCACCACCTGGTCGCGGGCCTGGCCCTGCATCTCGGGGCTCACCGCCTGGCCGGCGCGTTGCGCCTGCTGCAGCAGCAGGTCCACGCGGGCTTTGGGCACGGCCTTGCCGTTGACGGTGGCGATGTTCTGGGCCATCACCGCCATGGGCAGCAGGGCCACGGCAAGCACGGCAAGGGTCTTGGATTTCATGAACGGCGGTTGTGTGAAGAGCGCCCAGTGCGGGCAACGCGGCGGTGGATGGCCGCGGGTGGGAAAGGTTCAATGCGGCGGTCAGGCTTCGTCTGGGCTGCGGGTGTCCAGCGCCAGCGCGTGTACACCCAGGGCCTGCAAAGAACCTAAGGAACTATACACAAGGCGATGTCGGGCCACGCGTGACAAACCGGTGAAGCGCGCACTGCGCAGCCTGACCGTGAAGTGCCCGCCTTCGCGTGCGCCGGCATGGCCAGCGTGCAGGTGGCTGTCGTCTTCCACCGCCAGTTCGGTCGGCGCCAGCGCCGCCTGCAGCCGGGCGGCGATCTCGCGGGCCACCGGCCCAGCGGTGCTGTTCATGGCTTCGGTTCCTGGCCGCCTTCTGGCTTGAAGGCGATGGCGGCTGAATTGATGCAGAAACGTTCGCCGGTGGGTTCCGGGCCGTCTTCGAAGACATGGCCCAGGTGCGTGCCGCAGCGGTTGCAGCGCACTTCCACGCGCACCATGCCGTGCGATTCGTCGCGTACGCGTTCCACCACTTCGCTGTTCACGGGTTCCCAGTAGCTGGGCCAGCCGCAACCGGCGTCGAACTTGGTGCGTGATTCGAACAGCGGTGTGCCGCAGCCCACGCACAAGTACTGGCCCTGGTCGAAGTGGTCCCAGTACTGGCCGGTAAAGGCGCGTTCGGTGGCGGCCTGGCGGGCGACCTGGTATTGCATCGGGTCCAGGCTGGCGCGCCATTCGGCTTCGGTCTTGCGCACCGGGTAGCGCGGGTCGTCGTGCGGGTGTGGGTGTGAATGCGTGTGCGGGGGGGTCTTGGGTGTTCTCATGATGAACAGGAAATCTCCAGTTGGCGGGCCCAGGCGGGCGGGAAGCCGGCATAGGCTTCATTCGCCGGGTCTTCGGCTTGTTCGTCGAAGGGGCGCTGCAGCAGCCGGTGCAGACGCTGCACTTCGCTGAAGTCGCGTTGCCGTGCCTGGCCGATGGCGGTTTCGGCCAGATGGTTGCGCAGCACGAACTTCGGGTTGACGCGGTCCATGCGCAGGCGGCGTTCGGCGTCGACGCTGCTTTCGGCCTGCAAACGGGCGCTGTAGCGCTGGGCCCAGGCGTCGAAGGCCTCGCGGTCGATGAACAGGTCGCGCACGGCGCTGTTGTCGGCACCCGGGGCGGTGCTGAACTGCCCCAGGCGGCGAAAGAAGATGCTGAAGTCGGTGCCGCCGGCGGCCATGCGCTGCAGCAGGGTGTCCACCAGGGCCTGGTCGCCGTCGGCAGCGGGCGCTGCTTCGGGCAGGCGGCGCAGGCCCAGCTTGGCGCGCCAGGCGTCCAGCATCGCCTGGGCGTAGGCGGCCTTGTAGGGTTCCAGGGCGGCCAGGGCGGCGTCGCTGTCTTCGATCAGGGGCATCAGCCCCTGGGCCAGGGCGTGCAGGTTCCAGAAGGCCACGTTGGGCTGGCGCGCCCAGGCATAGCGGCCCTGGTGGTCGCTGTGGTTGCAGATGTGGCCAGGGTCGAAGGCGTCCAGGAAGCCAAAAGGCCCGTAGTCGATGCTCAGGCCCAGCAGCGACATGTTGTCGGTGTTCATCACCCCGTGGCAGAAGCCCAGTGCCTGCCATTGGGCCAGCAGCCGGGCGGTGCGCAGCGCCACTTCCTGCAGCAGCGCAGCGTAGGGCTGCGCGCTGCCCTGCAGGGCCGGGAAGTAGCGGGCGATGCTGGCGTCGGCCAGCGTTTTCAGCGCGTGAATGTCGGCGGCGGTGTGGGCGAAGTGTTCGAAGTGGCCGAAGCGCAGGAAGCTGGGGGCCACGCGCGTGACCACGGCCGCGGTTTCCAGGGTTTCGCGCTGCACCGGCAGGGGCGACCCCACCAGGGCCAGGGCGCGGGTGGTGGGAACGCCCAGCGCATGCATGGCTTCAGAGCACAGGAATTCGCGGATCGACGAGCGCAGCACCGCGCGGCCGTCGCCGCGGCGCGAATACGGCGTGCTGCCGGCGCCCTTCAGCTGCACTTCCATCGGCCCCAGCGGGGTGTCGATCTCGCCCAGCAGCAGCGCGCGGCCGTCGCCCAGCTGCCCGGCCCAGACGCCGAACTGGTGGCCGGAATAGACGCTGGCCAGGCTGGGCCCGGCGCCAGCGGGTGCCCGTTGGCCGGACAGCAGGGCCAGGGCGTCGTCGGTGCGCAGCCAGTCGGCCAGGCC
Organism: Rubrivivax sp.; assembly: GCA_027485165.1. GTDB lineage: Bacteria > Pseudomonadota > Gammaproteobacteria > Burkholderiales > Burkholderiaceae_C > Rubrivivax. The sequence goes on from JAIXRN010000059.1 coordinate 72,928, forward strand.
CAGGTCGGCCGCCAGCTGCGGGCTTTGCGCCACCCAGTGCGGCTGCGGCAGCGGCTGGGCCGCCACGGCGGTGGCGAAGTCGGGCCCCAGGGCGGCCAGAAAACCCTGGGGTCGCCAGGCGGGCGATGGCTGGATTGACATGCGGCGATTGTCCACCGGCAGGCGCAAAGGCGCAGGCTGTCCCGGGGGTGACAGGCCTTCGGGGTAGTCCCTGAGGGGAAGGGACACCCACTTCCGCTACCTTCGCGCGGTTCGCAAATTTCCCCTGGAGACAAGACCATGACCCCAATTCGCCGCCGGACCTTCACCGCCCGCACTGCCCTGGCCGTAGCCGCCTGCGCCGCCGTCTTCGGCCTGAGCGCGGGCCCGGTGCATGCCCAGGCGGGGCAGACGGTGAAGATCGCCTTCATCGACCCGCTGTCCGGCCCGTTCGCCAACGTCGGCCAGAACCAGCTGAAGAGCTGGCAGTTCACGGCCGAGCACTTCAGCAAGAAGAACCCGGCTGGCGTGAAGTTCGAGTTCGTGTCCTTCGACAACAAGGCTTCGCCGCAGGAAAGCCTGAACGTGCTGAAGGCCGCCATCGACCAGGGCGTGCGCTACGTCGTGCAGGGCAACGGCTCGGGCGCGGCAGCGGCCATCAGCGACGCCGTCAGCAAGCACAACGAACGCAACCCCGGCAAGGAAGTCGTTTACATCAACTACGCGGCGGTCGACCCCGACCTGACGGGCAGCAAGTGTTCTTACTGGCACTTCCGCATGGACGCTGATACGTCGATGAAGATGGAAGCCCTGACCGGCTTCATGAAGGACCAGGCCAGCATCAAGAACGTCTACCTGATCAACCAGAACTACGCCCACGGCCAACAGGTGTCGAAGTTCTTCAAGGAAACGATCACGCGCAAGCGGCCCGACGTGAAGATCGTCGGTGACGACCTGCACCCCTTCGGCCAGGTGAAAGACTTCGCGCCCTTCGTGGCCAAGATCAAGGCCAGCGGCGCCGACAGCATCGTCACCGGCAACTGGGGCCAGGACCTGACCCTGCTCATCAAGGCCGCCAACGACGCTGGCCTGAAGGCCGACTTCTACACCTACTACGCGGTGACCAGCGGCGTGCCGACAGCCATGGCGGCTGGTGTGGCCGGCAAGGTGCGCGTGGTGGGCATCGGCCACAACGCCGTACCCGGCCTGACCGCCCTGCAGAACGAATACAAGGCCAAGTTCAACGACGACTGGTACACCTACCAGACCTACAACACGATGGCGATGCTGTCCACGGCCATGGCCGCGGCCAAGAGCACCGACCCCGTGAAGGTGGCGGCGGCCATGAGCGGCCTGAAGTTCACAGGCTTCAGCGGTGACGTGGAAATGCGCAAGACTGACCACCAGCTGCAGCAGAACATGTACATCAGCGAATGGACCAAGGCCAACGCCAAGGTTCCCTACAGCGTGGAAAACACCGGCTTCAACTTCCAGGAAGTGCGCGCCATTCCGGCCTACGTGGCCAGCACGCCCACGTCCTGCCAGATGAAGCGCCCGTCCTGAACGGCCGCGGCTGACAGGCCGCCCGAGCGCGGTGTCAGGCGACTGGCACCGCGCTTTTTTGCTGCAATGACTTCCGCTGCGGGCGCTGGGCCCGCTACCCCCGCGATGGACCACCGATGGACGTTTCTTTCTTCCTGATCTCGCTGCTCAACGGCCTGTCGGTCGGGCTGCTGCTGTTCATGCTGGCCAGCGGCCTGACGCTGATTTTCAGCATGATGGGTGTGCTGAACTTTGCCCACGCCAGCTTCTACATGCTGGGCGCCTACGTGGCCTACACCATCACCCAGGCCTTCGGCTTCTGGTTCGGGCTGGTGCTGGCGCCGCCCATCGTGGGCGTGATGGGCGCGCTGTTCGAGCGCTTCGCGCTGCGGCGGGTGCACAAGTTCGGGCACGTGCCTGAACTGCTGATCACCTTCGGGCTGAGCTACATCATCCTGGAACTGGTGCAGCTGGTCTGGGGCCGCCAGGCGCTGAACTTCCAGCCGCCGGAATCGCTGCGCGGGCCGCTGTTCACCATCGTCGAACTGCCCACGTCGCTGGGCCTGAGCTGGGGCGCCCCGCCCGAGGTCTGCCGCACCGTGGCCGGCGCGCTGTGCACGCAGTTCCCGGCCTTCCGCGCCTTCGGCATGGCCGTGGCCGTGCTGATGCTGGTGGCGGTGTGGCTGGTGCTCACGCGCACGCGCATCGGGCTGGTGATCCAGGCCGCGCTGACGCACCCCGACGCGGTGGAATCGCTGGGCCACAACGTGCCCCGCGTGCTGATGATGGTGTTTGGCGGTGGCACGGCACTGGCAGCGTTGGCCGGGGTGATCGGGGGTGCGCTGCGCGTGACCGAGCCTTCGATGGCGCTGGCGGTGGGTGCTGTGGTGTTTGCCGTGATCGTGATCGGCGGCATGGGCTCGCTGGCCGGGGCCTTCGTCGCATCGGTCGGGCTGGGGGTGATCGAGAGCTTTGCGGTGGGCAGTGACCGCAGCTTCAGCGACTTCCTGGCCTGGCTGGGCATGCAGGTGGGGCCGCAGTCTTTCGGCTATGCGCTGTGGAGCGTGAAGGTCAGCCAGGTGGCCGCCATCCTGCCCTACCTGCTGCTGGTGCTGATCCTGATCTTCCGGCCCAAGGGCCTGTTCGGTACTCGTGAGGGTTGAGGCCATGAATACCAGCGTCATGAACAGCAAGCCGGCTCCGGCCGGCGGCATGGCAGCGCGGGCGGCCTCGTCCCCGCCAGCACCGGCCACGCCCGCAGCGGCCCGCGCCGGCAAGGCGCAGCGCTACCGCTTCAAGCCCTACAACGTCGGCCGCTGGTTGATCTGGGGCGGCTACGCCCTGGTGATGCTGGCCGCACCGCTGATCTGGACTAGCGGCCTTTCCCTGACCATGCTCAGCCAGATCGGCATCGCCATCATCGGCTGCCTGGCCTTCAACATGCTGCTGGGGCAGGGCGGCATGCTCAGCTTCGGGCATGCGGTGTATTCCGGCCTGGGGTCGTTCTTCGCCATCCACACGCTGAACCTGGTGAGCAAGGGGCAGCTGAGCGTGCCGGTGAGCATGATCCCGCTCATCGGTGGCCTGGCCGGCATGGCCGTGGCGGCGCTGCTGGGCTATGTCACGACGAAGAAGGCCGGCACGCCCTTTGCCATGATTACCCTGGGCGTGGGCGAACTGGTGTGGGCCATGTCGCTGATGTTCCCGGGCTTCTTCGGCGGCGAAGGTGGCATCAGCGGCAACCGGGTGGCGGGCCAGCCCTTCCTGGGCGTCACCTTCGGGCCGCAGATCCAGCTGTACTACCTGATCGCCGTCTACACCATCGTCTGCACCGCGCTGATGTACGCCTTCACGCGCACGCCCCTGGGCCGCATGCTGAACGCCGTGCGCGACAACCCCGAGCGCGTGGAATTCGTGGGCTACAACACCCAGATCGTGCGCTACACGGCCTTCATCGCCAGTGGCTTCTTCATGGGCATTTCAGGGGGTCTGGCGGCGCTGAACTTCGAGATCGTTACGGCCGAAGTCGTGAACGCCGCGCGCAGCGGGGCCTACCTGCTGTTCACCTTCTTGGGCGGCGCGATCTTCTTCTTCGGCCCCATCATCGGCGCCATCCTGATGGTGCTGGCCCTGGTGCTGCTGAGCGAGCTCACGCAGGCCTGGCTGCTGTACCTGGGCCTGATCTTCACGTTCATGGTGATGTTCGCGCCGGGTGGCGTCAGCAGCCTGATCATGATGAACCTGCGCGTGGCCAGCTTCGGCAAGCTGCGCACGCTGTGGGGCAGCTACTTGGCGCTGGCAGGCACAGGCTTCGGCATCCTGGCCGGGGCCGGGGCGATGATCGAGATGGTCTACCACCTGCAGCTGAACGAAGCCCTGGGCCCGCAGCTCAGCTTCATGGGCGCCAGCCTGAACGCCAAGAGCCTGGACAGCTGGTTCGGCGCCAGCTTCGTGCTGGTGGTCAGCCTGGGCCTGTTTGAACTGGTGCGGCGCCAGTTCGTGCGGCAGTGGGGCACGGTGCAGGAAGAGATCGAGAAAGAAATCAAGCGCCGCGAAAGCTTGGCATGAACGCGACTGGCATGACGACCCCATCCAACACCGAATACGCCGTCGAACTGCGCGACGTGCGCAAGAGCTTCGGCAAGACCGAAATCATCCGTGGCGCCAGCCTGGCCGTGAAGCCGGGCGAACGCGTGGCCATCATCGGGCCGAACGGCGCCGGCAAGAGCACGCTGTTCAACCTGATCAGCGGGCGCTTCGGCAGCACCAGCGGCGACATCCTGCTGCACGGGCAGAAGATTGACGGCTTGAAGCCGTATGAAATCAACCGCCGCGGGTTGGCGCGCAGCTTCCAGGTCAGCAACCTGTTCATGCGCCTGTCAGTGTTTGAGAACCTGCGCTGCGCGGTGTTGTGGAGCCTGGGCTACAAGTACGCGTTCTGGCGCTTCCTGGCCGACGCGCGCGACGCCAACGACCGCGCCGAGGAAGTGATGGACATGATCAAGCTGCACAAGCGGCGCGACGTGCTGGCGATGAACCTGACCTATGCCGAACAGCGCGCGCTGGAGATCGGCATCACCATCGCTGGCGGTGCCAGCGTCATCCTGCTGGACGAACCCACGGCCGGCATGAGCAAGAGCGAAACCGCACGCTTCGTCAACCTGATCCGTGAAGTGACGGTGGGCAAGACCTTGCTGACGGTGGAACACGACATGGGCGTGGTCTTCGGCCTGGCCGACAAGATTGCGGTGCTGGTGTACGGCGAAGTCATCGCCTTCGACACCCCCGACCTGGTGCGCGCCAACGCCCGCGTGCAGGAAGCGTATCTGGGGTCGGTGCTGGCCGAAGCGCAAGCGGCGGAAGCCGGGCACTGAAGGGGCACGGACATGCTGAATCTGCAGAACCTGCACGCCTTCTACGGCAAGAGCCATGTGCTGCATGGCGTGAACTTCGACGTGCGGCCGGGCGAGATCGTGGCCCTGTTGGGGCGCAACGGCTCGGGCCGCAGCACCACCGTCAAGGCCATCATGGGCCTGGTGGACTGCACGGGCCAGGTGCGCTTCAAGGAACGCGAACTGCTGGGCCGCAAGGCCTTCGAGATCGCGAACGCTGGCATCGGCTACGTGCCCGAGAACCGCGACATCTTCCCCACGTTGACGGTGCACCAGAACCTGCTGCTGGGCCAAAAGCGCGGTGCCAAGGACAGCCGCTGGGGCTTCGACGACATGTACAAGATGTTTCCGCGTCTGAAGGAACGCCAGCACACCGAAGCCGGCGTGCTGAGCGGCGGCGAACAGCAGATGCTGACCCTGTGCCGCACCCTGATGGGCGACCCGGAGCTGATCATGATCGACGAGCCCACCGAAGGCCTGGCGCCAAAGATCGTCGAACTGGTGGCCGAATACCTGCGCGAACTGCGCCGGCGCAGCATCAGTGTGCTGCTGGTCGAACAGAAGCTGACGATCGCACTGGAAGTGGCCGACCGCTGCCTGGTGATGGGCCACGGGCAGATCGTTTTCGAAGGCACGCCGGCCGAACTGCGCGCCAACAGCTACATCCGCAAGGAATGGCTGGAGGTGTAGCGCCTGCGTCTTGTCACGGCAGGGACAGAAGCGCGACAGCCGCCCTGCCTAGAATCGAACGATCGTTCTATTTCACCCCGCACGCCGAGTGCACGCCGAGGAGAGGCCATGAGCGCCAAGTACGAACCCCAGGGCACGGTTGCCGTCATCACCCTGGACAACCCGCCCGTCAACGGCCTGGGCTACGCCACCCGCGTGGCCGTGGCTGAAGGGGTGGAGAAAGCCAACGCCGACGCGGCGATTGCGGCCATCGTCATCACCGGCGGCGGCAAGGCCTTCTCGGGCGGAGCAGACATCCGTGAATTCGGCAGCCCCAAGGCGACGATGGAGCCCAACCTGCTGTCGCTGATCAAGGTGCTGGAAGCCAGCAGCAAGCCCATCGTGGCCGCCGTCAACGGCGTGTGCATGGGCGGCGGGCTGGAATTGGCTCTGGGCTGCCATTTCCGGGTGGCGGCACCGGGTGTGGCCGTGGCCCTGCCGGAAGTGAAGATTGGTCTGATCCCGGGCGCGGGCGGCACGCAGCGCTTGCCGCGTGTGCTGGGCGTGGAAACGGCGCTGAACGTCATCGTCAGCGGCGAACCCGTGAAGAGCGAGATGCTGGCCGCGGTGCCAGGCCAGAAGCTGTTCGACCAGATCATCGAAGGCGACCTGCTGCCTGCGGCTGTGGCCTATGCGGCTGCGAAGGGCAGCGAATACGCCGGCAAGGCCGCCACGTTGCCCCTGGTACGCAACCTGAAGGTGAGCCACCCGAACCCGGACGCGTACTTCCAGTTCGCCCGCAACATGGTCAAGGGCATGGCGAAGAACTTCCCTGCGCCGGCCAAGTGTGTGGACGCCGTCGAAGTGGCGCTGAAGCGCAAGTTCGACGACGGCATGGTCTACGAACGCGAGACCTTCATGGCGCTGATGATGACGCCCGAATGCAAGGCCCTGCGCCATGCCTTCCTGGCTGAACGCGCGGCCAGCAAGATTCCGGATGTGCCCGAAGACACGCCCCAGCGCAGCATCGCCAAGGTGGCCGTGATCGGCGCCGGCACCATGGGCGGCGGCATCAGCATGAACTTCCTGAACGCCGGCTTGCCGGTGACGATGCTGGAAACCAAGCAGGAAGCGCTAGACCGCGGCGTGGCCACGATCCGCAAGAACTACGAAGCCCAGGTGAAGAAGGGCAAGCTGAAGCAGGACAAGCTGGACGCGCGCATGGCGCTGCTGAAGCCGACGCTGAGCTACGCCGACGTGGCCGACGCCGACCTGGTGATCGAAGCCGTGTTCGAAGAGATGGGCGTGAAGGAAGCGGTGTTCAAGACCCTGGACGAGGTGGTGAAACCTGGCGCCATCCTCGCCAGCAACACCAGCACGCTGGACGTCGACCAGATCGCCAGCTTCACCAAGCGCCCGCAGGACGTGGTGGGCCTGCACTTCTTCAGCCCGGCCAACGTGATGAAGCTGCTGGAAGTGGTGCGCGGCAAGGCCACGGCCAAGGACGTGCTGGCCACGGTCATGGCCACGGCGAAGAAGATCAAGAAGACGGCGGTGGTTAGCGGCGTCTGCGACGGCTTCATCGGCAACCGCATGATCGAACAGTACAGCCGGCAGGCCGGCTTCCTGCTGGAAGAAGGCTGCACGCCCGAGCAAGTGGACAAGGCGGTGGAAAAGTTCGGCTTCGCCATGGGCCCCTTCCGCATGGGTGACCTGGCGGGCAACGACATCGGCTGGGCCATCCGCAAGCGCCGCTACGTTGAAAAGCCGGGCATGCGCTACAGCAAGACGGCCGACCTGCTGTGCGAAATGGGCCGCTATGGCCAGAAGACGGGCGCGGGCTGGTACGACTACGTGGCCGGCAAGCGCGACGCGAGACCCAGCGCCGCGGTGGTGAAGATGATCGAAGACCATCGCGCCGCGCTCGGCGTCACGGCGCGCAAGATCAGCGACGACGAGATCGTGCACCGCCTGGTCTACGCGCTGGTGAACGAAGGCGCCAAGATCGTCGAGGAAGGCATCGCCAGCCGTGCCAGCGACATCGACATGGTCTACCTCACCGGCTATGGATTCCCGCTGCACCGTGGCGGGCCCATGTGCTATGCCGACACGGTGGGTCTTTTCAACGTGGTGCAGACGATGAAGAAGTTTGCGGCCAACCCGCTGGACGATGCTTCGTTCTGGCAGCCCGCGCCTTTGCTGGCGCGGCTGGCGGCCGAAGGCAAGTCTTTCACCTGACGGCAGCATCATGAGCGCACGCACCACCTTCACCCGCATGGAAGACAGCACCCAGGACGACTGGCGTGCCATCGGCGCCGAGGTGATGCACAGCGCCCGCAGCCTGCCAGACCGCGTGCTGGCCCACCTGAAGCTGCTGGACGGCGACCATGGCGGCTTTCCCATCGACCGCTACCAGCACAGCCTGCAGACGGCCACGCGCGCAGCGAAGGACGGGCGCGACGACGAATACGTGGTCTGCGCGCTGCTGCACGACATCGGCGACACGCTGGGCAGCTACAACCACTTCGACATCGCAGCGGCCATCGTGAAGCCGTTTGTCAGCGACGCCAACCGCTGGATGGTGCAGCACCACGGCATCTTCCAGGGCTACTACTTCTTCCACCACATCGGGCTGGACAGGCACCTGCGCGACCAGTTCCGCGGCCATGAACACTACGCCCGCACCGAAGAGTTTTGCGCCCTGTACGACAACGCGGCCTTCGATGCCCAGGCCGAAACCTGGCCCATCGAGGCCTTCGAGCCGCTGGTGCGCCAAGTCTTTGCCCAGCCGCTGAACAGCGTCTACAAGGCCGCCTCGGTGCTGAAGCCCGCCGCCTGAACTCCGTCTGAAACCCGCCTGAACCCCACCCCCGATCCAGGAGCCACCCCATGACCGCAGCCGTCATCGTTTCCACCGCCCGCACGCCCCTGGCCAAGAGCTGGAAGGGCGCCTTCAACATGACGCATGGCGCCACCCTGGGCGGCCACGCCGTGAAGGCTGCCGTCGAACGCGCCGGCATCGACCCCGCCGAAGTGGACGACGTCATCATGGGCTGCGCCACGCCAGAAGGCGCCACTGGCAGCAACATCGCGCGGCAGATTGCCCTGCGAGCCGGCCTGCCCATCACCACCAGCGGCATGACGGTCAACCGGTTTTGCAGCAGCGGGCTGCAGACCATCGGGATGGCGGCGCAGCGCATCATTGCGGGCGAAGGCGATGTCTTCGTCGGCGGCGGCGTGGAAAGCATCAGCTGCGTGCAGAACGAGGCCAACACGCACATGCTGCAGGACAGCTGGCTGAAGCAGCACAAGCCCGAGATCTACTGGAACATGCTGCAGACGGCCGAGAACGTGGCCAAGCGCTACGGCATCGCGCGCGACCGCATGGACCACTATGGCGCCGGCAGCCAGCAGAAGGCCAGTGCCGCGCTGGAAGCCGGGCTGTTCAAGGACGAGATCGCGCCCATCACCGTCACCGCCGGCGTGGCCGACGCGGTGCTGGGCTTGCGCAGCAAGGAAGTCACCGTCAGCCAGGACGAAGGTATTCGCCCGGGCACCACGTATGAGGGCATCTGCGGCATTCGCACGGCCATTCCGGGCGGCGTCATCAGCGCCGGCAATGCCAGCCAGTTCAGCGACGGCGCCGGTGCCTGCGTGTTGATGCACGAAAGCCTGGCACAGAAGAAGGGCCTGAAGCCCCTGGGGCGCTTCCTGGGCTTTGCGGTGGCGGGCTGCGAGCCCGATGAAATGGGCATCGGCCCGGTGTTCGCCGTGCCCAAGGTGCTGAAGCGCCTGGGCCTGACGGTGGCCGACATCGACCTGTGGGAACTGAACGAGGCCTTCGCCGTGCAGGTGCTGTACTGCGCCGACACCCTGGGCATCCCGATGGACCGGCTGAACGTCAACGGCGGCGCCATCGCGGTCGGCCACCCTTATGGCGTCAGCGGCCAGCGTCTGACGGGGCATGCCTTGATCGAAGGCAAACGCCGCGGTGCCAAGCGCGTGTGCGTGACCATGTGCATTGGCGGCGGAATGGGCGCGGCCGGCATCTTCGAAGTGCTCTGACGCCTTCAAGTTCAACGCCAGGCCCCACGCCGCAGCAGGCCAGCACTGGCCGCGGGCCCCGCGGCCGCATGGGAAGGAACCGATAGCGATGCGCGCCACCCTGGAATTCCTGCTGAACGACTGGCTGAACGTGGCCAGCCTGACAGCCCGGCCCCGCTTTGCCGAACATTCGGCTGAGACCTTTTCGGCCGTGCTGGACACCTGCGAACGCATCGCGCGCGACCGGTTCGCGCCCTTCAATCGCCTGGTCGACACCGAAGAGCCGCGCTTCGACGGTGAGAAGGTCGTCCTGCCCCAAGCCACGCACGACGCCTGGAAGGCCTATGCCGAAAGCGGCATGCTGGCCGCAGCGCAGGACTACGGCATCGGCGGCATGCAGCTGCCCTACACCGTGGAAGCGGCGGCCAACGCCTTCTTCGCCAAGGCCAGCGTCAGCATCGGCGCGGGCATGCTCACCGCCGGCAACGCCAATCTGCTGATGGCCCACGGCACGCCGCTGCAGCAGCAGGTGTTTGCCGCCAACGAATTCGCCGGGCGCTGGGCGGGCACGATGTGCCTGAGTGAACCGCAGGCCGGGTCCAGCCTGTCGGACATCGCCACCCGCGCCCTGCCAGACGACGCGCACGACCCGCTGGGCCCGCGCTTTCGCCTGCACGGCAACAAGATGTGGATTTCCGCTGGCGAACACGAGCTGACGGAAAACATCATCCACCTGGTGCTGGCCAAGATCCCGGGGCCGGATGGCAAGCTGGTGGCGGGTACGCGGGGCATCTCGCTGTTCATCGTGCCCAAGTGGCTGGTGGACACCGAAGGCCGCCTGACAGGTGAACGCAACGACGTGGTGCTGGCCGGCCTGAACCACAAGTGCGGCTGGCGCGGCACCACCAACACGCTGCTGAACTTCGGTGAAGGCCAGCACCGCCCCGGCGGCCGGCCGGGTGCTGTCGCTTACCTGGTGGGCCGGCCTGGCGAAGGCCTTCGCTGCATGTTCCACATGATGAACGAGGCGCGCATTGGCGTGGGCATGGCCGCCACCATGCTGGGCATGGCGGGGTTCGAAGTGTCGCTGGACTACGCGCGCCAGCGCAGCCAGGGCCGGTCCATCACCGGCGCGGGCAAGGACGCCACGCAGCCACCCGTGCCCATCATCGAACACGCTGATGTGAAGCGCATGCTGCTGGCGCAGAAGGCCTATGCCGAAGGCGCGCTGGCGCTGGCGCTCTACTGCGCCCGGCTGGTCGACGAACAGCACACGGGCGAAGAAGCCGCCGCGCGCGAAGCTGCGCTGCTGCTGGAAGTGCTGACGCCGATTGCCAAGAGCTGGCCCAGTGAATGGTGCCTGGAAGCCAATTCGCTGGCCATCCAGGTGCTGGGCGGCTACGGCTACACGCGCGACTTTCCGGTGGAACAGTACTGGCGCGACAACCGCCTGAACATGATCCACGAAGGCACCCACGGCATCCAGGCGCTGGACCTGCTGGGCCGCAAGGTGGTGATGGAAGGCGGCGCGGGCCTGAAGCTGCTGGCCGGGCGCATCAGCGCCACGGCGCAGGCCGCGGGCCAGGTGGAAGGGCTGGCTGAACCGGCCAACGCGCTGGCAGCCGCGCTGCAGCGGCTGGGCGCCGCCACCCAGTCGGCCTGGGCCACGGGCCGGCCCGAGGACGCACTGGCCAACGCCACGCTCTACCTGCAGGCTTTCGGTCACGTGGTGCTGGCCTGGGTGTGGCTGGACGTGGCCCTGGCGGCAGGTCGCGGTGCTTCCCCCGCTGCGCAGGCCCTGAAGCCCGGCAAGCTGGCCGCTATGCGCTACTTCTATGCCTATGAGTTGCCCAAGATCGATGCCTGGCTGGGCGTGGTGGCGCGGCGCGAAGCTCTGTGCCGCGACATGCAGGCCGGCTGGTTCTGAATGCTTGACAGCTTTCGACTCAGGCGATGAAGAACGAGACGCTGGAAAAGTGGGTCTGGGCGCTGATCTATGGCGGCCTGCTAACGGCGTCTTTCGGCATCTTCCTGCAGGCGCGTGACCCGCTGCCCGGCTGGGCCCTCATCACCGGCGGCAGCCTGGCCGTGGTCGTCGGCGTCGTGCTGATCTTCGTGCGCGCCCGCCGGCGCGATTGACCCGTACATCCTTGAAGGAAACCCCATGGGCACCCCCATCCAGAAGCTGTTCGATCTTTCCGGCCAGGTGGCGCTGGTCACCGGCGGTTCACGCGGTCTGGGCCTGCAGATGGCCGAAGCGCTGGGCGAGGCGGGTGCCAAGATCATGCTGACGTCGCGCAAGGCGGCCGACCTGGAAGAAGCCGCGGCACACCTGTCTGAACGCGGCATCGACGCGCGCTGGGTGGCGGCCGACGCGGCCGACCCGGCCCAGGTGCAGAAAGTGGTGGACGAGACGATGCACCGCCTGGGCCGCATCGACGTCCTGGTGAACAACGCAGGCGCCACCTGGGGTGCCCCGGCCGAGGACTACCCGCTGGAAGCCTGGGACAAGGTGATGAACCTCAACATCCGCAGCCTGTTCCTGTTCGCGCAGGCGGTCGGCAAGGCCAGCATGATCCCCCAGCGGCGCGGCCGCATCATCAACGTCGCCAGCATTGCCGGCCTGGGGGGCAGCATGGACGTCAAGTTCATCGCCTACGGCACCAGCAAGGGCGCGGTGGTGAACTTCACGCGCACGCTGGCAGCGGAATGGGGCAGCTACGGCATCACCGTCAATGCGCTGGCGCCGGGCTTCTTCCCCAGCAAGATGACCAAGGGCGTGCTGGAACACTTCGGCGTGGACAAGCTGGCCGCGGCCGCGCCGCTGAAGCGCATCGGCGACGACGACGACCTGAAGGGCGCGGCCCTGCTGTTTGCCAGCGCGGCAGGCAAGCACATCACGGGGCAGGTGCTGGCGGTGGACGGCGGCGTCAGTTCGGTGCACGGCGGCTGATCTCGCGTTCCGCTCCCATGAACCCGAAGCTGCCGGCGCCGCTGCAGTTTCCGCTGCGCATTCCCTTCGTCGAAGAGCTGGGCTTCGAGCTCTGGCACCTGGGCGGCGGCCGGGCCGAGCTGCGCGTGGACCTGCGCGAAGGCCACCTGAACAGCTGGGAAGTGGCCCATGGTGGCGTTCTGATGAGCCTGCTGGACGTGGCCATGGCCATGGCGGCGCGGTCGATTCATCAGCAGGCCGATGGCGGCGGCCCGGGCGTGGCCACCATCGAGATGAAGACCAGCTTCATGCGCCCCGCCGAAGGCCGCTTGCGTGCCGAAGGCCAGCTGCTGGACCACACCACGACACTGGCCTTCACCGAGGGCCGCGTCTTCGACGAAGCCGGGCGCCTGTGCGCGCACGCCACCGGCACCTTCAAGTACCTGCGCGGCCTGCCCACCGGCAGCCGCCAGGCCAAGGCGCTGCAACGCCGTCCTGCAACCGACACCCCTGAACGCGACTCCAAGGAACCCGCATGAACAACCAACGCATCGTCCTCGCCTCGCGCCCCACGGCCGAGCCCAGCGCCGCCAACTTCCGCCTGGAGACGGTCGACCTGCCCGCGCTGCAGGACCAGCAGGTGCTGGTGCGCCACCACTACCTGAGCCTGGACCCGTACATGCGCGGCCGCATGAACGACGGCAAGAGCTACGCTCAGCCGCAGCCGCTGGACGCGGTGATGATCGGCGGCACGGTGGGCGAAGTCGTGGAGTCGCGCCACCCGGGCTATGCGCCGGGCGACAAGGTGGTGGGCATGGGCGGCTGGCAGCAGTACGCCGTGGTGGACGCCGCCCAGCCCGGTGCGCTGCGCAAGGTGGACACCACGCACATCCCGCTGGCGGCTTACCTGGGCGCAGTGGGCATGCCGGGCGTCACGGCCTGGGTGGGGTTGACGCAGATCATCGAACCGAAGGCTGGCGAGACGATTGTCGTCACCGCCGCCAGCGGCGCTGTGGGTGGTGCGCTGGGGCAGCTGGCCAAGGCGCGCGGCTGCCGCGTGGTGGGCATTGCCGGCGGGCCGGACAAGTGCGCCTACACCGTCGACGAACTGGGCTTCGACGCCTGCCTGGACTACAAGGCTCTTGGCCACGGCAAGGAACTCTCGCTGGCCCTGAAGGCCGCCGCGCCGAACGGCGTGGATGGGGTGTTCGAGAACGTCGGCGGCCCGATCCTGGACGTGGTGATGGCGCGCATGAACGCCTTCGGCCGCATCGCCTTCTGCGGGATGATTTCCGGCTACAACGGCGAGCCGATCCCGATGGCCAACCCGTCGCTGATCCTGGTGTCTCGGCTGAAGCTGCAGGGCTTCATCGTCAGCGAACACATGCCGCTGTGGCCGCAGGCGCTGAAGGAATTGGGCACGATGGTAGCCACTGGCCAGCTGAAGTATCGCGAGAGCGTAGCCGAAGGCCTGGCCGCTGCGCCCGAGGCCTTCATGGGGCTGCTGAAGGGCCGCAACTTCGGCAAGCAGCTGGTGAAGCTGGCTTGACGGCGATGCCGCAGGCAGACCCCGTGCCCTTGGCTCTGCCCGTGCCCTTGCCCGGGCCCGTGGATTGGGCCTGGCTGCGCTACGCCAGCCTGGCCCTGGACGATCTCTACGACCTGCTGGCCCTGCGCAGCGCGGTGTTCTCGGTCGAACAGAACTGCGCCTACCTGGACCCCGACGGCGTAGACCGCCAGTGCTGGCACCTGTTGGGCCGCGGCGCGCAGGGCCAGCTGATGGCCTACCTGCGTGGCGTGGACCCGGGCGCGAAGTACGCCGAAGCCTCGATCGGCCGCGTCATCACCGCGCCCGTCGCCCGCGGTACCGGTCTGGGCCGGCAGCTGGTGGCCGAAGGCCTGCGGCGCATGGATACCACCTGGCCCGGCGTGGCCCTGCGCATCAGCGCGCAGGCGCACCTGGACCGCTTCTATGCCGGCTTCGGCTTCGCTGCCGTAGGCGGCCAATACATGGAAGACAACATCCCCCACATCGAAATGCTGAGGCCGGCGCCATGAATGCCACCACCCCCGTCCTGCACCACTACGCCACTTCGCCCTTCGCTGAAAAGGCGCGGCTGATGCTGGGCTTCAAGGGCCTGGACTGGCAGTCGGTGCGCATGCCAGCCATCATGCCCAAGCCCGACCTGCTGGCGCTGACGGGCGGCTACCGGCGCGCCCCGGTGCTGCAGATCGGCGCTGATGTGTATTGCGACACCGCGCTCATCGCCCGCGTGCTGGAAGCCCTGCGCCCCGGCCCCACGCTGTTCCCGGCCAGCGCGCCGCTGGCCCCGGTGCTGGCGCAGTGGGCCGACAGCACGCTGTTCTGGATCGCCATCCCATACACCATGCAGCCCGCCGGCATCGCCGCGCTGTTCGCAGGCCAGCCGCCCGAAGCCCTGCAGGCCTTCGCGGCCGACCGCAAGCCCTTCAGCGCCAGCGTGCGGCGCCTGCCGCTGGCCGAGGCCACGCTGCAGCTGCAGGCTGCGCTGGCGACGCTGGAAGCACAGCTGGCGGAACCGCAGCCGGGGCAGCGCCGCGGCTACCTGTTGGGCGACGAGCCTTCAGTGGCCGACTTCTCGGTCGCGCACTGCCTGTGGTTTATCCGCCGCGCGCCGCCCGTGGCTGGCGTGCTGGCGCCTTATGCGCGGCTGGGTGCCTGGCTGGACCGCGTGCTGGCCATCGGCCATGGCCGCAGCCAGCCGCTGCCGGCCGACGAAGCCCTGGCCATCGCCCGCGCTGCCGTTCCGCAGGCGGCCGACGTGATGTCCGGCCAGGGCCTGGCCGCCGGCCAGCGCGTGAGCGTGGCCGCGGCCGACTACGGCACCGAACCCAGCGCCGGCACCCTGGTGGGCCTGGGCGAAGACGAGATCGTGATCCGCCGCGAAGACGCACGCGCCGGCACCGTGCACGTGCACTTTCCCCGCCGCGGCTACCAGCTGCGCACCGAAGACTGAAGGGTCCCCACCATGAGCACACTCACCCGCGGCCACACGGCCGTCATCACTGGCGCCGCTTCGGGCTTCGGGCTGGAAGCCAGCCGCATCGCCGCCGCCCGTGGCATGAACATCGTGATGGCCGACGTGCAGGCCGACGCCCTGGAAGCCGCCGCCGCCAGCGTGCGCGCGCTGGGCGCGGCGGTGCTGCCCTTCCGGCTGGACGTGTCGAAGGCTTCTGAAGTCGACGCCTTGGCCGCCGCCACGCTGGAACGCTTCGGTACGCCGCATTTCGTCTTCAACAACGCCGGCGTGGGGGCGGGCGGGCTGATCTGGGAACACACGCTGAAGGACTGGGAATGGTTGCTGGGCGTGAACCTGATGGGCGTGGCCCACGGCGTGCGCGTCTTCACCCCGCTGATGCTGGCTGCCGCCGCGGCCGACCCCGCCTGGCGCGGCCACATCGTCAACACCGCCAGCATGGCCGGGCTGCTGAGCGCGCCCAACATGGGTGTGTACAACGTCAGCAAGCACGCCGTGGTGGCGATGAGCGAGACCCTGTTCCAGGACCTGGCCCTGGTCAGCACCCAGGTACAGGCGCACGTGCTATGCCCGTATTTCGTGCCCACCGGCATCCACCAGAGCGAACGCAACCGGCCGGCTGAATTTGCCGACGCCGCGCTGCGCCCCACGCGCAGCCAGCTGATCGCCCAGGCCATGAGCGACAAGGCCGTCACCAGCGGCAAGCTCAGCGCCGCCGACGTGGCGCAGTTCGTCTTCGACGCGATGGACGAAGACCGCTTCTACATCTACAGCCACCCCAAGGCCCTGGCCGGCGTGCAGGTGCGGCTGGAAGACATCGTGCAGGGCCGCAACCCCACCGACCCCTTCGCGGCCAAGCCCGAGATCGGCCAGGCGCTGCGGGTGAAGCTGCGCGGGGAAGGCTGAGCTGCGAGGGCGCCGCGGCTTGTGGCCCCCTGACTGAAGGGGTACGCCACCAGTGGTTGTCACAGTCAGGCTTTGAACGATTCGGTAGTGTTCGAGACTGGTTGGTATTTCTGACTACGGTCGGGTATCAGCCAAGTCTGTTCACCCCTTCGTTCCGCAACCCCCAGCACCTGGAGCACTGTGATGAAGCAATCGATCCTCGCGGCCGCGGCCGCCCTGTCCTTTGGCCTGGCCTCGGCACCTGCCTTTGCGCAAAGCCTGCCCATCGTCGGCGGCGTCACCTCGGTGTCGCTGGTGGCTGCCCCCACGCTGACAGCCGCCGGCCTGACCGTCGGCGGTCTGGGCACGGCGCAGATCTCACCGGGTTCGGCTGGCATCCCGCTGGCCTTCTTCCCCGTCACCGGTGGCAGCCTGGATACCGCCACTTTCGCTGGCAGCATCCAGCACAGCGGCAGCGGCCTGTTCCTGAGCAACAGCTCGGCCACCGTGAACCTGCGCGACTTCGTCATCGACACCGTGGGCGGCACGCTCACAGGCCAGGTGTCGGTGGGCAGCACGGTGCTGGGCGCGGTACCGCTGTTCACGCTGGGCAGCAGCGGCGTCGCCACGGCGCCGTTCTCGCTGTCGCTGACGGCTGCCGCGGCGGGTGCGCTCTCGCAGGTGTTCGGCATCCCGAACCTGACGGGCGCGGTGATCGGCAATGCCAACACCATCCCCATCACGTCGGCGGTGCCCGAGCCCGCCACCGTGCTGTCGCTGCTGGTCGGCCTGGGCCTGATCGGGCTGTCGGTGACGCGCCGGCGCGCTGCGAACGAAGACCGCGCCTGAGGCGGGTTCGTCTGGTGCGTCTCAGCAGTCCAGGGCCAACGCCTGCACCGGGCGCCGGCTCTGGGCTTCGACGACGACAAAGGCCACGCGGCGCGGGTTTGCCGCTTCGCCCCGGGTGACGGCCAGCCGGCTCTGCAGCCCGCTGGCCGCGGCCCAGCCGGGCACCGGCTGCAGCAGTCGCACCACATGGTCATGGGCCAGCGTGCGGCCGGCGTTTTCGCCGGCCTTCACGGGCGTGAGGTGCCCGTTTTCCGTCACCACCCAATAGCCCGCCAAGGCTGGCGTAGCGGCCGGCGCGGCGCCGATATCAGCCACCACCGTGTCACCCTGGCGCTGCAGGCGCAGGCTGACCGGCGCGCGCGGGCGTTCAGCGGCTGCGGCGTCGGGCAGGCGCGGCCAGACGCGCCAGTCGCGGCCGTCGACGATGGCCTGCGGCGTGTAGACCTGGGCCGAGCGATGCACGCGCGACCAGTCGTACTGCCGCTGGGTGAATTCAGGCTTGGCGAAGGCGTCGGGCCAGCCCAGCGAATCCCAGTAGGTGACGTGAAACGCGAGCGGCAGCACGTCGCTGCGGCCCTTCAGGCTGGACAGCCAGCGGTCGGCCGGCGGGCAGGAACTGCAGCCTTCGGACGTGTAGAGCTCCACCACCACGGGCGGCACCGCGCCGGCCGTGGCCTGGCAGGCTTGCGCCAGCGCGGCGGGGGGCAAGCCCGCGGTCAGCAGCAGGGCCAGGCTGGCAAACAGGCGTGCAGGCAGGCCAGCAGACTGGCCTGCCGGCCAGCGCTGCGCCTTGGCTGGTGCAAGGCCGGGTACCCAGCGGGGTGAGGGGGCAAACGCCATGGACGCCATGGACGCCATGGACGGCAGGGCGGGCAGGGCGTGCAGCTGGAGCCGGGGCTGCAGGGTCAGATCAGGCATGGTGGCCTCGCGTTTCAGTGGCTGGGTCTGACTGGGTCGCCTGCGTGCCCGCCAACTTACGCCACGGCGCTGCGCCTACAGTCTGGCGATGAATCTTGCGCCCAATGCATCTGAAAACTTCGTCGCCGTCATCGGCGGTGGCCCGGCCGGGCTGATGGCCGCCGAAACCTTGGCCGCGGTGGGTCAGCGCGTGCAGGTCTTTGATGCCATGCCGTCGGTGGGCCGCAAGTTCCTGCTGGCAGGCAAGGGCGGGCTGAACCTGACGCATGGTGAAGCGCCGGCCCTGTTCGGCCAGCGCTATCTCGAACGCTCCAGGCTGCTGGCCACCAGCCTGGCCAGCTTCGGGCCGCAGGCGCTGCGCGACTGGGCGCAGGCGCTGGGCGTTGACACCTTCGTCGGCAGCAGTGGCCGCGTGTTCCCGAAAGACCTGAAAGCCGCGCCCTTGCTGCGCGCCTGGCTGCACCGGCTGCGCGGCCAGGGCGTGGGCTTCCACATGCGCCACCGTTGGCTGGGCTGGGACGCCCAGGGCGCGCTGCGCCTGGCCACACCCGAAGGCGAACGCTGCATCGAGCCTGTGGCCACCGTGCTGGCCCTGGGCGGCGCCAGCTGGCAGCGCCTAGGGTCCGACGGGGCCTGGTGGCCCTGGCTGCAGGCCGCGGGCGCTGACCTGGCCCCGCTGCGCCCGTCGAACTGCGGCTTCGATGTCGGCTGGACCGCGCACTTCGCGCAGCGCCACGCCGGCCAGCCGCTGAAGGGTGTGGCCCTGCGCTGCGAGGGTTTTGAACAGCGTGGCGAAGCCGTGGTCACGGCAACAGGCATCGAAGGCAGCTTGGTCTATGCGGCGTCGTCGCACCTGCGCGAAGCCATCGCCCGCGACGGCCAGGCCCGGTTCCACCTGGACCTGCTGCCCGCCCGCGACCTGGCCTGGGTGCAGCGCGAGCTGGCGCACCCGCGCGGGCCACGCAGCCTGTCCACGCACATGAAGACGCGGCTGAAGATTGACGGCGTGAAAGCCGGCCTGGTGTGGGAATGCGTGCCGCGCGAAGACCAGGCCGACCCGGCGCGGCTGGCGGCGGCCATCAAGGCCCTGCCCATCACGGTGAAGGCTGCGCGCCCCATCGATGAGGCCATCAGCACGGCCGGCGGCGTGCGCTTCGAAGGGCTGGACGAAGGCCTGATGCTGCGCGCGCGGCCCGGCGTCTTCTGCGCTGGCGAGATGCTGGACTGGGAAGCCCCCACCGGCGGCTACCTGCTGACGGCCTGCTTTGCCACGGGGCGCCAGGCCGGGCTGGGGGCCGCCGCCTGGCTGGGTGCGGGGCAGGGCGGCCGCTAAACTGGCGGGCTTCGCGCCTGGCGCACAGCCCCCCTGTTTCCTTGGACAAGATCGTTTTGCAGATCGCCGCCGAACTGAAGGTTCGGCCGCAGCAAATCCAGACCGCCGTCGAACTGCTGGACGGCGGTGCATCGGTGCCCTTCATCGCCCGCTACCGCAAGGAAGCCACCGACGGGCTGGACGACATCCAGCTGCGCGAACTGGAAGCGCGCCTGGCCTACCTGCGCGAGCTGGAAGACCGCCGCGCCGCCGTCATCAAGAGCATCGACGAGCAGGGCAAGCTGACGCCCGAACTGCGCGCGGCCGTGCTGGCCGCGCCCACCAAGCAGGAACTGGAGGACATCTACCTGCCCTACAAGCCGCGGCGGCGCACGAAGGGCATGATCGCCCGTGAAGCCGGGCTGGAACCCCTGGCCGACCGGCTGTTTGCCGACCCCACGCTGGACCCGCTGGCTGAGGCTGCCGCTTTCCTGAACGCAGAAGCCGGCTTCGCCGACGCCCCGGCCGTGCTGGACGGCGTGCGCGACGTGCTGTCGGAACGCTGGGCCGAAGACGCCGCCCTGGTGGGCAAGCTGCGCGAATGGCTGTGGGCCGAAGGGTTGTTCCAGAGCAAGCTGGTCGAGGGCAAGGACGGGCAGTCGCCCGACGCGGCCAAGTTCCGCGACTACTTCGACTATGCCGAGCCCATCCGCACCGTCCCCAGCCACCGCGCGCTGGCCGTCTTCCGCGGGCGCACGCAGGAGTGGCTGGACGCCAAGCTGGTGCTGGACGAAGAGCCGGCGGCGGCTGCGGACGGCATGAAGAAGGCGCCCACAGTGTCCCTGGCCGAAGGCCGTATCGCGCGGCACCTGGGCTGGAGCCACGCCACCCGCAAGAGCGACGAACTGATCCGCAAGACCATCGCCTGGGCCTGGAAGGTCAAGCTCAGCCTGAGCCTGGAACGCGACCTGTTCGCCCGCTTGCGCGAAGAGGCCGAGGCCGTGGCCATCAAGGTGTTTGCCGACAACCTGCGCGACCTGCTGCTGGCCGCGCCGGCCGGCAAGCGCGTGGTGATGGGCCTGGACCCGGGCATCCGCACGGGCGTGAAGGTGGCCGTGGTTAGCGACACTGGCCGCGTGCTGGACACCCACACCGTCTACCCGCACGAGCCGCGCAACGACTGGGAAGGCAGCCTGCACACCCTGGGCCGCCTGGTGGCCACGCATGGCGTGAACCTGATCGCTATCGGCAACGGCACGGCCAGCCGCGAAACCGACAAGCTGGCTGCCGACCTGATCGCACGCGTGAAGAAGCTTGCCCCCGAGGTGCGCATCGAGAAGGTGGTGGTCAGCGAAGCCGGCGCCAGCGTCTACAGCGCCAGCGAATTCGCCAGCAAGGAACTGCCCGATCTGGACGTCAGCCTGCGCGGCGCGGTCAGCATCGCGCGCCGCCTGCAGGACCCGCTGGCCGAGCTGGTGAAGATCGACCCCAAGAGCATTGGCGTGGGCCAGTACCAGCACGATGTGAACCAAACCGGCCTGGCCAAGAGCCTGGAAGCGGTGGTAGAAGACTGCGTGAATGCCGTGGGCGTGGACCTGAACACCGCCAGCGCGCCGCTGCTGGCGCGTGTCTCGGGCCTGAGCCCGGCGGTGGCCGCCAGCATCGTGCGCTGGCGCGACGCGCATGGCGCCTTTCGCAACCGGCAGCAGCTGCTGGACGTCACGGGCCTGGGCCCGAAGACTTTCGAGCAGGCGGCGGGCTTCCTGCGCATCCGCGACGGCGACAACCCGCTGGACCTGACGGGCGTGCACCCCGAAACCTATCCCGTGGTGGAAAAGATGCTGGCCGCCACGGCCCGGCCCGTGAAGGAACTGATGGGCAACACCGCGCTGCTGCGCGGCCTGAAGCCCGAGACCTTTGCCGACGGGCACTTCGGCGCGGTGACGGTGAAGGACATCCTGGCGGAACTGGAAAAGCCCGGCCGCGACCCGCGCCCGGACTTCGTCGTCGCGCGGCTGAACGACGCCGTCACCGACCTGAAAGACCTGCAGCCCGGCATGGTGCTGGAAGGCACCGTCAGCAACGTCGCGCAGTTCGGCGCCTTCGTCGACCTGGGCGTGCACCAGGACGGCCTGGTGCACGTGAGCCAGCTGGCGAACAAGTTCGTGAGCGACGCACGCGAAGTGGTGCGCACCGGCCAGGTGGTGAAGGTGCGCGTGCTGGAAGTGGACCTGGTGCGCAAGCGCGTGAGCCTGACGATGAAGCTGGACGCGCCGGTGCAGAACCCGCGCGAGAGGGTGGACAACAGCTTCCGGCCCGCCGGGCGGGGCGAACGGCCTGCAGCACCCCGCGGCACAGGCCGGGCGCCGGAGCCAGCCGCTGGCAGCGCCATGGCGGCGGCCTTTGCCAAGCTGCAGGGCAAGCGCTGAGCGCGATGCCCGCGGCGGCGATGGCGCCTGCGCTGCGCATCCACGCCGGGCCGCGCGCCCTGGCGCAGTTGCGCGAGCGCGGCCTGCGTGCCGAGGACGTGCGCGCGATGCCAGCGGCCGCCGGCGGCGCCAAGGGCATCACGCTGAACCCGCTGGACCGGTTCATCTTCGGCCAGTGGCTGCAGGGCCCGGCCAGCACGGCGCGGCAGACCGTGCACCTGCTGGGCGCTTCCATCGGCGCCTGGCGCATGGCCGCGGCCTGCCTGCAGCAGGCAGGCGGGGCCGACGCCGCACTGGCCCAGCTGGCCGAGGACTACATCACCCAGCGCTACGACCACGCGCCCGGAAAGATGCCCACGGCCAGCACGGTGAGCCGCGCCTTTGGCCAGAAGATCGACGAACGCCTGGGCGTGCGCGCTGCCGAGGTGCTGTCGCACCCGCGCTTTCGGCTGCATGTCTTCACCAGCCGCGGCCGGCACGTGCTGGCGCGCCAGGGCAGGGTGCGCACACCGGCGGGTTACCTGGGGGCTTTCATCGCCAACGCAGCGCACCGGCGTGCGCTGGGCGCCTTCATCGACCGCGTGGTGTTTGCTGACCCGCGTGACCCTTTGCCTTTCGGCCTGGCAGATTTCCGCACGCACCGCGCGGCGCTGACGCCCACCAACCTGGCGCCGGCGATCCTGGCGAGCTGTTCCATCCCCTTCTGGCTGGACGCGGTGCACGACATCCCCAGCGGCCCGCGCGGCGCCTACTGGGACGGCGGCATCACCGACTACCACCTGCACCTGAACTACGCCGCGATGGACGACGGGCAGGTGCCCGGCTGGGGCGGGGGCCCCGGCCTGGTGCTGTACCCGCACTTCCAGCCCCACATCGTGCCCGGCTGGCTGGACAAAGGCCTGAAGCGCCGCCACCGCGCCAGCCCGATGCTCGACAACCTGGTCGTACTGTCGCCCAGCCCCGCGTGGGTGGCGCGCCTGCCTAACGCCAAATTGCCCGACCGCAACGACTTCAAGGCCTACGGCGACGACGATGCCGGCCGTGTGCGCGACTGGCGCATCGCCGTGGCGGAAAGCCAGCGCCTGGCCGACGAGTTCGCTGAAGTCGTCACAGCCGGGCGGCCGGTGCAGGCGCTGCCCTTGCCGTGACAGCGGCTAAACTCGCGGCCTCAGCAACGAACAAGGGCTAGAAAGGCAGCACGGTTATGACACCGCGGACTACCACCTGCTTCGCCGAGGCGCCTGTGCCAGGCGTGCCTTCGGCCGTGCTCTGACCCAGAGCGACCGCGCGTTCGACAGCCCCCTGTCCCCCTGAACAAAAGCGCGGCTCAGCCCGCGCTTTTTTGTTTCCTGTACGAGGTTCCCCATGCCCCAGATCACGCTGCCGGACGGTTCCCGGCGAGAGTTTGAAGCGCCTGTCACGGTGGCCGAGGTGGCCGCTTCGATCGGCACCGGCCTGGCCAAGGCGGCCCTGGCGGGCAAGGTGGACGGCAAGCTGGTGGACACCAGCCACCGCATCGACGCCGACGCGCAGCTGGCCATCGTCACCGACAAGGACGCTGAAGGCCTGGAGATCATCCGCCACAGCACGGCCCATCTGCTGGCATACGCGGTGAAGGAATTGTTCCCCGAGGCCCAGGTGACCATCGGCCCGGTGATCGAAAACGGCTTCTATTACGACTTTGCCTACAAGCGCCCCTTCACGCCCGACGACCTGCTGGCGATCGAAAAGCGCATGGGGGAACTGGCGGCAAAGAACGAACCGGTGGTACGCCGGGTGCTGCCACGCGACGAGGCGATTGAGCACTTCAAGGCCGAGGGCGAGCACTACAAGGCGGAGATCATCGGCAGCATCCCGGCCGGTGAGGACGTGAGCCTGTACCGGGAAGGCGGCTTCGAAGACCTGTGCCGCGGCCCGCACGTCCCCAGCACGGGCCGGCTGAAGCACTTCAAGCTGATGAAGGTGGCGGGCGCCTACTGGCGGGGCGACCAGGCCAACGAACAGTTGCAGCGCATCTACGGCACGGCCTGGGCGAGCAAAGAGGCCCTGCAGCAGTACCTGACGATGCTGGAAGAGGCCGAGAAGCGCGACCACCGCCGCCTGGGCCGGGAACTGGACCTGTTCCACATCGACGAGCACAGCCCGGGCATGGTGTTCTGGCACCCCAAGGGCTGGACGGTCTGGCAGCAGGTGGAACAGTACATGCGCGCGGTCTACCGCGACAACGGCTACCAGGAAGTGAAGGGCCCGCAGATCATCGATGTGGACCTTTGGAAGAAGTCCGGCCACTGGGACAAGTACCGCGACGCGATGTTCGTGACGGAAAGTGAAAAGCGCGACTACGCCATCAAGCCCATGAACTGCCCGGGGCACATTCTGATCTTCAAGCAGGGCATCAAGAGCTACCGCGACCTGCCGCTGCGCTATGGCGAGTTCGGCAACTGCCACCGCAACGAACCCACAGGCGGCCTGCACGGCATCATGCGCGTGCGCGGCTTCACGCAGGACGACGGCCACATCTTCTGCACCGAAGACCACATCCTGCCGGAATGCCTGGCCTACACGGCGCTGCTGCAGAAGGTCTACAGGGACTTCGGCTTCACGGACATCATCTACAAGGTAGCGACGCGCCCGGCAGCGCGCATCGGCAGCGATGAGATCTGGGACAAGGCCGAGCACGCGCTGATCGAAAGCCTGAAGCAAAGTGGCTGCAGCTACGAGATCGCGCCCGGCGATGGCGCCTTCTATGGCCCGAAGATCGAGTACACGCTGAAGGACGCCATCGGGCGCCAGTGGCAGTGCGGCACGATGCAGGTCGATTTCTCGATGGCCGAGCGCCTGGACGCGGTCTACGTGGCCGAGGATTCCGGCCGTCGCCACCCGGTGATGCTGCACCGGGCCATCGTCGGCAGCCTGGAGCGTTTCATCGGCATCCTGATTGAACAGCACGCCGGCGCACTGCCGGCCTGGCTGGCACCGGTTCAGGTGGTGGTGGCGTCGATCACGGACGCGCAGGCCGAATATGCGCAAACGGTGGTCAAAACGCTGCAAAAACAAGGAGTTAGGGCTCAGGCCGATTTGCGCAACGAAAAAATCAGCCGTAAAATTCGCGAGCTATCCATGCAGAAAGTCCCGTTCATCCTGGTCGCTGGCGACACGGAGAAGGCCAACGGGACTGTTGCCGTGCGCGCCCGGGGCAACCAGGACCTGGGCGTGATGCCGCTGGCAGACTTCCAAGAGAAGATCGGCAGCGACATCGCGTCCAAGGTGTGAACCCCCAGCGCGCGACCATTGTTGAAGCGGCCCGTCGTGCCTTCGGGTTGCACTAGGAGCTGGAACTATCGCTACTTTCATGGACCGCCGCGTACCCAACGCGGAACGCAAGCACCGTCTGAACCGGGAAATCATGGCGCTGCAGGTGCGCCTGAACGGGATCGAAAACGAGCCGCTGGGCATCGTCAGCACGATGGAAGCGTTGCGCATGGCGGGGGAACTGGACGTCGACCTGGTCGAGATTGCGGCCACCGCAGACCCCCCGGTATGCCGGTTGATGGACTACGGCAAGTTCAAGTACCAGGAACAGAAGAAGGCCGCTGAAGCGAAGAGCAAGCAGAAGGTCATCGAGATCAAGGAAGTCAAGTTCCGTCCGGGCACCGACGACGGCGACTACGCGATCAAGATGCGCAACCTGCGTCGCTTCATCGCCGAAGACGGCGACAAGGGCAAGGTCACGCTGCGCTACCGCGGGCGCGAGATCACGCACCAGGACATCGGCATGCGGATGCTGGAGCGCATCCGCGACGAACTGGCGGACGTGGCGGTGGTCGAGCACATGCCCAAGCTGGAAGGCCGGCAGATGATCATGGTGCTGGCCCCCAAGCGAAAGTAAATCAGGTTTTGAAGTTGTGCCACCCCGGCAGCCCGGTAAAGCGGGCCGCGGGGGTGAACAAGAAGCGGCTGCAGGCCAACAAGCACACCGGAATGTCCGGGGTCGCCTGCAGCAGCACACGAAGAAGGAGCATTCACATGCCCAAGATGAAGACCAAGAGCGGCGCGAAAAAGCGTTTCCGCGTGCGCCCGGGCGGTACCGTCAAGCGCGGCCAGGCGTTCAAGCGCCACATCCTCACCAAGAAGAGCACCAGCCGCAAGCGCGCGCTGCGTGGCGCCGTGAACGTCCACGAAACCAACATGGGCCACATGGCCCAGATGTTGCCTTTCGCCGGCCTGTAAGAGAGGAGACCGCACATGCCTCGCGTCAAACGTGGTGTCACAGCACACGCCCGCCACAAAAAGATCCTGAAGCTCGCCAAGGGCTTCCGCGGCCGCCGAAAGAACGTTTTCCGCATCGCCAAGCAGGCGGTGATGAAGGCCGGCCAGTACGCCTACCGTGACCGCCGTACCCGCAAGCGGGTTTTCCGGCAGCTGTGGATCGCCCGCATCAACGCCGCCAGCCGCGGCCTGGGGCTGACGTACAGCAAGTTCATGGCAGGCTTGAAGAAGGCCAACATCGACATCGACCGCAAGGTGCTGTCGGACATGGCCATCCATGACCCGGCGGGCTTTAGCAGCATCGTCGACAAGGTGAAGGCGCAACTGGCTTAAGGCCGCGTTGCCGGGGGCCCTGGACACCCCGGCAGCCCGCTACAGCTGTTTGAAGGCCGTCACCTGTGGGCGGCCTTTTTTGTTTCCATTTGCTGTCTCGCGCATGAACGAAGACCTGGCACACCTGATTTCCGCAGCAGAACGCGAGTTCGCAGCGGCACCCACGCCCGCCGAACTGGAGAACGCCAAGGCCCGCTTCCTGGGCAAGGCCGGCCGCGTGACCGAACTGCTGAAGGCGCTGGGGTCCTTGCCCATCGAAGAAAAGAAGACCCGTGGCGCCGAGATCAACCAGGCCAAGCTGAGCATCGAAGCTGCTCTGAATGCGCGCCGTGACGCGCTGGCCGAAGCCGACCTGCAGCGGCAACTGCAGGCCGAGGCGCTGGACGTGACCCTGCCCGGCCGCCAGCGCGGCGGTGGCAGCCTGCACCCAGTCAGCCGCACCATCGAACGCATCGAGGCCATCTTCGGCAGCATGGGCTTCGACGTGGCCGAGGGCCCGGAAATCGAAACCGACTGGATGAGCTTCACAGCGCTGAACAACCCGGAAAACCACCCTGCGCGTTCGATGCAGGACACCTTCTACGTCGACATGAAGGACGAGCAGGGCCGCTGGCTGAACCTGCGCCCGCACACCAGCCCGATGCAGGTGCGCTACGCGCGCATGCACGCTGCGCGCCATGCCCAGGCCGTGGCGGCTGGCCTGCCCATGCCCGAAGTGCGCGTCATCGCCCCGGGACGGGTCTACCGCGTCGACAGCGACGCGACGCATTCGCCGATGTTCCATCAGATCGAAGGCCTGTGGCTGGGCGAAAACATCAGCTTCAAGGACCTGAAGGTGGTGTTCGCGTCGCTGGTGAGGGAATTCTTCGAGACCGAGGATTTCGACGTCCGATTCCGCCCCAGCTTCTTCCCCTTCACCGAGCCCAGCGCGGAGATCGACATCCGCTTCGGCAGCGGCCCGCTGGCGGGCAAATGGCTGGAAGTGGCAGGCAGCGGCCAGGTGCACCCGACGGTGGTGCGCAACTTCGGCCTGGACCCTGAACAGCTGATCGGCTTTGCCTTCGGTATCGGGGCAGACCGATTTGCCATGTTGCGCTACGGCATCGACGACCTGCGGCTGATGTTCGACGGCGACCTGCGCTTCCTGGCGCAGTTCGCATAGCCGCCGCCCCATCTCGTTTGCCACCCCCCACCAGGGGCACGCGCTGCGGCCTGGCAAAGCCAGTTCTGCGCGAGGCCTTGACCAAAGCCCACTGCTTCGAGTCCCAACATGCAATTCCCCGAGTCCTGGTTGCGCGAGTTCTGCAACCCCCCGTTGGACACCCAGGAACTGGCCGACCTGCTGACCATGTCCGGGATGGAGGTGGAAGGCCTGCGCCCGGTGGCCCCGCCCTTCACGGGCGTGGTGGCGGCCGAGATCATCAGCGCCGACCAGCACCCGCAGGCCGACCGCCTACGGGTGTGCATGGTCCATGCCGGCCCGTTTTCGCCGGACGGACCGCTGCAAATCGTCTGCGGCGCGCCCAATGCGCGCGCAGGCATTCGCGTGCCGCTGGCCACCGTAGGGGCCGAACTGCCACCCGGTGCCGATGGCAAGCCGTTCAAGATCGGCTTGAGCAAGCTGCGTGGCGTTCAGAGCCAGGGCATGCTGTGCTCGGCCAAGGAACTGCACATTGCCGACGACCACGGCGGCCTGCTGGAACTGCCAGCCGACGCGCCGCTGGGCGTGGACCTGCGGGAATGGCTGGCGCTGGACGACACGCTGTTCACGCTGAAGCTGACCCCCAACCTGGCCCACGGCCTGAGCGTACTGGGCGTGGCGCGGGAAGTGTCAGCGCTGACTGGCGCGCCGCTGATCCTGCCGGCCGTCCTGCCCGTACCGCCAGCGCACGCGCAGCAGCTGCCGGTGGACGTGCAGGCTGCCGACCTGTGCGGACGCTTCAGCGGCCGCATCGTGCGCGGCGTCAACCCGCAAGCTCGTACACCTGCCTGGATGGTGGAGCGCCTGGCCCGCTGCGGACAGCGCAGCGTCAGCGCGTTGGTCGACATCTCGAACTACGTGATGTTCGAGTACGGCCAGCCCACGCACATTTTCGACCTGGACAAGATTCATGAACAGCTGGTGGTGCGCTGGGCCCGCCCCGGCGAAACCCTGAAGCTGCTGAATGGCCAGACCGTTGAGCTGGACGCGCAGGTGGGCGTGATCGCCGATGCGAAGCAGGTCGAGTCGCTGGCCGGGATCATGGGCGGCCACGCCACCGCCGTGGGCGATGGCACCACTCAGGTCTACGTCGAAGCGGCCTTCTGGTGGCCCGAATCCGTACAGGGCCGGTCGCGCCGCTACAACTTCAGCACCGACGCCGGCCATCGCTTCGAACGGGGGGTCGATCCTTCGCGCACCGTGGAGGTGATCGAACGCATCACCGCACTGATCCAGCAGGTTTGTGGTGGCGAAGCCGGGCCCGTGCACGACCAGACGCTGGCGCTGCCCGAAGCCAAGCCGGTGACGCTGCGCGTGACCCGCGCCGCCCGCGTGATCGGCATGCCGGTGACCCAGGCCCAGTGCGCAGATGTTTTCACGCGGCTGCGCTTGCCCTTCACCGAAGGGCAGGGCAGCCTGACGGTGACGCCGCCACCCTGGCGCTTCGACATCCGCATCGAGGAAGACCTGATCGAGGAAGTGATCCGCGTCATCGGCTACCAGCAACTGCCCACTACCGCGACCGTGGCACCTGTGACGCCGCGTGTGCGTCGGGAAGGTCAGCGGCCGCTGCAGCAGTTGCGCCGCCAGATGGCTGCGTTGGGCTACGCGGAGACGATCAGTTTCAGCTTTGTCGAAGCGCGCTGGGAATCAGAACTGGCGGGCAACGACGACCCGATACGGGTACTGAACCCCATCGCTGCGCCCTTGGCCGTGATGCGATCCAGCCTGATCGGCAGCTTGGTGCAGGTGCTTCGCCACAACCTGGCAAGGCGAGCCGAGCGTGTGCGGGTCTTCGAGTCTGGCCGCGTCTATCTGCGCCAGCCGCAGGCGGCGGCCAGCGAGTTGAGCGTGGCAGGCCTTCATCAGCCTCAGCGGCTGGCGGGGCTGATCCATGGACCCGCCCACCCGACGCAATGGGGCGAACGCGAGCGCGCGGCCGACTTCTTCGACATCAAGGGCGACGTACAGGCCCTGCTGTTGCCGCTGCAGCCTGTGTTCGAGCCTGCCAGCCACCCGGCGATGCACCCCGGGCGCTGCGCACGCGTGCTGTTGGATGGCCGGGCGGTGGGCCATGTGGGTGAACTGCACCCACGCTGGCGCCAAGCTTACGATCTGCCCGCGGCGCCGCTGCTGTTCGAGCTGGACCTGGCGGTCATTTCCAGCGTGCCTGTGCCCACTGCGGCGCCCGTGCCACGTCAGCAAGCGGTATCCCGGGACCTGGCCCTGGTGCTGCAGGACAGCGTCACGCACGACGCGCTGATGGCCAGCCTCTGTGATGACCCGACGGGCCTGGTACAGCGCGCGTTGCTGTTCGACGTCTACAAGCCAGCGCAGCCTGTGGCGGGCCTGGCGCCTGGCGAGCGCAGCCTGGCCGTACGCCTGGAACTGCTTGACCGCGAAGAGACACTGACCGATCAACGCATTGATGCAGCCGTGGCAGCCGCGGTTGCCCGCGTGCAATCCGCCCTGGGCGGGCGGCTGCGGACCTGAGACCATTCCTCGCTTCACCGACCCCCAGCCATGGACGACGCCCCCAGCAGCATCGACCGCGTGATCCTGCCCACGCTGGAGACGCCCACCTTGACCAAGGCCGAACTGGCCGAACTTCTGTTCGACCGCATTGGGCTGAACAAGCGCGAAAGCAAGGACATGGTGGAAGCTTTCTTCGAGATCGTGCACGGCACACTCGTCGAAGGTCGCGACGTGAAGCTTTCCGGCTTCGGCAACTTCAACATCCGGCGCAAGGCTTCCCGCCCTGGGCGCAACCCGCGCACTGGCGAGTCGATTCCCATCAAGGCCCGCGATGTGGTGACCTTTCACGCCAGCCACAAGCTGAAGGATGTGGTTCAAGGCGATGCACCAGCCGCGGAAGACCAGGATTAGGTCGATGGCAGCCCTGGCCACAATCTAGAAGCAGATGGACAAGACGGCCAGCCCTGCCCGTATTGGCGGACATCCCGTAACGCCGTCGGCCGCCTTGCCGGCGATACCTGCCAAGCGCTACTTCACCATCGGTGAAGTGAGCGAACTGTGTGGCGTGAAGCCCTACGTCCTTCGTTACTGGGAGCAAGAGTTCACCCAGCTCAAGCCGATGAAGCGGCGTGGCAACCGGCGTTACTACCAGCACCACGAGGTGCTGCTGATTCGCCGCATTCGCGACCTGCTGTACGACCAGGGTTTTACGATCAGCGGCGCACGGAACCGCTTGGGTGATGCCCCGGTCCTGGTGATGGGAGAAGCCCCGGCACCGGCTCAATTGCTCGATGCTCCAGAGGCAGTAGCGGACGAGGTCACGCTGCTAGATGGGCTATCGGCCCTGGAGCCTGGGCAGCTGAGAGCCGAGCTGTTGTCGATACGCGACCTTCTGACGGTATAAAGGGGGCCGCTGGCGCCCAGGAGATGCTCACAGCGTCGTATACTGTGTGGCTGAGTCGGGGTGTAGCGCAGCCTGGTAGCGCACTTGCATGGGGTGCAAGGGGTCGCGAGTTCGAATCCCGCCACCCCGACCATTACGAATCAACGGGTTAGCTTCCGGAAGGGGCTAACCCGTTTGGCTTTTTGGGGCTCGGTGTCAAGCGACATCCAGAACTGACCCCCTGACGACATCGAGAACTGACCCCCGGTTGATGATCAGTTCGTTGTCGTTTCGGGTTTCGCGCTGGCCTGGCTAGCCAGGCCAGCGCGGCGCTTCGTTCTGAGCCGGTAGCTGTCGCCGCGAATCGTCACGACGTGGCTGTGATGCAGCATCCGGTCCAGGATCGCGGTGGCCACCACCGCGTCGCCGAACACGCCGCCCCACTCAGCCACCGAGCGGTTGCTCGTGACCAGCATCGAACCCCGCTCGTAGCGCCGGCTCACCAGCTGGAAGAACAGGTGCGCAGCGTTGGCCTCGAACGGCAGGTAACCCAGCTCGTCCACGATCAGCAGCTTGGGCTTGGTGAAGTGCAGCAGCTTGTCCTCGAGCCTGCCTTCGGCATGCGCCCGGGCCAGTTGCGTCACCAGGCTGGTGGCCGGTACGAACAGCGTGCTGTAGCCGCGCACGATGGCCTCTCTGCCCAGCGCCACCGCCAGGTGCGTCTTGCCCACCCCTGGGGGGCCCAACAGCAGCACGCTGTCGCCGTTGGCCACCCAGCGCGAGGTGGCCAGCTCGCGGATCTGCTTGGGGTCCACCGACGGCTGCGCGTCGTATTCGAAGCCCTCCAGCGTCCTGACGTACGGGAACTTGGCGATCGACATGCCCATCTGGATGCGCCGCTCGTCCTTGCGCGCGACCTCGGCCGTGCACAGCATCGTCAGCGCTTCTCGCAGGTTCAGTTCGGCGCGGCCGGCCTGGTCCAGCAGCGTGTCGAGCTGGTCGCGGATGGCCGTGAGCTTCAGTCGGGTGAGCATCGGCTCCAGGGTGTCCAGATCCTCGACCAGCTTGGTCTTCTTGCTCGCGGCCATCACCAGGCCCCTCCCAGTGCTTGCTCGTACTGCTCCAGCGGGCGCAGCAGCTCAGCCGGGATCGACGGGGGTGAGGACGGCATCCTGGGTAGCCAGCTGATGCCCACCGTGTTCGCCCCGACGATGCCGGCCAGGTGACGCCGGTCGATCACGGTCATCCGCCGCAGCGGGCTCTGCGCGTGGCAGGCCACTTCCTGGCCCGCGTACAGAACGCGCACCTGGCGCTCGGCCACGACGGCGGTGACGCTCTCGCCGATGAGCTTCCACGGCACGCTGTAGCGGTTGGTGTCCAGCTCGATGCAGGCGTCGGTGTGCACACGCCGGGTGAGTTCGCGCACCTGCAGGAACGGCGCCTTGGCCGGCAACGGCTTGAGGGCAGCCGCCTCGCGCTCGAAGCGTACGACGGGTGGCTCGCCTGTGGTGCCATGCATCCGGGTGTCGGCGGTCTCTCGCATCCAGCGGGCAATGTGGGCGTGCAGCGCGTCCATGCTGTGGAAGTCGTGGCCAGCGATGGCGTTGCGCTTGACGTAGCCCACGCCCCGTTCGTCCTTGCCCTTGGTGCGCGCCCGGTAGGGTGCGCAAGCCCGGGGTGTCACGCCCCAGTAGCGGCAGAAGGCGTGGAAGCGGTCGTTGAACTTGACCTCCCGTGTCTGCACGTTGTGCTCGGTGACGAGCGCGCGGGCGTTGTCCAGCAACACCTCCTGAGGCACGCCCCCGAAGTGCCTGAACGCGCCTTCCAGGCCCTGCAGCCAGGCCGACTGGCGCTCGTGCAGGAACACGGCCACGTAGCAGCGCCGGCTGTAGCCCAGCGTGGCCACGAACAGGTGGATGCGTTGCATCTCCCCGCCCACGGCCACGGCGGTGCTGCCGAAGTCGATCTGCAGCTGCTGGCCCGGCGGCGTCTCGTAGCGCACCGTGGCCACCGCCTCGGCACGAGGCTCACGCCGCAGCGGCTTGACCGCGCGCTGCACCGTGCGCAGGCTGACATCGATCCCAAGTTCGCGGGCCAGGTCCTGACGCACCACGTCGGCGTTGCCTCGGTGCCGGCGCAATCGCTCAGCAAGCCACTCGCCGTGGGGTTCCAGCGCGCCAACACGGGCAACAACGTCCATCGGCTTCCAGCCGCCTTGCCGCAGGTACTCGCGTACCGTGTTGCGGCTGCAGCCCAGCTCGCGGCTGATGCGCTTGGTTCCCCAACCCAGCGCCTGCAGCGCCAACATCCTCTGCACCACCTGCGGCGCCAACATCGTCTCGCTCCCACGGTCTGCTGCGACCTGCGGAGCTTGGAACACCTCTTCCATCGGACCGCCTTCGTCCTCGAAGGGGGTCAGTTCTCAATGTCGCCAGGGGGTCAGTTTGAAGTCCAGGATCTTGAGTTCGAGCGCATCCATCGGTGCTGTTTGTGAGGCTTAACGTTCGAGCTAAGCTGCGCGCGAAGGCATGTGTTGCAAGCCCGGTGTGTGACAATGGTGGGACTGGAGCACACCGGGCTTGCAACGCATGCCGTAGCGTGTCAGCTTGAGCGAGAGGTTAGCCATCACTGCGAAGACCAGAGCCTGAACTTGACGTGCTTTGACGCAGCGCGAAAGTCATTGTCTGCACTGAGCAGCACAAGATCGTACTTAACGCAAAGCTGAATCAGGATTGCGTCAATGGTTCCGATCTGGACACCACCTCTCCGGCATGAGTTCCGAATCTCGGCCGCTTCGATATGATCTTCACGACCTGGCTGAAGGAAGGCAAGTGCAGAGAATCGGTCAACGAGTTGACTCTTTGCTTTGGGGCAGGCAAATCCTTGAAGCAACTCTTGCAATTCCAGTCCTGTCGTAAAGACTTGATCTGCGCCCTCAAGAGCATGTTGAAGAGTTCTGACTTCGGCAAGGTCGGTCGCCGCATTGCGGCGAAATGCCAGAGACCAGACGCTGGTATCGACGAGTAGGCTCACGACTTGCGAGCGCGTTCCGCTTTGTAGTCGTACGATGAGTCCCAATCAAGTTTTCCGAACAGTTCAGCCACGCGTCGTTGTTCTCGGCGAGCGATGAACTCTTGGAGCGCCCTTGTGACGGCGGCTTTCTTGGTAGGCTCACCGCTTACGCGGAATGCGTGGTCGAGTAGTTCTTGATCGAGCGCGAGGTTTGTCGCCATGTGTGTAGCTGCTGTCCGCAGAGTCTACACAACCGCAGAGCGCTGAACATCCTCTGTTCGCCGGGGCCGGATTGTGGGCCGATTCAAGCTTGAAGTGCAACGCCGGCGATAGCGTCGATCTTGATCTGAGAGAAGACCTCCTGAGGCGTGGCGAACTTCAGTATCTTGCGAGGCATGTTATTCAGGACGTACTCGAGCTTGGCGAGGTCGGTGTCGGTGAAGGGTGAGAGGTCGATGCCTTTGGGCAAGTAACGGCGGATGATGCCGTTGGCGTTCTCGTTGGATCCGCGTTGCCAGGGTTTATAGGCG
>JAIXRN010000073.1 GCA_027485165.1 Rubrivivax sp.
AGGCCCACGTCCAGCAGCGTCTGCAGCTTGCGTGCGATGTTGGGCACGGCGCTGAAGAAGGCGTTGGCGTCTTCCACCGTCAGTTCCAGCACCTGGGTGATGTTCTTGCCCTTGTACAAGACTTCCAGCGTCTCGCGGTTGTAGCGCTTGCCGCTGCAGACGTCGCAGGGCACGTACATGTCGGGCAGGAAGTGCATTTCCACTTTGATCACGCCGTCGCCCTGGCAGGCTTCGCAGCGCCCGCCGGCCACGTTGAAGCTGAAGCGCCCCGCGCCGTAGCCGCGTTCGCGTGCCATGGGCACTTCGGCAAACAGTTCGCGGATGGGCGTGAACAGGCCCGTGTAGGTGGCGGGGTTGCTGCGCGGGGTGCGGCCGATGGGGCTCTGGTCGACGTTGATGACCTTGTCGAAGGCGTCCAGCCCGTCGATGCGCTCGTGCTCGGCTGGTTCGGCATGGCTGCCGTAGAGCTTGCGCGCCACGGCGGTGTAGAGCGTGTCGTTGATCAGCGTGCTCTTGCCCGAGCCGCTGACGCCTGTGATGCAGGTCAGCAGCCCGACCGGAATCTCCACGCTCACGTTCTTCAGGTTGTTGCCGGTGGCGCCCACGATGGCCAGGCGCTGCACGCTGCCGCCGAAGGCATTGGCCGCGCGTCGGTTCTGCGGCACTTCGATGCGCAGCGTGTGCGCCAGGTACTGCCCGGTCAGGCTGTCGGGGTTGTCGGCCACTTCCTGCGGCGTGCCCTGCGCCATCACACGGCCGCCGTGCACGCCGGCGCCCGGGCCCATGTCGACGACGTAGTCCGCCGCGCGGATCATGTCCTCGTCGTGTTCCACCACCAGCACGCTGTTGCCCAGGTCGCGCAGGTGCTGCAAGGTGCCGATCAGGCGTTCGTTGTCGCGCTGGTGCAGGCCGATGCTGGGCTCGTCCAGCACGTACATCACGCCTGAAAGCCCGCTGCCGATCTGGCTGGCCAGGCGGATGCGCTGGGCTTCGCCGCCGCTCAGCGTGTCCGCGCCCCGGTCCAGCGCCAGGTAGGTCAGGCCGACGTCGTTCAGGAAGCGCAGCCGGCTGCGGATTTCGCGCACGATCTTGTCGGCGATCTCGGCCTTGGCGCCCTGCAGCTGCAGGCCTTCGAAGTAGGCCAGGCAGTCGGCCAGCGTGGCGTGTTCGACTTCATAGATCGGCCGCCCACGGGTGCCCTGCGGCGTGCCGTCGGCATGCTGCAGGAAGACATGCCGCGCCTCGCGCCGCAGCCGCGCGCCGCCGCAGGCCGCGCAGGGCTTCACGGCCTGGTAGCGCGCCAGGTCTTCGCGCACGGCGGTGGAATCGGTCTCGCGAAAGCGCCGTTCCAGGTTCGGCAGGATGCCTTCGAAGGCGTGGCGGCGCTTCACGCTGCGCGTCTTCGGCTTGCCGTCCTTGCCGGCACTGTCGGCCTGGTAGACGAACTCGATCTCTTCCGTGCCCGAGCCCTGCAGCAGCACCTGCTGCACGCTGACGGGCAGCTGTTCCCAGGGGGTTTCGGTGCTGAAACCGTAGTGTTTGGCCACGGCTTCCAGCATCGAATGGGTGTAGCTGTTGCGCCGGTCCCAGCCTTTGATGGCGCCGCTGGCCAGGCTGATGCTGGGAAAGGCCACCACGCGGTCGGCGTCGAACACCGTCACCTGGCCCAGGCCGTCGCAGGCCGGGCAGGCGCCCACAGGGCTGTTGAAGCTGAAGAGGCGTGGTTCCAGTTCGCTGAGCGAATAGCTGCACACCGGGCAGCCGAACTTGCTGCTGAACAGGTGTTCGCGGCCGGTGTCGGTTTCCAGCGCGATGGCGCGGCCGTCGGCGATGCGCAGCGCGGCTTCAAAGCTTTCGGCCAGGCGCTGCTGGAACTCATCGCGTGTCTTCAGGCGGTCGATGACGACATCGATGTCGTGCTTTTCGCCTTTCTTCAGCACGGGCAGGGCCTCGGCTTCGATCACCTGCCCGCCGATGCGAAAGCGCACGTAGCCGCGCGCCTGCATGTCCTGCAGCAGTTCGGCGAATTCGCCCTTGCGGTCGCGCACCACCGGGGCCAGCACCATCAGCCGTGTGTCTTCGGGCAGGGCCAGCACGGCATCGACCATCTGGCTGACGCTTTGCGCCTGCAGCGGCAGGCCGTGGTCGGGGCAATACGGCGTGCCGGCGCGGGCGTACAGCAGGCGCAGGTAGTCGTGGATTTCGGTGATCGTGCCGACCGTGCTGCGCGGGTTGTGGCTGGTCGCCTTCTGTTCGATGCTGATGGCCGGGCTCAGGCCTTCGATGACATCGACATCGGGCTTGTCCATCAGTTGCAGGAACTGCCGCGCGTAGGCGCTCAGGCTTTCCACATAGCGCCGCTGACCTTCGGCGTACAGCGTGTCGAAGGCCAGGCTGCTCTTGCCGCTGCCTGAAAGACCCGTGATCACCACCAAGGCGTGCTTGGGGATGTCCAGGTCGATGTTCTTCAGGTTGTGCGTGCGGGCGCCGCGCACCCGCAGCATGCTCTCGGGCAGGACGCGTTGCGACGGGGGCACGCTGGGCGGGGGTGGCATGGGGGTGGGCGGGGCAAACCGCTGACTATAGCGACCAGCCCCTGGCCAGAAGCTGCAGCCTGCTGCGGCGACCCACCCAGCCCCGGGCGCCAGCCGGCGCGGTCTTCCTGCTGCGCTGTGCCCGTCAGTGGCCGACAGTCACCGTCAGCGCCCGCCTTCGCCTGCCGGTGCGTTCAGCCGCAATTCGAAGCAGGTGCCCTTGCCCGGCTGGCTGTTGACGTCGATGCTGCCGCCCATCAGTTCCATGAAGCGGCGGCTGACGAACAGGCCCATGCCCGTGCCTTCCACGGCCGTGGCTTCGGCGCCCAGGCGGTTGAAGGGCTGGAACATGCCGGCCAGCTGCAGCGCGTCCAGCCCCAGGCCGGTGTCGGCCACGGCCAGTCGCAGCCCGCCGTCGGCCGCCGTGCGGGCGGAAACATCGACGCGGCCTTCAGGCCGGTTGTATTTGATGGCGTTGCTGACCAGGTTGATCAGCACTTCCTTCAGCCGCAGCCGGTCGGCCAGCACGGGCACCGGCGGCAGCGCTGCCAGGTGGTCGTGCAGCTGCACCTGGTGGGCCGCTGCCAGGCCCTGCAGCAGGCCCAGCACTTCGGCCAGTACGGGTTGCAGGTCGAACACGCTCAGCCGCACCTCGACCTGGCCAGACTCGATGCGCGACACGTCCAGCACCTCGTTCACCAGGTCCAGCAGGTGGCGCGCGGCGGTTTCGATCAGGGTCACGCGGTGCGGCTTCAGCACCAGGTCGCCGCTCTCGGCTTCCATGCGCATCAGCTGGCTGAAGCCCAGGATGGCGTTCAGCGGCGTGCGCAGTTCATGGCTCATGCGCGACAGGAAGGCGCTCTTGGCGCGGCTGGCCGATTCGGCTGATTCCTTGGCCGCGCGCAACCGGGCGGCTTCGTGTTCAGGGCTGCTGTCCCAGGCGCAGCCCACCAGGCGCAGCGGCCGGCCGGCGGCGTCGAAATGGGCGCGGCCGGTGATGTGCAACCAGTGCTTGCCAGGCAGGCTGGGCACGGCCGTTGGCGGCACAGCCGGCCCTTCGGCAGCAGCGCTGTCGGCCGGCGCCCGGCGGCGCAGTTCCACGTTCAGGGGTTCACGTTGCTGCAGCGCGCGTTCGACGGCAGCGGCCAGCAGCGGTGCGTCTTCGGGCAGCAGCTGCGCGCCCAGCACGCTGGCCAGGTCTGCGCCCGGCGGCAGGGCGCCCGGCGGCAGGCCCAGCAGGCTGTGCAGCCGGGCGTCCAGCACCAGTTCACCGCTGTTCAGGTTCCAGTCCCACACCCCGATGCCGCCGGCGTCATTGGCCAGGTGCAGGCGTTCGGTCAGGTCGTCGATCTGGTGCCGCGCCTCGGCCTGCAGCGAAATGTCCTGGAACACACCGCTGACCCGGTCCACCGGCCCGGGATGGCTGGCGCGGCCCTGGGCCGGGCTGGCATGGCTGGCACGGCCGGCGGCCAGCATGCGCAGCGGCCGGCCGCTGGGGGTGTGCATGTCCAGTTCGATCTCGAAGGCCTGCCCGGCTTCGGCTGCTGCCACCGCGCTGGCAAAGGCCGCGCGGTCGTAGGGCCGGCACAGCGCCAGCAGGTCTTCCAGCGTGGCGGGCTGGTCGGCGCCGGGCGGCCAGTCGAACAGGCGGCGCAGTTCGTCGGAACAGCGCAGCTGGCGGGGATGCAGCTGCAAATCCCAGCCGCCTGTCCGCGCCAGCCGGGCCGAATCGGCCAGAAAGGCTTCGCTCTGGCGCAGCGCCTGGGCGCTGGCTTGCAGCGCGTTCAGGTCTTCCAGGTGTTCGGTGCGGTCGATGATGGCGCAGCTGAACTGGTCGGCGTCGCCGAAGCGGTCGCCCGGGCGGCCGCCGTGGGCACCTGCCAGGCCGCTGGGCAGGCGGGCGATGTGCAGTTCGCCGATGAAGCGGCGGCCGTCTTCGCCAATGAAGTCGACGTTATCGATGGCGCTGGCGCCGCTGTTACGTGCTTCGTGGAAGGCCGGGCGCACACGGTCCTGGTAGGTCTGCGCGTCGACCATGCGGTGCAGGAAGCGCACCACCGAAGCACGCTGGCGCAGACCGAACAGCAGGGCGGCCTTGGCGTTGAATTCCACCAGTTCGCCGTTGAAGCTGACCAGCAGGGCCGCCACCGGCATGGTGGAAAACAGCGCTGCGAAACGCGTCAGCATCTGTTCGCTGCGTTCGTGCGCAGCGGCCAGCTCGTCGGCCTGGGCGTGCAGTTCGGCCTGGTAGATGCGCAGGTTCTCGGTCAGCTCGCGCAGCTGGCGTTCGTTGCGCAAGGCGGCGGCTTCGGCCTGCGACAGGTCGCCCCGGGCCAGCGCGCCCCGCAGCTGGTCCTGCATCTGCACTTCCACGGCTTCGGCCTGCAGCACCAGCCGGTCGCGTGCTTCGACGCGTTGTTTCAGCACCTGGGGGGTCATGCAGCGCCTTTAGCGGGGGTT
The DNA here is from genome assembly GCA_027485165.1 of Rubrivivax sp. Lineage (GTDB taxonomy): Bacteria > Pseudomonadota > Gammaproteobacteria > Burkholderiales > Burkholderiaceae_C > Rubrivivax. Next base: position 4,995 of record JAIXRN010000073.1, read on the forward strand.
TCAGCGGGGAGATCGGGAACGGGGTTCTGTGCCGGCTGGCCGCCGCTGCTGGCCCAGTCGGTGACGTCGATGTGGCTCACCACCGCCCCGCCTTGGGCATGCGCCACGGGCGCCACGTGCATGACGAACCATTGCTGCCGCTGCGGCGTGTGGCAGGGGTACTGCAGAGTGAACAGCGGGCGTTCACCGGCCAGCACGGCCGCCAGGCCGTCGTGCGCGGCGCGCGCGTCGGCGTCCACCAGCGCGGCCTGGGCGCAGACCTTCAGGTAGTTGGTGCCCGGGCCGCAGCTGGCCAGGGTGTCGTCGCCGTGGTCGCTGGCGAATCGGCGCCAGGCGGCGTTCACGGTGGTGATGCTGCCGTGCCGGTCCAACACCGCCAGGTGTTCGGGCAGCGAATCCAGCACCGCCTGCTGGCGCTGCGAGTCCTTCACCGACGTGACGTTGACGAAGCTCATCACCGCGCGCGAAGCGCCCGCTGCGCGGCTGCTGTAGGGCTGGATGCGCGCCAGCCACCACTGCCCGTCGCGCCCGCGCACTTCGCGTTCGCTCACCGCGCCGTTGGCCAGGGTGCGGCGCAGGTCGCCGAACAGGTCGGGGTAGTCCAGGGTGTGCGCGAAGTCCTCGATCGACCGCCCGCGGTCGCTTTCGCGCACCTTGAACAGCTGCACCAGTTCAGGCGTGAAGCGCGTCAGCCGCAGTTGGCCGTCCACAAACAGGGTGGGGATGGCGGTGGCCTTGGCGATGTTTTCCAGGTCGGCATTGACGCTGTTGAGCACGTCGACCTTGGCCTGGAATTCGGAATTGACGGTGTACAGCTCTTCGTTGACGGACTGCAGTTCCTCGTTCGTGCTTTGCAGTTCCTCGTTGCTGGCCATCAGCTCTTCGTTCGTGGCCTGCAGTTCCTCGTTCGCGGTTTCCAGTTCCTCGATGGTGGCTTGCAGGTTGTCGTGGGTGATGTCGAGTTCGCGTTCCAGCGCTTCCACGCGCTGCTGCTGCTGGGCGTCCAGCTGGGTCAGGTCGGCCACGGGCTGCAGCGTGTCCACGGGTTCGATGCTCAGCAGCACCAGGCCATGACCGGCGCCTGCCGGGGTGCGCGTTTCGTCGGCCGGCTGCACCGGGCGCGCCGTCAGGCGCACGCGGCGCGGAGCCCCGCCGTCGCCGGCGGTGCCCGCTGGGCGGTCTTCAGCTTCAGGCAGCCGCAGCGCGGCGCTGGTCTGCGGGCGGGGGTCGCTGGCCACGGCCTGCAGCAGCAGGCCGGCGGCCCATGCCAGTTCGCGCGGCAGCAGTTTCAGCACGTCCAGCGTGGCCTGGCCTTCGGTGAACTGCAGCAGGTCGCCGGCCTGGCCGTAAACATGCAGCAGCTCGCGCGCCGGGCCCACCAGCAGGGTAGGGGGCACATAGCTCTGCAGCAGCTGGCGCTGGCCGGCCGTGACCCAGGGGGTGGCCTCGCCCGGCGCGGCCACCGCGATGCCGCGGCGTGCCGCCCGCCGGCTGGCGGTGGGGGCGTGGCGGGTGCCGCCGTCCAGCGCCATGGCCATGCGGTCGTGGCGCAGCAGCTTGTAGATCTTGTGCCGGCCCGACAGCGGCGCGAAGTCGCGGTGCATCACGCCCAGGCTTTCGCTCGGGCCCAGCAGCAGGTGGCCGCCCATCACCAGGGCGTACTGCAGGCGGCGCAGCGCGCGTTCCTGCGCCACAGGCTGAAAGTAGATCAGCGCGTTGCGGCAGCTCACCATGTCCATGCGCGTGAAGGGCGGGTCGCCCACCAGGTTGTGGCGCGCGAAGATCACCATCTGCCGGATGTCTGGCCGCAGCGTGTAGCCGCCCTGGCGCGGCAGGAAGAACTGTTCCAGCCGCCGTGCCGACACTTCGGCGGCGATGGTGTCGGGGTAGATGCCGGCGGCGGCCTGGTCCAGGTACTGCTGCTCGACGTCGGTGGCGAAGATCTTCACCGCGCGCCGCGGCAGGCCGGGGGCCATGCGCTGGAAGGCTTCGGCAAACAGGATGGCGATGGAATAGGCCTCTTCCCCGGTCGCGCAGCAGGCCACCCAGACGCGGATGGGCTCGACCGTCTGGGCCGCCACCAGGGCGGGCAGCACCTGTTCGGCCAGTTGTTCGAAGGCGTCGACGTCGCGGAAGAAGCGCGTCACCGGGATCAGCAGTTCGCGCCGCAGCAGGCTTTGCTCTTCGGGGGAAGCCGACAGGCGGTCGTGGTAGTCGGCCAGGCTGTGCGCGTGCAGCACCTGCATGCGCCGTTCTATGCGCCGCAGCACCGTGGTGGGCTTGTATTCGCGGAAGTCGATGCCGCTGGTGGCCACCAGGCGTTCCAGGATGGCGTCCAGCGGCCGCAGCTGTGCGGCGCCGTCGTCGGCCGCACCGCCGCGTGGCAGGGCGTCGCGCGGTGCGCGCAGGTGCGCCAGCAGCCGCTTGGCCAGTTCTTCGGCCGGGGCCACCACGTCCACCAGCCCGGTGCCGATGGCGCTGCGCGGCATGCCGTCGAACTTGGCGCTGGTCGGGTCCTGCACGAAGACGAAGCCGCCCGCGGCATTCACGGCCGCCACGCCGCGCGAACCGTCGCTGCCGGTGCCCGACAGCACCACGGCGATGGCGCCGTCGGCCCACTGTTCGGCCATGCTGTGGAAGAAGATGTCGATCGGCAGGCTCAACCCATGTTCGGCCTTGGGCGTCAGCAGCAGCCGGTCAGCGGCCAGGCGCAGGTGCTTGCCGGGCGGGATCAGGAACACGGCATTGCCCGCCAGCGGCATGTCGTGTTCGGCTACGCGCACCGGCATCGCGGTGTAGCGCGCCAGCAGGTTGTCCATCATCGACTTGTGGTCGGGCGACAGGTGCTGGATGACGACGAAGGCGGCGCCGCTGTCCACCGGCAGGGCGCCGAAGAAGCGTTCCAGGGCGTCCAGGCCGCCGGCCGAAGCCCCGATGCCGACGACCGTGCCCCGGAAAGGCGCCAGGCCAGCGGGCTCGGCCCGGAACGGGGCCGGCACGGCGTTGGCCTCGGGCGGGGTCGACGCTTCGGGTTCTGTGGCCAAGACAGCAGCCTTCAGTTGCTTTGCCGGGGTTCGTGCCGGGGGTCCCGCGCACACGTTGTTACAAACCGCGTTCTGTGTGGAGTATCACCCAGCAAGGGTTGCAAATGCCTTAAACGGGGGATAACGGCCTGCAGCCGCCCGTCTGCGTGATGCTTTTCACGCCACAGACGGGTTCAGTGATGGTCTTCAGTGGTCCTCTGGCAGACCCCAGGCGTGATCTTCCGGGGGCAGGTCGGCGGTGCTGAATTCGGCATCGGCATCGGCGGGGACGTCATGGCCCAGGTCGCTGCCGGCGCCCGACCCCCTGCCCTGGCGCCCACCCTGGCTGCCCAGCAGGCGCAGGATCTCGCGCCCGTAGGCTTCCAGCTTCTTCGCGCCCACGCCGCTGATGGCCGCCAGCGCGTCCAGCGTGGCCGGGTTCTCGCGCGCCATCTCGGCCACGCTGGCGTCGTGAAAGACAACGTAGGCCGGCAGGTTGTGTTCGCGGGCCACTTCGGCACGCCAGGCCTTCAGCGCCGCAAAGCGCTGCGTGGCGGCGGTGTCCAGCGGCAGTGGCGGCGGCTTGTCGAGGTGGCTGCCCGTGCCGCGCGCGCTGCGGGTGCTGCGCCCCTTGCCCGCGCCGCGCGCGGGCGGGTCCACGGCCACGCGCAGGCGCACCGGCACGCTGCCTTTCAGCACGTCGCGTGCGCTGTCGGTCAGCGCCAGGGTGTTGTAGTCGCCTTCGGTGCGCAGGTGGCCCAGGGCGATGAGCTGGCGCAGCACCGAACGCCACTGCGCTTCGGCCAGGTCGGCGCCGATGCCGAAGGTGGACAGCTGCTGGTGGCCGAACTGCGTGACCTTGTCGGTGAGCTTGCCGCGCAGCACGTCCAGCAGGTGCCCGGCACCGAAGCTGCGCGGGCCACGGCCAGCATCACCGGCCTGGCGGAAGCGGTAGATGCAGCTCAGCGCCTTGCGCGCGGCTTCGGTGGCGTCCCAGGTCTCGGGCGCGTGCAGGCAGTTGTCGCAGTTGCCGCAGTCCGAACTGGCTTCGCCGAAGTAGTCCAGCAGCCGCACGCGCCGGCAGTCGCAGGCTTCGGCCAGGGCCAGCAGGGCGTCGAGCTTGCCGCGCTGCAGGCGCTTGAAGTCGTCGCCAGCGTCGCTGTCGTCGATCATGCGGCGCTGGTTCACCACATCGGCCAGGCCATAGGCCATCCAGGCATCAGCCGGCAGGCCGTCGCGGCCAGCGCGGCCGGTTTCCTGGTAGTAGGCCTCGATGTTCTTGGGCAAGTCCAGGTGCGCGACGAAGCGCACGTCGGGCTTGTCGATGCCCATGCCGAAAGCGATGGTGGCCACCATCACGATGCTGTCTTCGCGCAGGAAGCGATCTTGATGGCGTCGGCGCAAGTCGGCGTCCAGCCCGGCGTGGTAGGGCAGGGCGTTGATGCCTTCTGCGGCCAGCCAGGTGGCGGTGTCTTCCACCTTCTTGCGGCTCTGGCAGTAGACGACGCCAGCGTCGCCATCGTGTTCGTCGCGGATGAAGCGCAGCAGCTGCTTCTTCGGGTCGTCCTTCTCGACGATGGTGTAGCGGATGTTCGGCCGGTCGAAGCTGGCCACGAACAGGCGTGCTTCTTCCAGCTTCAGGCGTTCGACGATGTCGGCTCGGGTGTGCGCGTCGGCCGTGGCCGTGAGCGCCACGCGCGGCACGCCCGGGAAGCGTTCGTGCAGCATCGACAGGCCGAGGTATTCCTCGCGGAAGTCGTGCCCCCACTGGCTGACGCAGTGCGCTTCGTCGATGGCGAACAGGCTGAGCAGGCCGCGTTCGTTCAGCGATTCCAGCATCGCCACAAAGCGCGGCGTGAGGATGCGTTCCGGCGCTGCGTACAGCAGGTTCAGCCGCCCGGCCAGCAGGTCGCGTTCGACCTGGCGTGCGGCCTCGCTGTCCAGGCTGCTGTTCAGGAAGGCCGCGGGCACGCCGGCTTCGTGCAGTGCGCCCACCTGGTCGTGCATCAACGCGATCAGTGGCGACACGACGATGGCCACGCCGCGCCCGGCGCGGTGGCGCGCGATGGCCGGCACCTGGTAGCACAGGCTCTTGCCGCCGCCGGTGGGCATCAGCACCAGGGCGTCGCCGCCAGCGCTGACGTGGTCGATGATGTCCTGCTGCGCGCCGCGGAAGGCGGGGTAGCCGAAGACCTCTTCCAGCACCCGTTGCGCGGGGCTGCGTGCCTGCCGGGTGGGGGTGGGGTCCAGGACAGCTGACATCGTGGCCGCGATCGTAAGCCACGGGCTGCGCCGCGGCCGCGGCCTGGGCCTGGCCACGGGCCCCCGCGCGGGGGCCGACTTGCGGGCGAACCGGCCCGTGGGGCGGCCCGGGGGATGGCGCGGCAGGGCCTGCGGCGGATAATCCCGTCAGGGCCGGCCGACCGGCCCTTCGCCTCGCTCGCCCGTCCACCCCCCACCCTTTTCCAGCCCGCGGAGCCCGCCCATGGCCTCAGTCAACAAAGTCATCCTCGTCGGCAACTGCGGCCGCGACCCCGAAGTGCGCTACGCCGCCAGCGGCATGGCCGTGGCCACCGTCAGCATCGCCACGTCCAGCAAGCGCAAGGACAAGGCCAGCGGCGAGATGATCGAAGAAACCCAGTGGCACCGCGTCACCTTCTACGAACGGCTGGCCGAGATCGCCGGCGAGTACCTGAAAAAAGGCGGCTCGGTCTACATCGAAGGCCGGCTGAAGTACGGCAAATACACCGACAAGGACGGCGTCGAGCGCAACACCACCGACATCGTGGCCAGCGAAATGCAGCTGCTGGGTGGCCGCAGTGGCGGGGGCGGCATGGGTGGCGGCGGTGGCGACGACGGTTATTCGCAGGCCCCGCAGGCCGCTCGCAGCGCCCCGCCGGCCCGCAGCGCGCCGGCCAGCCGCCCGGCCGCCGCGCCGGCAGCGTCGAAGCCCGCTTCAGGCTTCGACGATATGGACGACGACATTCCGTTCTAGAACATACCTTCTGACTTTTTGTTAACAGAAGGCCCGTGACATAGCTGTCACGGGCCTTTTTCTTTGTTTACACTTTTTTCGCGAGTCGCTATACTGCCGTTTAAGCGCTACCGAAGGAATGTGTCAACAATGGCGGTCGGTTATCGTGTTACGAATGTGCGGATGCAGTCCGGAGAGCGGCTGCCGCTGCTGGTGGCGGCAGGCACCGGAGTCCCTCTTTGGGGCGCCACCCTCTTTCTCATTACAGAGCTGCGAGCCACCAATTGCGCAGAGAAGACGCTCGCGCAGGCGGCCCGTGCCATCCTGGTTGCTCACCAGGCCCTGGACTACCTTCGCATTGACCCTGATGCGCGGTTGGCTGAAGGGCGGCTGCTCGACATTGGGGAGTTGGACGCGTTGGTCGGGCTTGCAGGCCTTACCCAAGAAGCCCTGGATGCGCTCGTAAGCTCGCCTGCGCCCCTACCGGCGAAACGTCCGAAGGTGGTCTCACTTGAGAAGGTGCGGATGCGAGCACAGTCTCTCGAAGGGCCACGGGAGGTTGGCTCGGAGACCAAGGGAATCCGGCTCATCTACATCCGCCGCTACCTCGAGTGGCTGGTTCGCAGCAGGCTGCTGAGGCTCGACCATCGGGCGCCTCTTTACCCTGTGCTGACGGAAGCGGCGCGGCAGCTGTCCATGCACCTTGAAGCGAGAACCCCCTCGTCTCACGGGAAAGCCGCCACAGAGGCTCGGGAGGGCCTAAGCCCAGAGGCCCAGAAGCGGCTGCGGGAGGTCATTCACCCGGACTCAGCCGATAACCCGTGGAGCGACGAGCACACACGCGTCCGCAACTACCTCATCGTCATGTGGCTGCTGGAGCTAGGCATCAGGCGCGGGGAATTGCTGGGCTTGCGCATCGGGGACATCCAGGCCCGCGGCGATGAGGTTTTGATTGCGCGGCGCCCTGATGACCCTCTGGAGGTCCGCGCTGATGCTCCGGCAACCAAGACCAAGGCCCGACTCCTGGCGCTCAGTAAAGGTCTCTCTCAGCTGACTCAGAGCTACGTGCTCGGTCCGCGGCGTGCTATCAAAGATGCAAGACGCCACCCCTACCTGTTCGTTGCCAGCGGCACGGGCAAGCCCCTGACCGCGTCGGCCATAGGAAAGCTGTTCTCGGAACTGCGCAGCGTCCAGGGCATACCCCCAGAGCTCAGCGCTCACGTCCTCCGCCACACCTGGAACGACAACTTCTCTGTCCTGATGGACAAGATGAAGGTCCCGCCGGATGAGGAAGTCAAGTTGCGCCGCCAACAAATGGGGTGGTCCGACAACTCGGAGATGGCCGCTACCTACACACGCCGACACACACGCCGCAAGACCAATGAAGCCTCACTCGCCTTGCAGGCAGCCACCTTCGAGGCGATGACGGATAAAAAATGACTGCCAGCTCAAAACCTAAGAGCCAGCTCACCGCGGTCGCCCCTGGTGCCGAGATCACTCGCACCCCTAGTGGCGCACGATTCGATTCGACGGGAGACATCTGGCGTTATCGGGACGGCGTCAACAACGTGTCCTTGGACTTCTCGAGCCTGACATCGCTATCGCCGGAATTGCGCAGCAGCGCGAAGGCTGTTCTTCGGTGGTATGCCGAGAACCGTTCGTCCAATCACCTCACCGGCATCTTCGACCGGCTGCTGCACTTCTCCCGCACTCTGGACAAGCCTAAGGCGGTGCTGAACGCGATTACGTCGACCGAACTTATCAACTACCGCGCGCAACTAGATGCGGCGACGGCTTGGTATCTGGGCACGTTGGCGGGATTCTTCAGAAAGTGGTCTCGACTCGGATATTCAGGGGTCACTGAGGATGCGCTGCGGCTACTCAATCAGTTGAGAGTGCCGGGAAATCAGAAGGGCGTTGCGGTCTTGACGATGGACCCTGTGGACGGTCCGCTGACGCACATCGAGATGGAGGGCCTGCAGGCGGCGCTGAACTCAGCCTATGCGGCTGGCAAAGTCAGCCAAGACGACTTTGTCCTAGCGTGGCTTTACATGCTGCTCGGCCAGCGCAACACGCAATACGCAGCCTTGAAGGTGTGCGACGTGCAGGTTCGACACGACTCGGAGGGCCGCCCGAGCTACTGGGTGCTGATGCCCAGCGCCAAGAAGGGAACCGCCACCCCGCGAGACCGTCGAGTTGAACGGCCGCTCGTGGAGCAGTTCGGTGAGGTGCTGGCTCAGCATGCAGCGCAGACCCGTCGTTCCTTTGAAGGGGTCTTGCCTGACGCATCACTGGCCCCCTTGTTCCCTGCGCGAAGAGGCACCGGTGGCGCTGGTGTCTACGCATTGCACATGACAGCACATGACCTGGGGCGACGCCTAACTAGAGTCCTCGAAAACCTGTGTGTCACCTCAGAGCGGACCGGGGAGCCTATCAATGTCAGTGCTGTCCGGTTCCGCCGGACAGTTGCCACACGCGCCGCTGAAGAGGGCTACGGCCCGCTTGTCATCGCCGGACTTCTTGACCACACAGACACGCAAAACGTCGGCGTCTACACGGCCAACTCCCCGGCCATCATCGAACGCATCGACAGAGCAATTGCCTTGGAGATGGCACCGCTGGCACAGGCGTTTGCTGGCACCCTTGCACCGGGAAGCTCCCCTACCAGCAACCCCGCCCAGCGCATCATCGACCTGCGTATAGACCGCAGTGGCCAAGCCATGGGAGAGTGCGGCAAGCATGGCTTCTGCGGGTTTAGCGCGCCTATAGCCTGCTACACCTGCCAAAGCTTTGAGGCTTGGCTCGACGGGCCGCACGAGGCGGTCCTCAACCATCTCTTGGAACGGCGCGAACAGCTGCTGAAGACTTCCGACAAGAGAATGGCTTCTGTCAATGACAGGACCATCTTGGCCGTAGCCGCTGTGGTGCAGCGCTGTAGCGAACTGCAGGCCCTGTCTCAGGAGCGTCTCGATGGCTGAAATTCTCGTATTCCAGCCTCGCCGTGAGCTGGGCGCGCGTGACAACCTGAAGGCCTTCGTTGCTCTGTGCCGAGACCAACTGACTGTCTTCGGCTCCGAGCTCCGGTTTGACGACGACGCCTGGGACGTCACGGCTTACATAGGCCTCAAGGGCAAGAACAGTGCGCTCAGGGCGGTGTTCAGCTCATGGGAGACCTCAAACCAGCAGGCTCCAGCAGCTATGCCGCAGCCGTTTCTCTCGTTTGCTAAGGCCTACTTCCGCTACCAGCACAGCATGAAGCCGACAAAGGCTGTCAGCCCGCGCATCTCGGCGTTGCGGGCGTTATGTGCGTCTTTGGCAGAACACGGCTCGGCGGACCCGGTTGCTGCTGATGCAGGGGTCTTCAACCGGGCCGCACAACTCATCGGTGGTCACTTCAGCAAAGCCGCTGGCTACCGCGTAGGTCTGCAGCTCGAGATGGTGGCCACGTTCCTGGATGAGCATCGGCTGTGTGCTGTGCCGCTGCGCTGGAAGAACCCCTTACCTAGAGCTGTTGAGTCAGCGGGAAGAGTCGGCGAGGAGTTCGAGCGCGCTCGGAACAAGAAATTGCCGTCGGCCTACGCACTCGATGCCCTCGCGCGGGCGTATCGCGCCGCAGCAGAGCCCTTTGATGTCGTCATCACTGCTATTGCTGCCATCTTGTGCTCTGCTCCGGACCGGGTGAACGAGGTTCTCAGGCTGAGGAAAGACTGCGAGGTCCGGCAAGACCGACCCGGCCTTCCTGCTGCCTACGGCCTGCGATATTGGCCATCAAAGGGCGCGGAGCCCATGGTCAAGTGGGTAGTGCCATCTATGGCCGGAGTCGTTGCTGAGGCGCTGCAGAAGTTACGGTGTCACACAGACGACGGCCGGTTGGTTGCCGCCTGGTATGAGGCCAATCCGACCGCGCTGTTCCTTCCACCGCACCTAGAACACCTCCGCGGCCGACACGACCTGTCAATGGATGAAGTCATGCAGGTGGTCTTCATGGAGCCGGCCAAGGGTGGAGTCCAGTGGTGCAAAGCAAACCAAGTTCCAACGCAACGCCGAGGAAAGGCCTTTGTGGCGCACTTCGATGACGTGGAACGAGCCGTCATCGCCATGCTCCCGGCTGGCTTCCCTTACCTCGATGCCGAAACCGACTTGCGATACAGCCAGGCTCTATGCGTTACACGGCGCAATGCGCTGCAGGCACAGCGCGGAACCTACTGGGGACTTGTGGAAGGTATCGACCAAGGCATGGTCAGCACTGGCCTTGGAAACCGGTCAGAACACGGGTTCAAGTCTGTCTTTGACAGGCTTGGATTGTTCGAGGCCGACGGCTCACCCATCGCAATCCGCAGCCACCAGTTCAGGCACTACTTAAACACGTTGGCCCAGGCTGGTGGGATGAGCGAGTTGGACATTGCGAAGTGGTCAGGCCGAGCTGACATAGGCCACAACAGCGCTTACAACCACGTCTCCGACCGCGACATGTTGGCTCGAATCGAAGAGCTTAAGGCCGACGCATCGGTTGCAGACAAGCAGCTGGTCCCGCAGGTCAGGATGAATCTCATCCCCCGCGCCAAGTTTAAGGAGATGGGCATCCAGGCAGCGCATACGACGGACTTTGGTTACTGCGTGCACGACTTCGCAATGTCACCCTGCCAGCTGCATCTCGATTGCGCAAACTGCAACGAACAGGTGTGCATCAAGGGAGACCAAGCTGGGGAGGCCAACGCACGAGCGCGTCTGGCGGAGACAGCTGAACTGCTGGAAGCGGCTCGCGCAGCCGATGCCGATGGGGCATACGGCGCTTCACGCTGGGCACAGCATCAACAAATGACGCTTGAGCGGCTGACCCAACTGGTCGGCATCCTTGAGGACTCCCGCGTGCCAGTTGGAGCTGTCATTCGTCTTGCGCATGTCAAGCCTGCCTCGCGCCTCACGCACGCAGCCGAGGCCAGGGCCTCGCTACCCGACAAGCCAGCAGCACCCGTGCTTGCATGGCAAGTAGAAAACACAGGAGCTACGGCATGAGCCGCGCCAAGAACCTACGCGATGAGGACATCGCCCGCATTGTCGAAACATTGGACGGCTGGACCGGCAAACTGAGCTGGGAGCTGCTGATTGAAGCCGTCGAGAAGCGCATGCTCACCCGGTATACACGGCAAGCGCTGCATAAGCACGCCCGTATCAAGGACGCGTTCTCACAGCGCAAGAAGCACCTGAGTGGCAGTGCCGACAGCACTCAAAAGCGAACGGGCTCCCCAGAATTGCTTCTCGCGTTGGACCGCATTGAACGATTGAAAGGCGAGAACGAGCGGCTAGCTGCTGAGAACACACGTCTTCTCGAGCAGTTTGCGACCTGGGCTTACAACGCCTACACGCGTGGCCTCGACGAGGCGCTCCTGAGCAGGCCACTGCCCGTCGTCGACCGGCAGCAAACACCCGCGCGTCGCGAAGGCCTGGCCCCTGTGCAGTCGGAAAGCAAAGGCTGAGCATGGCAAGCGGGCAGCAGGTCGCAGAGGAGAACGTCAAGCGGTTCGCGGCGTGGGTCGCGGGCAAGACCGACGCCGACTTCCGGTCGATGGTGCTCCGGGGCGTGCTGTCTCGCACTGACATCGCGGCCGAGTGCCAGTTTGCGAAGTCTGTCCTAAGCCAGAACCCCCGTATCCGTGCCAGCCTCCGCGAGTTGGAGGAGCAACTCCGGGGGCGCGGTGTGCTGCCGAAGCCCGTCACCGAGGCCGCAGTAGACACGTCGACGCCTCAAACGCGGCAGAGCCAAAGTGTTGGGAGCTCCCGGGACGCTGAGCGCCTTAAGAGGCTTGAGCAAGAAAACGCCAGCCTGAAAGCCGAATTGGCCGAGGTCAAGCGAGCGTTGTCGCGGTATGCCGTGTTGCAGGAGGTCCTGGCGGAGACCGGGAGGCTGCCGCGTTGAGCACGTCGGTCACGGTGCGCGTGTCGAGTGTGCGGTCCCAGAACCCACGCGGGTTCGGCGGCGCCATCTTCACGGGCGTGTCTGTGGACAGCACTGGCAACACGACCGACGCCAACGCCTACGTGGTGGTTCGAGCCTCCGGCAAAGTGCTAGCCGCAGTGCGAGTGGAACGGGGCCAGTGGTGGCAGGTAAGCGGGCCTGTCACAGACCGAACCGTCTCTTCCAACGGCTACACGATGACAGAGCGCCAGGTCGAGGCAGAGGAAGCCACGCTTGCCCGCCCGTCCGGCGAGCACTTAGTCCGCTTCTTGGCCGACAACCCAGCGTTCGAAGGCATTGGCACAGTCAAGGCACGGCGCCTGTGGGAGAAGTTCGGCGAGCACCTCTACGACCTACTGGATGCTGGCGACTCGGTGGCGCTGTGCAGCGTGCTGAAGCCCGAAGTTGCTGTGGGGCTCGTGCAAGCCTGGGCAGTGCAAGGCCAGTCACGCACGCTTCAGTGGCTCCAGGCGCAGGGGTTCGATACACGGCTGGGCTGCAAGGTTCTGAGCTACTTCGGCAGCGAGGCTCAGCAACGCATCGAAGAAGACCCCTATCGGCTGCTGTCCTGGTGTGCTGGCTGGAAAGAGGTTGACCGCCTAGCCACCGGTCGATTTGGCGTCCCCCTCGACGACCCTCGACGGCTGCAGGGTGCGGTCGAAGAGGCTTGTTACGGGCTCTTCGCCGACGGGCATACCGCAATGCTGTCGGCCGACTTGATGGACCGCGTCGGCCCTCTACTTGGCAAGCCGCCATCCGGCGTGCGTTGGCGTGACCAACTGTCCGCGGCCATCTCGGCGGGCTTGGCGAACGGCAGCTTCGTCCAGTCGCACCACGGCCTGCAGCCGCTGGGAGCTCTGGTTATGGAGCGACAGATTGCGCAGGCCGTCCACGAACGGCTGGCGAGGTCATCAGCGCCTCTGCTGCCGCATAGTGACGTGGAGCAGCTCATTGAGGACGTGCGCACCACCGACGGCATCGAGTTGAACGCGGAGCAACGAGCAGCTGTTCATGCGGCAGCGTGCCATGAGTTCCTCTGCGTCACAGGTGGCGCAGGGGTTGGAAAAACGACTGTTCTGAAAGTGGTCTACAGCCTCTACGACCAGGCGGGGGTCCGCGTGGTCCAGATGGCGCTGGCCGGCCGTGCGGCGCGTCGGATGCAAGAGGCCACAGGGCGACCAGCCTCTACCATCGCCAGCTTCCTCAAGAGCTTCAAGGAAGGTCAGCTCGACGGACCGACAGCGCTTGTCATCGACGAGGCCAGCATGCTGGATGTCATCTCGATGAGCCGCATTTGCGCCGTGTTGGCTAGCCATGTGCGGTTGGTCCTGGTTGGGGACCCCCACCAGCTCATGCCCGTGGGCCCCGGCTTGGTGCTGCATGCCCTGAGCGCTGTGCCCAGTGTGCCCGGCGTGGAGCTGGCGACGGTCAAGCGATACGGCGGCACCATTGCAGCGGCAGCCGCCGAAATCCGTGCCGGCCGTTGGCCCGCACTCAGCGACGACGTCACCGCGCCGGTGGCCTTCCTACCTTGTGCGCCCGGCTCGATTGCGGAGACAGTCGTCGAATTGCTGACCCTGGACCGGCGCTCCACCCAAGTGCTAAGCGCGGTGCGCAACGGGCCGGCAGGAACGAAGACCCTGAATGCTCTCTGCCAGGAAAGGTTCACCGCCGGGGCGGCCGAAGTCACCTATTGGAGCGAAGAATTCGACTGCAAAGAGAGCGCAGGGCTGCGCCTAGGTGACACAGTCCTGTGCACGCGCAACATGTGGGAGCGGGGTCTGCAGAACGGCTCGCTGGGCGTTGTGGTGGAGGTCGAGGCCTCACCTCGGGTTCTACGCAACGACGAAGGCGAAGAGACGGAAAAGGCGCTGGCCTGGGTAGATTGGGACGATGGACAGCGGCGGCCACTCACAGCCAGCATGCTCGAAGACATCGAGCTGGGCTATGCTGTGACGGTGCATAAGGCTCAGGGTTCACAGTGGCAGCGCGTTATCGTGCCGGTGACAGCGTCCAGGCTCTTGGACCGCACGCTCATCTACACGGCTCTCACGCGGGCGCAAACCCAGGTGCTTCTGGTGGGAGATGAAGATGCTGCAAGGACGGCAGTCCTTGCACCACCGCGGGCAAGTGAGCGGAAGGTTGCGCTGGACCTTGCGTTGCGGAGGCTGACCCTCGCAGGCAGCGCTCAATCGTCAACAAGTAGCCTTGCAGAACCTAGTTGTTGACGAATAGCCCCACCTTCCCCTGTTGAAACCCTCTTCACTCACTCACAGCCAAGTGAGAAGTTTACGAAAATTAGTGTCTATAACCGTTTTGACAGCGCCCGCAGGGTGGTGGGCCGCCGCCCCAGGTGGTGCGCAGGTGCGCCGCCCGGGCGCGCGCAAGCCGATTCCATTCAAGCAGCCACGCCCTGGCGCCGATAACCAGTGCAGATCATCTGGGCACCCGCCCGCTGCCAGGAACCGCACTGCACATGAAGACCGCCCGCCTGCCCGCCCGCCTGTCCGTTTGTCTGCCCGCCCCCCGCGCCCTTCTCTTTTCTGCTGCCGCGGCCCGGCGTCTTTCCCGCCCCGCCCTGGCCGCGCTGGTGCTGACCTTGGCGGCCTGCGCCACCCCGGCGCCGGAAGCCGTGGGCCCGAAGGCCAAGGAAGAGATCGTCGCCGTCACCACGGCCAACGCGCTGCTGCGCTTCAACGCCGGCCAGCCCCAGCAGGTGCGCGAACGCCGGCCGCTGCAGGGCCTGCGCGCGGGTGAACGCATCCTGGGCATCGACTACCGCGTGGCCAAGGGCGAGCTCTACGCCCTGGGCGCCGTGGGCACCGCCGGGCAGCTGTACCGCATCGACGTGGCGCAGGCGCGCGCGCTGCCAGTGGGCAGCGGCGTGGCCCTGCCGGGCGAAGCCGCCGAATGGGGCTTCGACTTCAACCCCACGGTGGACCGCATCCGCGTCGTCAACGATCGCGGCGCCAACCTGCGCCTGCATCCCGACACCGGCGCCCAGGTGGACGGCGACCCCAACACCCCAGGCGTGCAGGGCGACGCCGCACTGGCCTACGACGGCGCCGACGCCGCGGCCGGCAAGGCCCCGGCCATCGTCGCGGCGGGCTACACCTACAACAAGACCAACGACAAGATCACCACCAACTACGCGCTGGACGGCGCCGCCGGCACCCTGGTGCACCAGGGCACGAAGGAGGGCGTGACGCCGGCCGTCTCGCCCAACACCGGGCGCCTGTACACCGTGGGCAGCCTGGGCATCGGCCCCTTCGCGCATGCGACGCTGGACATCTCCGACCTGTCCAACACCGCCTACAGCGGCGTGCACACCCACGGCGCAAAGGCCACGCGCTGGTACGGCGTCGACCTGGCCACCGGCAAGGCGCGCTTCATCGGCACCGTGGGCGGTGGCGAAACGCTGGTGGGCGCGGCGATCGAGCCCTGAGAGCCTGAAGCCTTCATCCCGCCGCGCCCAGCCAGGTCAGCTGGCCTGCCGGCTGGCCTGAAGCCGCAGCGGCTGGCGGCACGTCCACCCGCACCCGCCGCCCCAGCGGCAGCGCCTGGTTGGGTGTGCCGTGCCCGGCGGGCCAGCCGCCCAGCACCGGTTTGCCCAGCCCGCCCAGCATCTGCCGCAGCACGCCGTCGGGGCTGCCGCCTTCGGTGAAGCTGCCCAGCACGAAGCCGGCTGCGGCGTCCAGCACGCCGGCCAGGCGCAGCTGCGTGAGCAGCCGGTCGACGCGGTAGGGTTCTTCGTTGATGTCTTCCAGGAACAGGATGGCGCCGTCCAGCGCCCAGGCCCAGGGCGTGCCCAGCAGGGCCGCCACCAGGCTGAGGTTGCCGCCGGCCAGCAGGCCTTCGGCTGTGCCCGGCACGCGCAGACCGGATGCGTCCAGCGCCGGGGCCCAGACCTGGCCTGCTCGCACGCCTTGGTGCAACAGCGCGAACAGCGCCTGCGCATCGGCTTCGCGCCCCGGCAGCAGCAGGTCGGAAGCCGGCATTGGCGCATGCAGGCAAGGGGCACCCGCGCGGCACCACAGGGCGTGCAGGGCGGTGATGTCGCTGTAGCCGATGAGCAGCTTGCGCTGCGCGCTCACCAGCGCGGTGTCGATGCCGTCCAGCAGCCGCATGCAGCCGTAGCCGCCGCGCAGGGCGTGCAGTGCCGCCACCTCGGGGTCGGCCAGGGCGGCGTGCAGGTCGGCCAGGCGCGCGGCGTCGCTGCCGGCCAGGTAGCCGGTGTTCAGGTGGCAGCCGGGGTAGACGCGGCAGCGGTAGCCGTGGCGGGCATACAGCGCTGGCAGCTGGGCCACGCGATCGGGCGCGGCCGGGCCGGCGGGGGCGATGACGCCGATCAGGCTTCCGGGCGGCAGCGGTGCGAAGACGTGCGAGGCGCCAGCGGCCGTCATGGCGCCACCGCGGGTGGCGCAGACGGTAGCGCGCCCAGCACGGCGGCGTGCACCGCCGCCCCCAGCGCCGGCAGCCGCCAGGTGCTGGCGCAGGCCGGCGCAGCGGCGTAGCGCCGACCCAGGCTGGTGAACACCGCCACGATGTAGTGGCAGCCGGCGTCGTGCACGATGCCGGCGTCGGACGCGTAGTTATCGGTGGTGCCGGTCTTGTGCGCGAAGGTGGGTGCGTCGGGCAGGCCGGGCACCCAGCCGGGTTCGCCGCGCAGGCGGCCGCTGCTCAGCACTTCGTCAAGATGCTGGCGGGCCAGCACGGCACGCAGTGCGTCACGCGTGGCGGGCTGCAGCAGTGGCGGCGTGTTCGCTGGCAGCCAGGGCGCGGACGGGGCGCCGGCGTCCAGCAGCCACAGCAGGCGCACGGTGTCCCAGGCCGTCATGTGGATGTGGCCCACGCCGGCGCCGTCGGCATTGCGCCAGCCGCCAGCCGCCGTGGTGTCGTTCAGCTGAAGCGTGGGCAGGCCGTACTGCGCGAAGGCGGCGTTCAGCGCGTTGCCAGGCCCACCCAGCAGGCCCATGCGGTGCAGCAGCGCCACGGCTTCGTCGGTGGCTTCGTTGCTGCTGACGGTGATCATGGGTTCGACCACGCCGGCCACTTCGCCCCAGCGGCACAGCCCGCGGTCGGTGGCCAAGCCCAGGCCGACCGCGACCATCAGTTTCAGCAGTGAAGCCGGGTACGGCGCCACCACGCGCGGCGCACCTTCTTCGTGCTGCGCCTGCAGCGGCTGCCAGCGCAGGCGCGCCCAGTCGCTGCCTGGCGCCCAGGCCAGCGAGCTGCCATCAGCGCCCTTCAGGTCGGCATCGAAGCGCAGGCCGCGCAGCAGGCCCAGGTCGGGCGCGATGGCGGCCTGCAGGCCCTGCAGATGTTCGCGCGAGAACAGCACATTGGCCGCCCGCAGCGGCCCCGGGGCGAAGGCCACCACGGCCAGGTCGATGCTGGGGTGGGCTTGCACCGCCGCGCCGCCAGCCCAGGCATCGGGCGTGTGCTCGAAGCCCTGCGCCAGCACCGCCGAGCGCAGGGCCGTGGCCAGCGCCGTGTTGGACGCAGTCTTCAATCCGTCAGCCAGCGCCTCAGCCGGCACGGCCACGCTGCGCCGCTCGCCGGCGCGCCAGGCCGGCCAGCAGGCCCAGGCCCGCGGCCATCAGGCCCCAGGTGGCGGGCTCGGGCACGGGGCTGGGCACCAGGGCATAGGCGCGCACCTGGCCGTTGAAGACGCCGGTGCCGACGATGATGCCGTCGTCGCTGATGCCCAGCGCCGAAGAACTGGTGTTGGTCGACAGGTCCCAGCCGCTGCCCGCGGGCAGCAGGTCGGCCACGCGCCAGGTGCTGCTGCCATCGAAGACGAAGGGGATGGCAAAGGCGCTGGACGCCGTGCCCACCGCCCAGCCGCTGGCGTTGACGCCGCGCGCGCTGCCCTGGCTGGTGCCCGTGGGCAGCGGGATTTCCACCATGCCGCTGCCAGCCGTCCAGATGAAGGGCCGGCCTGCGCCCTGGTTCAGCATGCTGGAACCGACCACATGGCCGCCGTTGCCCACGTCAAAGGCCAGCGCGCCGTTGGCCCCGGGCAGGGCGCCCAGGCTCAGCAGGCTGCCGCTGGCGATGTCGTAGAGCAGGCCGACGTTCAGCGCCGCATTCGCCGGGTCGACGCCGTTGCCCACCACCCAGCCGGCGTCGTTGATGCCGAAGGCCGTGCGCATGCTGCTGCCGTTGGGGGTGGTGGCGGTGATCAGGCTGGCACTGGTGCTGCGGTAGATCACGGGCCGTTCCAGGCTGCCACCGTTGACCGAGCCCACCGCCACGCCGGTGGCGTTCACGTCGTTGGCGCGGCCCGCGGTCTGCCCGGCCGGCAGTGGCAGCGCGCTGGCCACGCCCCCCGCCCAAGCCACCGGCAACGGGCTGCTGCCGAAGGCCGTGGTGCTGCTGGTGCCCACCGCCAGCCCGGCGTTGTTCACGGCATTCGCCACCGCGAAGTTGCGCCCCGGCAGGTTGGGCAGCGCCTGCGGCCCGCTGCCGAAGGTGTAGATCGACGCCACCCCCGTGCTGCCCAGCGAACGGCCGACGACCGTATCGCCGTCGGGCGAGATGTTGAAGGCCTGCGACGACGCCAGGCCCCCCACCGTGCCCAGGTCGACGATGCTGTAGCTGGGCGCCGCGCCCGCGGTGGCGGCTGCAGGCGCGATGGCCAGGCCCAGCGCAAGCGCCACGGCCGGCAGGGCGGCGGGTGCACGGCCCGGGATGAGGTTGGCGAGGCACTTCATGCGGTTCACTCCTGTGGGTTGGATGGGTTGTCCCCCCGAGACTGCACTAGCCCTGCACCACATGGCAAGCGACAAGGCGCCCGCCGATGCTGCGCAAGGCCGGCGCTTCGCTGCGGCAGCGCGGCTGCACCCAGGGGCAGCGGGTGTGGAAGCTGCAGCCCGCGGGCGGCGCCAGCGGGCTGGGCAGTTCGCCGTGCAGCGGCACGCGGGTGCGTCCGGCCACCGGGTGCAGCTGCGGCACGGCGCCCAGCAGGGCCTGGGTGTAGGGGTGCAGGGGCCGGCCCAGCACGGCGTCCTTCGGGCCCTGTTCGACGGCGGCGCCCAGGTACATCACCAGCACCTCGTGCGCCACGTGCTGCACCACGGCCAGGTTGTGGCTGATGAAGACATAGGCCGTGCCCAGTTCTTCCTGCAGGTCCATGAACAGGTTCAGGATCTGCGCTTGGATGCTGACGTCCAGCGCCGACGTCGGTTCATCGGCCACCACGGTGGCCGGGCCCAGCATCATGGCGCGCGCAATCGCCACGCGCTGGCGCTGGCCACCGCTGAACATGTGCGGGTAGCGCTGCGCATGTTCGGGCCGCAGGCCCACGCGCTGCAGCATGGCCAGCACGTGGTCCGTGCGCTGTGCGGCGGACAGCGGCAGGTGGATGACCAGCGGCTCGGCCAGTGCAGCAGCGATGGTCTTGCGCGGGTTGAGGGACGCAAACGGGTTCTGGAACACCATCTGCACGCGGCGGCGCAGCAGCCGGCGCGTGGCGTCATCGGTGACGCGGCGGTCGGCGGTGGACATGTCGCTGCCATCGATGCGCAGCGCGCCCGCCGTGGGCGGCTCGATCAGGGCCAGCACGCGCGCCAGCGTGCTCTTGCCGCAGCCCGATTCGCCCACCACCGCCAGCGTGCGGCGCATGGGCAGCGTGAAGGACACGCCGTTCAGCGCGCGCACCAGGGCCGGCGGGCGCAGCCACCCGCGACTGACGCGGTAGTGGCGCGTCAGGCCTTCGGCCTGCATCGCGGGCGCAGCTTCGTCAGGCATGGGCGGGCGTGGCTTGTGGCAGGGGCAGAGACAGCGGGAAAAAGCAGCGCACGCCGTCCACCAGCGCTGGGGCTTCGGCCTGGCAGCGCGGCTGCACCTGGGGGCAGCGCGGCGCCAGCAGGCAGCCACGGGGGCGGTCGTGCTGGCCAGGCACGATGCCGGGCAGGGCCTGCAGCCGCGGCGCCTGGCCGGCGACGGTGGCCTGGTGTTCAGGCAGGGCCGCCAGCAGGGCGGCGGTGTAGGGGTGGCGTGGGTGGCTGAAGATCACGTCGGCAGCGCCCTGTTCCACCACCTGCCCGGCGTACATCACGGCGACGGTGTGGCGGCAGCGGCGCGCCATCTCGGCCACCACGGCCAGGTCGTGCGTGATCAGCACCAGGGCCAGGTTCTGTTGCTGCTGCAGGCGCGACAGCAGGTCCATCACCTGCGCCTGGATGGTGACGTCCAGCGCGGTGGTGGGTTCGTCGGCGATCAAAAGCCGCGGCTGGCAGGCCATGGCCATGGCGATCATCACGCGCTGGTTCATGCCGCCGCTCAGCTGGTGCGGATAGCTGCGCAGGCGGCTGGCCGCGGCAGGAATCTCGACTTGTTCGAAGAGTTCCAGCACCCGCGCATCGAGTGCCGCGCCGCGCAGGCCCAGGTGCACGCGCAGCACTTCGCGCACCTGGTCGCCCACGGTGTGGCTGGGGTTCAGGCTGTTCAGCGCGTCCTGGAACACCATCGCGATGTCCTTGCCGACGATGCGGCGGCGTTCACGCGCGGCCATGCCCAGCAGGTCGTGGCCATCGAAGTGCAGGGCGTCGGCGGTGACGACACCCGGCGCGTCGATCAAGCCCATCAGGGCCATCATCGACACGCTCTTGCCGCTGCCCGATTCGCCCACGATGGCCAGCAGTTCCCCAGGGTCGACGGCCAGGTCGACGCCATCAACGGCTTGGAAGCCGCCGAAGCGCACGCGCAGGTTGCGGATGTCTAGCAGCGGCATGGGCTTGGCGGCTTTCGGCCCTTTTGAGTCGCTCGTATCCGACCTTCGGCGTGCTGGCTTGGTCCCTGGGCTGCGGGGCTTGGGTGGCCCCTTCCGCTCATGTCCCCCGCCAGCGCGTTGCGTGCCAGCATTTCTGTTCGGCACCGCGCTGGCTCCTCCTTGACTTCGCTCCAGGGGCCACCCAAG
>JAIXRN010000098.1 GCA_027485165.1 Rubrivivax sp.
GGACGCAGGCCGCAACCTGGCGGTGCTCGTGGAAGCGGCCGTGCGCAACACGATCTTGCAGCTGCGTGGCATCGACACCTACAAGGACTTCACCGAGCGCCACCAGCGGGCGCTGGATCGGGACGTTCGCTGACCGTCCGGCCCTCTCATTCGCCCTTGTGCGGGCAATTCTTCTTGGTGCACAGCGCGTAGAGCGATAACGCGTGATCTTGCAACTCGAAGCCGCGGGCCTGAGCCACTGATCGCTGGCGCTTCTCGATCTCGGCGTCGAAGAACTCCTCGACACGACCGCAGTCGATGCACACGAGGTGATCGTGATGCGAGCCTTCGTTGAGTTCGAACACCGACTTGCCGGCCTCGAAGTGATTGCGAGAGAGGATGCCGGCCTGCTCGAACTGCATCAGGACCCGATACACCGTGGCCAGACCCACATCGGAGCCTTCTGCAAGCAAGACCTTGAAGACGTCTTCTGCAGCCATGTGCCGTTGCTGCGTCTTCTGGAACACCTCAAGAATCTTGATGCGCGGCAATGTGGCTTTCAGCCCGCTGTTCTTGAGCTCTTCTGCATGTGACATGGGGGCTCCCGCCAAGAGGGGTCGACAGACCCCTGCCGCTAGAATGATTTGATGATATCGAGCGACTGTCCAGAAGCGATCGGCACCTGTCAACCACGGCCCCAGCGGGCCTACAGCGTGGCTCTGCGGGCCTTTCGTTTGCCCTTCGCGTTGACCGCTGTGGCAGCGTTCGCCGGATGCAGCGCGGTCACGCCGAGCGGTGGTTTTCTCGGCTTGATCACGCCTTATCGGGTCGAAGTGGTCCAGGGCAATGTGGTCACCCAGGAGCAAGTGGCCCGGGTCAAGATCGGCATGTCGCGGGCGCAGGTTCGCGACATCCTGGGCTCCCCACTGCTGGCCGATGTGTTTCACGCTGACCGCTGGGATTACATCTTCACGATCCGTCGTCAAGGTGCGGCTCCACAGCGTCACAGCATCGTTGCCTTGTTTGATGGCGAGCGGCTGACCAGCCTGGACACCGGCGGCGAGCTTCCGAATGAACAAGCGTTCGTCGCGTCGATCGACACCGCAAGGCCGCCGACGAAGGCACCGGCGCTGATGTTGACTGACGAGCAGCTTCAGGCGCTGAAGGTTCCGCCCAAGCCGCTTGGTGCTGCCGCGCAGGCACCCGCAGCGCCAGCGCCTGCGCGCACCTACCCCCCGCTCGAGTCGCGCTGATGAGCGCAGTCTCCAGCGGCGCCTCGCACGCCGCTGACCCCTTGAGAATCGCCATCGCTGGCGCGTCGGGCCGGATGGGCCGGATGCTGATCGAGGCCGTGCTGGCAGCACCCGATCTGGTGTTATCTGGTGCCATCGATGTCGCAGACAGCCCTGCGCTTGGCATGGACGCGGCGGCCTTCACCGGCGCTGCCAGCGGCTGCCTGATCACCAGCGACGTCCCCGGCGCCATCGCCAACTCGCAAGTGCTGATCGATTTCACCCGTCCCAGCGGGACCATGCGTCATCTCGCGCACTGTGAGGCCCTGGGCGTCAAGGCGGTGATCGGAACCACCGGCTTCTCAGCGGAAGAGAAGGATCGGATCGCCGAGCACGCTCGCCACATCGCCATCGTGATGGCGCCCAACATGAGTGTGGGCGTGAACGTCATGCTCAAACTGCTGGCACTCGCTGCAAGATCACTGCAGGACGGGTACGACATCGAGATCCTCGAGACGCACCATCACCACAAGGAGGACGCCCCGAGCGGCACGGCACTGAAGATGGGCGAGGTCGTCGCGGCGGCACAAGGC
Organism: Rubrivivax sp.; assembly: GCA_027485165.1. Lineage (GTDB taxonomy): Bacteria > Pseudomonadota > Gammaproteobacteria > Burkholderiales > Burkholderiaceae_C > Rubrivivax. Next base: position 1,805 of record JAIXRN010000098.1, read on the forward strand.
CGCAGCCTGAAGGACTGCGCCGTGTATGCCCGCGAGGGAATCACCGGAGAACGTGACCCGTCGTCGATCGGCTTCGCGACCATCCGCGGCGGTGACGTGGTCGGCGACCACACGGTCCTGTTCGCTGGCATCGGTGAGCGCATCGAGATCACCCACAAGAGCTCTAGCCGAACCACCTACGCTCAGGGCAGCCTTCGTGCCGCCCGCTTCCTGGCTGACCGCACCGCGGGGTTGTTCGACATGAACGACGTGCTGAGTCTGAACTGATCGACGACGACGCAGCGCTGCCATGAACGGCCTGGAGCATTTCTGGACCCAAGGTGATGCCATCACGCGGGGAGTCGCTGCGCTGCTGCTGGCGATGTCTGTGAGCGCTTGGGTGCTCATCTTCTGGAAATCATGGCTGTTGCGCCGGGTGCAAGGTGACCTGGCGCGCGCCGTACCCGCGTTTTGGGCGGCACCGGATCTGACATCTGCGGCCGAACGCCTGAGTGCCTTTGATCGGCAAGGCGTGCTCGCACCGCTGTTGGCCGCCGGCACTGCCCAGCCCATCAGCCAGACGCTCGAGTCGAACGGCCGTGTCCAGTCGCAACTCACCAGACGGCTGCGTGACGCGCTCAACGAAGTGCTGTCGCAGCTTCGATTCGGCCAGGTGCTGCTGGCCTCGATCGGCAGCACCGCGCCGTTCATCGGACTGTTCGGTACGGTGTGGGGGATCTATCACGCGCTGGCCAGCATTGCGTCGGCAGGAGCGCTCACCATCGACCGTGTCTCCGGTCCGGTGGGCGAGGCCTTGGTGATGACTGCTGCAGGCTTGGCGGTGGCGATCCCTGCCGTGCTCGCCTACAACATCTTCGGCAAGCTGATCGGCGCCTGCGAAGTGCATCTGGAAGGGTTCGCGCACGATCTGCGCGAACTGCTGTGCGACCGTTCTTCAACCGATACGCCGTCAGGCAAGGGCAGAGGCCATGGCATTCGGACAGCTCGAGCGCGGCGCAGGCCCACAGCCCATGAGCGACATCAACATGACGCCGCTCATCGACGTCATGCTGGTTCTGCTGGTGATCTTCATGATCACCGCGCCACTCATGACGAACAGCCTGGCACTGGACCTGCCCAAGTCGAATGCCGCCCAGTTGAACGACAGCCCCAGGTTCATCACCGTGAGCATCGACGTCGCCGGCCGCATGTACCTGGGAAACGAATCGCTCGACGCGACGGCGCTCGGTCAACGCATCGCCGAGACCGCGCGGCTGCATCCACAAACCGAAGTCCAGTTGCGCGCCGATCAAGCCGTTGCCTATGGGCGTGTGGCCGAGCTGATCGGTCTGGTGCAAGCTAACGGACTGACTCGCATCGGCTTCGTCACGGACAGCGCCACCGGCGGCGCACCGCGCTGACCACGCCGCGCTGTCTTCTGGCTCAGAGGTACAACTCGCCGCCACCCTCTCGGAAACGTTGCGCCTGATCGTCCAAGGCACGCGCGATCTCGATGACCGCGGGTGGCGAGCCAGCCGCCTGCGCTGGAGCCGACTGAAGGCGCGCGAATTCGCGCACCTCTTGCGAGATCTTCATCGAGCAGAACTTCGGGCCGCACATGGA
>JAIXRN010000033.1 GCA_027485165.1 Rubrivivax sp.
GCGTAGGCGCGCCGTGCAGCCCGGGCTGGCCGCCCGGGCAAGCGGCGCAACGCCCGCCAGTGGCTTTGACCGCCCCGGCCCTTCGGGTTGAGCCCGTTTTGGGGCCCAGGCGGCGTTGCCGCGCTTGCCTGGGCGGCCAGCCCAGGCTGCGCGCTGCGCCTTGCCTGGACCCCAAAACGGGCTCAACGCGGGTGTCGATTTCTGCCGCGCAGACTCCTAGCGCGCCGCCGGCTGCGCCGCGGCCAGATGCGCGCGGATCGCCTCGACCCGCTGGCGGTTGGCGCCCAGGTCGCTTTCGCCCAGCCGCGAAGCCGAGCGCACGTGGACGACGCCCGCGGCCGGGTCCAGCCAGAACTCGACGTCGTCGACGTATTTCATCAGCGGGGTGCTGAACTGGGCGTAGATGTAGCCGGCGTCGGCCTGCATCACCGCCGCACCAGGGGCAGTGCGCACCACCTTCAGCAGTGCCGCCATGGTGGCGGCAGCGTCGCCGTTCTTCAGGGCCAGCGGCGCGATCTGCGCTGCCTGGGCCTGCGGGTGGCCGGGCCACAGGCCGGCCTGGCTGCTGACGCTGTTGGGCCGGGTGGATGGCGCCTTCAGCTTGCCTTCACGCACGCCCAGGTCGGTGGGTGCCGTGCCCTTGAACAAGCCGGCCTGCCCGGCGCCGATGGCCGCCACGGCCAGCAGCAGCACGGTCCAGAAAATGCGCTTGACCCACTTCATCGCCGACGCGACCCGCCCAGCAGCGAACCCAGCACACCGCGGATCAGCTCTCGCCCCACGGCCGTGCCGATGCTGCGCACAGCCGACGAAGCGGCTTTTTCCGCCAGGCCCACTTGCCGCCCGCCGCGCGGGCCGGTACTGCCGAAGATGGCGTCCTTCAGGCCGCCCATCAGGCCACCGTCGTCGGCGGCTGCGGGCGCCGGGCCGGCCGCGCCGGGGGGTATGCGGGGTGTCGTCACGCCGCCAGCGGCCGGGGCTTCGGCCGGGGCGGCATTGCGGCCGCGCAGCACTTCGAAGGCCGATTCGCGGTCCACCACCTTTTCGTAGGTGCCGGCCACCAAAGACGTCTGCAGCAGCCGGGTGCGCTGGTCTGGCGTGATGGGCCCGATCTGGCTGCCCGGCGGCAGCACGAACACGCGTTCGGTGACGCTGGGCCGGCCCTTGGCGTCCAGGAAGCTGACCAGCGCTTCGCCCACTGCCAGCTCGGTGATGGCCGCGGCCATGTCACCGATGGCGGGGTTGGCGCGCATGGTGCTGGCTGCTGCCTTCACGGCCTTCTGGTCGCGCGGGGTGAAGGCGCGCAGCGCGTGCTGCACCCGGTTGCCCAGCTGGGCCAGCACGGTGTCAGGCACGTCCAGCGGGTTTTGCGTCACGAAGTACACGCCCACGCCTTTGCTGCGCACCAGGCGCACGACGAGTTCGATGCGCTCGATCAGCACCGCCGGGGCGTCCTTGAACAGCAGGTGCGCTTCGTCGAAGAAGAACACCAGCTTGGGCTTTTCCAGGTCGCCCACTTCGGGCACCAGTTCAAACAGTTCGCTCAGCATCCACAGCAGGAAGGTGCCGTACAGGCGCGGCGAATTCATCAACTGGTCGGCGGCCAGGATGTTGATCACCCCCTTGCCTTCGACCGTTTGCATGAAGTCGCTGATGTCCAGCATCGGTTCGCCGAAGAACTGGTCGCCGCCCTGTTCCTCGATCTGCAGCAGCCCGCGCTGGATGGCGCCGATGCTGGCGGCGCTGATGTTGCCGTACTCGGTGGTGAAGTCCTTTGCGTTGTCGCCCACGTACTGGCACATCGCGCGCAGGTCCTTCATGTCCAGCAGCAAGAGGCCGTTGTCGTCGGCGATCTTGAACACCAGGTTCAGCACGCCCTGCTGCGTTTCGTTCAGCGCCAGCATGCGCGCCAGCAGCAGCGGGCCCATGTCGCTGACGGTGGCGCGCACCGGGTGACCGGCCTTGCCGAACACGTCCCACAGCGTGGCCGGGCAGTGCGCGCTTTCAGGGGTGGGCAGGCCGCGTTCGGCCAGGATGGCCGCCAGCTTGGGGCTGATGCTGCCGGCCTGGGTGATGCCGGTCAGGTCGCCCTTCACGTCGGCCATGAAGACCGGCACGCCGATCTTGCTGAAGCCTTCGGCCAGGGTCTGCAGCGTGATGGTCTTGCCGGTGCCGGTGGCGCCTGTCACCAGGCCATGGCGGTTGGCCAGCGCGGGCAGCATCTCGCACTGGACTGTGCCGTGTTGGGCAACAAGGATGGGCTCGGGCATCGGGGGCTCCAGGGGGCGGCGAAAGGCAATGCAACAAGTCTAGCGGCGGGACCGGTATCGTCGTGGGCGTGAGCCAGCCGCCGCCCCCTGAAACCATGCCCGTCCTGGCCGAATCCCGCGGGGCCCAACGCCGCCGCTGGGTGACGCCCGAGCCGCTGACCGTGGCCCCGGCTCTGGTGGGGCTGCCCCTGGCTTCGCCCTGGCGCCGCGCCCTGGCGATGGGGCTGGACCTGCTGGTGCTGGCGCTGGTGGCCGAATCAGGCGACCTGTGGCTGTTTGTCGGCCTGCTGCTGGTGGTGCTGCAGCTGCGCAACCAGCGCCAAGGCCAGGGCGACCGCAAGCGCCTGGGATGGCTGCTGGCGGCTCTGCTGTTGTGGCTGGCGGCCAGCCAGGCCTGGGGCTTGTGGCGGGACAGTGCGCGCGAACACGGCGCGGTCGCCCAGCCAGCCGAGGTGACGCTGAAGGCCACGCTGCCTTTGGCGGCTCCCGGCGCTGCGCCTGCCGCCAGCATCGACACCGCCAGCGACAGCGACACCCGCAGCGACGCCGAGGACAGCGCGCAACAGCAGATTGACCGCCTGAAAGCCGAACTGAAAGCCGCGCGCGCGGCCCAGCCCAAGACCGTGCGCGAGCAGGCCGAGGAGTTGAGCGAATCCCTGGCCAGCCGCTTCGGCTGGGGCATCGTCTACTTTTCGCTGCTGCCGGCGTGGTGGGCCGGGCAGACCCTGGGCAAGCGCGTCCTGGGGCTGCGGGTGCTGCAGCTCACCGGCCAGCCGGTGACGGTGATGACGAGCCTGAAGCGCTACGGTGGCTATGCCGCCGGCCTGGCCACCGGCGGCCTGGGCTTTGCCCAGGTGCTGTGGGACCCGAACCGCCAGGGCCTGCAGGACAAGGCCGCACACACCGTCGTCGTCGACCTGCGTGCCCCTGCCTTCGCCGCTGTTCCGGCCCCGGCCACTGCCGTCGCGCAGCCGCAGCCTTCCGCATCGTCCCAGGATCCGATCCCTTGAAAGCCCTCGACACCCTGGCCCGCCTGTGCGCGGTGTTGGCCGGCCTGCTGCTGACCGTCATCACGCTGATGACCTGCGCCAGCCTGGTGGGCCGCAACACCACGGGCTGGACGATCAACGGCGACATCGAGATCTCGGCCTTCGCTGCCGGTGCCGCCATCGCGCTGTTCCTGCCGCTGTGCCAGGTGCGGCGTGGCAACATCATCGTGGACTTCTTCACCACCCGCGCGCGCGCCAGCACCCAGGCTGCGCTGGACCGCCTGGGCGCCGCACTGCTGGCAGCAGCGATGGGGCTGATGGCCTGGCGCACGGCCGTCGGGGGTATCAGCGCATTCAAGTCGCAAGCCGGTTCGATGATGCTGGGCGTGCCGGAATGGTGGGTGTACGCGGCCATCGTGCCGGCGCTGGCCCTGACGGCCCTGATCGCCGCGGTGCAAGCGGTGCAGGGTTTCGAACGCACCGGCAGCAGCACATGACGCCCGCGCTGCTGACGCTGCTGATCTTCGGCCTGATGCTGCTGCTGATGGCGCTGCGCGTGCCGATCGCGGTGGCGATGTTCGCCGCCGGTGCTGCCGGCTACGGCCTGCAGGCCGGCTGGCTGCCGCTGGCCAGCTTCCTGAACACCCAGGCCTTCGCGCGCTTCGCCAGCTACGACCTGAGTGTGATTCCCTTGTTCATCCTGATGGGCAATTTCGCCACCCAGGGCGGCCTGTCGCGCGCGCTGTTCGACTTCGCCGCGGCGGTGATGGGCCGCTTCCGCGGCGGCCTGGCGATGGGCGCGGTGCTGGCCTGTGCGGCTTTCGGCGCGATCTGCGGGTCGTCGGTGGCCACGGCCGCCACCATCACCCAGGTGGCGCTGCCCGAACTGCGCAAGCACGGCTATTCCGGCCGCCTGGCCACCGGCACGCTGGCCGCGGGCGGCACGCTGGGCATCCTGATTCCGCCCTCGGTGCCGCTGGTGGTCTACGCCATCCTGACCGAGCAGAACATTGCCAAGCTGTTCGCCGCGGCCATGGTGCCGGGGCTGATCGCGATGCTGGGCTACATGCTGGCGATCGCGGCCTATGTGCGCCTGGTGCCCGGCCACGCCCCCGAGCAGATGGCGGCGCCGGCGCTGACCGGGCGGGCACTGGCCGGCATCCTGCCCATCGGCATCGTCTTTCTCGTCGTCTTCGGGGGCATCTACGGCGGCCTGTTCACCCCCACCGAAGGCGCTGCAGTCGGCGCGGCCGCCACCTTCCTGGCGGCCTTGCTGAAGCGCGAGATGAACTGGGCCAAGTTCCAGGAATGCTTCTACGCCACGGCGGTGGCCTCGGCCATGATCTTCATGATCTTCCTGGGCGCCGACCTGATGAATTCAGCCCTGGCACTGACGCAGGTGCCGGCCCAGCTGGCCAGCGCGGTGCAGGGCCTGGGCTGGCCGCCGCTGGTGGTGGTGGGCGGCATCCTGCTGCTGTACGTGCTGCTGGGCGCGGTGATGGACGAGCTGAGCATGATCCTGCTCACCATCCCGATCTTCTTTCCGGTGGTGATGGGTCTGGACTTCGGCCTGCCGCGGGAAAGCGTGGCCATCTGGTTCGGCATCATGGTGCTGATGACGGTGGGCTTCGGCCTGCTGGCGCCGCCGGTGGGGCTGAACGTGTATGTCGTCAACAGCATGGCCCCGGGTGTGCCGATCGCCGAGAGCTATCGCGGCGTGATGCCGTTTCTCATCAGCGACACGCTGCGCACCCTGCTGCTGCTGTTCTTCCCGGCGATATCGCTCTGGCTGGTGGGCTTCGTCGGCTAGCGCTGCTGGCCGCGCTGCCGCCGCCTCGTCGTCTATGGCGCCAGAAAGGCCTGCACCGCGGCCAGCCCGGCGGCCGGGTCTTCTTCCTGCGGCACATGGCCCAGGCCGGGCAACAGCAGCACCCGCGCACCGGTGGCTGCTGGCAGGGCGCGCAGGTAGTCCTGGGCGTTGGCGGCCGGGATCATCGCGTCCTTCTCTCCCCAGACCAGCAGCGTGGGCGCCTGCACGCGGGCCAGCAGCGGGCCGGGCGGCTGCAGCACCAGCTGCTGCATGCGGTCGATCAGCGCGCCGCGCACGCCGGGGGCCAGCAGCATCTGTTGGTAGCGGGTGACGGTGTCTTCGCTCAGCCGGGCCGGGTCGGCATAGGCCGGTGCCAGGCCGGCGCGCAGCACCGCGCGCGGCAGCACCCAGCGCATCAGCTGCACGGCGGGGCCGACTTCGGGTGCCTTGCCGTAGTCGAAACCCGGGCTGGCAAAGCCGTCTGGCGCCACCAGCACCAGGCGGGTAATGCGGTCGGGGTGGTCGGCGGCCAGGCGCCAGGCCAGACGGCCGCCCATCGAATGGCCCACCAGGCTGGGGCGCTGCAGCTGCAGGGCGTCCATCAGGGCCAGCAGCTGCTGCACGCTGTGGGTGTCGTCGTAGCGGCCGGCGGCGTCGGGGCCGGTCAGGCCAGCGCCGGGCAGGTCCACGCGCACCACGCGCAGCGTGCCCTGCAGACCCTGGGCCCAGGCTTCCCAGGTGTGCAGGCTGCTGCCGAAGCCGTGCAGCATCAGCACGGCGGGCGCATGGGGGGCATCGGGCGCGCCGGCCGGGCCGCTGTCACGCACATGCCAGCGCTGGCCGCCGGCTTCGACAAAACGGCTGGGCGGTGCGGCGTAGCGGGCTTCGAGTTCAGCGCGGGGGGCGTCGGGCGTCCAGGCCCAGCCGGCGCCCAGCAGCAAGGCGATCAACAGCAGCAGGCTCATCAGCAGGAAGGTGCTTCGAAAAGGGCGGGCGGGCATCGACTCGCATTGTCGCGGCCGCGCCGCTCCCGCTCCCGCACCCGCGCGGGCACCGGCCGCACGGCCCTGGCGCTAAACCCTGGCGCTTAACCCTGGCACTAGAAGCGGTACCAGGCGATCGACGCTGCCGTCAGCAGGCACATCAGGGCGTTGCTGATGTTGATCGCGATCGCCTTGTTCATCTGCTGGCCGTTCTCTTCGAACAGCCACAGCGCCATCGTGAAATTGGCGCCCAGCAGCACCAGCCAGGTGGCCAGAGAGTGCTGCGAAGAATCGGCCATGGCATGGATCGACCAGATGTTCGGCAGATAGGCAAAGGTGCGCGCGGTGTTGAACAGCGTGAACGACCAGGTCAGCACCTGCAGATAGAGCTGGCGGCGGCGTTCGCGTCTGCGCACGCGGGCGGCGTCGACAGGGCAGGGCGAAGATGCGGCACTGCACACGGGCGGCCTCCGTCATGGGTGGGATACAGCCCTGGAATCTGGCAGCGCTGACGGCTGCGCACATCGTTCCCCTTGGGGATTACCCGCTAAAGGGTGGTGCCCACGGTCAGGGTAAACCGCGACGGCCCGGGCGCTGACCAGCCGTTAACTTCGCGCCCGACGCAACCCGGAGAACCCGAATGAAAAGACGCAGCCTTGTCCAGGGCGCCGCCGCCAGCCTGCTGGGCGTGCCCCACCTGGCTGGCTTGGCCCAGCAGACCGTGACGCTGAAGTTCCACACCTTCATGGCGCCGATGTCGAACGTCTGGCTGAGCATGCACAAGCCCTGGATGGACAAGGTGGAAAAGGACAGCGGCGGCCGCATCAAGTTCGAGGCTTACCCCGCGATGCAGCTGGGCGGCACGCCCGTGCAGCTGTACGACCAGGCGCGCGACGGCGTGGTCGACATCGTCTGGACGCTGCCCGGCAACACTGCCGGCCGTTTCCCGCGCATCGAGGTCTTCGAGTTGCCTTTCATGATGAGCAACGCCGAAGCCACGTCCAAGGCCTTCTGGGAATACATGCAGACCCAGTGCCCGGACGAATTCAAGGAAACGCAAGTCATCGCGCTGCAGGTGCACGGCCCGGGCGTGATCCACACCGCCAGCAAGCCAGTGAAAAGCGTGGCCGACCTGCGCGGCCTGAAGCTGCGCGGCCCCACGCGCCAGGTGACCAAGCTGCTGGGCAGCGTGGGCGCCATCCCGGTGGGCATGCCGCTGCCGCAAATTCCTGACGCGCTGAGCAAGGGCACCGTCGACGGCTGCGTCATCCCCTGGGAAGTGGTGCCTTCGGTGAAGGTGCACGAGCTGACCAAGTTCCACGGCGAATTCGCCGCCAGTGGCCCGGCGCTCTACACCACCACCTTCGTGATGGCGATGAACAAGCCGCGCTACGACAGCCTGGCGCCCGATCTGAAGAAAGTCATCGACGCCAATTCCGGCCTGGCCGCCAGCGCCTGGCTGGGCAAAACCCAGCAGGGCAACGACCCGAACGGCCGCAAGAGCGCCAGTGACCGCGGCAACACCATCCACACCTTCACCGAAGCCGAGACGCAGGAATTCGTCAAGCGTTCAGCGGCCATCGACGACGAATGGGTGGCCGACATGGACAAGCGTGGCTTCAAGGGCGCGCAGCTGCTGTCCAGCGCCAAGGCGCTGATCGCCAAGCACCGCGGCTAGCGCCACGGCCCGGCCCGGCCGGGCTCAGTTGCCCCAGGGCCGGGCCAGCGGTTCACCGTAGAAGTTGCCCTGGCCGGGGGTGCGCACGCTTTTCCAGTAGGCCTCGATCAGCGTGTCGCCGGCGGCGTAGCGCTGCACCAGCACGGTGGCGCGCGGGAACTTGTCGGGCAGGTTGCAGGGTTCTTCCACCGTGCCGTAGCTGCCGGTGGCGCCGGCCTGCAGCCAGGCGGTGGCGGGCATCTGGCCGCCGTTGTTGGTGCCGGGGTCGGTGACGCCGGCCAGGCTGGTCAGGTGGTCGGCCACAGCCCCGGGCAGGTAGGTGTTGGTGGTGATTTGCGGCACCAGGGCCAGGCCGGTCAGGTAGAACATCACGCCCGTCTGCTGGCTGACGAAGTCGTTGCCCAGGCCGGTGGCGTTGTCGACGTAGTTCGTGGTCAGCCGCGCCACGCCACTGGGGCGCAGCGCCTGGAAGTCGGTGAAGCGCACGCTGCGCGCAGCGTCGCTGGTGCGTACCAGGACCAGCTGGCCGCTGGCGGGGGTGGGTGCGCTGGCCAGCCAGCTGCGGTCGGCCGCCACGCCGCGGGCGATCAGGGTTTCGGCTTCGGCCAAGGTGGCGGCGCCCAGCAGCATGGAAGGCCGCAGGCCCAGGTCGGTGTAGGGCTGGCGGCTGCTGCTGGCGTAGTAGGCGCTGGCTGTGGTGGCCCGGCATTCGCCGCAGTAGCTGGCGTTGTAGCCGAAGGCCAGGGCGCTGGTCAGGCCCATGGCGCAGTTGCCCAGCACGCGTGAAGGCTGCGACCAGGTCACCAGGGTGGCTTGCACGCCGGCGGGCAGCTGGGCGTCGAGCGAAGCCTTCAGGGTGGCGAATTCGGCCGTGCTCATCGCGGCCACGCCGCGCGGCACCGGCAGGCGGATGAGGTTGGCCGCCGGCACGCCGCGCAGGCGCAGGTAGGCCTGGCCGATGGCTTCGCTGACCGCGTCGCCTTCGGCCACCAGCACGGCCAGCTGGCTGGCGTTCAGCGTGGGCGCTGGGGGCGCGGCGATGGGCGTGCTGCCGCCGGCGCCCCCACCGCCGCCGCCACAGGCGGCCAGGGCCAGGGTGACGGCCAGCAGCTGGGCCAGACGCCACGGCCGGATTGCAGCGCGGCTGGCGGTGGGGGCTGCAGGCGGCCCTGGCAACGGGCAAGGGGCGGGTGTCGGGAAGGCAGTGGCTGGGGTCATGCGGGCAGCATAGCCGGCCGCGCTTCGGTCGGGTTCAGTCGGGCTCGGCCGTGTTGGGTCGGGTTTGGCCGGGCTCAGCCGGAGTTCGGGTTTCAGCCCGGGGCTGGGCCTGGTTGGGCCAGGGTGCGCAGGGCCTTGCGCCCGGCATCGGCTGGCGCGCCGGGTGCGCCGCTAGCCGCCTGCGTGGCCGCTGGCGGCCCCTCTGCCAATGACCCAGCCCGCCATGGCCCGGCCACCCATTCCCCGCCCACCATCACCGCCCGGAAAGGCCGTGCCGGGGCGGCAAACACCAGGCCGTCCAGCAGGTGGCTGGGCGGCAGGCCACACAGCGCGGGTTCGTCTTCGTCCAGCAGCAGCAGGTCGGCGCGTGCGCCGGGCACCAGGCCCCAGCGGGCCAGGCCCGCGGCAGCCGCGCCGCCGGCCAGCACACGGTCGAACAGCCGCGCCGCCGTAGCCGGCTGCGTGGCCGGATCGGCCGCCACGTTGCGCTGGCGCAGCAGCAGGCGCTGGCCGTATTCCAGCCAACGCAGTTCTTCGGGCCAGCTGCGCGTGACCTGGCTGTCCGAACCCAGCGACAGCGGCACGCCCGCAGCCAGCCAGCGCGGCAGGTCGGGCAGGCCGTCGCCCAGGTTGGCTTCGGTGCCCGGGCACAGCACGACGCTGGCGCCGCTGGCAGCGACGCGGTCGATTTCCTGCGCCGTGGCATGCGTGGCGTGCACCAGGTGCCAGCGCGCGTCCAGCGGCGCATGGCGGCACAGCCATTCAATCGGGCGGCAGCCGGTGGCGGCGATGCAGTCGTCCACCTCGGCCGTCTGTTCGGCCACATGGATGTGCAGCGGGCCGGCGCTGAAGCCCTGCGCCAGCGCCAGGATGGAAGCTGGCTGCGCCGCGCGCAGCGAATGCACGGCCACGCCGGCGTTCACACGCGGCCCGCGCACGGCCTGCTGCAGGGCCAGCACCTGGTCCACGCTGGTGGCGAAGCGGCGCTGGTCGGCGCGCAGCTGCGGCTGGCTGAAGCCCGCGCGTTCGTACAGCACCGGCAGCAGGGTCAGGCCGATGCCGGTGGCCTGCGCGGCGTCGGCCAGGGCCTGCGCCATCGCGGCCGGTTCGGCATAGGGCTGGCCGCTGGGCGCGTGGTGCAGGTAGTGGAATTCGCAGACCTGGGTGTAGCCGCCCTCCAGCAGTTCGGCGTACAGGTGGGTGGCGATGGCGCGCATTTCGTCGGGCGTGATGCGCAGGGCCACGCCGTACATGCGGTCGCGCCAGGCCCAGAAGTCGTCCTGCGCGGCTTCGCGCCGCTCGGCCAGGCCCACGAAGGCGCGCTGGAAGGCGTGGCTGTGCGCGTCCACCAGGCCGGGCAGCACCGCGCCGGGCAGGGCCTGCGCCTGCGGCGGGCAGGGCTGGCCTGGGGTGACCGAAGTCCAATGGCCCGTGCTGTCGGCTTCCAGCAGCACGGCTTCTTGCCAGCGGCCCTGCAGCCAGGCGCGCGGCGCCCACAGCAGCGTGGCGGCTTGCGGGTTTTGCCGTGCGGCGTTCACCGCGCCACCCCGCCGGCCACCACCCGCAGGGCTGGGTTGCGGCCGAAGGCATACGCCAGTTCGCTGGGGTGCGACAGGTCCCAGGCCACGAAGTCGGCACGCTGGCCAGCCGCCAGGCGGCCGCGGTCAAGCAGGCCCAGCGCGCGCGCACCGTTCACCGTCACGCCGCGCAAGGCTTCTTCAGGCGTCAGGCGAAACAGGGTGCAGGCCATGTTCAGCATCAGCAGCAGGCTCCAGCAGGGCGAACTGCCCGGGTTGTGGTCGCTGGCCACGGCCAGGGGCACGCCGGCTGCGCGCAGGGCTGCCACAGGGGGTAGCTGCGTGTCCCGCAGAAAGTAGTAAGCGCCGGGCAGCAGCACGGCCACGCTGCCGGCGGCCGCCAGTGCCTGCACGCCCTGCGGCGACAGGTGTTCCAGGTGGTCGCAGCTCAGCGCGCCATAGGCGGCGGCCAGTGCCGCGCCGCCCTGGTCGCTGAGCTGTTCAGCATGCAGCTTCACCGGCAGGCCCAGGCCGCGCGCGGTGTCGAAGACGCGCTGCGTCTGCGCCGGGCTGAAGCCGATGCTGTCGCAGAAGGCGTCAACGGCATCGACCAGGCCTGCCGCTTTCTGGCCAGGCAGCCAGCGGCAGACTTCAGCGATGTAGTCGTCAGGCCGGCCTTCGAATTCCGGCGGCAGCGCATGTGCGCCCAGCGATGTGGTGCGCACGCTCAGGTGCAGTTCGCGGCCCAGGCGGCGCGCCACGGCCAGGCAGCGCGCTTCGTCGGCTTCGCTTAGGCCGTAGCCGGACTTGATTTCCATCGTCGTCACGCCTTCGGCCATGAAGGCTTGCGCGCGCTGTGCGGCGCTGGCGAAGAGTTCGTCGCTGCTGGCCGCTCGCGTGGCGGCCATGGTCGACCGGATGCCGCCGCCGGCGCGGGCGATGTCGGCATACGTGGCGCCGTTCAGCCGCGCTTCGAATTCCAGCGCGCGCTGGCCGCCGTAGACCAGGTGGGTGTGACAGTCCACCAGCCCTGGCGTGACCAGGGCGCCGCCCAGATCGTGTTCGGCGGCGATGTCCAGGCCGGCAGGCCAGTCGCCGGCGCGGCCCACCCAGTGCAGCCGGTCGCCGGCCACCAGCAAGGCGCCGTCTTCCACCAGGCCCCAGCCGCCGGGGCTGGCCAGCGTCACCAGCCGGGCCTGGCGCCACAGGTGCAGTGGTCCTGCCATTCAGCGCACCGCCATGCAGAAGGCAGGCCCGGGGCCGTGCACCAGCCAGGGGTCGGGGTCGTCGCTGTCGGACCACAGCAGGTCGCCCGCAGCCAGGTCTTCGGTGCGGAAGTCGATGTCCACCGCCACCGGCCCGGCGGCGTACACCGCGCGCCAGCGCGTGGCGCCGTCGATGCTGGCACCGGGCTCGGCGCGCCACATCTCGCCCTGGCCCAGGCCGCGGCGCACCATCAGGTTCAGATCGTCGGTAGGGCCATCGACCAGGCTGCAGCGGGGGGCGGCCGCACCGTCGAAGGCCAGCGGGCGCGAAGCGGCCGTGAGCCGAAACGGGCCTGGCGGCAGCTGCAGCTGCACGCCGGCGCCCGACAGCACGGCAAACCAGCGGTCCACGCCCGGGAAGGCCGAAAACGGCCCGTCCCGCGCGATGTGCGCCACGCTCACGCGCACCTGCCAGGCCTGAACCTGCGGCCAGGCCAGCAGTTCACGCGTGCTGCCGCTGCCATTGCGCCAGGGCCGGGGCCGGGCCTGGGCCAGGCGGGTGCGTTGGGTCGTCATGGCGTGAACTGCCCTTCCAGCTGGTACAGCGCGCCGGGGTGCACCAGGCGGGCGATGGTGATGGCGGCGTCGGCCGTGAAGGTGCGGCGTACCAGCACCAGGCAGGGCATGGCCGGGTCGATGGCCAGCAGCCGCGCTTCCTGCGCCGTGGGCCGGCTGGCTTCGATGGTGTACTGCGCCCGCCACAGCGCCGTGGTGCTGAACAGGTACTGGGTGGGCGTGGTGCGCGTGAAGTCGGCTTGCAGGTAGCCGGGGGCGCAGGCCGGGTTGACGTAGCGGTCTTCGCACTGCAGCGGCACGCCGTTGTCGAAATGCACGATCAGGGTGTGAAAGACCTGCGCGCCCGGCGCCACGCCCAGCTGCGCGGCCAGGGCATCGGCCGCGGGCTCAGCACGCTGCAGGTGCACGACAGCCTGGTGGCGGTGGCCGCGGGCTTCGATCTCTTCGTGCAGGTCGCGCAGGGTCAGGGTGCTGCTGACGCGGTGCAGCGCGCCGGCGAAAGTACCCACACCCTGCGTGCGCTGCACCAGGCCTTCAGCCTGCAGTTCGCGCAGCGCGCGGTTCACCGTCATGCGGCTGACGCCGAATTCGGCCACCAGTTCGGCTTCGGAAGGCATCAGCGCGCCAGGCGGCCAGCGGCCGCTGGCCAGGCCCTGCTTCAGGTGCTGCTTGACTCTTGCGTAGGGCGCCAGGGTGGGGGTCAACATGGCGCAGATGGTACTTGCCTAGTGTTGTCTAGACAAGTAGAGTTCATGCACTGATCTGAACCCGGGGCTCCGCCATGACCGACCTGTCCAGCATCCACCAAGCCACCGTTGCGGCGCCTTCTGTGTTGCCTTCCCTGGGCCCGCGCCCGGTGCGCGCGCCGCGCGGCACCGACATCAGCTGCGTCAACTGGCTGACCGAAGCCGCCCTGCGCATGCTGCACAACAACCTGGACCCGGAAGTGGCCGAGAACCCCGACGCCCTGGTCGTCTACGGCGGCATTGGCAAGGCGGCGCGCAACTGGGCCTGTTTTGACGCCATCGCCGCCAGCCTGCGCCGCCTGCAGCCCGACGAAACCCTGCTGGTGCAAAGCGGCAAGCCGGTGGGTGTGTTCCGCACCCATGCAGACGCGCCGCGCGTGCTGATCGCCAATTCGAACCTGGTGCCGAAGTGGGCGACCTGGGAACACTTCGACGCGCTCGACCGCCAGGGCCTGATGATGTACGGCCAGATGACGGCAGGCAGCTGGATCTACATCGGCAGCCAGGGCATCGTGCAGGGCACCTACGAGACCTTCGTCGAAGCGGGGCGGCAACACTTCGGTGGCAGCCTGGAAGGCAAGTGGATCCTGACCGCCGGCCTGGGCGGCATGGGCGGCGCGCAGCCGCTGGCGGCCACTTTCGCCGGTGCCGTCAGCCTGAACATCGAATGCCAGCAAAGCCGCATCGACTTCCGCCTGCGCAGCCGCTATGTCGACGAACAAGCCACCGACCTGGACGACGCGCTGGCCCGCGTGGCGAAGTACACCGCGCAGAAGAAGGCGGTGTCGATCGCGCTGCTGGGCAATGCGGCGGAGGTCCTGCCCGAGCTGGTGCGCCGTGGCAGAAATGGACACATTCGCCCCGACCTGGCCACCGACCAGACCAGCGCCCACGACCTCGTCAACGGCTACCTGCCCGCCGGCTGGACGGTCGAACAGTGGCAGGCTGCCCGCGCTGACGCCAGCCAGCACGCCGCGCTGCGCGAAGCCGCTGCGAAGAGCTGCGCTATTCACGTGCAGGCTCTGCTGGACCTGCAGGCCATGGGCGTGCCCACGGTGGACTACGGCAACAACATCCGCCAGGTGGCCTTCGATGCCGGCGTGAAGGACGCGTTCAAGATCCCCGGCTTCGTGCCGCAGTACATCCGCCCGCTGTTCTGCCGTGGCGTGGGCCCGTTCCGCTGGGTGGCGCTGAGCGGCGACCCGGAAGACATCCGCAAGACCGACGCCAAGATGAAGGAACTGTTCCCCGAGAACAAGCACCTGCACCGCTGGCTGGACATGGCGGGCGAGCGCATCGCTTTCCAGGGCCTGCCGGCGCGCATCTGCTGGATCGGCCTGGGCGAACGCCACCGCGCCGGCCTGGCCTTCAACGAGATGGTGAAGACCGGCGAACTGAAGGCCCCCATCGTCATCGGCCGTGACCACCTGGACAGCGGCAGCGTGGCCAGCCCCAACCGCGAAACCGAAGCGATGCTGGACGGCAGCGACGCCGTGAGCGACTGGCCGCTCTTGAATGCACTGCTGAACACCGCCGGCGGCGCCACCTGGGTGAGCCTGCACCATGGCGGCGGCGTGGGCATGGGCTACAGCCAGCACAGCGGGGTGGTGATCGTCTGCGACGGCACGCCCGAGGCGGCCAGACGCATCGAACGCGTGCTGTGGAACGACCCCGGCACTGGCGTGATGCGCCATGCCGACGCGGGCTACGACATCGCGCGCCAGTGCGCCGTGGAACAGGGCCTGGACCTGCCGATGCTCACGCCTACGCCAGGGGGCGCCTGATGCTGCTGCGCCCGGGTGAACTGACGCTGGACGAGCTGCGCGCGATCCATGGCGGGGCCGAGGCCACCGACGCGGTCTTGAAGCCGCAGCCGCTGGTGATGGACCCGCGCGCGCTGCCGGGCATCCTGGCCAGCGCGGCGGTGGTGCAGGCTGCGGCCGAAGGCACAGCTGCGGTTTACGGCGTCAACACGGGCTTCGGCAAGCTGGCCAGCACGCGCATCAGTGAAAGCGACCTGGCGACCCTGCAGTTGAACCTGATCCGCAGCCACAGCGTGGGCGTGGGCGAACCGCTGGCGCCCGCGGTGCTGCGCCTGATGCTGGCCACCAAGGCCGCCAGCCTGGCGCGCGGCCATTCCGGCGTGCGACCCGTCGTCATCGACACCCTGCTGGCGGTGCACAACGCCGGCCTGGTGCCCTGGGTGCCCAGCCAGGGCAGCGTAGGCGCCAGCGGCGACCTGGCGCCACTGGCGCACATGACGCTGGCGCTGCTGGGAGAAGGCGAATTCCTGCACCAGGGCCAGCGCCTACCCGCGGCCGCGGTGCTGCGCGATCACGGCATCGCACCGCTGGTGCTGTCGGCCAAGGAAGGCCTGGCGCTGATTAACGGCACCCAGACCAGCACCGCGCTGGCCCTGCATGCCCTGTTCAGCTTTGAACCCGTGCTGGAAGCCGCGCTGGTAGTGGGCGCGCTGACGGTGGACGCCGCACGCGGCAGCGACGGCCCCTTCGACCCGCGCATCCACGCGCTGCGCGGCCAGCCCGGGCAGATCGAGGTGGCACAGCACTACCGCGCCCTGCTGGCGGGCAGCGCCATCCGCGCTTCACACCAGCAAGGCGACGACCGCGTGCAGGACCCGTACTGCCTGCGTTGCCAGCCCCAGGTGGTGGGCGCCTGCCTGGACCAGCTGCGCCATGCCGCCAGCGTGCTGCTGCGCGAGGCCAATGCCGTCACCGACAACCCTTTGGTCTTCGCTGAAGATGGCGCCATGGTCAGCGGTGGCAACTTTCACGCCGAACCCGTGGCGCTGGCCGCTGACGCGATGGCCTGCGCCATTTCTGAGGTGGGCGCTATCGCCGAACGCCGCATCGCGATGCTGATCGACAGCAACGTCTCGCGCCTGCCGCCCTTCCTGACGGCCAACGCCGGCCTGAACAGCGGCTTCATGATCGCCCACGTCACCGCCGCGGCACTGGCCAGCGAAAACAAGAGCCTGGCCCACCCAGCCAGCGTGGACAGCCTGCCCACCAGTGCCAACCAGGAAGACCACGTCTCGATGGCCACCTTCGCCGCGCGGCGGCTGCAGCCGATGATCGACAACGTCGCCCACATCCTGGGCATCGAATGGCTGGCCGCGGCACAGGGCGTCGACTTCCTGCGCCCGCTGCGCAGTTCAGAACCGCTGGAAGCCGCGCACGCGCTGCTGCGCCGGGTCTGCCCGGCGATGCCGCAAGACCGCTACCTGGCGCCCGACATTGCCAGCGCCAGCGCCCGGGTGCGGGATGGCGCGTTGGCGGCTGTGCTGCGAGACCTGGGCGGCCCCGCGCTGTTTGCGGCCTGACCCCGCGCCTGGGGGGCTGGGCGGCGCATGGCTGGCTGTACCGTCGGCGCCGTTGCTGCGCTGTCCGGGTCAAGCTCGGGTACCGTAGAGTGTGCGTGCGATCAGCGCTGCGTGCCATGTCGTGACCGGGCTGACGCACGCACAAACCCCGATGGCGCTGAAACCGCCAGCGCTTACAACCACGGGTTTTCCGGCCGCCAGTTCGCGGTCTTCAGACTTTTCATCAAGGTCGTCGAACTTGGACACGTTTCCCCGTTGTCTGCTGCAGCACGCGCAGACCCGCCCCGACAGCCCGGCCGTGCGCCAGAAGAGCCGCGGCATCTGGCAGACGCTCACCTGGCGGCAGCTGGCCGATGAAGTCGCAGCCCTGGCCGCCGGGCTGGCCGCGCGCGGCCTGCAGCGCGGTGACACCGTGGCCCTGCTGGGTGAAAACCGGCCGCGGCTGATCGCCGCCATGGCGGCTGTGCAGTGGCTGGGTGGCGTCATCGTGCCCCTGTTCGCCGACACCCCGGCTGATGAGATCGCCGGCCCGCTGCAGGGTGCAGGCGTGGCCTACGTCTTCGCGGAAGACCAGGAACAGGTCGACAAGCTGCTGCAGTTGCTGCCGCAGTGCCCCAGCCTGCGCGGCATCTTTTACGACGATGACCGCGGCATGCGCCACTACGCGCTGGACCGGCTGCAGTCCTACGACAGTCTGCTGGCCCAGGGCCGCCAGGCCCTGCCCACCCAGCGCGCTGCCATCGACGCCGAATTGACGCGGGGCCATGGCCAGGACGCTGCGGCGCTGTTCTTCACCTCGGGCACCACCGGGCCGGCGCGCGGCGTGCTGCATTCGCATGCCGCCCTGATCGACCGCGCCCGTGCCGTGGCGCAGCTGGACGGCCTGGGTGCCGACGACGTGACCATGGCCTATCTGCCGCCGGCCTGGATCGGCCAGCATGCCTTCGCCTACGCCGTGCCCATGGTCACCGGTGCCTGCGTGTGCTGCCCGGAATCGTCAGAGACCATGCTGCAGGACATGCGCGAAATGGGCCCCAGCCTGTTCCTGGCGCCGCCGCGCGTGCTGGAAGCGCTGCTGACGCAGGTGACGATCCGCATCAACGACACCGGCGGCTTCAAGCAGCGCCTGTACACCCACTTCCTGGGCGTGGCCGCCCGCGTGGGCGAAGGCGTGCTGGCCGGGCAGCCTGTGGGCATGGGCGACCGGCTGGCCTATGCGCTGGGGCAGATGCTGATCTACGGCCCGCTGCGCGACGTGCTGGGCATGAGCCGGGTGCGCGTGGCCTACAGCGCCGGGGAAGCCGTGGGGCCCGACCTGCTGCGCTTCTACCGGTCTATCGGCATCAACCTGAAGCAGCTCTACGGGTCCACCGAAACCGGCCTGTTCGTCACCTTGCAACGCGACGGCCAGGTGCAGCCCGCGGCCGTGGGCGCGGCGGCGCCTGGCGTGGAACTGGGCTTCAGCGCGCAGCGCGAAGTGCTGGTGCGGTCCCCGGGCCTGTTCCTGGGCTACCACGGCGGCACCGCCGCTGCGCAGCCGGCCACCGACGCGCAGGGCTGGTTCCACACCGGCGACGCGGGCTGGCTGGGCGAAGACGGGCAGCTGCACGTGATCGACCGGTTGCAGGACCTGGGTACCCTGGCCGACGGCACGCCGTTTGCCCCCAAGCCGCTGGAAAACAAGCTCAAGTTCTCGCCCTACATCAACGAAGCGGTGGCTTTCGGCAAGGGCCAGGACAAGGTCTGCGTGTTCGTCGACATCGACCCCGAAGCCGTGGGCAACTGGGCCGACAAGCAGGGCCTGTCGTACACCGGGCTGGCCGACCTGGCGTCGCTGGACCCGGTCTACGACCTGATCGCCGGCGTCATCGCCCAGGCCAATGCCGAACTGGCTGCCGACCCTGCCACGGCGCGGCTGCAGGTCCACCGCTTCCTGCTGCTGCACAAGCGCCTGGAAGCCGATGACGGCGAACTGACGCGCATGCGCAAGCTGCGGCGCGACCTGATCGCCCAGCGTTTTGCCAGCCTGGTGACGGCGCTGTTCGACGGCAGCAGCCAGGGCCGTGTGGATGCAAAGGTGCGCTATGAAGATGGCCGCACGGGCATCGTGTCGGCCGACGTGAAGATCCACGACGCGAAGACCTTTGCGCCGGTAGCGCTGAAGAAGGCGGCCTGACATGGATACGCCCACGCTGATGCCCACGCTCATGCCCACGCCCGTGCGCGGCCACGCCATCGGCGCGCCCATTCTGAACCTGCAGTCGGTGTCGCTGCGCTTCGGCGGCGTGAAGGCGCTGACGAACATCTCGTTCAACGTGCTGGAGCACGAGATCCGCGCCATCATCGGCCCGAACGGCGCGGGCAAGAGTTCGATGCTCAACGTCATCAACGGCGTCTACCGGCCGCAGGAAGGCACCATCACCTACCGCGGCCAGCAGTTGAGCGACATGACGCCCAACCGCGCCGCGCGCTTGGGCATTTCGCGCACCTTCCAGAACATCGCGCTCTTCAAGGGCATGACGGTGCTGGACAACATCATGGCCGGCTGCAGCCTGCGCGAGAACGCCAACTTCCTGGAAGTGGCCTTCCAGCTGCCGCGGGCGCGGCGCGAAGAAGCCGCCAACCGCGAGAAGGTCGAAGAGATCATCGAATTCCTGCAGATCGAGCACATCCGCAAGACACCGGTGAAGCGCTTGCCCTACGGCTTGCAAAAGCGCGTGGAACTGGGCCGCGCGCTGGCGGCTGAACCGCAGGTGCTGCTGCTGGACGAGCCCATGGCCGGCATGAACATCGAAGAGAAGCAGGACATGTGCCGCTTCATCCTGGACGTCAACGACCACTACGGCACCACGGTCGTGCTGATCGAACACGACATGGGCGTGGTGATGGACCTGTCGGACCGCGTCGTCGTGCTCGACTACGGCAAGAAGATCGGTGACGGCCCGCCCGACGAGGTGCGTGCCAACCCGGACGTGATCAAGGCCTATCTGGGCGTGGCGGACTGAAGCGGCGATAGAGCCAGGCGATAGGGCAGGCAACAGGGTCAGCAAGCATGAACTTTTTCTTCGAGGTGCTGGTCGGCGGGCTGCTGTCGGGCGTGATGTATTCGCTCGTGGCGCTGGGCTTCGTGCTCATCTACAAGGCCTCGTCGGTCTTCAACTTCGCGCAGGGCGCGATGGTGTTCTTTGCCGTGCTGTCCTTTGTCGGCTTCATGGAACTGGGCCTGAACTTCTGGGTGGCGCTGCCCGTCACCGTGGCGCTGATGGTGGGCGTGGGCATGGCCACCGAACGCTTCGTGCTGCGTCCCCTGGTGGGCCAGAACGAAGACACGCTGCTGATGGCCACCATCGGCCTGGCTTTCGTGGTGGAAGGCGTAGCCCAGCTGGCCTGGGGCGTGGAAGTGCGCCGCCTGGACCTGGGCATCCGCGACGAACCGATGGGCTGGCTGGCCGACAACGCCAATATCTTGGTCAGCCAGCTGGACGTGGCCGCGGGCCTGGTGGCCGGCATCATGGTGGCGGTGCTGGCACTGATCTTTTCCAAGACCAAGATCGGCCGCGGCCTGCGCGCGGTGGCCGACGACAACGCTGCGGCGCTGTCGATCGGCATCCCGCTCAAGCAGATCCTGGTCATGGTCTGGGCCACGGCTGGCGTCGTGGCGCTGGTGGCCGGGATGATGTGGGGCGCGCGCAGCGGCGTGCAGTTCGCGCTGGTGGGCGTGGCGCTGAAGGCGATGCCGGTGCTGATCATCGGCGGCTTCACGTCGGTACCCGGGGTCATCGTCGCCGGGCTCATCGTCGGCGCGGCCGAGAAGCTGGCCGAGGTCTACATCGGCCCGCTGGTGGGCGGCGGCATCGAGGGCTGGCTGCCTTATGTGCTGGCCGTGCTGTTCCTGCTGGTGCGGCCCGAAGGCCTGTTCGGCGAAAAAATCATCCGCCGGGTCTGACCCCGCCATAACCAAGGCAACACCCCCATGTTCTACCGAGAAGCAGGCCAGTTCGCCACCAGCTATGGCCAGGACCGCCGGCTGCTGCAGCTGCGGCAGGACCGCATCGGCATGGTCGTGCTGCTGGCTGTGGGCTTCGTCGGCCTGCCGCTGGTGGCCAGCGACTACTGGCTCAGCGCCATCCTCATCCCCTGGCTGGTGCTGGCCCTGGTGGCGCTGGGGCAGAACATCCTGATGGGCTATGCCGGGCAGCTGTCGCTGGGCTCGGCCGGCTTCATGGCTGCGGGCGCCTTCGCTTGCTACAACCTGGTGCTGCGGGTGCCGGGCATCCCCTTCCTGGTGGCGGTGCTGCTGTCGGGGCTGATCGCGGCCATGATCGGCATCGTGTTCGGCCTGCCCAGCCTGCGCATCCGCGGCCTGTACCTGGCGGTGGCGACGCTGGCGTCGCAGTTCTTCATCGTCTGGGCGCTGGACAAGTTCGGCTGGTTCAAGAACTACGACACGTCCGGCATCATCACCGCGCAGGACATCGTCATCTTCGGCCGCGTGTTCGACAGCCCGGCCGAGAAGTACCTGGTGGTGCTGGGCATCGTGGTGGCGCTGACCTTGCTGGCCGCCAACATGGCGCGCGGCAGCACAGGCCGCGGCTGGCGCGCGGTGCGCGACATGGACGTGGCGGCCGAAGCCATGGGCCTGTCGCTGTTGCGCACCAAGCTGCAAGCCTTTGCCATCAGCTCGTTCTACTGCGGCGTTGGCGGTGCGCTGTTCCTGTTCGCCTACCTGCAGACGGCCGAGCCGGCGGCCTTCAGCATCGAACTGTCGTTCCGCATCCTGTTCATGGTCATCATCGGCGGGCTGGGCACGATCCTGGGCGCCTTCCTGGGGTCAGGCTTCATCCTCTTGATGCCGATCTTCCTGAACATCATCTTCCACGCCGTGTTCGGCCGCGCGGTGGACGCCACCATCACGTCGGCGCTGGAACAGGTGATCTTCGGCGCCATGATCATCCTGTTCCTGATCTTCGAACCGCTGGGCCTGGCGCGCCTGTGGCAGGTCACGAAGGAACGGCTGCGCCTGTGGCCGTTCAGGGTCTGAAGCTTGCGCCGTTGACCACCACCCCACTGCACCCCCAACAGGAGACAAACCCATGAGCGTCTACAGCATCCGCACCCTGGCCTGGCGTGGCGTGTTCGTTGCCGGGCTGGCCTGCGCGGCCATGGCCCCCACGGCCGCCATGGCCCAGGCACAGGAACAGTACTTCGGCATCCCCAGCAGCCGCGTGGGCCCCTATTCGGCCATGGGCACCGGCTACTACGGCGGCATCATCGACTACCTGAACTACGTGAACCTGAAGTTCGGTGGCGTCAACGGTGTCAAGCTGACCTGGGAAGAGTGCGAGACCGAATACAACGCCGCGCGCACGGTGGAGTGCTACCAGCGTCTGCTGACGAAGGGCGAACAGCGCATGGTGGTGTTCGACACCCTGGGCACGCCCGGCGCCTATGCCGTGATCAACCGCATGGAACCCGACAAGGTGGTGCTGGCGCAGTACGGCTATGGCCGCACCGATGCGGCCGACGGCACGGTCTGGCCCTGGGTCTTCAACGCTGCGGGCCACTACTGGGGCCAGGTGGCGGTGCAGTTGTCCTTCATGGCGCAGCAGGAAGGCGGCGTGGCGAAGATGAAGGGCAAGACGGTGGTGCACCTGCACATCGACAGCGCCTTCGGCCGCGAGCCGCTGCCGGCGATGCGCGAGATCGCCAAGCAGTGGGGCATCAAGCTGATCGAGATCGCCGTGCCGCCGCCAGGGCTGGAACAGCAGTCGCAGTGGCTGCAGATCCGGCGGGAAAAGGCCGATTGGGTGACCTTCTGGGGCGCCGGCTCGGGCATGAATTCCACCGCCATCACGAACGCGGCGCGGGTGGGCTTTCCGCGCAACCGCATGGTCTATGTTTCCTTCGGTGGCGCCGAGGAAGACATGGTGCCGGCCGGCGACGCGGCCAAGGGCACCTATGTCACGGCCAATGCCGTGCCGGGCAAGTTCCCGCTGATCCAGGACATCGAGAAGGTGGTCTACGGTGCGGGCAAGGGCAACATGCAGAACCCGGCGCGCGTGGGCACGGTCTACTACAACCGTGGCGTGGGTGCTGCCGTCACGTGGGTGGAAGCGCTGAAGAACGCGCAACGCATCCACAAGAAGGTCGGCAAGACGGTGACCGGCCCCGAGTTCCGCGACGGCTTCGAAGCCCTGGACCTGAGCGACGCGAAGCTGAAGGAAATCGGCATCCAGGGCATGTCGGCGCCGTTCAAGATGTCGTGCAGCAAGCACGACGGGTCGGAACGCTTCCGCGTCATGCAGTGGGATGGCGCCAAGTTCAACCTGGTCAGTGACTGGGTGCCGGCACCCGACCCGGCCTTCATCCGCAAGCTGATCGAGGAATCGGCGGCCAAATTCGCAGCTGAAAACAAGATCACAGCCAAGAAATGTTGAGCCCCCAAGCTCGCTGGCGCTCGCTACCCCCCGAGGGGGCCGCCCGCCAACGGCCCGGCAAAGCCGGTTCCGTGGCGGGAAGCTTGATCAAGACATCGTCATGAGCACGGTTGCACCCATCCTGGCGGTCAAGAACATCGAGGTCATCTACGACCACGTGATCCTGGTGCTGCGCGGCGTGTCTTTCGAAGTGCCGCAAGGCAAGATCGTGGCGCTGCTGGGTGCCAACGGGGCCGGCAAGAGCACGACGCTGAAATCGGTGTCCACCTTGCTGGCGTCTGAACGCGGTGAAGTCACCAAGGGCTCGATCGAATTCCGCGGCAAGCGCACCGAAGGCCTGGCCCCCGGCGACATGGTCGGCATGGGCATGGTGCAGGTGATGGAAGGCCGGCACTGCTTCGGCCACCTGAGCGTGGAAGACAACCTGATCACGGGCGCCTACGCACGGCCCATCAGCAATGCCCAGGTGCGGGAAGAACTGGAAAAGATCTACGCCTACTTCCCGCGCCTGAAGACGCGCCGAACCAGCCTGGCCGGCTACACGTCGGGTGGCGAACAGCAGATGGTGGCCATCGGCCGCGCGATGATGGCCAAGCCCAGCATGCTGCTGCTGGACGAACCGTCGATGGGCCTGGCGCCGCAGATCGTGGCCGAGATCTTCGAGATCGTGCGCGACCTGAACCAGAAGGAAGGCGTCAGCATCCTGCTGGCCGAGCAGAACACCAACGTCGCGCTGAAGTAAGCCGACTATGGCTACATCCTGGATAGCGGCCGCATCATGATGGACGGCCCGGCCAAGGCTCTGGCCGAGAACGCCGACGTGAAGGAGTTCTACCTGGGCCTGTCCAAGGAAGGCCGCAAGAGCTTCCGCGACATGAAGTCGTACCGGCGGCGCAAGCGCTGGCTGTAGCGCGCTTCATCCGCTTCGGCTGACGGCAGCGCCGTCAGATCGGTTCAGTGCGCGCCAGCAGCCAGGCCAGCGCTGCGCCCTGCACGCGCGGCGCCAGGCGTTCACGCACGGTGGCGTGGTAGCCGTTCAGCCAGGCCCGTTCGTCTTCGCGCATCAGGTCCAGGTCGATGCAGCGGGTGTCGATGGGGCACAGCGTCAGGGTTTCGAATTCCAGGAATTCAGCGAATGTGCCGTCGGCAGCCGCGCCCGTGGCCGGCACGTTCAACACCAGGTTTTCGATGCGCACGCCCCACTGGCCGGGGCGGTAGACGCCGGGTTCGATGCTGGTGACCATGCCGGGCTCCATCGCCATGTGGGCGTCGGGGATGGCCTTGCTGATGCTCTGCGGGCCTTCGTGCACGTTCAGGAAGTAGCCCACGCCGTGGCCGGTGCCGTGGCCGAAGTCGATGCCCTCGGCCCACAGCGGCGCGCGCGCCAAGCTGTCCAGCATCGGGCTGAGCGTGCCACGGGGAAAGCGCGCCCGGCTCAGGTTCATCGTGCCCTTCAGCACCAGGGTGTAGTCGCGCTTCATGGCCGGCGTCACCGTGCCGATGGGCCAGACACGCGTGATGTCGGTGGTGCCGCCCAGGTACTGGCCGCCGCTGTCGATCAGCAGCAGGCTGCCCTGGCCCGGCGCCACTTCGATCACCGCATGCGATTCGGGCGTGGCGCGGTAGTGCGGCATCGCGCCATTGGCGGCGAAGCCGGCAATGACCGGGAAGCTCAGCCCCACGAAGCCGCTGCGGCGCGCACGGGCGGCGCTGAGCTGTTCGTCCACCGACAGCTCGGTCAGCCGTTCGCCACGCGCCAGCGCGGCTTCGAAGCCCGCATAGAACTCGCACATCGCCGCGCCGTCTTCGGCCATGGCTTCGCGGATGAACGCGGCTTCTTCAGCTGTCTTGCGGCTTTTCAGCCGCGTGCTGGGGTTGATGGCTTCCAGCACCGTGCAGCCCGCGCCCACGCACTGGCGAAAGCCCAGGGTCACGCGCTTGGGGTCCAGCAGCAGGGTGTCGGCGGCGCCCAGCGCGGCCAGCGCCGCGGCTGCGTCGTCATAGGGCGCCTGTGCCAGCCCTTCGGCCTGCAGCTGCGCCGCCAGTGCTGCCGGCACCTTGCCAGCGCCGACGAACAGCGTGGCCCCCGTCAGCGTCACCAGCAGGTGGGCCAGGAAGACCGGGTTGTAGAGCACGTCGCTGCCGCGGAGGTTCGTAATCCAGGCGATGTCGTCCACGGTCGACACGAAGTGGTGTGTGGCCCCGGCGCGGGCCATGGCTTCGCGCACCTGGGCCAGCTTGGCGCCGCGCGGTAGCGGAGCCTGGGGGGCGGCATGTTCGTAGACCGGTGCCGCCGGCAGGGCTGGGCGGTCGGGCCAGATGGCGTCGAGCAGGTCGATGTCGGTGCGCAGCTGCACGCCGGCGGCGCCCAGCGTGGCCTGCAGCTGCTGGGCCGCGCCCAGGCCCAGCACCTGGCCGTCGACGGCCACCACGGCCCCGCGCGGCACTTCGCGCGCCAGCCATTGCAGGTGTTCGGTGGACGCGCCGGTGGCGATCTTCACCAGTGCCACGCCCGTGCCCGCCAGTTCGGCTTCGGCCTGCACCCAGTAGCGGCTGTCGGCGAAAACCGCGGCCTGGTCGACCGTCACCACCAGGGTGCCCATCGACCCGGTGAAGCCCGACAGCCACTGCCGGCCCTGCCAGCGTTCGGGCAGGTATTCGCTGATGTGCGGGTCGCTGGAAGGCACCAGCAGCGCGTGGATGCCGTGCTGGGCCAGGACATCGCGCAGCTGGGTGATGCGCAGGCGGATGGGCGATGTGCGGGTGTCCATGGGGTGCAGCTCCGGCAGGCGGGTGGGGTGGGCGATTTTAGGAGCGCTTCGGCACTGCGCGCCGCCCCGCGCCGGACAGGCCAGCCGGGAAAGCGGCGTCCTGCTAAGCTCCCCGCCCCAGCCCTTTGTTTCAAACCGGAGGCTTTCATGCCCGGACTGCTGCCCCACGTCGACCCCGACGGCCTGCTCGAGTATTCGGTGGTCTACACCGACCGCGCGCTGAACCACATGGCCAAGCGCTTCCACGGCGTGATGCAGGACGTGTCGCGCACGCTGAAGCATGTGTACGCCGCGCGCTCGGCCATCGTGGTGCCGGGCAGTGGCACCTTCGGCATGGAAGCCGTGGCGCGCCAGTTTGCCGGCGGCAAGAAGGTGCTGGTGGTGCGTAACGGCTGGTTCAGCTACCGCTGGAGCCAGATCTTCGAAGCGGCCGGTGTGGCCAGCGAGATCACGGTGCTGAAGGCGCGCATGGTGGCGCCGGCATCGAAGTCGCCGTTTGCCCCCGCGCCCATCGAAGACGTGGTGGCCGCCATCCGCGCCGGCAAGCCCGACGTGGTGTTCGCCCCGCACGTGGAAACCTCGGCCGGCATGATCTTGCCCGACAGCTACCTGTCGGCCGTGGCCGCGGCCGTGCACGAACACGGCGGTCTTTTCGTGCTGGACTGCGTGGCCAGCGGTGCCATCTGGGTGGACATGGCCGCCACGGGCGTGGACGTGATCGTCACTGCGCCGCAGAAGGGCTGGTCCAGCACCCCCTGCGCCGGCCTGGTGATGCTGAGCGAGCATGCCCGCAGCGTGATCGACACCACCACCAGCAGCAGCTTTTCGCTGGACCTGCGCAAGTGGCTGGCCATCATGGAAAGCCACGAGAAAGGCACCAACGTCTATCACGCCACCCTGCCCACCGACGGCCTGGCCCAGCTGCGAGACGTGATGGCCGAGACTCAGGCTTTCGGCTTTGAAAACGCCCGCGCTGCGCAGGTGGAAATCGGCCGCCGCATCCGCAGCCTGCTGGAAAGCAAGGGCATCCGCAGCGTGGCCGCACCGGGCTTCCAGGCCCCGGGCGTGGTGGTCAGCTACACCGACCATGCCGACTGGGCCAACACCCAGGCCTTCGCGGCCCAGGGTCTGCAGGTGGCTGCCGGCGTGCCGCTGGCCTGCGACGAACCAGCAGACTATCGCGCCTTCCGCGTCGGCCTGTTCGGGCTGGACAAGCTGAAGAACGTCGACCGCACGGTGGCGAACTTCGAACGCGCTTTATTGGCGCTGCTGTAGCGCAGGGCTGGCGCCGCTGCGGGCCCCGCTGGGCGCACAGCGGCGGGCTTACAGCTGCGTACGAAGTCGCCAGATTTCCGGGAACAGCACCACGTCGAGCATCTTGCGCAGGTAGCTGACGCCGCCAGTGCCGCCCGTGCCGCGCTTGAACCCGATGACGCGTTCCACCGTGGTCACATGGCGGAAGCGCCACAGCCGGAACGCGTCTTCCAGGTCGGCCAGTTCTTCGCCCAGCTGGTACAGGTCCCAGTGCTGTTGCGGCGCGCGGTAGACCTGCAGCCAGGCGGCTTCCACCGCGTCGTCAGCGGTGTAGGGCAGGGTCCAGTCGCGTTGTGTGTGGCTTGCGGGCACGGTCAGCCCGCGGCGGGCCAGCAGGCGCAGCGCCTCGTCGTACAGCGAAGGCGCGGCGTAGGCGGCCTGCACGTGGGCCAGCAGGTCGGGCCGGTGGGCATGGGGCCGCAGCATCAGCGCGTTCTTGTTGCCAAGGCTGAATTCAATGCAGCGGTACTGCCAGCTCTGGAAGCCGCTGCTGTTGGCCAGGTAGGCGCGCACGGCGCTGTATTCGGGCGGCGTCATGGTGGCCAGCACGTCCCAGGCGTGCACCAGCTGTTCCATGATCTTCGACACCCGCGCCAGCATCTTGAAGGCCGGCTGCAGCTGGTCGGCCGCCACCGCGGCCATCGCGGCCCGCAGTTCGTGCAGCAGCAGCTTCATCCACAGCTCGCTGGTCTGGTGCTGCACGATGAACAGCATCTCGTCGTGCGCTGGGCTCAGCGGGCGCTGCGCGTTCAGCACGGCGTCCAGCTGCAGATAGTCGCCATAGGACATGCTGGCGCTGAAGTCCAGCTCTGCGCCGTCGGGATGCGCAGCGTCGTCTTCGCTGGCCGGGTGGCTGGGGGCGTCAGCCGGGGGCACGCCGCTGAAGGGGCAAGAGCTCATCACGTGGTCACGGGGCTGCTGGCCAGGGTGGGCGTTCAGGTCACGGCCTGGCGGCGGTTGAATTCGGGACGCTGCCATTCGCCGCTGGTCAGCACGGCCTGCAGGTGTTCGGCGGCGTCCCAGGCGTCCACGAAGCGCAGGTACAGCGGCGTGAAGCCGAAGCGCAGGATGTCGCCGGCCTCGCCAGCATCGCCGGACTCAACGGCGCCCGGCCTGTCGCCGACGCGGAAGTCGCCGATCACGCCACGTGCAATGAGCGCCTGCATCACCGGGTAGCCGATCTCGCGGTGCGTGAAGCACACCTGGCTGCCGCGCTGGGCGTCTTGCTGGGGCGACACCAGGCGCAGCTGCGGGCAGGTGGCCACCACGCGTTCAGCGAAGAGCCGCGTCAGTGCCAGCGACTTGGCGCGCAGGGCCGCCATGCCGCCATGGGCTTCTGCCGCCAGCACGCTGTCGACACCGCATTCCAGCGCCGCCATCGACAGCACGGGCGGCGTACCGCACAGGAAGCGCGCCATGCCCGCGGCGGGCTGGTATTCGGGGCTGAATTCAAAGGGCGCGGCATGCCCCATCCAGCCCACCAGGGGCTGGCGTGCGCGGGTGGCATGCCGCGGGTGGGCCCAAACGAAGGCCGGCGCGCCCGGGCCGCCGTTCAGATACTTGTAGCCGCAGCCGATGGCGAAGTCGGCGCCGTCGCGGGCCAGGTCCACCGGCACAGCGCCGGCGCTGTGCGCCAGGTCCCACAGCGCCAGCGCGCCGGCATCGTGCGCGGCCCGCGATAGCGCGGCCATGTCGTGCATGCGCCCGCTGCGGTAGTTCACGTGCGTCAGCATCAGCACGGCGGTGTGTTCGTTCAGCAGGCCGGGCAGCTGGTGGCTTTCAGCCAGCTGCAGCTCGAAGCCCAGCGATGTGGCCAGCGACTGCGCGATGTACAGGTCGGTGGGGAAGTTGCTGCGCTCGCTCAGGATCACCCGGCGCTGCGGGGTGTCGGCCTGCACGATGCCCAGCGCGGCGCTGAGCACCTTGAACAGGTTGATGCTGGTGGAATCGGCCACCACCACTTCGCCCGGCGCGGCGCCCACCAGGCGGGCGATCTTGTCGCCCAGGCGCCGCGGCTGGTCGATCCAGCCGGCGCTGTTCCAGCTGCGGATCAGGCCGTCGCCCCATTCCTGCGTCACCACCTGCTGCACACGGGCCGCGGTGGCGCGGGGCAGCACGCCCAGCGAATTGCCGTCCAGGTAGATCAGGCCTTCAGGCAGCACGAACTGTGCGCGCAGCGGCGCCAGCGGGTCGCCGGCGTCCAGGGCCAGGGCGTCATCTCGTGTCATGGGGTGGGCTCGGCAGTTGTAGACAGGGCGGGGCCGTCAGGGCCAGGGGCGCAGCACGGCGCGCACGGGCGATGCGTCGGCGGCCATCAGTTTCAGGGGCAGGGCGATCAGTTCGTAGTCGCCTTCGGGTACGTCGTCCAGCACCAGGTTTTCCAGCACGCGCAGGCCGCGGCGGCGGATGACCTGGTGGCTGTCCAGCGTCTTGCTGGCGGCGGGGTCGATGCTGGCACTGTCGATGCCGACGAGCAGCACGCCGAGGTCGGCCAGCAGTTCCACGGTTTCGGGCGCATAGGCGGGCAGTTCGGGGTCCCAATGGTCCACGGGGGCGCGGGCATAAGTGCGCACCAGCACGCGCGGCGGCAGCTGCTGTAGCGCGTGGGCGATGTGCTGGCGCTGCACCAGCGGCCCGCAGCCGATGGCATGGATGACGCGGCAGTGGCCGATGTATGGCGCCAGGTCCAGTGCGCCTGCGGCCGCGCCGGCGCTGTCGTAGTGCAAGGGCGCGTCGGCATGGGCGCCGGTGTGCGGGCTCAGCGTCAGGGTGCTGACGTTGACGGGGCAGCCTGGGCCGATGCTTGCGGCCCAGGCCTGTTGGTAGGCCGTGTCCCCTGGGAAGACCGGGCTGCCGGGCAGCACCGGGGGCGAGATGTCCCACAGGCGGGGCGGGGTGGGCAGCATGCGGCAAATCATAGCGGCCCCCCTGGGCGTGGCAGCGGGCTACGGCGGCGGTTTCGGCAGGCTGCGGCACGCTGGGGCCAGGCTTGGCTTAGCCTTGCGGCATGAACACCTACCGCCCCTTCAGCGCCCCACGCACCGTCCGCTTTGCCGACTGCGACCCCGCCGGCATTGTCTTCTTCCCGCAGTACCTGGTGATGCTGAACACCCAGGTCGAACAGTGGTTCGACGACGGCCTGGGCATTGCCTATGCCGGCCTGATCGGCGCCCGCCGCGTGGGCCTGCCCACGGTGCGGCTGGAAGTCGACTTCACTGCCGTCAGCCGGCATGGCGACGCGCTGCGCCTGCAGCTGCAGCCGCTGCAGCTGGGGCGCACGTCGATGCACGTGGAACACACGTTCTGGGGCGGCGAAGAGTTGCGGCTGCGGGCGCGCCAGGTGCTGGTGTGCACGTCGCTGGAAACACACCGCCCGCAGCCCTGGCCTGAAGACATCGTGGCCGCCCTGCAGCGCTAGCCCTGCGCCGGGCCAGCGTCAGAGCCCGAACAGTTCGGCCAGCGCCTGCCGGTACAGCGGTTGGCCCAGCGCGTTGGTGTTGTGGTGCGAACCGCCTTCCACCAGCAGGAAGCGTTTGGGTTGGGCCGCGCGGTCGTACAGGGCCTGGCCCAGCGCAGGCTGGATCAGGCTGTCGTTGCCGCCATGCACCACCAGCACGGGCGACCCCACGCGGCCGATGCGCGACCCGGCGTCCAGCCGCTGCGTGATCAGCGGCCCCAGGGGCAGCCAGCCCCACTTGAAGGTCGACACCACGTCGGGGATGGAAGGGAAGCTGCTCTCGACGATCAGCCCGGCTTCGTCCGCCACCTCGGCCGCCAGGTTGACGGCGATCGCGCCGCCCAGCGAATGCCCGAACACGAAGCGCCGGGCCTGCGGGTGGCGCTGCGCCAGCCAGGCCCAGGCGGCGCGGGCATCTTCGGTGGCCATCTCTTCAGACGGCAGTTCACGCGTGCTGCGCCCGAAGCCGCGGTAGTCCACCCCCAGCACCGCGAAGCCCAGTTCGTGCATGCGGCGCATGCGCGGCGAACTGCCACGCACGTCGTAGCGCGCGCCGTGCAGGTACAGCAGCACGGGGGCGTCGGCCCGCGCCTGGGGCAGCCACAGGCCGTGCAGCCGCACCGGGCCGCCGCTGCGCGACGCGTAGTCGATCCACACGTCCTGCATGCCAACGGCTGCAGCCAGGCCGCCCCACCAGGTGCGGTCGCCGGGCTGGAAGATCCATTCGCGCTGCTGGCGGTCCAGGGCCGCGCAGCCGGCCAGCCCGGCCATCCCGGCGCAGGCCAGCAAGCCGGCCAGGGCCAGACGGCGCCAGCGCGGGCGTGGATGCGCCGTTGGCCGCTGGCGCGCGGGCTCGTGGAAATGATCAGGCGCTGTCATGCGCCGATGCTCGCATGACCCGGGCAAACCCTGCACGCCATCGGTTGGCGGGGCGGCCAGTCGGTGCCATGCTGCGGGCGGGGGCCCGCTGTCGCCAGGGCCCCATGGAGGTTGCGACATGAAGCCCGTTTCCGAACTCCTGGCCCAGCAGACGCACGGCACGCTGTGGCACATCCACCCGCAGGACACCGTGTTCGAAGCCCTGCAGCTGCTGGCCGAGTACGAAGCCGGCGCGCTGATGGTGATGGACGGCGGCCGCCTGGTGGGCGTGCTGAGCGAACGCGACTACACGCGCAAGGTGGCGCTGCAGGGCCGCAGTTCGCACAGCACCCCGGTGGCCGAGATCATGAGCTGCAATGTCTTCACCGTCACGCCCGGAACCGACATCCGCAAATGCATCGCGCTGATGAAGCAGCGCAAGGTGCGCCACCTGCCGGTGGTGGAAGGCGGCACGGTGCTGGGCATGATCGCCGTGCGCGACTTGCTGGACCACCTGATCGCCGAGCAGGACAGCACCATCGGGCAGCTGGAAACCTACATCAGCACCTGAGATCAGCACCGGAAATCAGCACCTGAACCCGCGTGCGTTCAGCCGCGCCGGCTGCCCTGCATCAGCAGCAGGCCTTCGAAGATCAACGTGTCCACGGTCTCGAAGGGCAGGTCGGTGATGGTCTGCAGCTTGGCCGCGGCGCCGCCTGACATCAGCAGCAGCGGGGTCGCGCCAGTGCGCTGCAGCAGCCGGCGGTACTGCCGTTCGATGGCGCCGGCCATGGCATTGGCGCCGCCGCTCATCAGCGCGTCGCTGGTGTTGGTGGGGAAGTCCACCACGTCGCCGGTGGGCACGCGCAGGCTGCTGGTGCCGATCTCCAGCGCCTTCTGCATCAGCCCGAAGCCGGGCAGGATCAGCCCGCCCAGAAAGCGCCCGCTGGCGTCCAGCGCGTCCACCGTCACCGCAGTACCCACCATCACCACCAGGGCCGGCCGCGGCGCCTGGCCTGGCGGTGTGGCCGCCAGCACGCGTGAACGCGCACCGGCCAGCGCCACCCAGCGGTCGGCGCCCAGCCGGCCCGGGTGGTCGTAGCCGTTGACGAGGCCGGAATCCTCGGCCGTGGGCACCACCCAATGGGGTTCGATGTCCCACAGTTCCAGCTGTTCTTCGACGCGCCGCCGCACTGCTTCACCGGCGACCGCGCAGCCCAGCATGCTGTGCGGCGGGCCCAGGCCGCGCCACTGGGTGTCGGCCAGTTCGTCGATGGTTTCCAGGAACACCCCGCCCTGCTGCAAGAGCGAAGCCCCGGGCTGCGGCGCGCTGTAGAGCGCCCATTTCAGCCGCGTATTGCCGATGTCGATGGCGAGAAACATGCTGGGCGCGGATGGTAAGGGGTCCGGCATGGGGCCAGAACGGGTCCCGCGCGGGACCGGCGCATGCCGCAGGCCGGTGGCATGATGAAAGCCTGGGATCCACCCGCTCAACCTGCCTGCTGCCATGACCGACCTGTCCGCTGAATTCAAGGCCCTGGCCCACTACAAGCCCGTGCACAAGGTGCGCTTCGTCACTGCTGCCAGCCTGTTCGACGGGCACGACGCAGCCATCAACATCATGCGCCGCATCCTGCAGGGCATGGGTGCCGAAGTCATCCACCTGGGCCACAACCGCAGCGTCGACGAAGTCGTCACCGCGGCGCTGCAGGAAGACGTGCAGGGCATCGCCATCAGCAGCTACCAGGGCGGGCACGTCGAATACTTCAAGTACATGGTCGACCTGCTGCGCCAGCGCGGCGGCCAGCACATCCAGGTTTTCGGCGGCGGCGGGGGCGTGATCGTGCCAGCCGAGATCCGCGAACTGCAGGGCTATGGAGTGGCGCGCATCTACAGCCCCGAAGACGGCCAGAAGATGGGGCTGCAGGGAATGATCGGCGAGATGGTGATGCGCTGCGATGTCGACCTGACACCGCACGCCCCGGCCAGCGCCACGGCACTGCAGGGCCACACCGATGCGGCCTGGCGTGCGCTGGCCCAGGCCATCACGGCGCTGGAAAACGGCCAGGCACCGGCCGCATTGAAGACCGGCATTGCCGCTGCGGCGCAGACCAACCGGGCGCCCGTGCTGGGCATCACTGGCACCGGCGGCGCGGGCAAGAGCAGCCTGACGGACGAGCTCATCCGCCGCATCCGGCTGGACCAGGGTGACGCGCTGCGCATCGCCGTCATCAGCATCGACCCATCGCGCCGCAAGAGTGGCGGTGCGCTGCTGGGCGACCGCATCCGCATGAACGCCACCGGCCCGTGGCAGAACGGCCCGAGGGTCTTCATGCGTTCACTGGCCACGCGCGACTTCGGCAGCGAGATCAGTCAGGCCCTGCCCGACGTGCTGGCCGCCTGCAAGGCCGCGGGCTTCGACCTGATCGTGGTGGAAACCAGCGGCATCGGCCAGGGCGACGCGGCCATCGTGCCGCTGGTGGACGTGCCGCTGTACGTGATGACGCCCGAGTTCGGCGCCGCCAGCCAGCTGGAGAAGATCGACATGCTCGACTTCGCCGAATTCGTGGCCATCAACAAGTTCGACCGCAAGGGCGCTGCCGATGCGCTGCGCGACGTGGCCAAGCAGGTGCAGCGCAACCGCGAAGCCTGGGGCACGCCCACCGAGCAGATGCCGGTGTTCGGCACCATGGCCAGCCGCTTCAACGACGACGGCGTCACCGCGCTGTACCAGGCCCTGGCTGTGCGCTTGGCCGAACGCGGCCTGCCGCTGCGCGCAGGCAGCCTGCCGCACGTGGCCACGCGCCACAGCACGCAGCAAGTGGCCATCGTGCCGGGTGCGCGCGTGCGCTATCTGGCCGACATCGCCGACACGGTGCGCGGCTACAAGCGCCGCGCGCTGGCGCAAAGCCGGCTGGCGCGTGAAATCCAGCAGCTGCATGCTGCAGCCGAGATGCTGCGTGTGGACAAGCCCACCCGTGCCCCGGCGGCCGAAGCCGCCATCGACCTGGCGCAGCAACGCGAAGCCCGGCTGGACCCGCTGGCGCGCCAGCTGCTGGCGCAGTGGCCGGCGATGCAGCAGGCCTATGCGGGCGACGAGTACGTGGTGAAGATCAGGGACAAGGAAGTGCGCACCCAGCTCACGCACACCACGCTGTCGGGCAACAAGATCCGCAAGGTGGCGCTGCCGCAGTTTGAGGACCACGGCGAGATCCTGAAGTGGCTGCTGCTGGACAACGTGCCGGGCAGCTTTCCGTACACCGCTGGCGTATTCGCGTTCAAGCGCGAGAACGAAGACCCCACGCGCATGTTTGCCGGTGAAGGCGACGCCTTCAGAACCAACAAGCGCTTCAAGCTGCTGAGCGAAGGCATGCCGGCCAAACGCCTGAGCACGGCGTTCGACAGCGTCACGCTCTACGGCAACGACCCCGACCCGCGCCCCGACATCTACGGCAAGGTGGGCAACAGCGGTGTGAGCATCGCCACGCTGGACGACATGAAGGTGCTGTACGGCGGCTTCGACCTGACGAACCCGGCCACTTCCGTCAGCATGACCATCAACGGCCCGGCGCCCACCATCCTGGCGATGTTCATGAACACCGCCATCGACCAGAACCTGGACAAGTTCAAGCTGGACAACGGCCGCGACCCCACCGACGACGAAGCCCAGAAGATCCGCGCCTGGACCCTGGCCAACGTGCGCGGCACCGTGCAGGCTGACATCCTGAAGGAAGACCAGGGCCAGAACACTTGCATCTTCAGCACCGAATTCAGCCTGAAGGTGATGGGCGACATCGCGCAGTGGTTCGTGCAGCACGACCTGCGCAACTTCTACAGCGTCAGCATCAGCGGCTACCACATTGCCGAAGCCGGGGCCAACCCGATCAGCCAGCTGGCCTTCACGCTGAGCAATGGCTTCACCTTCGTGGAAGCGTATCTGGCGCGCGGCATGCACATCGACGACTTCGCGCCCAACCTGAGCTTCTTCTTCAGCAACGGCATGGACCCGGAATACACCGTGCTGGGCCGCGTGGCGCGGCGCATCTGGGCGGTGGCCATGCGCGACCGCTATGGCGCAAACGAACGCAGCCAGAAGCTGAAGTACCACGTGCAGACCAGTGGCCGCAGCCTGCACGCGCAGGAGATCCAGTTCAACGACATCCGCACCACGCTGCAGGCGCTGATTGCCGTCTACGACAACTGCAACAGCCTGCACACCAACGCGTTCGACGAGGCCATCACCACGCCCACGGAAGACAGCGTGCGGCGCGCGATGGCCATCCAGATGATCATCAACCGCGAATGGGGCCTGGCCAAGAACGAGAACCCCAACCAGGGCGCCTTCGTCATCGACGAGCTGACCGAACTGGTGGAAGAAGCCGTGCTGCAGGAATTCGAAAAGATCGCCGAGCGCGGTGGCGTGCTGGGCGCGATGGAAACCGGCTACCAGC
>JAIXRN010000060.1 GCA_027485165.1 Rubrivivax sp.
GCTGGGGCACTTGATCCACAGCCCTTCAGGCACGGTGCGGCGATCGGCCGGGTCACCTTGCTGAATCTTGGGCGGGAGCAGTTTGTCGAGCCAGCTCATGCGTTCTCTTCCTTGTGGGACTTAGAGGGTGTCCAGCGCCGCACGGATCTCGCGGATGAAGGCGGCGCCAGTCGAAGCGACATTATCGACCGGCTGGCGCTCCAGCAGCTCGACCAGCTTGGAACCGATGACGACCGCATCCGAAACCGCCCCGACCGCCTTGGCCGTGGCCGCATCACGGATGCCGAAACCCACCCCCACCGGCACGCTGACATGTCGGCGGATGCGCGGCACGGCCTCGGCCACGGCGTCGGTGTTCAGGTGGCCGGCACCGGTCACACCCTTGAGCGAAACGTAGTAGACGTAGCCGCTGGCCAGCTGGCCGACCTGGGCCATGCGCGCCTCGGTGGACGTGGGCGCCAGCAGGAAGATGGCATCCATGCCGGCAGCACGCAAAGCAGCGGCAAACTCGGCGCACTCCTCGGGCGGGTAGTCGACGATCAGCACGCCATCGACACCGGCTGCCCGCGCGTCGGCCACGAAAGCCGCCATCCCGTAGCGCTCCACGGGATTGGCGTAGCCCATCAGCACGACGGGCGTGCGGTCGTTGGTGGTGCGGAACTCACGCACATAGGCCAGCACGTCGCGCAGCGAGATGCCCTTGGCCAGCGCACGCTCGCCGGCGCGCTGGATGACCGGGCCGTCGGCCATCGGGTCGGAGAACGGCACACCCAGCTCGATGACGTCAGCGCCGGCCTCGGCCATGGCCTGCATCAGCGCGACCGTGGCTGCGGGATGTGGGTCGCCGGCGGTCACGAATGGAATCAGGGCCTTGCGGCCTTGCGCCTGGAGGGCTTGGAAGGTGGATGCAATGCGGCTCATGCGCGGGCTCCGGGCAGGCTGACGACGGCCTCGCCGCCCTTGACGGACTGGCCGCGGCAGCTCGGGCGACAGTAGAAGTCGGCATTGGACAGGTCCGCCACGGTGCCGATGTCCTTGTCGCCACGACCAGACAGATTGACCAGCAGGACCTGGTCCCGGGCCATCGTCGGGGCGATCTTCATCGCGTGCGCCACCGCATGGCTGGACTCCAGCGCCGGGATGATGCCCTCGGTGCGGCACAGGTGGTGGAAGGCCGCCAGCGCCTCGGCATCGGTCACACCCACGTACTCGGCACGGCCGATGTCCTTCAGGTGGGCATGCTCGGGGCCGACGCCGGGGTAGTCCAGGCCGGCCGAAATGGAATGCGTCTCGATGATCTGCCCGTTGTCGTCCTGCAGCAGGTAGGTGCGGTTGCCATGCAGCACGCCCGGCGTGCCGGCGGACAGCGTGGCCGCATGCTTGCCGCTGGCGATGCCCTCCCCGGCCGCCTCCACGCCGATGAGCCGCGTGGCCTCGTGCGGAATGTAGGGGTAGAAGATGCCGATGGCATTGCTGCCTCCACCCACGCAGGCAAGCACGGCATCCGGCTGGCGGCCGACCATCTCGGGCATCTGCACCAGACATTCGTCGCCGATGATGCGCTGGAAGTCGCGCACCATCATCGGGTAGGGGTGCGGGCCGGCCACGGTGCCGATGATGTAGAAGGTGTTCTCGACATTCGTGACCCAGTCGCGCATCGCTTCGTTCAGCGCGTCCTTCAGGGTCTTGCTGCCGCTGTCCACCGGCACCACGGTTGCGCCCAGCAGGTGCATGCGGTAGACGTTGGGGCTTTGGCGCTTGACGTCTTCGCTGCCCATGTAGACCACGCATTCCATGCCATAGCGCGCGCAGATGGTGGCCGTGGCCACGCCGTGCTGGCCGGCGCCAGTCTCGGCAATGACGCGCTTCTTGCCCATGCGCCGGGCCAGCAAGGCCTGGCCGATGGTGTTGTTCACCTTGTGCGCGCCGGTATGGTTCAGGTCTTCGCGCTTCAGGTGGATCTGCGCCCCGCCCACTTCGCGGCTGATACGCGCGGCGTGGTAGACCGGGCTGGGCCGGCCGACGAAGTGCTTCAGCTCATGGCGGAATTCGCGCTGGAATTCGGCGTCTTCACGGTACTGGGCATAAGTGGCTTCCAGTTCGTGCAGGGCGTGGATCAGGGTTTCGGCGACAAAGGTGCCGCCGTAGGGTCCGAAATGCCCGCGGGCATCGGGTTGGGCGTAGTTCAGCATGATGTGTTCGGTGGGTGTTCAGGCAATCGGGCCAGGCACGGTGGTGGCGCTGGCAGCTTCGTCAGCCTGCCGCACGGCCTGGCAGAACCGGCGCATCAGCGTAGCGTCCTTGACGCCCTTGCTGGCTTCCACGCCGGAGCTCACGTCAACGGCCCAGGGCCGGACGCGTGCGATGCCTTCGATCACGTTGGCAGGATTCAACCCACCAGACAAAACGAGCGGAAGGCGCACGCTTGCGCGATGTCCTTGCAGCAGAGACCAATCGAACACCTTTCCCGCCCCGCCATAGCCTTCGACGTGGGCGTCGAGCAGCAGGGCTTGTGCATCGCCGAAATGGCGCGCGAAGTCTAGCAAATCGACGCTGCCGTCGCCGTGCGCCACCTGCCCGGTGGCGCCCACGCGCGCGGCGCGCAGGTAGGCCCGGCCGGGGGCCTGGCATTGCGCCGGGGTCTCGTCGCCATGGAACTGCAACAGCGCCTGCGGCACGGCGGCCAGCCCGGCGGCCACCTCGCCTGGCGAGGCGTTGACGAACAGCAGCACCGGGGTGACGAAAGGCGGCAGCCGCTGCGCCAGCACCGCAGCCCGGGCAGCCGGGACATGGCGCGCGCTGCCGGGCCACAGCACGAAGCCCAGCGCGTCGGCGCCGGCAGCGACCGCAGCGTCCACGTCTTCTTCACGGGTCAGGCCACAGATCTTGATACGGGTACGGTGCAGCATGGGCTGCATCATGCCCTTTGCCGCTGGTGGCCGGGCGGGCACCCGTCAGGGCAGCCAGTCCTGGGCCGGCACCTGGCTGGGAATGGCGTGTTCGGGGTCGTACACCGGGCCCAGGAAATACAGGCCATCGGGCGGAAAGGTGGGCGCGGCGGAGTCGCGGCTGCGCGCGGCCAGCACGTCGGCCACCCAGCCGGGCGGCTGGCGGCCCTGGCCCACTGCCAGCAGGCAGCCCATCAGGTTGCGCACCATGTGGTGCAGGAAGGCGTTGGCTTCGAAGTCGAAGCGCCAGTACGCGCCGCGCTGGACGATGTCGATGCGCTGCAGGGTCTTCACCGGGGTGGGTGACTGGCAGCCCGCTGCGCGGAATGACGTGAAGTCGTGTTCGCCCAGCAGCAGCGCCGCCGCGGCGCGCATGGCCGCGCCGTCCAGCGGCCTGAACACCCAGCCGCACAGGCCGCTTTCGATGGCCGGGCGCACCGGCGACTGCAGCACCAGGAAGCGGTAGCGCCGCGCGCGGGCGCTGTTGCGCGCGTGGAAGTGCGGCGCCACCGGCTGGCACCACTGCAGCGCGATGTCGGGCGGCAGGAAGGCGTTGGTGCCGCGTACCCAGGAAAACGGGTCACGCAGCACTGGCGGGTCGATGTGCACCACCTGCTGCAGCGCGTGCACGCCAGCGTCGGTGCGGCCGGCACAAACGGTGCGCGGGGCTGGCCCGGGATCGCGGCCCAGGGGGCCGACAAAGACGGCGAGCGCAGCTTCCAGCACGTCCTGCACGGTGCGGCCGCCGGGCTGCGACTGCCAGCCCTGGTAGGCGCCGCCGCGGTAGCTCACCCCCAGGGCCAGCCGGGGGGTGTCGGTCATCAGAGCGTGTCGAGCATGCCCTGGGCCTTGGCGCGCAGTGCGCCGTCAGCCTTGGCCAGCACTTCTTCCAGCAGGTCGCGCGCGCCTTCCAGGTCGCCGATCTGGCGGAATTCCTCTGCCAGTTCGAGCTTGCGCGACAGCGCATCGGCCTGCGGGTCGTCGACCTGGCCGCCTTCGGGTTCGATGCCGAAGTCGCCAAAGTCCAGCGCCGCGTCGGTGGCGCCTGCGCGTTGGTTGGCGGGTTCGCCCAGGTCGAAGTCCAGTGCGCCACCGGTCTGGCTGCGGATCACGCCGCTGTCGGTGTCAAAGTCCAGGCTCAGGTCGGGCGCGCCAGCGGCCTTGGGCAGCGATGCCGCAGGGGCCAGGCTAGGCAGGTCGGGGGCGTCGAAGTCGGCGCGGGCCGGGGCCGGGCCCGGCTGCGGCTGGGTGGTTTCGGTTCCAGCGTCCAGGTCCAGCGACAGGTCCAGCGGACGGCTGTCCAAGGTCGCGTCGGCCGCAGGCTGGAAGCTGGGCGGGCCAGCCGGTGCGGCGTAAGGCACGGTCGAAGCCCCCAGCGGTTCAACCGCCTGGCCGCTGGCGCCCAGCACGGTGTCGGGCGTGCCGCCGGGCTGGTACAGGGGGTTCTCGGGGTCGATGCCCAGGCCCAGGCTCTGCGCCTTGGCCCAGTCTTCGCCCTGCCCGCCCGTCAGGCTGAAGAGCTGGGTGGCCAGCAGTTCGAAGCCCTTGATATCGCGGCGCTTGGCATAGACCTCCAGCAACTTGGTGCGGATGGCCATGCGGTCGGGGTCCGAGCGCATGGCTTCCTTCAGGATTTCCTCGGCCTGCAGGTCACGACCGTAGGCCAGGTAGACGTCGGCTTCGGCCACCGGGTCCACGTCGCCAATGGCGTCCAGTTGGCTGAGCGAATAGCTCATCGACGAGGAACTGCCGCTGGTGCTGTTGCCGGCTTCGCGCGTGTCGATGCGCTGGCCGCCGCTGGCGCCGAAGAAGGAATCAGGCTGCAGGCGGCTTTCCAGGAACGATGTCTCGCCCGCCTGCTTGCGCTTGCCGCGCAGCTTGTACAGGCCCAGGCCGCCCAGCAGCAGCACCAGCACGCCGGCACCGGGCAGCAGCAGCGGGTTGGCCAGCAGGCCGTCCAGGAAGCCAGGCGATTCGCCGCTGGCGGCTGGCGCAGCCGCAGGGGCCGGCGCAGGCGCGGGGGCAGGTGTCGGGGCAGGCGCGGGCGGGGGGGCCACGGCAGGGGCGGGTGCCGGTGCTGCGGCCACCACGGTGGGCGCTGATGCGGGGACGGGTGCAGGGGCCGCAGCCGTCGGGGCGGGTGCAGGCACAGGTGCAGGTGCGGCCACCGGGGCGGGCGCAGGCACGGCCACGGCCGGCGGCGCCTTCACGGCCCCGGCAGGCGCAGTGCCGGGGGCTGCGGTGCCCTGCAACTTCTTCAGGTCTTCAACGTTGCGCGCCAGCTCGGCCACCCGATCGGCAGCGGCCTTGCGCTCAGCTTCCTTGGACGCCTGCACTGCAGGCACCGAAGCCTGCGCACCCGGGCGCGACAGCGTCAGCTTGTCCGGGGCGGGGGCTGCAGCCTGGCGGCGGTCTTCGACCTGGGTCTGCACGCGCCCGCTGTCCTGGCGCGCTGGCGCCGCGTCAGCGCGGGCGGTGGTGCCGCCGGCCAGCTTCTGGCGGAAGGCATTGAAATCAGCGCTCTGCGCCTGGATCACCGCCTTCGCTTCGGGCTGGCTCACACGCCCGGCGTCTTCGGCGCTGGGCACGTTCAGCACGGCGCCGCTGCGCAGCCGGTTCATGTTGTCGCCGATGAAGGCCTGCGGGTTGTTGCGGAACAGCGAAACCAGCATCTGATCCAGCGACACGCCAGCCGGCTGGGTGCGGCCGGCGATGCGGCTGAGCGTGTCGCCAGGGCGCACGCGCACTTCCTGGCCGCCGCTGGCCGCCGCCATGGGAGCGGGGGCGGGGGCGGGGGCTGAAGGCGCAGCGGCCGGGCGCGGCGGTGCCACAGGGGCGGCGGCGGGCGCCTTTGCCACCGGTGCGGGCGCCGGGCTGGGGGTGGCCGCGCGCGGCGGCCTGGCCGGGGAAGTGGCCGCGGGCGCGGGCGCAGCAGCCATGGGGGCCGGGGCGGAAGGTGCGGCGGGTGCAGAAGGCGCGGCGATGACGGGCGCCGTCACGGGTGCGGGCGCTGACTGCGCCGACCGCGTGGCCGGCGGGTCGAAGAGCATGGTGTATTCGCGCACCAGGCGGCCCGACGCCCAGTTGGCTTCGACGATCAGTTCAACAAACGGCTCGAGCACGGCCCGGTCGCTGGTGACGCGCAGCACGCTGCGGCCGTCGGCCCCGCGCACCACCTGCACCTGGGCACCAGCCAGCGCGGGATTGAATTCAACTCCGGCAGCGCGGTAGGCCTCGGGCGTGGCCACGCGCAGGCGCAGGGACTCGGCTTCCGCAGCGCTGATGCTGGTGATGTCGATTTCGGCCCGCAGGCTTTCACCCAGCGCCGACTGCACGTTCAAACGGCCCAGCCCCAGGGCCCAGCTGGGCAGGGCAAACAGCAGGCCAGCGGCCAGGGCCACCCCAGTCAGCGCATGGCGCGCGGCATTCTTCGAGCGTTGATTCAAGATCTGTTCCCCCAGCGGTCCGGGCGACTGATGCCCGCGGCCCGCCTGCCTGTCGTCAAGCCGCACTGGCGTTCCAACAACGAACACCGCAAAGGCGCAGCGGCGAAAATTCGCAAGTACTTCAAGGATATAGGAGCACTTGCTGAGACAAACGCTGATGATCGGGCCGAAGTGCGCAGTTTCACCCCGCTGCAAGGCTGGTATGCGCGGCGCAGGCCACGGCTTCAGCCCTGCAGCAGGATGCGCAGCATCCGGCGCAAGGGCTCAGCGGCCCCCCACAACAGCTGGTCGCCAATGGTGAAGGCCCCCAGGTAGGTCGGGCCCAGCGCCATCTTGCGCAAACGGCCGACCGGAATGTCCAGCGTGCCCGTCACGGCCACGGGCGTGAGCTGGCGGATGCTGGCTTCGCGCGTGTTGGGCACCAACCTGACCCAGGGGTTGTCATGAGCGATCATCTGTTCGATGTCGGCCAAAGGCAGGTCTTTCTTGAGCTTGATCGTCAGCGCCTGGCTGTGGCAACGCATGGCGCCGATGCGCACGCACAGGGAATCGATCGGCACCGCGGCCTTGCCACCGGCTTCGAAATCCGGGCCGCGGCCCAGGATCTTGTTGGTCTCGGCGCCGCCCTTCCATTCTTCCAGGCTGGTGCCGTCGCCACGGTCGCTGTCGATCCAGGGG
This sequence comes from Rubrivivax sp., assembly GCA_027485165.1. GTDB lineage: Bacteria > Pseudomonadota > Gammaproteobacteria > Burkholderiales > Burkholderiaceae_C > Rubrivivax. The sequence goes on from JAIXRN010000060.1 coordinate 7,073, forward strand.
ATCAGGCTGCCGCCCAGCGGCACGCCGAAGTTCTTCGTCTCCTCGGCCGACAGGCCGCGCTGGGTGCTGATGACCTGGCGGTCGATCTCCAGGATGGCGCTGGCCGGGTCGTCCAGCATCGGGCGCACTGCTGCGTTGAGCGTGCCGTACTGCGTGAGCAGTTCACGCATGTGCTGGGCGCCGCCGCCGCTGGCGGCCTGGTAGGTGGTGGCCGTCATCCATTCCACCAGGTCGGCCTTGAACAGCGCGCCCAGGCCCATCAGCATGCAGCTGACCGTGCAGTTGCCACCGATGTAGTCCTTCACGCCGCGCGCCAGCGCAGCCTGGATCACGTCCAGGTTCACCGGGTCGAGGATGATGACCGCGTCGTCCTGCATGCGCAGGGTCTTGGCGGCGTCGATCCAGTAGCCCTTCCAGCCCGCGGCGCGCAGCTGCGGGTAGACGGCCTTCGTGTAGTCGCCGCCCTGGCAGGTGATGACGATGTCGCAGCGCTTGAGCGCCGCGATGTCGTTGGCGTCCTTCAGCGTGGTCTCGTTCTTCGCCAGGCCGGCAATGGCCGCGGGCAGGGCGCCACCCGCGTTGCTGGTGCTGAAGAACATCGGCTCGATCAGCGCGAAGTCGCCTTCGGCCCGCATGCGGTCCATCAGCACGGAACCCACCATGCCGCGCCATCCCACCAGTCCCACGAGTGCCATCTTGTTTCCCTCTCAGTCCTTCTTCAGTTCGGCGACCACCGCGTCGCCCATTTCGGCCGTACCCACACGCCGCGTGTTCGGTTGCCTGCCTTCGTTCCAGATGTCGCCGGTGCGCAGCCCGGCCGTCAGCACACGGTCGACCGCGGCTTCCAAGCGCGCGGCGGCTTCCGGCTGGCCCAGCGTGAAGCGCAGCATCATGGCCAGGCTCAGGATGGTGGCCAGCGGGTTGGCCACACCCTGGCCGGCGATGTCGGGCGCGCTGCCGTGGCTGGGCTCGTACAGGCCCTTGTTGTTCACGTCCAGGCTGGCGCTGGGCAGCATGCCGATGCTGCCGGTCAGCATGGCGGCTTCGTCGCTGAGGATGTCGCCGAACATGTTGCCGGTGAACACCACGTCGAAGGCCTTGGGCGCCTTCACCAGCTGCATCGCGGCGTTGTCTACGTACATGTGCTGCAGCTCGACATCGGCGTAATGCGCGGCGTGGACCTCGGTGACCACGTCCTTCCAAAACTGGAAGGTTTCCAGCACGTTGGCCTTGTCCACGCTGGTGACCTTGCCGCCCTTGCCGCCTGCCCGCTTGCGCGCAGCCTGAAAGGCCACGTGCGCGATGCGCTCGATTTCCGGCCGGCTGTAGCGCATCGTGTCGAAGGCTTCTTCAGCCCCCGGAAAATGCCCGTCCACCGCCGTGCGGCGGCCGCGGGGCTGGCCGAAGTAGATGTCGCCCGTGAGTTCACGGATGATCAGGATGTCCAGGCCCGCCACCAGTTCGGGCTTCAGGCTGGACGCATGCGTGAGCTGCGGGTAGCACAGCGCGGGGCGGAAGTTCGCGAACAGCCCCAGGTGCTTGCGCAGGCCCAGGATGGCCTGCTCGGGCCGCAGCGCGCGTTCCAGCTTGTCGTACTGCCAGTCGCCCACCGCTCCGAAGAGGATGGCGTCGGCCGCCTTCGCCAGGGCCAACGTGCTGTCGGGCAACGGGTGGCCATGAGCCTTGTACGCCGCACCGCCCACCAAGGCGGTCTCGGTCTCAGCCTTGAGCTCGAGCACCTGCAGCACCTTCACGGCCTCGGCCACGATCTCGGTGCCGATGCCGTCGCCCGGCAGGATGGCGATCTTCATGAACTCGGGTCCAGGTTAGGCGATGTTCTGGGCGGCAAGCCAGGGCATGCGGGCCAGGCGCTCGGCCTCGAAGGCGCGGATCTTGTCGGCATGCCGCAGCGTCAGGCCGATGTCGTCGAAGCCGTTCACCAGGCAGTACTTGCGGAACGGTTCGACGTCGAAAGGCAGTTCGCTGCCGTCAGGCTTCACGACCACCTGCCGCGGCAGGTCCAGCGTCAGGGTGTAGCCGGGGAAGGCGAAGACTTCGTCGAACAGCCGGGCCACCTGAGATTCCGGCAGCACCACCGGCAGCACGCCATTCTTGAAGCAGTTGTTGAAGAAGATGTCGGCGTAGCTGGGCGCAATCAGCGCGCGGAAGCCGTACTGTTCCAGCGCCCAGGGCGCGTGTTCGCGGCTGCTACCGCAGCCGAAGTTGCTGCGCGCCAGCAGCACCGAAGCGCCAGCGTAGCGCGGCTGGTTCAGCACGAAGTCCGGGTTCGGCTTGCGCGTGGCTGGGTCCTGGCCGGGTTCGCCCGCGTCCAGGTAGCGCCAGGCGTCGAACAGGTTCGGGCCGAAGCCGGAACGCGCGATCGACTTCAGAAACTGCTTGGGGATGATGGCGTCGGTGTCGACGTTGTCGCGGTCCATGGGCGCGACCAGGCCACGGTGGACGGTGAAGGCTTGCATGGCGACCAGGCTTTCTGCTGTGGCAGCGGTTTACTTGTTCTTCTTCGCGGCTTCTTCGATCTTGTCGCCGGCCTTCGAGACGTCCTTGCCCACGCCTTCGATGGTGTTGCAGCCGGCCAGGGCCCAGGCGAAGGCCAGGGCGAAAACAGTGGCGATGAACTTGTTCATGGGGGGTTCTCCGGGTTGGGGTGTCAGCCGATGCGGCGGACGTCGACGAAATGCCCGTGCAGGGCGGCGGCGGCGGCCATGGCCGGGCTGACGAGGTGCGTGCGCCCCCCTGCGCCCTGCCGGCCTTCGAAGTTGCGGTTGCTGGTGCTGGCGCAGCGTTCGCCGGGTTCCAGCCGGTCGGCGTTCATCGCCAGGCACATGCTGCAGCCGGGTTCGCGCCACTGGAAGCCGGCCGCGCGGAAGATCTCGTGCAGGCCTTCGGCTTCGGCCTGCGCCTTCACGCGGCCGCTGCCTGGCACCACCAGGGCCAGGCGCACGTTGGGCGCCACGCGCTGGCCGCTGCGCTTGACCACCGCCGCGGCTTCGCGCAGGTCTTCGATGCGGCTGTTGGTGCAGCTGCCGATGAAGACCTTGTCGATGCGGATGTCGGCCATCGCCTTGTTAGGCTCCAACCCCATGTAGGCCAGCGCGCGTTCGATGGCGCCGCGCTTGACGCTGTCGCGTTCCTTGTCGGGGTCGGGCACGCGGCCTTCGATGCCGGTCACCATCTCGGGGCTGGTGCCCCAGGTCACCTGCGGCTGGATCTGGGTTGCGTCCAGTTCCACCACGGCGTCGAAATGCGCGCCCGGGTCGCTGTTCAGGGTGCGCCAGTGGGCCACGGCGCGGTCCCATTCCGGCCCGCCGACGAACTGGCCTGTCTTCGCGTCCATGCCCGGGGCGAAAGGGCGGCCGCGGCCGCCGTTGAAGATGTAGTCGATGGTCTTGTCGTCCACCGCCACCAGGCCGGCGCGGGCGCCGGCTTCGATGGCCATGTTGCACACCGTCATGCGGCCTTCCATGCTCAGGCTGCGGATGGCGCTGCCAGCAAATTCGATCGTGTAGCCGGTGCCGCCGGCGGTGCCGATCTTGCCGATGATGGCCAGCACCACGTCCTTGCCGGTGACGCCGAGGCCGAGCGTGCCTTCGACCACCACCCGCATGTTCCTGGCCTTCTTCGCCAGCAGCGTCTGCGTGGCCAGCACGTGTTCAACCTCGCTGGTGCCGATCCCATGCGCCAGCGCGCCGAAGGCGCCGTGCGTGCTGGTGTGGCTGTCGCCGCAGACCACTGTCATGCCCGGCAGCGTGGCGCCGTTCTCGGGGCCGATGACGTGCACGATGCCCTGGCGCTTGTCCAGGAAGGGGAAGTAGGCCGCCGCGCCATGGGCCTTGATGTTGGCATCCAGCGTCGTGATCTGCAGCTTGCTGATCGGGTCGCGGATGCCGTCGTAGCCGTCGGCCCAGCCCGTGGTGGGCGTGTTGTGGTCGGCCGTGGCGACGATGGAACTGGTACGCCAGACAGGGCGCCCGGCCAGGCGCAAGCCTTCAAAGGCCTGCGGGCTGGTGACTTCATGCACCAGGTGACGGTCGATGTAGAGGGTGGCGGTGCCGTCCTCTTCGGTGTGGACGACGTGTTCGTCCCACAGCTTGTCGTACAGGGTTCTGGCGGACATGGCAGGGCTGGCGTAGGCGGGGCAGCAGGTGGGCCGGCGGGTGTGCCCGCCGGCGCGGTGGAGCCCGCATTGTCGCGGATTCGCAGGCCGCTCCTCCCGCCCTGGCGCTGCCCGGGCCGCCCCGGGGCAGCTGCGTCTACTGCGGCGTATCGTTCTTGCGCCGCGCCTGCCAGGCCAGCAATTCGCCCACCACGCCCTTGCGGAAGGCCAATACGCAGACGACGAAGATCACGCCGATGATGACCGTGACCCAGCTGCCCACCCGGTCGGCCAGGAAGTTCTGCAAACCCACGATGATGGCCGCACCCACCACCGGGCCGGCAAAGGTGCCCAGCCCGCCCAGCAGCGTCATCAGCACCACTTCGCCCGACAAGGACCAGTGCACGTCGCTCAGCGTCGCGAAGCCCAGCACCAGGGTCTTGATCGACCCGGCCAGCCCGGCGATGGCCGTGGACAGCACGAAGGCCAGCAGCTTGTAGCGGTCCACGTCGTAGCCCAGCGAGATGGCCCGCGGTTCGTTTTCGCGGATCGCCTTCAGCACCTGACCGTAAGGCGAATGGACGATGCGGATGATGGCCAGGAACACGGCCACGAACACCGCCAGCACGATGTAATACAGCAGCAGGTCGTCGGCGAGCGAGAACACGCCGAACAGCTTGCCCCGCGGCACGCCCTGCAGGCCATCTTCACCGCCCGTGAAGGGCGCCTGCAGGCAGATGAAATAGATCATCTGCGCCATCGCTAGGGTGATCATCGCGAAATAGATGCCCTGGCGGCGGATGGCGATCAGGCCCACCAGCAGGCCCAGCACGGCAGCCACCAGGGTGCCGGCCAGCACGCCGAGCTCGGGCGTCCAGCCGGCGCTCTTCACCAGCCAGCCCGTGGCGTAGGCCGCCGACCCCAGGAAGGCCGCGTGCCCGAAGGACAGCAGCCCGGTGTAGCCCAGCAGCAGGTTGAAGGCGCAGGCGAAGATGGCAAAGCACAGCGCCTTCATCGCGAAGATGGGGTACACGCCCAGGAAGGGCGCCGCGATCATCAGGGCCAACATGATGGCCCAGAGCACGCGCGCAGCGGTGTTGGACGTCATCTCAGGCACCCTTGCCGAACAGGCCCGCCGGCCGCAGCACCAGCACGATGGCCATGATGACGAACACCACGATGCTGGACGCCTCGGGGTAGAAGACCTTGGTCAGGCCTTCCACCAGGCCCAGCAGCACGCCGGTGATGATGGACCCCAGGATCGACCCCATGCCGCCAATCACCACCACCGCGAAGACGATGATGATCAGGTTGCTGCCCATCAGCGGCGTGATCTGGATGATGGGCGCAGCCAGCACGCCGGCCAGTGCGGCCAGTGCAGCGCCGCCTGCATAGGTCAGCGTGACCAGGCGCGGCACGTTGATGCCGAAGGCCTGCACCAGGGCCGGGTTTTCAGTGCCCGCACGGAGGGTGGCCCCCAGGCTGGTGCGCTCGATCAGGTACCAGGTGCCCAGGCAGACTGTCAACGAGGCCACGACCACCCAAGCACGGTAGTTCGGCAGGATCATGAAGCCCAGGTTGGTGGCGCCCTGCAGCAGGTCAGGCACCTGGTACTGCTGGCCCGACACGCCGAACTGGTCGCGGAACACGCCTTCGGCGATCAAGGCCAGGCCGAAGGTCAGCAGCAAGCCATAGATGGGGTCGATCTTGTACAGCTGCTTGAGCAGCGTGCGCTCGATCAGCGCCCCCAGCGCGCCCACCACCAGCGGCGCCAGTACGAGCGCGAACCAGTAGTTCAGCCCGAACTTTTCCAGCGCCAGCCACGCCACGTAGGCGCCGATCATGTACAGCGCGCCATGCGCGAAGTTCACGATGCCCAGCAGCCCGAAGATCACCGCCAGACCCAGACTGAGCATGGCGTAGAAGGACCCGTTGACCAGGCCCAGCAGCAGCTGGCCGGCGAAGGCCTGCACGGGAATGCCAAAAATCTCAGTCATGTCGTCGTTCGCCGGCCTTCGTCTTCATCGCAGTCAGATCACTTCCAGGCAGCGCACTTGCTTTCTGCCTTGGTCGTCCAGGCGGCTTCGCCCTTGAAGGTCTCGACCACGTTGTAGTAGTCCCAGGGCTCGGTGCTCTTGTCCGGGGCCTTCACCTGCATCAGGTACATGTCGTGCACCATGCGACCGTCGCCGCGGATGAAGCCGCCCTTGGCGAAGATGTCGTTGACGGGCGTCTTGCGCATCTGCGCCAGCACCTTGTCGCTGTCGTCGCTGCCGGTGGCCTTCACCGCGTTCAGGAACTGCAGCGTGGCCGAATAGTCGCCGGCCTGGATGCTGCTGGGCATGCGCTTCATCTTCTCGAAGAACTTGCGGCTCCAAGCGCGCGCTTCGGGGTCACGGTTCCAGTACCAGCTGTCGGTCAGGTACATGCCCTGGGTGGTCTTCAGGCCCAGGCTGTGGATGTCGTTGATGAAGACCAGCAGGCCAGCCAGCTTCATCGTCTTGGTGATGCCGAACTCGTTCGCGGCCTTGATGCTGTTGATGGTGTCGCCACCGGCGTTCGCCAGGCCCAGGATCTGCGCCTTGCTGCCCTGCGCCTGCAGCAGGAAGCTGCTGAAGTCGCTGGCCGACAGCGGGTGCTTCACCGCACCCACGATGTTGCCGCCCGCAGCCTTCACGACGTTGGACGTGTCGTTCTGCAGCTGCGCGCCGAAGGCGTAGTCAGCCGTCAGAAAGTACCAGCTCTTGCCGCCGGCCTTCACCACCGCGTTGCCGGTGCCTTTGGCCAGGGCCACGGTGTCGTAGGCCCAGTGCAGGGTGTAGGGGTTGCACTGGTCGTTCGTCAGGGCTGCGGTGGCCGCGCCGATGGCAATGAACAGCTTCTTCTTTTCCGCCGCCACCTTGGCCATGGCCAGGGCGGTGCCGGAATTGGTGCCGCCGATCAGCATGTCCACGCCCTGCGTGTCGAACCACTCACGCGCTTTGGCGGCGGCAACGTCGGCCTTGTTTTGGTGGTCGGCGAACAGCACCTCGATCTTCTTGCCGTTGATGGCGCCGCCCATGTCGGCCACGGCCATCTTGATGGCTTCGACGCCGCCCTGCCCGTCGATGTCGGAATACAGGCCCGACATGTCGGTGATGATGCCAATGCGGATGACGTCGCCCGAGACCTGCGCCTGCGCGGGTGCTAGGGCAGCGGTGGTCAGGGCCAGCGCGGTGCCGCAGGCGGCAGCGATTTTCTTCAGCTTCATGTCTTGTCTCTCCGGTGTGGGGGGGTGGTGCAAGCTCGGGCGTGTCTAGACACCCAGGTATTCGTGCAGTCGGTCGATCTGCCCGGGCAGTTGCGCCTGGGTGAATTCCTGCAGCACGCGGCCGTGCTCGATGAGGAAAAAACGGTCGGCCAGCGGCGCGGCAAAGCGGAAGTTCTGTTCCACCATCACGATGGTGTAGCCCTGCTTGCGCAGCGCCATCACGGCTTCGGCCAGCTTCTGCACGATGACGGGCGCCAGGCCTTCGGAAATCTCGTCCAGCAGCAGCAAGCGCGCACCGCTGCGCAGGATGCGCGCCACTGCCAGCATCTGCTGTTCACCGCCCGATAGCCGCGTGCCCGGGCTGCTGGCGCGTTCCTTCAGGTTCGGGAACATGGTGTAGATCTGGTCCACCGTCATGCCGCCTTCGGCCAGCACGGGCGGCAGCAGCAGGTTTTCTTCGGCCGACAGGCTGCTGAAGATGCCGCGTTCTTCAGGGCAATAGCCGATGCCCAGGCGCGCGATGCGGTGCGGCGCCATCGCGATGGCTTCCTGCCCGCGCACCTTGACCGAGCCCTTGCGCGAACCGATCAGGCCCATGATGGCGCGCAGCGTGCTGGTGCGGCCCGCACCGTTGCGGCCCAGCAGCGTGACGACTTCGCCTTCCCGCACGTCGAAGTTCACGCCATGCAGCACATGGCTTTCGCCGTACCAGCCCTGCAGGTCGCGCACTTCCAGCATGGGGGTGGCCATCAACGGGCCCCTCGGGGGGTAGCGAACGCCGTGAGCTTGGGGGTCAGCATCAGTGTGCACCCTTCAGTTCGACGCTGGCCGTGCCCATGTAGGCCTCGATCACGGCCGGGTTCTTCGACACTTCGGCATAGGGCCCTTCGGCCAGCGTGGCACCACGCTGCAGCACGGTGATGGTGTCGGCGATGCTGGACACCACGCTCATGTTGTGTTCGACCATCAGCACGGTGCGGCTGGCCGCGACCTTCTTGATGAGCTGGCGGATGCGGTCCACGTCTTCCAGGCCCATGCCCTGGGTGGGCTCGTCTAGCAGCATCAATTCAGGGTCCATCGCCAGCGTGGTAGCGATTTCCAGGGCGCGCTTGCGGCCGTAGCTCAGCTCGACGGTCGGGGTCTGGGCGTATTCCTCCAGGTCCACGGCGCGCAGCAGTTCCAGCACGCGCTGGTTCAGCGGCTGCAGGCTGGTTTCGCTGCGCCAGAAGTGAAAGCTGGTACCGAGCTTGCGCTGCAGGGCCACACGCACGTTTTCCAGCACGCTGAGATGTGGAAACACGGCCGAGATCTGAAACGAACGGATGATGCCCCGGCGCGCGATGTGGGCTGGTGCCTCACGCGTGATGTCTTCTCCCTTGAACAGGATGTGGCCCGAGGTCGGCTGCAGGAACTTCGTCAGCAGGTTGAAGCAGGTCGTCTTGCCGGCGCCGTTGGGGCCGATGAGCGCGTGGATGGTGCCGCGCCTGACCTTGAGGTCGACCCGGTCGACGGCGACAAAGCCCTTGAATTCCTTCGTCAGCGCTTTGGTTTCCAGAATGATCTGTTCAGACATGCCGGCCGAGTCTAGGGCCTATGCTGCACCTGCACACAGGGGGCGAACACCAATGCCGCCGGCCCTGGCAACCCGCGGCCGGGCGTCATCCATGGCCCAGCGTTGCCACCACATCGGGCGGTGCCTGGACGAGTTCGATCAACACGCCTTCGCCGCCGATCGGAAAGTCGTCGCTGGCCTTGGGGTGGATGAAGCAGATGTCGTGGCCTGCCGCGCCCTTGCGGATGCCGCCGGGCGCGAAGCGCACGCCCTGGGCCTGCATCCATTCGACGGCCTTGGGCAGGTCGTCCACCCACAGGCCAATGTGGTTCAGCGGCGTGGTGTGCACGGCGGGTTTCTTGTCCGGGTCCAGCGGCTGCATCAGGTCGACCTCGACCGCGTGCGCGCCCTGCCCCATCTCACAGATGTCTTCGTCGACGTTCTCGCGTTCGCTGACGAATGTGCTCTTGACGTTCAGGCCCAGGATGTCGACCCACAGGCCACGCAGCCGCGCCTTGTCGGGCCCGCCGATGGCCACCTGCTGCAGGCCCAGGATGCGAAAGGGCTTACTCACTGGACTGCCCTCCACGCTGCGCACTCCGGGATGAGCGCTTGGGAACGGCCCGGCGCGCTCATGCGGCCGTTCCCGTCACGGGCAGGTCCAGCCGCTGCAGCAGGGCGCGGTCGGCTTCGACGTCGGGGTTGCCCGTCACCAGCAGCTTGTCGCCGTAGAAGATGCTGTTGGCCCCGGCCATGAAGCACAACGCCTGGATACCGTCACCCAGTTCGCGCCGGCCCGCCGACAGGCGCACGCGCGCGGCCGGCATCGTGATGCGCGCCGCGGCCACCATGCGCACCATCTCGAAGGGGTCGACCGGCGGGCTGTCGGCCAGCGGCGTGCCGGGCACGCGCACCAGGTTGTTGATGGGCACCGATTCCGGCGCCGGCTGCAGGCTGGCCAGTTCGGCAATCAGCCCGGCGCGCTGTTCGCGCGTCTCGCCCATGCCGATGATGCCGCCACAGCACACCTTCACGCCGGCGTCGCGCACGTTCTGCAGCGTCTGCAGGCGTTCGTCGTAGACGCGCGTGCCGATGATCTGCGGGTAGAAGTCGGGCGCGCTGTCCAGGTTGTGGTTGTAGTAGTCCAGGCCGGCGTCGGCCAGGGTCTGCGCCTGTGCGGGCGCCAGCATGCCCAGCGTGGCGCAAGTCTGCAGGCCAAGCGCGCGCACGCCGGCCACGAGTTCGGCCACCTTGGCGACATCACGGTCGGTGGGGCTGCGCCAGGCAGCACCCATGCAAAAGCGCGTGGCGCCGGCGGCCTGCGCAGCGGCCGCGGCGGCCAGCACGGCGTCGGGCGCCATGAGCTTGCTGGCGTCCACGCCAGTGTCGTAATGCACGCTCTGCGGGCAGTAGCTGCAATCTTCGGGGCAGCCCCCGGTCTTCACGCTCAGCAGCGAAGCCAGTTCGATGTCGCCCTGCGGAAAGTGCTGACGGTGCACGGCATGCGCCTGCTGCACCAGCTGCATGAAGGGCTGGGCCAGCAGGTTCAGCACGGCCTGCCGCGTCCAGGGGCCGCCAGGGGTCGGGCGGGCACTCGCTGGCGGCAGCGGTTTGTGGACGGTGACGTTGACGGCAACGGTGTGGGCAATGGCAGTGTTCATGCGAAGCTCAGGATGGGTTGATCGACCGACAAGCTTTCGCCCTGCCGGGCCAGCAGCTCGCCAACGACGCCGTCGGCTGCAGCCACCAGGATGTTCTCCATTTTCATCGCCTCGATGACGGCCAGGCGTTCGCCCGCCAGCACCTTCTGCCCCGGCACCACGGCCAGGCGCACCAGCAGGCCGGGCATCGGCGAAAGCAGGAACTTGCTCATGTCCGGCGGCGCCTTGTAGGGCATCCACTTCAGCAGTTCAGCGGCGCGCGGGCTGTGCAGCTGCACGTCGATGCGGCGGCCGTCGTGCGCCACGCGCAGGCCCAGGCCCAGGCGTTCGATCTGCGCCGTGTAAGGCTGCCCGTTGACCTGGCCGCTGGCACGGATGCCGCCGAAGGCCCAGTCCTGCGCCACTGCATAGGTCTTGCCGGCCACGCTGATGTGCAGCAGGCCGTCCGGGCTGCTGGCGGCACCCGGCGGCAGGTCCACCGTCACCGGCAGGTGCTGGTGCTGTCCGGCAGTACCCAGCACGACCGCGACGAAGTCGCGCGCCACCACCACCCCATGCCCGGCCAGCTGCCCGCTGATGCCCACGGCGCGTTCCAGCAGCCGGCGCTGCGCGGCTGCGGCCAGGGCCACCAGCAGGCTGGGGTCGTCGTGCGGCACGTCTTCGGCCTGGAAGCCCTGGGCGTAGTGTTCGGCGATGAAGCCGGTGTTGAAGTCGCCGGACTGGAACTTCGGGTGAGCCAGCAGCGCCGCCTGGAACGGGATATTGCTGCTGACGCCGCGGATGACGAAGCCGTTCAGCGCCTCGCGCATGCGCGCGATCGCCTCCATGCGCGTGGGCGCATGCACGATCAGCTTGGCGATCATCGAGTCATAGAACATCGGGATCGAACCGCCTTCGACCACACCCGTGTCCACGCGCACACCGCCGCCCGCAGGCACAGTTTCGGCCGCATGCATGGTCTGCACCGGCGGCTGAAAGCGCACCAGCCGGCCGGTGGACGGCAGGAAGTTGCGGAACGGGTCTTCGGCATTGATGCGGCATTCGATGGCCCAGCCCTTGCGCGGGATGTCGGCCTGAGCGAAAGGCAGCTTTTCGCCCGCCGCCACGCGCAGCATCTGTTCCACCAGGTCGATGCCGGTGATGCTTTCCGTCACCGGGTGTTCCACCTGCAGCCGGGTGTTCATTTCCAGGAAGTAGAAGCTCTGGTCCTTGCCGACCACGAATTCCACCGTGCCCGCGCTCTGGTAGTTCACGGCCTTGGCCAGGCGCACGGCCTGTTCGCCCATCGCAGCGCGCGTGGCTTCGCTGATGAAGGGCGAGGGCGCTTCCTCGATCACCTTCTGGTGCCGGCGCTGGATGCTGCACTCGCGTTCGTGCAGGAAGACGACGTTGCCATGTGCGTCGCCCAAGACCTGGATTTCGATGTGGCGGGGGCTTTCGACGAACTTCTCGATGAAGACACGGTCGTCGCCGAAGCTGGCCTGGGCTTCATTGCGGCAGCTGCTGAAGCCTTCGAACGCGTCGCGGTCGTTGAAGGCCACACGCAGGCCCTTGCCGCCACCGCCGGCGCTGGCCTTGATCATCACCGGGTAGCCGATGCCCTGCGCGATCTCGACCGCCCGCTCGGGCGATTCGATGGCCTCGTTCCAGCCCGGGATGGTGTTCACCTGTGCGGCCTTGGCCAGCTTCTTCGATGCGATCTTGTCGCCCATCGCCGCGATGCTGTAGTGCTTGGGCCCGATGAACACGATGCCGGCTTCTTCCACTCGGCGCGCGAAGTCTTCGTTCTCGCTCAGGAAGCCGTAGCCCGGGTGCACGGCCTGCGCGCCAGTGGCCAGGCAGGCTTCGATGATCTTGTCGGCCAGCAGGTAGCTTTCGCGCGAAGGCGCCGGCCCCAGGCGCACGGCCTCGTCGGCCAGGGCGACATGGCGGGCGTCGCGGTCAGCGTCGGAATACACCGCCACCGTGGCCACACCCAGCTTGCGGGCGGTGGTGATGACGCGGCAGGCGATCTCGCCGCGGTTGGCGATCAGGATTTTCTTGAACATGACAGTGGCTTTCAGCGGCGCGCCGGTGGGCGCACGATGTGGTCGACGACGATGATTTGCGGCTGCGCCAGCCGCACGGCCAGCCAGGCTGACAGGCGTTCGCGGTCGCGCTCGGGCAGCGGGCGTTCCAAGCTGACAACGACCATCGCCGGGCTGATGGTCGGCACGGCACTGGCCGCGGTCCCCGGCAGCCCCTGCGCCAGCCACGCGGCCTGCACCTGCGGCAGCTGGGCGCGGATCTCTTCGGCCAGCCTGGCGGTGCCAGCGCCACGCTCGGCCGCGCGGGTCTGCGTCTGCGTCTGCAACAAGGCCAGATCGGCCTTCAGCTGCGCCAGCTGCGCGTCGTTGGCCTGCACGCGGCTGAGCAGCGCGCGCTGCACCTGTTCCGCCACGTCCTGCTGCAAGGCGTTGACATCCAGCGACTTCTCGCCCGCGCGGCGCAGGCTGGCCCGGGCATTGGCCAGCTTCTCCTGCGCCAGCAGCTGCTGCGCGCGCGCCAGCAGGGCGTCGTGCCCGCGGTCGCCCAGCACCGTCAGCCGCAGCTCGCGGCTTTGGGCATCCACTTCGAAGGACAGTACCTGACTGTCGGCCAGCATGGCCTGGCCCACCTTGCCAGCGCCGTTGGCAAACACCTCCAGCTGCACGAAGCGCCAGCCCAGCCAGACGCTGGGCACCAGCACGGCCAGCAGCACCAGCGTGATGACGGCCCGCTGGCGGCGGCGCGTGCTGGGGTCGGCCACACCGCGCGCCGGCAGGCGCAGCAGCTTGGCCATCAGCAGCGTGGCGGCGGCGATGAAGACACCGTTGATGAGGAACAGGTAGGCCGCCCCGGCGAACATGTCCCAGCGCCCGTTGGCCAGCCCGAACCCGGCGGTGCACAGGGGCGGCATCAGCGCAGTGGCAATCGCCACGCCAGGCACGATGTTGGAAAAGCTCTTGCGTGTGACGGCCACCATGCCGGCGGCACCGCCGAAGGCCGCAATCAGCACGTCCCACAGCGTGGGGCTGGTGCGGGCCAGCAGTTCGCTCTGCGGCTGGTCCAGCGGGCTGAGCGTGAAGTACAGCACCGACGTCACCAGGCTCAGGGCCGTGAAGAGCAGCAGGTTGCGCGCCGCCGCGCGGATGAGCGGAAAGTCGGCTACCGCTGCGGCATAGCCGATGCCCACGATCGGGCCCATCAGCGGCGAGATCAGCATCGCGCCGATGATCACCGCGGTGGAATTGACGTTCAGCCCGACCGAGGCGATGAGGATGGCGAAGAACAGCACCCACAGGTTGGTGCCCACGGCATCGGCGCCATTGCGCAGCGTCTCGTCGATGACGTCGGCATCCTGCTGGTCGCGCCGCAGGCTGAACATGCGGGTGATGCTGGTGTTCATCGCCGGCTGAGCCTGCCTACAGCGGGATGTTGCCGTGCTTGCGCCAGGGGTTGGCCAGCGCCTTGTCCTTCAGCATCGCCAGGCTGCGGCAGATGCGCTTGCGGGTCTCTCGCGGGTGGATCACGTCGTCGATGTAGCCCCGCGCGCCGGCCACGAAGGGGTTGGCAAAGCGCGCCTTGTATTCGGCTTCACGCGCGGCCAGCTTGGCGGGGTCGCCCTTGTCTTCGCGGAAGATGATCTCCACCGCTCCCTTGGCCCCCATCACCGCGATCTCGGCATTCGGCCAGGCGAAGTTGACGTCGCCCCGCAGGTGCTTGCTGCTCATCACGTCGTAGGCGCCGCCGTAGGCCTTGCGCGTGATCACCGTCACCTTGGGCACGGTGCATTCGGCATAGGCGTACAGCAGCTTGGCACCGTGCTTGATGATGCCGCCGTATTCCTGCGCGGTACCGGGCATGAAGCCGGGCACGTCGACGAAGGTGACCACCGGGATGCCGAAGGCGTCGCAGAAGCGCACGAAGCGCGCGGCCTTGATGCTGCTCTTGATGTCCAGGCAGCCGGCCAGCACCTGCGGGTTGTTGGCCACGATGCCTACGCTGCGCCCGTCCATGCGCGCGAAGCCGACGATGATGTTGCGCGCGTTCTCGGGCTGGATTTCGAAGAAGTCGCCGTCGTCCACCACCTTCAGGATCAGTTCGCCCATGTCGTAGGGCTGGTTGGGGTTGTCGGGGATCAACGTGTCCAGCGAAGGGTCCAGCCGCTCGGCCGCGTCGCCGCCCTTGCGCAGCGGCGCCTGGTCGCGGTTGTTCAGCGGTAGGTAGTTGAAGAAGCGCCGCGTCATCAGGATGGCCTCGACGTCGTTGTCGAAGGCCAGGTCGGCCACGCCGCTGCGGCCGGTGTGGGTGGCCGCACCGCCCAGCTGTTCAGCCGTCACTTCTTCGTGTGTCACCGTCTTCACCACTTCCGGGCCGGTGACGAACATGTAGCTGCTGTCGCGCACCATGAAGATGAAGTCCGTCATGGCCGGCGAATAGACCGCACCGCCCGCACAGGGGCCCATGATCAGGCTGATCTGCGGCACCACACCGCTGGCCAGCACGTTGCGCTGGAAGACCTCGGCATAGCCGCCCAGCGAAGCCACGCCTTCCTGGATGCGCGCGCCGCCGCTGTCGTTGATGCCGATCACCGGTGCGCCCACCTTCATGGCCTGGTCCATGACCTTGCAGATCTTCTCGGCATGCGCTTCGGACAGCGCGCCGCCGAAGACGGTGAAGTCCTGGCTGAAGACAAACACCAGGCGCCCATTGATCATGCCGTAGCCGGTGACGACGCCGTCGCCCGGCACCTTGTTGGCCTGCATGCCGAAGTCCAGGCAGCGGTGTTCGACGCACATGTCCCATTCTTCGAAGCTGCCTTCGTCCAGCAGCAGTTCCAGGCGCTCACGCGCTGTCAGCTTTCCCTTGGCGTGCTGGGCGGCGATGCGCTTTTCGCCGCCGCCCAGGCGCGCCGCAGCGCGCTTGGCTTCCAGCTGTTGCAGGATGTCGTGCATGTCGGGGTCCTTCTGCGGTGTCGGTCTTCGGTGTTCGGATGGGGCTGGGTGCTTCAGCCGGCCAGGTCCAGCAGCCGGCGTGCGGCCACGGAAGCGGCCAGCGTGCCGGCATGCACATCGGCCAGGGCCTGCGGCAGGGCCGCGCGCACGGCAGGGTGCTGGCGAAAGCGCTGGCGCAGGCCGGCTTCGATTCGTTCCCACATCCAGGCCTGGTCCTGCTGCTGGCGGCGAGCAGCGGTTTCGCCGCTGGCCTGGCGGCGCGACTGGAATTCGCTCACGACGCGCCAGAAGTCGTCCAGCCCGCTGCCGCGCAAGGCACTGATCTGCAGCACCTGCGTGGATGTCGAGTGCGCGCCCTGCGGGCCCGCGTGGGCATGCGCATGCGGGCCTAGAAAGCGCAGCGCGCTGGTGATCTGTGCCTGCGCGCGCATGGCGGCGGCGGGGTCGATGTCGGCCTTGTTGATGACGACCAGGTCGGCCAGCTCCATCACGCCTTTCTTGATGGCCTGCAGATCGTCGCCGGCATTGGGCAGCTGCAGTAGCACGAACAGGTCGGTCATGCCGGCGACGGCGGTTTCGCTCTGACCGACGCCGACGGTTTCGACGATGACGACGTCGAAGCCGGCCGCTTCACACACCAGCAGCGCTTCCCGCGTCTTCTCGGCCACGCCGCCCAGGTTGCCGCTGGCTGGGCTGGGGCGGATGAATGCACGGGTGTCGACCGACAATCTTTCCATGCGCGTCTTGTCGCCCAGGATGCTGCCGCCGCTGACGCTGCTGCTGGGGTCCACGGCCAAAACGGCAACGCGGTGCCCCCGTTCCACCAGGTACAGGCCCAGCGCTTCGATGAAGGTGCTCTTGCCTACGCCCGGCACGCCGCTGATGCCCAGGCGCAGCGAACGCCCGGTGTGCGGCAGCAGGCGGTTCAGCAAGGCATCGGCCTGCAGGCGATGGTCGGCACGCGTGCTTTCCAGCAGGGTGATGGCCTTGGCCAGCGCACGCCGCTGCGACAGGCCGGGTTCGGCCAGCAGGCTGGCGATCAGGGGTTCTTCGGACATGGCATCAGGGGTTCACAACCGACGGCTTTTGGCCCCTTGCGGTCATTCGCTGGTTTGCCTTCGGCGTGCCGACTGAGTCCCTGTGTCTGCGGCAGTCGGGTGGCCCCTTCCGCTCATGTCCCCCGCCAGCGCGTTGCATGCCAACGGTCTTGCAGGCCACTGCGCTGGCTCCTCCTTGACTTCGCTCCAGGAGCCACCCGACTGCCGCAGACGGCCAACATGGTGCCGCGCCGCCAGCCACGCGGCGACGGATCCTGCTTGGGCAAGTCATCGGGGTACCAACGTTAGCGCGCTGCCATGTTGCCGGGCTGCGGGGCTTGGGTGGCCCCTGGAGCGAAGTCAAGGAGGAGCCAGCGCGGTGCCGAACAGAAATGCTGGCATGCGACGCGCTGGCGGGGGACCTGAGCGGAAGGGGCCACCCAAGACCCGTAGCCCCAGCGACCAAGCCAACGAGCCGCAAGGTCGGAGCGAACGTCCGCAAAGGGCTGATGCCCGCCAGATTCACGCCGTGACCACCGAAGCCCGGATCTGTTCCAGCACGTCCTTGGCGCTGACGGGGATCGGCGTGCCCGGGCCGTAGATGCCCTTCACGCCAGCGTCGTACAGGAAGCCGTAGTCCTGCTGCGGGATGACGCCACCGACGAAGACGATGATGTCGTCGGCACCTTGCCGGCGCAGCTCGGCGATGATGGCCGGCACCAGGGTCTTGTGGCCGGCGGCCAGGGTGCTGACACCCACGGCATGCACGTCGTTCTCGATTGCCTGGCGGGCGCATTCCTCGGGGGTCTGGAACAGCGGGCCGATGTCCACGTCGTAGCCCAGGTCGGCAAAGGCCGTGGCCACGACCTTGGCGCCGCGGTCGTGCCCGTCCTGGCCCAGCTTGGCAATCATCACGCGCGGGCGGCGCCCGTATTCGTCGCCGAAGGCGGCGATCTCGGCCTGCAGCTTGGCCCAGCCTTCAGCGCTGTCGTAAGCGGCGGCGTAGACGCCAGTGACCTTCTGGATGTCGGCGCGGTGGCGGCCGAAGGCCTTTTCCAGCGCGTCGCTGACTTCACCCACAGTGGCGCGCAGGCGCATCGCGTCGATGCTGAGTGCCAGCAGGTTGCCCTGGCCGCTTTCGGCAGCGGTGCTCAGGGCTTCCAGCGCTGCCTGCACCTTGGCCGTGTCGCGCGTGGCGCGAATCTGCTGCAGCCGCGCGATCTGGCCTTCGCGCACCTTGACGTTGTCCACCTCACGCGCGTCGATCAGGTCTTCCTTGGCCAGCCGGTACTTGTTGACGCCGACGATCACGTCCTTGCCGGAATCGATGCGCGCCTGCTTCTCGGCCGCGCTGGCTTCTATCTTCAGCTTGGCCCAGCCGCTGTCCACGGCCTGCGTCATGCCACCCTGGGCGTTCACTTCCTCGATGATGGACCAGGCCTTGTCGGCCATCTGCTGCGTCAGCGTCTCCATCATGTAGCTGCCGGCCCAGGGGTCGACGACGCTGGTGATGTGGGTTTCTTCCTGCAGGATCAGCTGGGTGTTGCGCGCGATGCGCGCGCTGGTCTCGGTGGGCAGGGCAATGGCTTCGTCGAAGCTGTTGGTGTGCAGGCTCTGCGTGCCGCCGAAGACGGCCGCCATCGCTTCGATGGTGGTGCGCACGACGTTGTTGTAGGGGTCCTGTGCGGCCAGGCTCCAGCCGCTGGTCTGGCAGTGGGTGCGCAGCATCAGGCTCTTGGGGTTCTTCGCGCCGAAGCCCTGCATGATGCGTGTCCACAGCAGCCGGGCGGCGCGCATCTTGGCGATCTCGAGATAGAAGTTCATCCCGATGGCCCAGAAGAAGCTCAGGCGCGGGGCGAAGTCGTCCACGTCCAGGCCACGGGCGGTGGCGGCTTTCACGTACTCAGCGCCGTCGGCCAGGGTGAAGGCCAGTTCCAGCGCCTGGTTGCCACCGGCTTCCTGCATGTGATAGCCGCTGATGCTGATGCTGTTGAACTTCGGCATCTGGCGCGCCGTGTATTCGATGATGTCGGCCACGATGCGCATGCTGGGCTCGGGCGGGTAGATGTAGGTGTTGCGGACCATGAACTCCTTCAGGATGTCGTTCTGGATGGTCCCGCTCAACTGGTCCTGCCGCACGCCCTGCTCTTCGGCTGCCACCACATAGCCGGCCAGCACCGGCAGCACCGCGCCGTTCATCGTCATGCTGACACTGACCTTGTCCAGCGGGATGCCGTCGAACAGGATCTTCATGTCCTCGACGCTGTCGATGGCCACGCCAGCCTTGCCCACGTCGCCCGTCACGCGCGGGTGGTCGCTGTCGTAGCCGCGGTGGGTGGCCAGGTCGAAGGCCACGCTCACGCCCTGCCCACCGGCAGCCAGGGCCTGGCGGTAGAAAGCGTTGCTGTCTTCGGCGGTGGAAAAACCCGCGTACTGGCGGATGGTCCAGGGGCGTACCGCGTACATCGTGGCCTGCGGGCCGCGGATGAAGGGCGCAAAGCCTGGCAGCGTGTCGGCCAGGGCAGGGTCTGGCAAGGCCGCGATGTCGGCCGCGGTGTAGAGCGGCTTGACGGTCAGCCCTTCCGGCGTCACCCAGTCCAGCGCCCGCAGGTCGCCGCCGGGGGCCGACTTGGCCGCGGCACGCCGCCAAGCGTCCAGCCCCGGGGGGGCCGCAGCGGGCGCGGAGGATGCAGACGAGGGCGACGAAGACGGCTGGCTGGGCTGACTGGGCGGGGTGGGGCTCATGCGGGGCTCCTGCACGCGCCGTGGTGGGACAAGCCCCGGGCCGGTTGGCGGGCTCCGCATTTGGCGCGCTGGTCGCCGTAATTATAAATTCAGAAGAGCTTCGCCAAGCTGACGCGCCAGGCTGGGTGCCAGGCAGGCTGGACGGCAGGTCCCGCAATCGGCCGGTTGCCAGGCCTCGTCAAAAGGCCTGGCGGCAAACCTGGCTCAGGCGGCTTGCAAGCCCACCTGCGGGCGCAGCACCCGAATGATCGTCGCGGCATCGAGCAGCTCGACGATCGCTTCGCCGCCAGCCGGGTCGGCCCGCATCGCGCGCACCATGCCCGCCAGCCAGGGCGCCTGCCGGCGCAGGCCTTCCGGTGCAGGCTGCACATGGCTGCTGTCGACGTCCAGCACGCAGATCAGGTCGTCCACCCGCAGGCCCAGCAGCGCGGCACTGGGCTGGTCGGGGTCGGCCAGCACCAGCACCATGCCGTCGGTTTCGCGCGCCGGGTAGGCCACGCCGAACAGGCTGCGTGCGCAGTACACCGACAACAACGCCCCCTGGGTCTGGGGCTGCACGTCCAGCAGCCCCGCCAAATGCGCGCCCCCACGGGCCACCCGCACCAGGCCTGTGTGAGGTCGCGCTTCCAGCACGGTACGCACGGGCAGCGCATAGCGCGATGCCCCGACCTGGAAGACCGCCAATTCCAGACCCTGGCCGCTGCGCAGCCCCTGCCCATCGGTCATGCCCTGGCGATGCGGTAGCGGCCGCAGGGTGACGTCGAACAGCGACTGCCGGCGGCGTTCCAGCGCCCCCAGGCGCAGGGCCACGACGCTGCGGATACCGTTTTCGTAGCCATCCTGCCGCTTGAATTCGCGGTAGCCCGCTGCGCCCACGCAGGCCACCGCGTAATGCGCCCCGTCGTGCTCGACCACGGCTGCGTCCAGGCCGAAAGGCAGCGCGGCAAACGTGGCATGGCGGCTGTCGCTGCACGACACCACGCGGCCAGACGCATCGACGAAGGCGGCCAGCCCCGGCCGACCCTGCAGCACGTCGTCCAGCATGGCGCGGAATTCGCGCTCGGCATTGAAGACGATGGCGATGCCGCCCACCGCGCGGCCACCAGCGGGGCTGCGCACCGCCGCCAGGTAGGTGTAGGTGGGCAAGCCGCTGCTCAGCGGGCTGGCCTCAAAGGGGCTGACGGCATAGCGCTGGGGGTCGGTCAAGGCCAGCGTGGCCTGCAACAGCGACGCTGGCAGCTGCGTGCCCAGCAGGCTGTGCGCCGTGTCGTCGTTCGAAACGCCGCACACCCGGCCCGCAGCGTCGAACACCACCAGCCGCGTGTAGACGGTGTACAGGCTGTTGATGTACTGCAGCACGGCGTTCAGGCGCCGTGTGCCTTCGGCTTCCACCGGCTGCGACAGCACGCTCTGCAGCACCGGGGACAGCGCCCACCAGCGGCAGTCGTTGGCGCGCTCATACAGGTTGCGGTCCATGATGTCGGCTGCCAGCCGGGCCAGTTCTTCGGCCTGTTGGCGGGCACGGCCCAGTGCGGTGCGGTACAGGTCGCGGATGGCCAGGCCGGTGCGGTCGCGCATGCGCGAACCGGTGTCGTTCACTTGCTGCAGCAGCGCCTTCAGGTTTTCGCGCGCCTGCTGCTTGGCATCGGCCACCAGGCGGCCGTTCCAAACCACGCGGCGCAGGTTGCGGTTGATGGTGTCGACCTCGATCTGGATGCGCCGCAGCTCGGCGTTGTCCAGCGACACGCCTTCGATCAGCGGCGCGGCGCCGCCGCGGGCGCGGAAGGCCGTGCTCACGGACACCATCGCCAGTGCGCGCCAGCCCGGCCCGCCATAGCCCTGGTAGCCCCGCGTGGGGCACAGCGTGGCCAGGTATTCACCGCCGGCAAAGTTCAGCAGGGCCACCTGGCCAGATGGCCCGACCGGCAGGCGGGCCTGCAGTGGCACATGGGCTTCGTCGTTGCTGGCGACGACGCGGCCCTGCTCGTCCAGCAGCAGCACCCCCATCTGGCGCTGAGACCGGGCGACATCGCTGAAGACGCGCTGCAGCTCATCGGCCAGCCGGAAGCGCAGCACCAGCACCCCCAGGCGCTGGCCGGGTGCACCGTCGATGCGATGGGCGTACAGCAAGGCCGGCGCCGCAGTCGACGCCAGGTCGCTGGGCCCGAAGCTTTCCACATAGCCGGACTTGGCCAGGGCCTGGCCCAGCACCGGGTCCTGGCTGACAGCCAGGGGGTTGCTGGCGTCCAGCCGCGCCAGCACCTGGCCGTGCAGGCCGAGAACCACGATGTCGTCGTAGACGGTGTATTTGTCGCGGTAGGCCGCCAACCGCGCCACCAGGGCCGGCTGCTGGGCCAGGCGGGCTTCGTCGGCCAGGGCGCAGAAGTCGCGCAGGGCATCGTCGGTGGCCAGGAAGCCGACGTCGGCCGTGCGTTCAAACAGGTTGCGCACCACGATGTCGATGCTGCACTGCGCGGTCGAAGCCAGTTCGTCGGTCAGCTCGGCCAGGGCCTCGCGGCCCAGCTGATGGATCAGGCGCTGCTGCAAGTCGGCAAAGCGTTCACGCGTCTCCGACAGGGTGGGCAGGATGGCCTGTGCGTCGACCGGGCAGCTGATCGATGCGCTGGCTTCGATCATGGTCCACAACAGGCCCAGGTCTTTCAGGTCCCGGTCGGCCGCGTGCACACGGCGCATGTTCGGCAGCAGTTCGTCGGTCAGGTTCATGGCATGTTCCAAGCGTGGAGTCGCGATGCAAAGCCTGGCGGGGTTCCGTGGCGTGACGCGGCGGCCAGCGCTGCGTTTAGCCGGGGCGGGCGCCCGCAGCCCAGGGGTGGTGCCCACGGCGCGGCAAACAGCTTTGGCCAACACCTTGCAAGCCATGCAAACGATAGGCATGGCGGCCAACGAGAAAGTCCGAAAGTGACCGCATGGTCAAGGCCAGTTTCTGCCCATGCACCGGCCCTGGGCGCACCGTGGCGCCACTCCCCGTTCTTCAGGCGGGGCAGCGCACCATCCTGGCGCTGCGGCTTGATGAATAATTAAGAATTCAAAAGCCTTTCCCAGCGCCCATGCCCGCCAGCCGCCCCGCCGTGCCCGCCAGCCCACCGCGGCCCCTGGCGCCACGCGCGCTGTACCTGGAAGTGGCCGAACGGCTGCGCCAGCAGATCTACGCCGGCGAACTGCCCGCCGGCAGCTGGATCGACGAACAGGCGCTGACAGCTGCCTACGGCATCAGCCGCACGCCGCTGCGCGAAGCCCTGAAGGTGCTGGCGGCCGAAGGCCTGGTGACGATGAAGCTACGGCGCGGCGCCTACGTCACGGAGGTCTCAGCCGAAGACGTGGCCAAGGTCTACCACCTGCTGTCCCTGCTGGAAAGCGACGCCGCCCGCACAGCCGCCCGGCAGGCCAGCGACCAGGACCTGGCCCAGCTGGCGCGCCTGCATGAACAACTGGAACGCCAGGTCCGCCAGCGCGACGCCTTCTTCGCCACCAACGAAGCCTTCCACCTGGCGCTGCTGGAAGCCGCCGGCAACCGCTGGGCCCTGCAGCTGGTGAACGACCTGCGCAAGCTGATGAAGCTGCACCGCCACCATTCGCTGCTGCAGCGCGGCCGGCTGGTGGATTCGCTGGCCGAACACCGGGCGCTGATGCAGGCCCTGCTGCAGCGCCAGCCCGACGAGGCCGCCCGGCTGATGCAGGAGCACTTCGCCAGCGGCCTGAAGGCAGCGGTCTAGTGCTGCCCGCAGCCCGGCTTGTCTTGCCGGGTGGGACCGGCTACAACTTGCGGTCACTCGCAGCCCTGGACAGCCGCACTTGAACGACGTCTTCATCAGCTACGCGCGCGGCGACCGTCCACTGGCCCACCGCCTGGCCAACCTGCTGGAAGCCCAGGGCCTGTCGGTCTGGTGGGACCGCGACCTGGCGCCAGGGGAGAAATTCTCCGCCGTCATCGCCCAGGAACTGGAACAGGCGCACGTCGTGGTGGTGCTGTGGTCCGCAGCCTCGGTGGCGTCGAACTGGGTGCTGGACGAAGCCGCGGAAGGCCAGCGGCGCAACGTGCTGGTGCCGGCGCTCATCGAAGCCGGTGTGCAGCCGCCGCTGGGCTTCCGCGGCCTGCATACCGCCGACCTGGCGGCATGGGCCGCAGGCCCGGCCGAGCAG
The DNA here is from genome assembly GCA_027485165.1 of Rubrivivax sp. Classification (GTDB taxonomy): domain Bacteria; phylum Pseudomonadota; class Gammaproteobacteria; order Burkholderiales; family Burkholderiaceae_C; genus Rubrivivax. The sequence goes on from JAIXRN010000060.1 coordinate 30,569, forward strand.
GACGGCGACAGCGAACTGGCCGGCCTGCTGCGGGCCGTGGCCGACCGGGCGAAGCGGGCGGGCCCACCGCCGCCGCCCGCGCCCCCTCCGCCTGCAGAACCCATGCGGCGCAGGCGCGCACCCCCAACGCCACCAGCGCCGCAGCCACCGCCGTCCGGGCCCCCACTGCCTCCGCCTGCCAGCAGCAAGAAGACCTGGGTCTGGGCCGGCGTGCTGGGTTTCCTGGGCATCGGCGTGGTGGTGCAGCTGCTGGAACCCAAGCCTGAACCGGCGCCGCAGCCCGGGCCCTTCGTCAACCCCGCCCCGGCGCCCGCACCCACGCCTGTGCCAGCACCCGCACCGGCGCCGGGTCCAGCCCCCATCCAGCTGCAGGGCCTGGGCGTGCGCGCCAACCCCGGCTTCGACATCCCGCTGCGCTGGCGCGACTACATCCTGGCCTACGAAGGCCGCCTGACCTGGGACGGCGGCGCCCAGGCCACCCTGCAGCTGCAGGCCACCGACATGAGCAGCGGAGAACTGCTGGTGCGTGGCCGCTACAACGCGCGCCGGGTGCAGGACGCCCCCGGGCGCATCGTCTTCACCACGCGCGTCGAGTTGCCCGATGGCGACTCGCGTAAGGAAGAACGCCACAGCCACGACGTCGGCCTGGTGTTTGAACAGCAACCCGGCGGGGGCTGGCTGTTCCGCGACAACTGCATGCAGGCCGGGCGGCCCGACAGCTGCTACCGCTGAAAACGACGAAGGCCCCGCTCGGGGCCTTCGGTCAGGGCTGGCGGGGCTGCCGGTTCAGCGCTGCGTGATCGGCAGCACGTCGCGGTGCGGGGCACCGACGAACAGCTGGCGCGGGCGGCCAATCTTGTATTCGGGGTCGCCGATCATTTCGTTCAGCTGCGCGATCCAGCCCACCGTGCGTGCCAGCGCGAACACGGCCGTGAACAGGCTGACGGGGATGCCGATGGCGCGCTGCACGATGCCGCTGTAGAAGTCGACGTTCGGGTAGAGCTTGCGGCTGACGAAGTAGTCGTCTTCCAGCGCGATCTTTTCCAGCGCCATGGCCAGCTTGAATAGCGGGTCGTCGTGCAGGCCGGTGGCCTGCAGCACTTCGTGGCAGGTCTCGCGCATCAGCTTGGCGCGCGGGTCGTAATTCTTGTAGACGCGGTGGCCGAAGCCCATCAGCTTGACGTTGCTGTTCTTGTCCTTGACGTTCTTGATGAACTCGCCGATCTTTTCCACGCCGCCGTTGCGCTGGATCTCTTCCAGCATGTTCAGCGCCGCTTCGTTGGCGCCGCCGTGCGCCGGGCCCCACAGGCAGGCCACGCCCGCGGCGATGGCGGCAAACGGGTTGGTGCCGCTGCTGCCGCACAGGCGCACGGTGGACGTGGACGCGTTCTGTTCGTGGTCGGCGTGCAGGATGAAGATGCGGTCCATCGCGCGCACCAGCACGTCGTTGGGTTCGTAGTCTTCACAGGGCGTGCCGAACATCATGCGCATGAAGTTGGCGCTGTAGGACAGCTTGTTCTGCGGGTAGATGTAGGGCTGGCCGATGCCGTACTTGTAGGCCATGGCCACCAGGGTGGGCATCTTGGCGATCAGGCGGATGGCACTGATGTCGCGGTGCACCGGGTTCGTGATGTCGGTACTGTCGTGATAGAAGGCCGACAGCGCGCCCACCAGGCCCGTCATCACCGCCATCGGGTGCGCGTCGCGGCGGAAGCCGCGCAGGAAGAACTGCATCTGCTCGTTCACCATCGTGTGCGTGCTCACGAGGCGGTCGAAGTCTTTCTTCTGCTGCGGGTTGGGCAGTTCGCCCTTCAGCAGCAGGTAGCAGGTCTCCAGGAAGTCGCACTGCGTGGCCAGCTGATCGATGGGGTAGCCGCGGTACCGCAGTTCGCCCTTGTCACCGTCGATGTAGGTGATGGTGCTGTTGCACGAAGCGGTAGACAGGAAGCCCGGGTCGTAGGTGAACTTGCCGGTCTGCGCGTAGAGCTTGCGGATGTCAATGACGTCCGGGCCGATGGTGCCCTTGTACAGCGGCAGTTCCATGCTGGGGCTGCCGTCGGAAAACGACAGGGTGGCTTTGACGTCGGATGCAATCATCGCAAGGGCCTTTCTGGTGCTTGGCGTTCGCGTTCAGTTCGGAGGCTGACGCAACAGTGCAAGCACGTCGCGCACCTCCGGCGAGTCGCTGAGGTCGGGGATGTCCTGCGCTTCCTTGCGCCGCAGCAGCAGGTCGAGCAGGTCGTTGTCGGCCAGGTCCATCAGGGCTTCCAGACCCTGCGCCTGGCGCGTGGTGATCGTCTCCTGGTGCCGACTGAAGAAGCGCTCGATGAAGAGGTCGTTTTCCAGCAGGCCACGCCGGCAGCGCCAGCGCAGCTTGCTGAGTTCACGTTCACCAAGAAGCGCTTCCATGCCGGTTCTTCAGGTCTGGGTCAAACCGCTCGGCGGACCATCAATTCCTTGATCTTGCCGATCGCCTTCGTCGGGTTCAGGCCCTTCGGGCAGACGTCGACGCAGTTCATGATGGTGTGGCAACGGAACAGCCGGTACGGGTCTTCCAGGTTGTCCAGGCGGCCACCGGTGTCCTGGTCGCGGCTGTCGGCGATGAAGCGATAAGCCTGCAGCAGGCCGGCCGGGCCGACGAACTTGTCCGGGTTCCACCAGAAGCTGGGGCAGCTCGTGCTGCAGCTGGCGCACAGGATGCATTCGTACAAGCCGTTCAGTTCATCGCGCTCTTCCGGGCTCTGCAGGCGTTCCTTTTCGGGCGGCTGCGTGTCGTTCACCAAGTAGGGCTTGATGCTGTGGTACTGCTTGAAGAACAACGTCATATCGACGATCAGGTCGCGGATGACGGGCAGCCCGGGGAGTGGCTTCAGGACAATCGTGCCGGGCAGCGTGCGCATGTTGGTCAGGCAGGCCAGGCCGTTCTTGCCGTTGATGTTCATCGCGTCGCTGCCGCACACGCCTTCGCGGCAGCTGCGGCGGAAGCTCAGCGTGGGGTCGACGGCCTTGAGCTTGTTCAAGGCGTCCAGCAGCATGCGTTCACTGCCGTCCAGTTCCACCTGCAGGGTCTGCATGCGGGGCTTGGCGTCGGTGTCCGGGTCGTAGCGGTAGATCTGGAAAGTGCGGAGGCTCATGGCTTTACTGCTTTCGTGCTGTCGTTCAGAACGTGCGGACTTTCGGGGGAACGCTTTCCACCGACAGCGGCTTCAGGTTGACCGGCTTGTAGTCCAGGCGGTTGCCTTCGGAATACCACAGCGTGTGCTTCATCCACTGTGCGTCGTTGCGGCCGTTCGGGTATTCGGGCGTGTCGGGGTAGTCGTTCACGGTGTGGGCGCCGCGGCTTTCACGGCGCGCCGCGGCGCTGACGATCGTGGCCTGGGCGGCCTCGATCAGGTTGTCGACTTCCAGCGCCTCGATGCGCGCGGTGTTGAAGACCTTGCTCTTGTCCTTCAGCGTGATGGCCTTCACGCGTTCGGCCAGCGCGGCCATCTGCTGCACGCCTTCGTCCAGCATGGCCTGGGTGCGGAACACGCCAGCGTGCTTTTGCATGCTGGTGCGGATGTCGTTGGCTACGTCCTGCGCATATTCGCCCTGCGTACTGGCGTCCAGGCGCGCCAGGCGCGCCAGGCTCTGGTCGGCGGCGTCGGCCGGCAGCGGCTTGTGGTTCTTCGTCTTGCCGACGTTGTCGACGATGTGCAGGCCCGCGGCGCGGCCGAACACCAGCAGGTCCAGCAGCGAATTGGTGCCCAGCCGGTTGGCGCCGTGCACGCTGACGCAGGCACATTCGCCCACAGCGTAGAAGCCGTTGACGATGGCGTTCGGGTTGCCGTTCTGGGGCATCACCACCTGGCCGTGGATGTTGGTGGGGATGCCACCCATCTGGTAATGGATGGTCGGCACCACGGGAATGGGTTCCTTGGTGATGTCGACGTTGGCGAAGTTGTGGCCGATCTCGAACACGCTGGGCAGGCGCTTCATGATGGTCTCGGCGCCGAGGTGCGTCATGTCGAGCACGACGTAGTCCTTGTTGGGACCGCAGCCGCGACCTTCCTTGATTTCCTGGTCCATGCAGCGCGACACGAAGTCACGCGGGGCC
>JAIXRN010000025.1 GCA_027485165.1 Rubrivivax sp.
CCAGCGAAACGCATCGCGCGCCGTCGAGCGAGAACAGCGCCTCGGCGAGCAGCAGGCCGAGGCTGTGCGGCTCTCCAGGGAAGGTGGTCAGCAGCACGCGCGGGCGATCGAGGGGCCCGGACTCGGGGATGCCGCCCAGCGCCTGACGCATGACGCCGTGCAGACACTCGATGTAGGCGTGCTCTTCGAAAATTTCCATCTTCCCGCGCATCCAGGCATCGCCCACCATCGTATTGAGAGGCACCACCACCTCGGTGATGAACCGCAGCAGACCCAGCCGCATCTGCGCCTGCTGGAGGTGACGACGAAGGGCATCAGGATCATGAGACCGCATCAGCTCCAGACAGGCCTTCAGGTCGGGCGCCGACGGCCCGGCCAGTTCACGGCGCGGAGAGTCGACCGTGTTGGCGCTCAGACGCTGCAGTTCGTCGAACGGCAGGGCGACCAGCCGACCCGGGCGGTGCCCCCCGTCCATCAGGCGTTTCACGACTCGCAACTTCTCGACCTGATCGATGGGATATGCACGCTCGCCGCCAGAATCACGGTCGGGCTGCGGGAAGCCATAGCGTCGCTCCCACACCCGCAGCGTGTCCTTCGTCAGCCCGGTATCGCGCTCGACGGCGGCAATGGACAACGTCAGGCCCTTCATGGCGCCAATGGGCTCGTTCAAGCGACCTCCTGATGGCGGCCTGCCAAGCCGTCGGGCATCGCAACGTGGCGATTCGCCCTTGAGGGAAAAACATTCATTTGATGGGCTCCAGCAATTCGCGCAATATATGCCGTCGCACACTATTTGACCAAGACAGGAGATGGACATGCTCGATCGAATCGGATTTCCCACCGTCGCCCGGCGCCTCGCTCTGGGGTGGCTTCTGGCCACCGCAGCAGGGGCCGTGTCCGCTGCAGCGCCTGCGGCTTGTCCGGCGCTCCTCAATCGCGAGGTTCCGCGGCTGCAAGACGAGAAGCCTCAGAACCTGTGCCAATACAGCGGCAAGGTCGTCGTGGTCGTCAACACCGCGAGCTACTGCGGATTCACATCCCAGTACAAGGGGCTCGAGTCGCTGTACGCCCGCTACAAGGACAAGGGCCTCGTGGTGCTGGGTTTCCCATCGAATGACTTCGGCAGCCAGGAACCCGGAAGCGCGAAGGAGATCGCGGCCTTCTGCGAAAACACCTTCGGGGTGAAGTTCCCGATGTTCACCAAGACCCGGGTTGCCAACAATGGCGCGGGCGACGTCAGTCCGCTGTACGTCGACCTGCGCCAGAAGACCGGCTCGTCTCCGCGCTGGAACTTCCACAAGTACGTCATCGCTCGCGACGGCACCACCGTGCAGAGTTTCGGCAGCACGGTCGACCCGGAGGACCGCAAGTTCGTGGACAACATCGAGAAACTTCTTGCCAATTGAAGGCATCGGTCGTCGATAAAAATACTGAGTAGTTCACAAAGTGAACTTGCTGGTATATTTATCTTCTTTTCGCTCCCCCAGCCCACCGCCTGACCATGCCTCTCTCCGACTTGTTTGGGTCTTTTGACGAAGCGGTGCGGCCGGACAAGGAACTCCGCGCGGCGGATGCGGTCATCGTCTTGAACCGCTGCAGCCGTTTCGGCGGCAGGGCGACAACGAACCGGCGACAGCTGACTGTTTCCGCCCGCGCCCGTCGGTGGTCAGCGTCGAGTTTTTGCGTTGCACAGCCGGTGGTGTCTCACCACCGAAATCCCGGGGCGGTTTCTTTTCCTCCTCCCTCGATGTTCCGCCGCGGGGCGCTGTGCAACGACTTTGTCTGCCAAAGCGCCAGCGCCAAGCCGTCGGCGCCGACACCGCGATGACCTCCACGTCACGGCGGATCGCGGTGATCGGCTCCGGCATTTCGGGCCTGAGCGTCGCGCACGCTCTGTCCGATGAAGCCCAGGTCGTTCTGTATGAAGCCGGCGAGTACTTCGGTGGCCACACCCACACCGTCGACATCACCCTCGACGGCGTGACTCATGGTGTGGACACCGGCTTTCTGGTCTTCAATGAGCGCACCTACCCGAACCTGATTCGGTTGTTCGGCGAGTTGGGTGTCGAGACGGCGCTGTCGGACATGTCGTTTTCGGTTCAGGTGCCCGACATCGGCCTCGAATGGAGCGGCAGCAGCCTCGACACCGTCTTCGCGCAGCGCCGCAATCTCGGGCGACCGCCGTTCTGGCGCATGCTGCTCGACGTGCTGAGGTTCAACCGCCTGGCGACGGAGATGGCACGGCGTGGCGATGACTCGCCCTCGCCGAGCATCGGCGAGTTCCTGGATCAGCATCGATTCAGCGCCGAGTTCCGCGACTGGTACTTCCTGCCGATGATCGGCTGCATCTGGTCGTGCCCGACCGAACAGATGCTTCGCTTTCCGATGTCCACCATGGTTCGCTTCTGCGACAACCATGGTCTGATCCAGGTGACGAATCGGCCGCGCTGGTTCACCGTGAAGGGCGGCGCTCGCCACTACGTGACCCGCATGCTCGAGCGCATCGGCGACGCCCGGTTGCACACCCCCGTGCGCTCGGTGCGTCGACATCGCGACGCTGACCAGGTCAGCGTGTCGACCGACCAGGGCACCGAACGGTTCGACGAGGTCGTGCTGGCGTGCCACAGCGACCAGTCGCTCGCATTGCTGGCCGACGCGACAACGGCTGAACGCGAGGTGCTGGGTGCGATCCGCTATCACCGCAACCGCGCGGTACTGCACACCGACCACACCGTGCTGCCGAAGCGGCGCGCGGCCTGGGCCGCCTGGAACTACGAACGCGCCAGTACCGGTACGCAAGAACAGTCGGCGGTGTGCCTGCATTACCTCATCAACCGGTTGCAACCGCTGCCCTTCAAGACGCCGGTGGTGGTGACGCTCAATCCGATCGTCGAGCCGCGCGCCGAGACAGTTCACGGTGCGTACGACTATGCGCACCCGGTGTTCGACGGACCGGCCATTGCAGCCCAGCGACGTCTGCCCGCGCTGCAGGGTGTGGACGGCACCTGGTTCTGCGGTGCGTGGACCCGCTACGGGTTCCACGAGGACGGACTGATGTCCGGGTTGGCCGTGGTCGAAGGACTGCGCCGGCGCTGGTCGAGCAAGCCGGTGGCAACGGCCAGGATGGCGGCATGAGCGCGCGCGCTGAGTGGGCGGTGCCCGCGTGAGCCTGTCGCTGAGCGATCCGGTCGCCATGCTCGGCTTTGGCGAGGTCCGCCACACGCGCCTGCGCCCGGCGGTCAATCGATTCGTCTACGCCACCTACTTCCTCATGCTGCCCATGCGGCAACTGCGCAGCACGCCGTCCGCAACGCTGGCACGCAACCGTTTCGGCCTGATCAGCTTTCATGACCGGGACCACGGTGACGGTCGCGACGACAGTCTGGCGTGGGCCGAAGAGCTCCTTGCCCGCGAAGGGGTCGACGACGCGCTCGGTGAGGTCTGGTTGCACTGCTACCCGCGGGTGCTGGGGCACACCTTCAAGCCCGTGAGCTTCTGGTATTGCCACCGACCCGACGGATCCCTGGCGGCGGTGCTGGCCGAGGTCAACAACACCTTCGGAGAGCGGCACTGCTATCTGCTTCGAGGCGAGCGCCTCGCATGGGGTCGCGAGCAACAAGCCGCCAAGGTGTTTCACGTCTCGCCCTTCTGTGCAGTCGGCGGCAGTTACCGGTTCTGGTTCATGCGCACGACGACGTCACCACGTCCGGACGACGCATGCGTGGCAAACGGCGGCGACCGTCTCGTCGCCCGAATCGACCACGAGGATGCGGGCGGCGCGCTGCTTCGCACCAGCGTCAGCGGGCGCTTGGTGCCCCTGTCGGCGCAGAGTTTGCGTCGCGCTTTCTTCGGTGTGCCGCTCATGACACTTGGCGTGATCGGCCGCATCCACTGGCAGGCGC
>JAIXRN010000062.1 GCA_027485165.1 Rubrivivax sp.
AAGACCGCCGAGGACTACCTCGGTGAGGAAGTGACCGAAGCCGTGATCACGGTGCCGGCCTACTTCAACGACGCCCAGCGCCAAGCCACCAAGGACGCCGGCCGCATCGCCGGTCTGGACGTCAAGCGCATCATCAACGAACCCACCGCCGCGGCCCTGGCCTTCGGCCTGGACAAGCATGGCAAGGGCGACCGCAAGATCGCCGTGTACGACCTGGGCGGCGGCACCTTCGACGTCTCCATCATCGAAATCGCCGATGTGGATGGTGAAATGCAGTTCGAAGTGCTGTCGACCAATGGCGACACCTTCCTGGGCGGCGAAGACTTCGACCAGCGCATCATCGACTTCATCGTCACCGAGTTCAAGAAGGAACAGGGCGTCGACCTGACCAAGGACGTGCTGGCCCTGCAGCGCCTGAAGGAAGCGGCCGAGAAGGCGAAGATCGAGCTGTCGAATTCGACCCAGACCGACGTCAACCTGCCCTACATCACGGCCGACGCCAGCGGCCCGAAGCACCTGAACATCAAGCTCACGCGCGCCAAGCTGGAAAGCCTGGTCGACGAGCTCATCGCGCGCACGATGGAGCCCTGCAAGATCGCCGTGAAGGACGCGGGCGTGAAGCTCAGCGACATCGACGACGTCATCCTGGTCGGCGGCATGACTCGCATGCCCAAGGTGCAGGAAATGGTGAAGGAGTTCTTCGGCAAGGAACCCCGCAAGGACGTCAACCCCGACGAGGCCGTGGCCGTGGGTGCAGCCATCCAGGGCCAGGTGCTGGGCGGCGAACGCAAGGACGTGCTGCTGCTGGACGTCACCCCGCTGAGCCTGGGCATCGAAACCCTGGGCGGCGTGATGACGAAGATGATCAAGAAGAACACCACCATCCCGACCAAGTTCAGCCAGACCTTCAGCACCGCCGACGACAACCAGCCGGCCGTGACCATCAAGGTCTACCAGGGCGAACGCGAGATGGCCACCGGCAACAAGAGCCTGGGTGAATTCAACCTGGAAGGCATCCCGCCGGCGCCGCGCGGCCTGCCGCAGATCGAGGTGACCTTCGACATCGACGCCAACGGCATCCTGCACGTCAGCGCCAAGGACAAGGGCACGGGCAAGGAAAACAAGATCACCATCAAGGCGAACTCGGGCCTGAGCGAGGCCGAGATCGAGAAGATGGTGAAGGACGCCGAGATGAACGCGGCCGAGGACGCGAAGAAGCTGGAAATCATCCAGGCCCGCAACGCTGCGGACGCCACCTTGCATTCGGTGAAGAAGAGCATGGCCGAGCACGGCGACAAGCTCGACGCGCCCGAGAAGGAAAAGATCGAAGCCGCGCTGAAGGACGTCGAAGAAGCGCTGAAGGGCGAGGACAAGGCCGTGATCGAAGCCAAGACCGAGGCCCTGATGACGGCCAGCCAGAAGCTGGGCGAGAAGATGTACGCCGACGCGCAGGCCGCCGCGGCCGCCACGGGCGCCGCTGGCCCGCAAAGTGCTGGCCCTGCAGGCGCCGGCGCTGGCGAGGCCCCCAAGGCCAAGCCGGCCGACGACAACGTCGTGGACGCGGAATTCAAGGAAGTCCGCAAGTGACGCCTTCGTCAGGCCTGCGGGCCTGACGTGGTGCTTCGCCGCGTTCGACAGCCGGGCTTGCCTGGCAGGTCAACGCGGCGTGTCTGTTTTCACCCCTGGTCTCACTGCAGCTAGAGTTTCCCGATGGCCAAACGCGACTTCTACGACATTCTGGGCGTACCTAAAAACGCCACCGACGACGACATCAAGAAGGCCTACCGGCGCCTGGCGGCCAAGCACCACCCCGACCGCCATCAGGGCGAAGAGGCCAAGAAGGCCGAGGAGAAATTCAAGGAGGCCAAGGAGGCCTACGAGATGCTCTCCGACCCGCAGAAGCGGGCCGCTTACGACCAGTACGGCCACGCCGGCGTCGACCCGAACATGGGTGGCCGTGGTGGCCCGGGCGCTGAAGGCTTCGGTGGATTTGCCGAGGCCTTCGGCGACATTTTCGGCGACATCTTCGGCGGCGCTGCCGGCGGTGCGGGCGCGCGGCGCGGTGCCGGCGGGCAGCAGGTCTACCGCGGCAGCGACTTGAGCTACGCGATGGAAATCACGCTGGAAGAAGCCGCCAACGGCCGCGAGACCCAGATCCGCGTGCCCAGCTGGGAAGGCTGCGAGACCTGCAAGGGCACGGGGGCTAAGCCTGGCACCAGCGCGAAGACCTGCACCACCTGCAACGGCGCCGGCACGGTGCACATGCGCCAAGGCTTCTTCAGCATCCAGCAGACCTGCCCGCACTGCCAGGGCAGCGGCAAGATCATTCCCGAACCCTGCACCACCTGCAACGGCGCGGGCAAGATCAAGAAGCAGAAGACGCTGGAGGTGAAGATCCCCGCCGGCATCAACGAAGGCATGCGCATCCGCAGCGCCGGCAACGGCGAGCCGGGGGCCAACGGTGGGCCGCCGGGCGACCTGTACATCGAGATCCGCGTCAAACCGCACGACATCTTCGAACGCGACGGCGACGACCTGCATTGCACCGTGCCCGTGGCGCTGACCACGGCTGCGCTGGGCGGCACCATCGAAGTGCCCACGCTGGGCAGCAAGGCCGAAATCGAGCTGCCCGAAGGCACCCAGCACGGCAAGACCTTCCGCCTGCGCGGCAAGGGCATCAAGGGCCTGCGCAGCAGCTACCCAGGCGACCTGTACTGCCACGTGGCGGTGGAAACGCCGGTGAAGATCACCGAGCACCAGCGCAAGCTGTTGAAGGAACTGGACGAATCCTTCCGGAAAGGGGGAGAGCGCCATTCCCCCACGTCCAAAAGCTGGGCCGACCGGGTGAAGGACCTGTTCAAGTAGCGGTCGCGGGCGACCGATAGCACCAGGGACGACGCCAGCCCCTGATGCCATGTCCGACCTGCACCGCTGCTGCCCCCGCCTGCCCGGCCACCCTGCCGGGCCGCAGGCATGCCTGGGGCCCGGAGCCCGGCGGTGAGCCTGATCGACCGGGACATCCACCTGGCGCGGGCGCTGCTGGTGGAAGGCAACAACATGCTGCGCAGCGTTGGCAGCGGGCAACTGCGCGACGCCGGCATCGGCCAGGTGGTGGCCGTGGCCAAGCTGCGCGAAGCGCGCATGCAGCTGGAACAGCAGCGCTTCGACATCGTGGTGTGCAACCGCGAATTCGAAGGCAGCAGCGAGAGCGGGCAAGACCTGCTGGACGAACTTCGCCGCGAACGCCTGCTGCCGCACAGCACGGTGTTCATCATGGTCACCCAGCATGCCGTGTACCACCAGGTGGTCGAAGCCGCGGAATCGGCCCTGGACGGCCTGCTGGTGCGACCCTACACCGCGGCCGCGCTGTGCCAGCGCATTCAGGAAGCCCGCCACCGCAAACGCGAACTGGCCGACGTGCTGAAGGCCCTGGACGCCGGCCAGACCGAAGCCGCCTTTGCGCGGGCGCTGAAGCGCTTCCAGGACCAGGCGCCCTTTGCCATCTGGTGCGGTCGGCTGGCTGCAGAACTGCTGCTGGACATGCAGCGGCCCGACGACGCACGCCGCGTGTTCGAAAAGCTGCACGACTTGAAGCCTGCACCCTGGGCCCTGCTGGGCATGGGCCGTGCGCGGGCCGCTGCCGGCGACATCGCCGCCGCCCGGCGCAGCCTGGCCGAGGTGCTGCGTCTGGACCCGGACTGCGCCGAAGCCCATGAACTGCAGGGCCAGCTGCTGGTGGAGCAGGGCGACTTCGAGGGCGCGCTGCTGGAATACCGCGCCGCCGCCGAGATCACCCCCGGCTGCCTGCTGCGCACCCAGCATGCAGGCGCGCTGGCCTTCTACCAGGGCCAGGCGGCCGAAGCCCGGCGCTGGCTGGAGCAGAGCCTGAGCCTGGGCGTGCAGTCCAAGCTGTTCGACGCCCTGAGCCTGATGCTGCTGGCCCTGCTGCGCTGGGACGACAAGGACAGCGCTGGCGTGGCCGCCGCGCGCGAGCAGCTGCGCCGCTACAGCGAACGGCACCCGGAATCCCGGCGCCTGCAGCGCATGGCCCAGGCCGCCGCCTGGCTGCAGCAGTTGTCGCAGGACGCCGCGGCCGCACAGGCCGAATGGCTGGCTTTGGCTGCCGGTGTGGGCGACGACAGCTTCGACCTGGAAGGCGCCAACCTGCTGCTGTCGCTGTGGTCACGGCTACCGCCGGCATTGCGTACGCACGCTGACCAGCTGGCCGCAATCGAACGCATCGCGCTGCGCTTTTGCGTCGCCAAGGCCACAGCCGAAGTGCTGGCCGCCGCGGCGCAACGCGCCGAGCCGGCGCTGGGCACCATCCGCCGCTGCCAGAGCGAGATCCAGGCCCTGGCTGAACAGGCGATGTCGCAGTCCCTGCGCGGCGACGCCGCCGGTGCCGTGCAGCGCCTGCTGCAGCAAGGCGAAGGCCTGCGCAACGCCAAGCTGCTGGAAATGGCGGCGGCCATTGCGCGCCGCCACGCCGCAGTGCTGCCCGACGCGCAGGCCTGGATCGACCGAGCCGCTGCCTGCATGAAAGACAGTTGCCGCGTCGGCACGCACATCGCCGGCATTCAGCGTTCAGGCCGCTCGCCTGGTGGGCTGCAGCTGCGGTCGCGGGCGGCGACGCCCGTCGCGGCCTGACGACGGCCCAAGCCCGGCACACAGGCGGCCCGAGCGCGAACCCATGCTGGTCGACAAAGACGCGCCCAAGGCGCTGGCCCTGGTCATCGATAGCAACCCGATGTCGCGCAGCCTGATGTGCCAGCATCTGCGGGACTTCGGCTTTGGCTCGGTGAAGGCGGCCAACCGAATCGCCGATGCGCGCGAGATGCTGGAACACCGGCAATTCGACCTGGTGATCTGCGACGACCAGACGCAGGCCGGCGGTGAATCGGGCCAGGACCTGCTGGACGAACTGCGCCGCGAACAGCAGCTGCACTACAACTGCGTGTTCGTGATGGTGACCAGCGAAGCCACCTACCAGAAGGTGGCCGAGGCAGCCGAGGCAGCGCTGGACAGCTTCCTCATCAAGCCCTTCAGCGCCAATACGCTGTACACCCGCATCAAGGAAGCCCGCCAGCGCAAGCGCCTGCTGAGGGACATCTTCGAAGCCCTGGAGCAACGCGAATTCGACCGCGCCATCGCCCTGAGCGTGGACCGCTACACCCACGGCCGCCCTTACGGCCTTTACGCTGCGCGCATCGGCGCCGAACTGCTGCTGCAGCAGCAGCGCCACGCCGAAGCGCTGGCCTTGTTCGACAGCGTGGCCAGCACGCAGCGCCTGCCATGGGCCCGGCTGGGTATCGCGCGGGTGCAGCTGGCGCAGGGCGACCTGTCACTGGCACGGCGCAGCCTGAGCACGCTGATCAACGACGAGCCTCGCTTCGCCGATGCCCACGACGTGCTGGGCAAGGTGCACATGGAGCAGGGCCAGATCAGCGAAGCGATGGCCACCTACCAAATGGCGGCCGAGATCACGCCGGGCTGCATCCTGCGGCTGCAGCACGCCGGCACCCTGACCTTTTATGCCGGGCCCGCCGGGCGCGCCCTGGCAACGCTGGAACGCACCTGGGCGATGGGCGCGAAGTCACGTCTGTTCGATGTGCTGTCGATGATGCTGCTGGGCTTCCTGCGCTTCGACGCCGGCGACGTGCGCGGCGTCGGCCAGGCCAGTGAAGTGATGACGCGGTTTGCAGGGCGCTACCCGCAGTCGCTGCGGCTGCGCCGCATGGCCCAGCTGGGCCATATGCTGACCCAGCTGCTGGGCGGCGCGCCCGAGCTTGCCCTGGCCCAGGCCCGCAGCCTGCTGGACGATGTCGCGCGGCCCGACTTCGACATCGAGGCTGCGACCAACCTGCTGTCCCTGTTGACGCGCCTGGCATCGCACGGCATGGACAGCGCCGAACTGCGCGCAGCCGTGGAACGCCTGGGCCGACGGTTTGCCGTGTCGAAAGCCGCCACCGAAGTTTTGGCTGCGGCGCTGCGCCAGCACGAACAGGCGCCGGACTGGGTGCGCCACAGCCACGCCCAGGTGATGCAGCTGGCCGAAGCGGCCATGCAGCATGCAGTGCGCGGCGAACCCCAGGCCGCCGTAGCCAGCCTGCTGGACCATGGCAGCGAGACGGGCAACGCGAAGCTGATCGAGATGGCCGGCCTGGTCGCCCGCCGTCACCAGGACCGCATCTCCGCCTTGCCCACACTGCTGGAACGGGCCAACACCCTGGCCCACCGCTACTGCCAGCCGATGTCGCACATCGCGGGCGTGCGGCGCAGCAACCGTTCTCCGGGCGGGATGGTGCTGCGGCGCTGAAGCCGCAGCCCTAGAACAACTGGCCCTGCCCGACCACAGCCGTGGGTGGCCGGAATTGCCCCAGGTCCAGCGCCAGGCGCTGGCGGCCCAGGCCCAGGCGGTCGCAGGCCTTCACGAAGCGTTGGCGTAGCAAGTCAGCCCAGACACCCTGCCCTGTCATGCGCGTGCCGAAGCGGGCGTCGTAGTCGCGGCCGCCGCGCATGTCGCGCACGCGGGCCATGATGCGCGCCGCCTTGTCGGGCACGTGCCGGTCCAGCCACTGCTGGAAAAGCGGGTTCACTTCCCAGGGCAGGCGCAGCACGATGCTGAAGGCCCGGCTGGCCCCCGCGTCGCGCGCGGCGTCGAGGATCTGTTCGAGTTCTGGCGCGTTCAGGAAAGGGATGACGGGGGACACGCTCACCCCCACGGGCACGCCGGCGCGGGCCAGCTTTTCGATGGTGCGAAGCCGCCGGTGCGGCGCTGCGGCGCGCGGTTCCAGCGCCCGGGCCAGGGCCGGGTCGAGCGTGGTGACGGACAGGTAGACCGCGGCCAGGCCCTGGGCCGCCATGGGCGCGATCAAGTCCAGGTCGCGTTCCACCAGGCTGCTCTTGGTGACCAGCGAAAACGGGTGCTGCGTCTCATGCAGCACTTCCAAGATGCTGCGGGTGATGCGCAGCCGGCGTTCCACGGGCTGATAGGCGTCGGTGGCCGAGCCGATGTTCAGGTAGGCTGGCGTGTAGCCCGGGGCGGCCAGCGCTTCGCGCAGGCGCTCAGCCGCATTGACCTTGGCGACGATGCGCGTTTCGAAATCCAGCCCCGGCGACAGGTTCAGGTAGCTGTGCGTAGGCCGGGCATAGCAATAGCTGCAGCCGTGTTCGCAGCCCCGATAGGGGTTGATCGACAGGTCGAAGCCGATGTCGGGCGAATCGTTGCCGGTCAGGATGCTGCGCACCTGCTCGTCCAGCACGCGCGTGCTGGGGGGCGCCTGCTCTTCCAGCGCCGCCTGTTGCAGGCTGCCCCAGCCGTCGTCCAGGGCTTCATGCTGCTGGCTGCTGAAGCGGTGCTCGATGGCCCAGACCGTGCCGCGGCCTTTGGTCGGCGCGAGCATCAGGGTGGCAGGGGGAGCGGGGGCGGGGGCGGTCGGCATACTGTCAATTTATACAGTATGGCTGCGCGATGCAAGGCCCTGGTGCCGGGTGTCAGTACTCGTCGCTGGCGTAGCCCGCAGCCAGGTTGTCGAAGCGTGTCAGCGGCCGCAGGAAGGTCAGCTTCACGGTGCCCACCGGGCCATTGCGCTGCTTGGCGATCACGATCTCCGCCACGCCAGGTTCCTTGCTGTCCTTGTTGTAGTAGTCGTCGCGATAGATGAACATGATGACATCGGCGTCCTGTTCGATGGCGCCGGATTCGCGCAGGTCGCTCATCATCGGCCGCTTGTCGGTGCGCGATTCCACGCTGCGATTCAGCTGCGACAGCGCGATCACGGGGCACTGCAGTTCCTTGGCCAGCGCCTTCAGGCCGCGGCTGATTTCACCAATGACGGTGGCGCGGTTTTCCTCGGATGTGCTGCTGCCGCTCATCAGCTGCAGGTAATCGATGACGATCAGGCCCAGGGTGCCGAACTGCCTCGCCATGCGGCGCGCTCGCGCCCTCAGTTCGGCTGAATTCAGGCCTGGCGTCTCGTCGATGAACATCTGCACCTGCTGAAGCTTTTCCACCGCTTCGGGCAGGCGTTCCCATTCCTCCTTGTCAAGCCGGCCAGTGCGCAGGTTTTGCTGGTTGATGCGGGCCAGGCTGCCCACCAGGCGAAGCGCCAGCTGCGACGCGCCCATTTCCATCGAGAACACCAGCACCGGCAGGCCTTCGTTCACCGCCACGTTCTCGGCGATGTTCAGCGCGAAGGCCGTCTTGCCCATCGACGGGCGCGCGGCCAGGATCAGGAGATCGCCCTTCTGCAGGCCGGCGGTCATCTTGTCCAGGTCGTAGAAGCCGCTGCGCACGCCGGTCACTTCTTCGGCGCCGTTGTCGTGCAGTTCCTGCACGCGGTCGATCAGGGACACGACCAGCTTGTCGATGCTCTGGAAGCCCTGCTTCTGGCGCGAGCCTTCCTCGCCAATCTTGAAGATCTTGGTCTCGGCCTCGTCCAGGATGGTGCTGACGGGCGTGCCCTGCGGGTTGAAGGCCTTGGTGGCGATCTCGTCGCTGGCGCCAATCAGCTTGCGCAGGATGCTGCGCTCGCGCACGATCTCGGCATAACGCCGCATGTTGGCGGCACTGGGCACGCTCTGCGCCATCGCGTTCAGGTAGGCCAGGCCGCCCGCGTCTTCGGCCTTGCCCAGGCTCTGCAGCTGTTCGAACACGGTGATGACGTCGGCCGGCTTGCTTTGCGAGACCAGGGCCGCGATGGCGGCGTAGATCAGCCGGTGTTCGTAGCGGTAGAAGTCGCTGTCGGTCAGCAGGTCGGCCGCGCGGTCCCAGGCCAGGTTGTCCAGCAGCAGGCCGCCCAGCACGCTTTGCTCGGCTTCGACCGAGTGCGGGGGCACGCGCAGGCGCGCCACTTCGTCGTCGCGGCCACTGGGGCTGCTGCCGGCGTTCAGGCCGCCGCGCGGGTCGGTCAAAGTACTCATGATTTGAAGATCGTAAGGCGGCCCGGCCAGGGGTGGTGTGGACAAGGCTGGGGGTAAGGGGTGCAGCAGCAGTGGGCAGTGCCCTGCAGCCTGGGGACAAGTGCCGCGACCATGAAAAAAGCCGGCGGCTGCCGGCTTCTGGGGTGTGCGGCGCTGGCCGCTCAGTCGGCCTGTGCCACCACGTGGATGGTGACTTCCACCACCACGTCGCCATGCGGCGCAACGCTGACGGGGTGTTCGCCCACCGTCTTCAGCGGCCCGTTGGGCATGCGCACCTGCGACTTCTGCACAGCCATGCCGGCTTTGGTCAGAGCTTCGGCGATGTCGGCGTTGGTGACCGACCCGAACAAGCGGCCATCGACGCCCGCCTTCTGCGCGATGCGCACGGTCTTGCCAGCCATCTGCTCGCCCAGGGCCTGGGCGGCAGCCAGTTTGGCGGCGGCGACCTTTTCCAGTTCTGCGCGGCGGCCTTCGAATTCCTTGATCGCGGACTCGGTGGCACGGCGTGCCAGCTTGCCGGGGATCAGGTAATTGCGGGCATAGCCGTCCTTGACCTTGACGACGTCACCCAGGTTGCCGAGCTTGCCGACCTTTTCCAGAAGAATGATTTGCATGGTGTGCTCCTCAGACCTTGTGCTGGTCGGAATACGGCAGCAGGGCCAGGAAGCGCGCGCGCTTGATGGCCGTGGTCAGCTGACGCTGGTAGTAGGCGCGCGTGCCCGTCAGGCGAGCCGGCGTAATCTTGCCGTTCTCGCTGATGAAGTCGCGCAGGACGTCGATTTCCTTGTAGTCGATCTCTTCGACGTTGGCCACCGTGAAGCGGCAGAACCGCTTGCGGCGGAACAGCAGCGACTGGGTGTTGCGCTTGGGGCGCTTGTCCTTCGAGAAACGACCTTTACCACGGGGTGGGGGCATGAAGACCTCCTAAAAATTGGAAACGATCCGGATGAGAGCGGGCCTGCAGGGCTGGCGAAAGACGCCGTCAGGCTGCAGGCTCGACCGAGGTGATGTGCAGAACCAGTCCGCGTCCGTTGCGTGCCGGAGCCAGAAAACCTGCGTACAGGTGACTGGACCCCAGTGCCTGCGCTGCCAGCGTGCGTGTGACTGCCCCAATGCCGACCGCCTTGACCTCCATCGAGACCTGGCGGGGCTGCCCGTCTTCGCTGACCCGACCTTCGTGTTGAAGCACCAGGTTCAGCGCCGGCAGGCCGGCGGGGGTGTAGCGCAGCGCTTGCTTTTCCAGCAGGGTGGCTGAGAGAACCGTGTGGTTCGTCCCGGCAGGCCCTGCTGCGGCGGCAGCGGCAAGCACGTCTGGCGACGTCAGGCGGACGCCTCCTGACGTTCCTTGCGGGACTCTTCGCGCTCGACGGCCTTCATCATGATTGACGGGGCGACTTCGGCCTTGTCACGCTTCACGGTCAGGTGGCGCAGCACCGCGTCATTGAAACGGAAACCGGTCTCGAGCTCGGTCAGCACGGCCTGGCTGGCCTCGATGTTCAGGCAAAGGTAGTGCGCCTTGGCCAGCTTCTGGATCATGTAGGACAGCTGGCGCCGACCCCAGTCCTCGACACGGTGAACCTTGCCACCGCCTGCGGTGACCAGTGTCTTGTAGCGTTCCAGCATGGCTGGAACCTGTTCGCTTTGATCCGGATGAATCAGCAGAACGATCTCATAGTGACGCATGAATACTCCTTGTGGGTTCGTGCCCGGCCGGCAGTTCGAACAGCTCGAACGGCGCATGCTGACAACGGAAGCTGCCCCGTCAGCGTCTGACGACAGGTGCAGCAAGGTGGGGAACCCGCGAGTATAGCGCGCCAAAGGCAGCAGCCCCCGGGGTTTCCCGCCGGGGGCCGCTGGCTAGCCGGGCCCGAAGGCACCGGCAATCAGTTCAAAACCGCCAAATCAGGCGCGGCTGGTGTTCAGGTTCGGGTAGCGCACGTGCTCCACCAGTTCCTGGATGTCCTGCTTCGGCGCGGGTGTGAGCAAGCTGACGATGATGATCACCGCAAAGCCGATGGGTACACCGAAGATGCCGGCGCTGATGGGCAGGATGCCCCACCAGGTGTAGTCGGCGATCGGGCCCGTGACGCCGAACAGGCCGCGCATCCAGGTTTGCGTAGTGGCCATGTAGTAGAACGTGATCGACACGCCAGCCAGCATCCCCAGCACCGCACCCCACTTGCTGGCGCGCTTCCAGAAGATGCCCAGCACCAGGGCCGGGAAGAAGCCCGCCGCGGCCAGCGAGAAGGCTGCCGACACCAGGAACAGGATGTCGGCCACCTTCAGCGAAGCCACGTAAGCCGCGGCCAGCGCTACCACCAGCAGCAGCACCTTGCTGATCATCACCCGGCGCGCGGTGGGCGCGTTGGGGTCGATCATCTTGTAGTACAGGTCGTGGCTCAGTGCATTGGCGATCGTCAGCAGCAGGCCGTCGGCGGTGGACAAGGCTGCTGCCAAGCCACCGGCCGCCACCAGGCCTGAAATCACGTAAGGCAGGCCGGCAATCTCCGGTGTGGCCAGCACGATGATGTCGCCACCGATGCGCATTTCACCCAGCTGGAAGATGCCGTCCTTGTTCACGTCGGCCACCTGCAGCAGCGTCGGGTCCACCTTCGCCCAGGCACCCACCCATGCGGGAAGCTGGTCGAAGGGCGTGCCCACGAGGACGTTGAACACCTGGTACTTCACCAGTACGGCCAGCGCGGGCGCGGTGAAGTAGAGCAGGAAGATGAAGAACAGCGACCAGGTCACGGACTGGCGCGCTTCCTTCACCGACGGCGTGGTGTAGTAGCGCATCAGGATGTGCGGCAGCGCGGCCGTACCCACCATCAGGCAGAACACCAGCGCCAGGAAGTTGCGCCGCGACTCGTCGAAGGTCTTCTGGGCCTTCTCGTCGCCGTTGGGGTCGCCAGCGTAGGGCTGAGCGTGCGGGGGCATGCCCGCCAGCGGCCTGGCGCGGCCCTCTGCTGCCGTCTTGGCAGCTGTCCACGCAGTCTTCGCTGCCGCCTCGTCCTTCGGCACAGCGGCCAGTGCCTTCTCGGCCGCCTGCACCTCGGCCAGCGGGGCGTTGGCGGCCTTCAACTCGTCCAGCTTGGACTGGGCCGCTGCGCGGTCAGCCGCCAGGGCGGTGGGCACATCCTTGAGCTTGGCGCCCAGATCGTCAGCGCGCTGCTTGAAGATCGCAATGACTTCCTTTTCCTTCGGGTCGGCGATGAGTTCCTTTTCCTTCGCCGACACCTTTTCCAGCTGGCTGCCATACACGGCCTGCGGCACCGGCACGCCGGTCTGCTTGGTGCTCAGCCAGACCACCGGAATCATGTAGGCAATGATCAAGATGATGTACTGTGCCACCTGGGTCCAGGTCACGGCACGCATGCCCCCCAGGAACGAGCACACCAGGATGCCGCCCAAGCCGACGAAGATGCCAATCTCGAAGGCCAGGCCCGACAGGCGCGTGGTGATGAGGCCGACGCCATAGATCTGCGCCACCACGTAGACAAACGACACCAGGATGGCGATCAGGATGCCGACAAAGCGCGCCAGGTTGCCTTCGTAGCGTGCACCCAGGAAATCGGGAATCGTGAACTGGCCGAACTTGCGCAAGTACGGGGCCAGGAACAGCGCCACCAGGCAGTAGCCGCCAGTCCAGCCCATGATGAAGGCCAGCCCGCCATAGCCGGTGAGGTACAGCGTGCCGGCCATGCCGATGAACGACGCCGCGCTCATCCAGTCGGCACCCGTAGCCATGCCGTTGTAGACCGCTGGCACGCGACGACCGGCCACGTAGTACTCGGCCGCATCGCTGGTGCGACTCATGATGCCGATGCCGGCATACAGCGCCACAGTGGCCAGCAGGAACACGATGCCGATGGCGCCGCGGGAAAGCCCCATCTGCTCGGCGATCGCCAAGATCACCACGAAGACGGCGAAACCCCCGGTGTACCAGGCGTAGACCTTGTTCAGGCCTTTCTTGAAGGCCGCATTGGCCTCTTTGTTGGAAACCCCGCTCTGGGGTTCGAAGCTCAAGCCTGCCATGTCATTCCTCCTCGGCGACGCCGTGCTCGATGTCGAGCTTGTTCATGTAGCTGGCATAGAACGCGATGATCGCCACGTAGACCACCAGCGCCCCCTGTGCCGCGACCCAGAAGCTGAACGGCCAGCCGAAGAAGCTGAAGTTCAGGTCACGCGCATAAAACGCCACCACGTAAGTCACCACGAACCAGATCGCCAGCAGGATCGACGTGATCCTGAGGTTCTTGCGCCAGTAACTCTGATGGTTCTCGCTCACCTTCATGCCAAGTGCCTCCATCGTTGTGAAAGAAATCTTCGCGGGCCGGCTTCAGCCGGCGCTTTGTCTGGCCAGCAGCCCCGTCTCGCGTTCCAGCTGCGCGGCCACCTTGGGTTCGAAGCCCTTGAGGTGGCGAATGATGGCCACAGCCTCATCAGGCGCCTCGCGGTCGACATGCACGCGCGCCAGCTGGTACCAGCCATGCGGTGACATGGGCTGCAGTTCGGTGTTGCGCTTCAGCGCCAGTACGGCTTCGTCAAAGCGCTTCAGGCGGATCAGCACCAAGCCCTGGCCATACCAGGCGCGGTCGAGTTCGGGCGAGAGCGCGGTGCTGCGCTGGAAGGCCGCCAGGGCTTCTTCCCAGCGTTCAGCGGCTTCCAGCATATAGCCGTGGTTGAACCAGGCACGCGCGTCGTCAGGCTTCAGCGCCACCAGGCGCTGTGAATCGGCCAGCGCCGCTTCCACCTGGCCGGCCTGGGTGCGCAGGTGGGCACGGCTGGCCAGGGCGTAGGTATCGTCGGGCCAGCGCCCCAGCATCTCGTCGTACAGGCCCCGCGCTGCGCCCTCGCGGCCCAGCACCAGGCAGGCGATGGCCCGCCACTTCAGCCACAGGTAGTCAACACGCGACGGGCTCATCCGCGGCAGTCCGTGTAGCCCAGCTGTTCGCACAGCAGATAACCGCGTTCGACGAACACGATGAAGCTCAGCACCAGCAGCAGGAAGAAGGCCACGAACGGCACGTGCTGGTCGGACACCATGCGTGGCGTCAGCTTCCGCACTGGCAGCGTGAAGGGCTTGCTGATGACTTGCAGCAGCTTGTAGAAGAAGTTGGTGTCGCGCTTCGCGCCCGCCAGCACAAACAACGCGCCCTGCCCCAACAACGCCAGCAAGGCGATGTAGAGCACGACCTGTGCGATGTTGAGAAAGGAAAGCATGTCGACCCACCGCCTTTCCGCTGAAGCAGGCAGGTTCGCGACACGGGCTTACGGCTTTCTGACAGCAGCCGTCGCCCCCTGTACAAGTCCCCTCAGGTCTTTCCCTGAGGGGTCAGCAGCGTGTCACCGCTTGGCCAAACGTTGCCAAGTTTCGACGACAGTGTCCGGGTTAAGCGAGATGGACACAATGCCTTCAGCAGCCAGCCAGTCAGCGAAATCCGGGTGATCACTGGGGCCTTGCCCGCAGATGCCCACGTACTTGCCGGTGGCGCGGCAAGCCGCGATCGCGCGCGAGATCAACGCCTTCACGGCCGGGTCGCGTTCGTCGAAGTCGCTGGCCAGTTGTTCCAGGCCCGAATCGCGGTCCAGGCCCAGCGTGAGCTGGGTCAGGTCGTTGCTGCCGATGGACATGCCGTCGAAGTGCTGCAGGAACTGCTCGGCCAGGATGGCGTTGCTGGGCACTTCGCACATCATGATCAGCTTCAGGCCGTTGTCGCCCCTCTTCAGCCCGCGCTCGGCCAGCATCTGGCCCACGCGTTCAGCCTGGCGCACGGTGCGCACGAAGGGCACCATGATCTCGACGTTCGTCAGCCCCATGTCCTGGCGCACGCGCTTGAGGGCTTCGCATTCCATCGCGA
This sequence comes from Rubrivivax sp., assembly GCA_027485165.1. Classification (GTDB taxonomy): domain Bacteria; phylum Pseudomonadota; class Gammaproteobacteria; order Burkholderiales; family Burkholderiaceae_C; genus Rubrivivax. The sequence continues at coordinate 14,784 of JAIXRN010000062.1, forward strand.
AAGCGTCGCTGAATTCACCGCTGATATAGCGGCTGGCGCCGCGGAAACCCAGCATCGGGTTCTCTTCGTCGGGCTCGTAGCGCGTGCCGCCAATCAGCTTGCGGTATTCGTTGCTCTTGAAGTCCGACAGCCGCACGATCACCGGCTTGGGCCAGAACGCGGCAGCGATAGTGGCGATGCCTTCGACGAGCTTGTCGACGTAGAAAGCGCGCGGGCTGGCATGGCCACGGGCCACGCTTTCCACGGCCTTCTTCAGGTCGGCGTCGATGTTCGGGTAGTCGAGGATCGCCTTCGGGTGCACCCCGATGTTGTTGTTGATGATGAATTCCAGTCGCGCCAGGCCCACGCCGCTGTTGGGCATCTGCGCGAAGTCGAAGGCCAGCTGCGGGTTGCCGACGTTCATCATGATCTTGATCGGGCAGTACGGCATGTCCACGCGCACGACGTCGGTAACCTCGGTTTCCAGCAGGCCGTCGTAGACATAGCCGGTGTCGCCTTCAGAGCACGACACCGTGACCAGTGCGCCTTCGACGATCTTGTCGGTGGCATTGCCGCAGCCCACCACGGCCGGGATTCCGAGTTCACGCGCGATGATCGCTGCGTGGCAGGTGCGCCCGCCGCGGTTGGTGACGATGGCGCTGGCCCGCTTCATCACCGGTTCCCAGTTCGGGTCGGTCATGTCGGTGACGAGCACGTCGCCGGGCTGCACGCGGTCCATCTCGGCCGGGCTGCGCACCAGACGCGCCGGGCCAGTACCCACCTTCTGGCCGATGGCGCGGCCTTCGGCCAGCACGGGCGTCTTGCTGTGGTCGCCCTTCAGCTTGAAGCGCTGTTCGACCTTGCCTTCGGACTGGCTCTTCACCGTCTCGGGCCGGGCCTGCAGGATGTAGATCTGGCCGTCGATGCCGTCCTTGCCCCATTCGATGTCCATCGGGCGGCCGTAATGCTTCTCGATGATCAGCGCGTACTTGGCCAGTTCGGTGACATCGGCGTCGTTCAGCGAATAGCGGTTGCGCTGCTCGGGGGGGGTGTCGATGACCTTTACCAGCTTGCCGGTGGCGGCCTTTTCCTCCGGCGACGCGAATTCCATGCGCTGCAGCTTGCTGCCCAGCACGCGGCGAATCACGGCCGGGCGGCCAGCCGCCAGCGTGGGCTTGTGCACGTAGAACTCGTCCGGGTTCACGGCGCCCTGCACCACGGTTTCACCCAGGCCGTAGCTGCTGGTGACGAAGACGACGTCCTTGAAGCCGCTTTCGGTGTCGATGGTGAACAGCACACCAGCCGCGCCCAGGTCGGACCGCACCATGCGCTGCACGCCGGCTGACAAGGCCACATCGGCATGGGCAAAGCCCTTGTGCACGCGGTAGCTGATGGCGCGGTCGTTGTAGAGGCTGGCGAAGACTTCCTTCATGTGGTGCAGCACGCCGTCGATGCCGGTCACGTTCAGGAAGGTTTCCTGCTGGCCGGCGAAGGACGCGTCGGGCAGGTCTTCGGCCGTGGCCGAAGAACGCACGGCGAAGCTGGTGCGCTCGGGCTGGGGCGAGCCGGCCACCAGCGCGTCGAAGTGGCCGCGGATGGCGGTGTCCAGGTCGGCCGGGAACGGCGTCTCGACGATCCAGCGGCGGATTTCCTCGCCCGCCACGGCCAGGGCGCGAGTGTCTTCAACGTTCAGCGTTTCCAGCCGGGCGCGAATGCGGGCTTCCAGCCCGTTGTGCTGCAAGAACTGCCGGAAGGCATGCGCCGTGGTGGCGAAACCACCGGGCACGCGCACGCCCGTGGCGGCCAGCTGGCTGATCATTTCGCCGAGCGAGGCGTTCTTGCCGCCCACGACCTCGACGTCGGTCATTCTCAGGTGTTCAAACGGGACGACCAGGGCGGTCGCCAGGGTAGCTGCAGACATGGGAAAGCTCCGTGATGTGAAGAAATCGGTGCTTCCGCATGCACTGCAAGTGCCGGGCCGCCGCGCACCTTCCCCCGGGGGGCAGCGCAGGCAGGGACGGGCATATGTTGCAGTGGGCCGAGGCTGGGCATCTCGAGGCGCTGTGGCGGAATAGGTCCGCTGATTCTAAGGACTTCGTCCGTATGATCCGCTGCAACTTCTCGTCACGCCCAGTTGCCATGACCGACAGAACCGTGTTCTTTGTCTCTGACGGCACCGGCATCACCGCCGAGACCTTCGGCAATTCGATCCTGAACCAATTTCCCGCCAAGCCACGCCATGTGCGCCGGCCCTTCATCGACACCGTCGACAAGGCGGTGGCGGTGGTCGAGGAGATCAACGAGGTCACCGCGCGCGAAGGCAAGCGCAGCATCGTTTTCATCACCCTGATCGACGATGCGGTGCGCAGCATCGTCACCGGCCCGGGCTGCAAGGGCCTGGTGCTGGACATGTTCCGCACCTTCGTCGAGCCGCTGGAAGCCGAACTGGGCGTGAAGAGCAACCACCGCGTGGGCCGCTTTTCCGATGCCAGCGAGAGCGCCGAATACCACGACCGCATCGAGGCCATCAACTTCAGCCTGGCGCACGACGACGGGCAGAGCGCACGCAACCTGGACGTGGCCGACGTCATCCTGCTGGGCGTCAGCCGCAGCGGCAAGACGCCCACCAGCCTGTACCTGGCCATGCAGCATGGCATCAAGGCGGCCAACTACCCGCTGATCCCCGAAGACTTCGACCGCGGCTACCTGCCCAAGCCACTGCAGCCCTTCAAGCGCAAATGCTTCGGGCTGACGATCGACCCGGAACGTCTGTCGCAGATCCGCCATGAACGGCGGCCGGACAGCAAGTACGCCGCACTGGCCAACTGCCGCTACGAAGTGAACGAAGCCGAAGCGATGATGCGCCGGGAAGGCATCGCCTGGCTGTCGAGCACGCACAAGTCGATCGAGGAGATCGCCACCACCATCCTGCGCGACCTGCGGCCGGACCGGCTGATCTACTGAAGGCCTGAACTACGCCTGGCGCCGCGCGCTTTCGTACAGGCACACCGCGGCCGCAGCGGCCACGTTCAACGATTCCTCGCCCCCCGGCTGCGGGATGCGCACCTGCAGCGCGCAGCGCGCCAGCAGGGCTGCTGAAACGCCCTGCCCTTCGTGCCCCAGCACCCAGGCGCAGGGCGTAGGCAGGTCGGCCTGCGGCAGCGCCGTGGCGGCATGGGAACTGGTGGCGACCCAGGGCAGGGACAGCGCGTCCAGGGCCGCGATGTCCAGGCCCTCGTGCAGGGCCAGCGCGAAGTGCGCGCCCATGCCGGCGCGCAGCACCTTGGGCGACCACAGCGCGGCCGTGCCCTGCAGGGCCAGCACCTGGTGCACGCCGAAGGCCGCGGCGCTGCGCAGGATGCTGCCGACGTTGCCCGGGTCCTGCAGCCGGTCCAGCACCAGGCTGGGCACCGTGGGCGCGATGGCGGGGGGCACCGGGCTGTCGATGAGGAAGCCGATGCCAGCCGGCGAAGCCAGCCCGCTGAAGCCGGCAAACAGGCCCGCTGGCAACACGGCGACTGCCGAGGCCCATTGCGCCAGTTCGCGCAGCGCTGGCTGCGCCCAGGCGTCTTCGGTCAGCACGGCCTGGCGCGCCAACCCGCCGCGCTGCCGCAGCGCGCTGCACAGGTGGTCGCCTTCCAGCCACAGCACCCCGGCTCGGCGGTAGCCGCTGCCGTCTTCCACCAGCCGGCGCAGCTGGCGCAGCAAGGGGTTGTCGCGCGACGTGATGGCCTGCACGCGCGGCCCGCTGCCGGATGGGTTCATTCCTGCACCCCCAGCGCCAGCCGTACTGGGGCAAAGCTGCGCCGGTGCGCGGCGCAGGGCCCCAGGCGCTGCAGCGCGGCCAGGTGCTCGGGCGTGGGGTAGCCCTTGTGGCTGTCGAAACCGTAGCCGGGGTGGGCGGCATGCAGCTGTACGCACAGGCGGTCGCGGTGCACCTTGGCCAGGATGGACGCCGCGGCGATGGACGCCACCTTGGCGTCGCCTTTCACGATGGCTTGCGCCGGCATCGGCAGCACCGGCAGCCGGTTGCCATCCACCAGCACCTGCAGCGGCGCCAGGCGCAAGCCGGCCACGGCGCGCTGCATGGCCAGCAGGGTGGCCTGCAGGATGTTCAGGCGGTCGATTTCTTCTGCGCTGGCTTCAGCAATGCACACGCACAGAGCCCGTGCGCAGATCTCGGCGTACAGGATCTCGCGCCGCGCCGGCGTGAGCTGCTTGGAATCGGCCAGGCCGCGGATGGGCTGCAGTTCGTCCAGGATCACCGCGGCCGCCACCACCGGCCCGGCCAGCGGGCCGCGGCCGGCTTCGTCCACCCCCGCCACCAGGGCCGGCGGGCGCTGCACACGGCTGCGCGGCAAGGCCCCGCGCGTGCGCGGTGGCTCGGGCCAGTCCAGCAGATGCAGCTGGTCAGGCCTGGATGACTTGCGCGATGGCATCGGTGGCGCAGCGTGCGGTGTCGCGGCGCAGCAGCAGGTGCAGTTCTTCGAAGCGCTGCTGCACAGCGGCTGCATGACGGGTGTCGTCCAGCGCCTGCCCGCAGGCCTGGGCCAGCGCGGCGGGCGTGCAATCTTCCTGGATCAGTTCGGGCACGACGAAACTGCGACACAGGATGTTCGGCAGGCCCACCCAAGGCTGGTAGCGCATGCGCTTCATCAGCTGCCAGCTCAGCGGGTGCATGCGGTAGGCGATGACCATGGGCCGCTTGAACAGGGCAGCTTCCAGTGTGGCCGTGCCGCTGGCGATCAGCGTGGCATCGCAGGCTGCCAGCGCGGTGTGGCTCTGGCCGTCCAGCCACTGCAGCGCCACGCCCGGGGCGTGCGCCTGCACCAGGGGCGCCAGCAGTTCGCGCAGGCCAGGCACCACCGGCAGCAAGAAGCGCAGCGCCGGCCGAGCGCGCGCCAGTTGCGCCACGGCCTGCAGGAAGACCGGGGCGATGTACTGGATCTCGCTGCGCCGGCTGCCCGGCAGCACGGCCAGCACGCTGTCGTCGTCCCGCAGGCCCAGCGCCTGGCGTGCTGCTGCACGCGGGGGCTGCAGGGGGATGGCGTCGGCCAGCGGGTGGCCCACGTAGCTGGCGGCCACGCCGTGGCGGTGCAGCAGCTCGGGCTCGAACGGGAACAGGCACAGCACGTGGTCGCAGCTGGCGGCCATCTTCCGGGCCCGGCCGCCGCGCCAGGCCCAGATCGACGGGCAGACGAAGTGCACGGTCTTGATGCCGGCGGCCTTCAGCCGCCGTTCCAGGCCCAGGTTGAAGTCGGGCGCATCGACACCGATGAAAGCCTGCGGCGGCGCAGCCAGCAGGCGCTGCGCCAGAGCGTCGCGGATGCCGGAAATCTCGCGGTAATGGCGCAGCACTTCCACGTACCCGCGCACCGCCAGCTTGTCGTGCGGCCACCAGGCTTCGAAGCCCTGCTCGGCCATGCGCGGCCCGCCGATGCCGCCAGTCTGCAGGCCAGGCCAGCGCTGGCGCAGGCCACCCAGCAACAGGCCAGCCAGCAGGTCGCCCGAGGTCTCGCCGGCAACCAGGGCCAGTTGCATGGGCCGTCTTGTGGGTTTCTGCGGTCTGCGCCGGCCGCGCGCTAGCGCGCGATGCCTCGCGTGGACGCGGCAATGAAATCCAGCAGCAGCGCGATGTCTTCGTCGCCTGCGGGGTCACCGCTGCTGCCCTTCAGCGCGGCAATGGCCTCGGAAGCCGCGGCCAGCGCCAGGCCCTGGCGATACAGCAGCTTGTGCATCTGCTTGACCTGGGCGATGCGTTCGCGCGAAAAGCCGCGGCGGCGCAAGCCTTCGACGTTGAAGCCATGCACTGCCAGTGGCTGGCCGGACACCATCATGAACGGTGGCACGTCCTGCGAAACATGGCTCTGAAAGCCGGCCATGGCGTGCGCACCGATCTTGCAGAACTGGTGCACCCCCGTGAGCCCACCGATGATCACCCAGTCGCCAACGTGCACATGCCCGGCCAGCGTGGCGTTGTTGGCCAGGATCACGTGGCTGCCCAGCTGCACGTCGTGCGCCAGGTGCACGTAGGCCATGACCCAGTTGTCGTTGCCCACGCGCGTGACGCCACCGTCCTGCGCCGTGCCGCGGCTGAAGGTGCAGAACTGGAAGATGGTGTTGCGGTCGCCGATGTGCAGTTCCGTCGGCTCGCCGCGGTATTTCATGTCCTGCGGCGCGCAGCCCAGTGCGGTGTGGGCGTGGATGGTGTTGTCGCGGCCGATGCGCGTGGGCCCGTCGATGGTGCAGTGCGCGCCTACCGCGCTGCCGGCACCGATCTGCACGCCCGCGCCGATCACCGCATAGGGGCCGACGGTGACGTCTTCGGCCAGGTCCGCCGCGCTGTCGACCAGCGCAGTGGGGTGGACACGCGCCATCGCCTTCAGCCCACGCGGCGCACGGTGCACATCATGTCGGCTTCGACGGCCAGCACCCCGTCCACCGTGGCGCGGGTCTTGTACTTGTAGATGCCCGCCTTCATGCGGTCGATGCTGGCTTCCAGGATGAGCTGGTCGCCGGGGCCCACCGGGCGCTTGAAGCGGCAACCGTCGATGCCGGCGAAGTAGACCACGGTCTGGTCGTCGGGCTCGACATCGGCCGATTCGAACGACAGCAGCGCAGCGGCCTGCGCCAGGGCTTCGAGCATCAGCACCCCCGGCATCACCGGGCGTGCCGGGAAATGGCCGGTGAAGAAGGGTTCGTTGTAGGTGACGTTCTTCAGTGCCTTGATGCGCACGTGCTTTTCGATTTCCAGCACGCGGTCCACCAGCAGAAAGGGGTAGCGATGCGGCAGCTTCTGCAGGATGCGTTGGATGTCCATCAGGGGTCGGGGCCTTCAGCTTTTCTTTTCCAGCGCACGCAACCGGTCGCGCATCGCATGCAGGTTTCGCAGCGTGGCCGCGTTCTTTTCCCAAGCGGCATTGTCATCGAATGGGAACAGGCCGGTGTACTGGCCCGGCTTCAGGATCGACCGCGTCACCACGGTGGCGGCGCTGATGTGCACGTGGTCCACGATCTCCAGGTGGCCCAGGATGATGGCGCCCCCACCGGCCGTGCAATGCCGCCCGATGCGCGCACTGCCGGCCACGCCCACGCAGCCGGCGAAGGCGCTGTGCGCGCCCACGCGCACGTTGTGGCCGATCTGCACCAGGTTGTCGAGCTTCACACCGTCTTCCAGCACCGTGTCGTCCAGTGCGCCGCGGTCGATGCAGGTGTTGGCGCCGATCTCGACATCGTTGCCGATGACGACGCTGCCCAACTGTTCGATCTTTTCCCAGCGCCCGCCTTCGGCCTTCACGGGGGCAAAGCCGAAGCCATCGGCGCCGATGACCACGCCGCCATGCACGATGCCGCGCTGGCCGATCACGCAGCCTTCCCCCAGCAGTGCCCGCGGCGCCAGCCGCGTGAATGCACCCACGCGCGCGCCAGCACCCACATGGGCCTGTGCGCCGACGATCACACCCTCGTCAAGCCGCGCGCCCGCACCCACGTAGGCCAGCGCACCCACATGGGCTGTGGGGTGGATGAAGGCCCCCGCTTCCACCACCGCAGTGGCGTGCACGCCAGGCTGTGGTCGGGCACGCATGCGCTCGGCCCACCACTGCGTGAGGTGAGCGAAGGCCAGGTAAGGGTCTTCGCAGACGATGGCCGCGCCGCGTGCCGCGGCGGCTTCAGCCTGGGCCGGGGCGACGATGACGCAGCCGGCCTGGGTACTGGCCAGTTGCGCCAGGTAGCGCGGGTGGGCCAGGAAGCTGATGGTGCTGGCATCCGCTGTGTCCAGCGGGCCGATGCGCGTGACCACGTGATCAGGGGCGCCGTGCAGCACGCCGCCCAGAGCCTGGCAAAGATCGCCGATGCGGGCCTGCACCGCCGTCATATCGTGTTCCGCCTGCTCTGCCTGGCCTGCCCGCCCTGCCGGCGCCGGGCCAGGCCTTACTTCGCGCCAGGCGCGGCCGGGGTATTCAGACCCTTGATCACCTTGTCGGTGATGTCGACCTTGTTGCTGGCGAACACCACTTCCTGCAGGATCACGTCGTACTTCTCGCTGTCGAAGATCTGTTTGATCACGCGGTTGGCGCGTTCGACGACGGCGGCCAGCTCTTCGTTGCGGCGCTGGTTCAGATCTTCCTGAAATTCGCGACGCTTGCGCTGGATCTCGCGGTCCTGGTCGACCAGCTCGCGCTGGCGGCGCTGCTGTTCGCTGGGGGCCAGCGTGGGACCGTCTTTTTCCAGCTTGTCGGCGGCGGCCTTCAGCTTGGTGGCCAGGTCGGCCAGTTCGCGTTCACGCTTGCCGAATTCGGCTTCCAGCTTGGTCTGGGCGGCCTTGGCGGGTACAGCTTCACGCAGCACACGTTCACTGTTCACGTAGCCGATCTTCAGCTCTTGGGCTTGCGCCGGCGCGGTAGCGGCAGCGACGACCGCCGCAGCGGCCAGCCATTGGATGGCAAACGTCTTCATCAGAACGCAGTCCCGATCTGGAATTGGAAACGCTGGATTCTATCGTTGCGGAGGAACTGCACCGGTTTGCCATAGCTCAGCTGCAGCGGGCCGACCGGCGATATCCAGCTCAGGCCCAGGCCGACCGAACTGCGCAGCGTGCTGCCCGTGACTTTCTCGCCTTCGCGCCAGACGTTGCCGGTGTCGGCAAAGGCAAAGATGCGCAGCGATTTGTCGTTGCCCGTGCCCGGTATGGGGAAGTACAGCGACGTGTTCAGGTTGAAGCGCTTGGCGCCGCCGATGTAGGCGCCAGTGGGGTCGACCACGCCCAACGAACCCTGTTCGAAACCGCGCACCGTGCCTAGGCCGCCACCATAAAAATTCTTGAAGACCGGGAAAGGCTTGCCGCCCAGGCCAGCGCCATAGCCCACCTCGGCGTTCACACCCACCGACAGGCGGAAAGGCAGTGGCCAGAATTCCTGGTACTGCAGGTTGGTGCGCGTGTAGCGCACGTCACCGAACAAGCTGGCTTCCAGGTTCACACGCTGGTAGCGGCCAGCGCTGGGGGTCAGCACGCTGTCGCGCGCGTCGCGGGACCAGCCCAGCGTGATCGGGAAGGCGTTGGCATTGTTGCCGTACAGCACACGGTAGTTCAGGTAGCTCAACGGGATGCCGGCGCTGGTGCCGATTTCCGTGCGTTCGAAGCCCGCCCCCACGAACACCGTGTCGTATTCAGAAAACGGCACACCGAAACGCACCGATGCGCCGGGCGTCTTCAGGTCGTAGGTGTCGCCCAGGCTGTTGAAGGGCCGGCTGACGCGGTAGTACAGGTCGATGGCGCGCGAGATGCCGTCCACGGTCCAGTACGGGTCGACCGTGCTCAGCACCAGGGCGCGGTTGTTGCGGCTGGTGTTGACTTCGATGCCCAGGTAGTTGCCCGAACCGAAGGCGTTGTCTTGCTTGATCGACGCGGTGAAGGTGAACTTCTCCGCGTTGGAATAGCCAGCACCGACGATCAGGTTGCCCGTGGGCTTCTCCGTTACGTTCACGACCAGGTCCACCTGGTCGGGCGCACCGGGCACTTCGTTGGTCTCGACCTCGACGTCCTTGAAGTAGCCCAGCCGGTCGACGCGTTCCTTCGACAGCTTGATCAGTCCGCCGTCGTACCAGGCCGATTCAAGCTGGCGGAATTCGCGCCGGATGACTTCGTCGCGGGTGCGTGTGTTGCCGGCCACGTCGATGCGGCGCACGTACACGCGGCGCTGCGGGTCGGCCGTCAGCACCACGGCCACCTGGCCCGTGGCGCGGTCGATTTCGGGGCGCTGGTCGATGCGCGCGAAGGCGTAGCCGTACAGACCGAACAGGTCGGTGAAGCGGCGCGTGGTGTCAGCCACCGCGTCGCCGCGGTAGGGCTGGCCCGGACGCAGCGAAACGAAGGCGCGGAACTCTTCTTCCTTCCCCAGGTAGTCGCCTTCCAGCCGCACCGAGGTGACGGTGTAGGGCTGCCCTTCACGCACCGAAATCGCGACCGAGATCGTCTGCTTGTCTGGCGAGATCGTCACCTGCGTGGATTCGATCGCGAATTCAAGATAGCCGCGGTTGACGTAGTACGCGCGCAGCTTCTCCAGGTCGGCGTTGAGCTTGGTGCGCGAATAGCGATCGGTCTTGCTGTACCAGGTGAACCAGCCCGATGGCGTCAGCTCGAACAGGCCCAGCAGGGTGGATTCACCGAAGACCTTGTTGCCGGTGATGCGGATGTCGCGGATGCGTGCCGCGTCGCCTTCGGTCATCGTGAAGGTGACGTTGACGCGGTTGCGTTCGATCGGGGTGATGGTCGTCACCACCTCGGCGCCGTACAGGCTCCGGCTGAGGTACTGACGCTTGATTTCCTGCTCGGCGCGGTCGATCAGGGCGCGGTCGAAAGGCAGCCCTTCACCGATGCCGGCGTCGCGCAAGGACTTCGACAGCGGGTCCTTGTCGAATTCCTTCAGGCCGATGAAGGTGACGCTGGCGATGATCGAGCGTTCGTCGACGATGACCACGGCGACATCGCCTTCGATTTCGATGCGCACGTCCTTGAACAGGCCGGTGGCGAAGAGCGAACGCAGCGCCGTGGAGCCCTTGTCGTCGGTGTAGGTGTCGCCGATGCGGAAGGGCAGCGCCGCGAACACCGTGCCGGGGTCGGTGCGCTGCAGGCCTTCGATGCGGATGTCCTTCAGGACAAAGGGCCGTACGCCTTGGGCAAACACCGGAGCAGCCACAACGGCCGCGCCCAAGACGACCAGAGCCGCACAGCTGCGCAGGGGCCCGAACGGGGAAACAGGGAGCATGGGGTTCAGTTGGCGCCCAGCAGGCGCGCCACGTCGTTGTAGAGGGCGACCGACATCATCAGCATCAGCACGGCGATGCCGCCGCGCTGCAGTCGGGCCAGCCAGATGTCGGACGGGGGACGTCCGGTCACGGCCTCGAAAATGTAATACATCAGGTGCCCCCCATCGAGCATCGGCAGGGGCAGCAGGTTCAGCACACCCAGGCTCACGCTGACCAGGGCCAGGAAGCCCAGATAGAAGGCCAGGCCGCGGCTGACCGACTGCCCGGCATAGTCGGCGATCGTCAGCGGGCCGCTCAGGTTCTTGATCGACGCTTCGCCGATGAGCATGCGCCCCAGCATCTTTACCGTCAGTGCCGACACCTCCCAGGTGCGCGTGGCACCCAGGGCCAAGCCGTCGAAGACGCCATGGCGTACCGTCACCATCTCGGGCGGCTGACCGACGAAGGCGTCGATGCGGCCGATGTTCGCGCCCTTGCCCTCGTTGGCCGCGGCATCCAGCGTGGCGCGCGGCGTCACCGTCACGGCCACACGCTGCCCGCTGCGTTCCACCTGCCAGGCCTGCGGCTGGGGCTGGCCGTCGCGCACCGCGGCGCGGATGCGTTCGCGCAGGGTCTGGGCGTCGACGATCGGCGTGCCGTCGACACTGAGCACGCGGTCGCCCGCCAGCAGCCCGGCGTTTGCGGCCGGGCCGCCAGACTTGACTTCACCCAGCACCGGTTCGCTGTACGGGCTGCCCAGCCCGATGCTGCGCATCAGCTGCGCGTCGACTTCGCGCGTCGGCAGGCCAGACAGGTCCAGCACCACGTTGCGCGCACCGCCACCGTCGCGGCGGCTCACCTGCAGTTCGACCGTGCCCTGGCGCAGCGCAGCTTGCGTCACTTCCCAGCGCAAGTCGGTCATCGAATGGATGTCCTGCCATTCGCCGCCGGGCTTGGCCAGCGCGCGCACCCAGTCGCCCGTGCGCAGGCCGGCCCTCTCGGCAATGCTCTGCGACACGGGCGGGCCCAGCACGGCCTTGGGTTCTTCGATGCCGATCCAGTGCGCAGCGGCATACAGCAGCACCGCCAGCGCCAGGTTGGCCAGCGGGCCTGCAGCCACGATGGCGGCACGCCGTGCCAGCGGCTGGCGGTTGAAGGCCTGGTGCAGCTGTGCCGGCGGCACGCCGCCCTCGCGCTCGTCCAGCATGCGCACGTAGCCGCCCAGGGGCAAGGCGCACAAGACGAATTCGGTCGAATCGGGCGACTTCTGGTGGCGCCACAGCACCTGGCCAAAACCGACCGAGAACCGCAGCACCTTCACGCCGCAGGCCACGGCGACGCGATAGTGCCCGTATTCGTGGATGACGATCAGCACCCCGAGCGTCAGCAGGAAGGCCAGGATGGTGGTGATCAAGCGGCAATCTCCTGGATGCGCTGCTGCGCGTGTGCGCGGGCGCGGCGGTCGATGTCCAGCAGGTCGTCGATCGACCGTGCCGGGCCCAGGCGGGACACGAAAGCGTCGATGGTGCCGGCGTTAACGCGGTGGATGTCGGTGAAGCGCACCCGCCCGGCCAGGAAGGCCGCCACGGCTTCCTCGTTGGCGGCGTTCAGCACCGCCGTGCTGCCGGGGGGCGCTGCCAGCGCGTCATAGGCCAGCTGCAAGCCCGGAAACCGCGCGGGGTCGGGCGCTTCGAAGCTGAGCGCCTGCAGCTTCAGGAAGTCCAGGCGCTCGGCGCCCGATTCGATGCGCTCAGGGAAAGACAGGCCGTATGCGATGGGCACCTTCATGTCGGGCGTGCCGAGCTGGGCCAGTACCGAAGCGTCGCGGCACACCACCATCGAATGGATGATGCTCTGCGGGTGCAGCACCACGCGGATGCGTTCAGGCGCCAGGTCGAACAGCCAGCGCGCTTCGATCACTTCCAGCGCCTTGTTCATCATCGTGGCCGAATCGACCGAGATCTTCTGCCCCATCACCCAGTTCGGGTGTGCCACGGCCTGCGCGGGCGTGATGGCGTCGAAGCTGGCCGGGTCGCGCTGGCGGAACGGGCCGCCGCTGGCCGTCAGCACGATGTGGTCGATGCGTTCGGCCCAGGCGCGCCGGTCTTCGGGCAGGCACTGGAAGATGGCCGAATGCTCGCTGTCGATCGGCAGCAAGGTGGCGCCGCCTTCGTGCACGGCCTGCATGAACAAGTCGGCACCCACCACCAGGGCTTCCTTGTTGGCCAGCAGCAGCCGCTTGCCAGCGCGGGCTGCCGCCATGCAGGGGGGCAGGCCGGCGGCGCCGACGATGGCGGCCATGACGCTGTCCACGTCGCTGGCCGCCGCCAGGTCGCACAGGGCCTGCGGCCCGACCTGCACCTCGGTCTGCACGCCGTGTTCGGCCAGCGCCGCGCGCAGCTGCTGTGCACGTTCCTGGGTCGGCAGCACGGCCACGCGCGGCTGCCAACGCAGGCACTGCTGCAGCAGCACATCGACCCGCGCGTGCGCGCTCAGGCCGACGATCTGGAAGCGTTCAGGGTGGCGCGCCACCACTTCCAGCGTACTGACACCGACCGATCCGGTGGAACCCAGGACGACCAGTCGCTGGCGGTTTGGGGCCTTGGGTGAGATGGGCGTCGTCATGGCAGCTTCAGGGACATCAGGGCCAGGGCCAGGGGCAGGACAGGCAGCAAGGCATCAACCCGGTCGAGCACGCCGCCATGGCCTGGCAGCAGGCGGCTGCTGTCCTTGGCACCCGCCGCACGCTTGACCAGGGATTCGACCAGATCGCCACCGACGCTGAAAGCCACCAGCAGCGCGAGGGCCAGCAACAGCCCCGCCCAGCCCAGGCTGTTCTGCAGCCGGGTGTAGAGGCTGGCGCTGTCGACGCCGACATGGCGATCGATCACCAGCCACAGCGTGGCCAGCAGCAGCACGCCCGCCAGCCCCGACCAGACGCCTTCCCAGCTCTTGCCCGGGCTGATGGCCGGGGCCAGCTTGCGGCGGCCGAAGCGGCGGCCCCCGAAGTAGGCGGCGACATCGGCCATCCACACCAGGCAAAGGGTGGACAGCAGGAAGTTGATGCCCAGCGTGCGGGCATGGGCCAGCGCCAGCCAGGCCGCCCACAGCCCCACCAGGCCCAGCCCCCAGCGCGCGGCACGTGGCAGCCGTGGCCAGGCCGGCGGCCCGCGGCGCAGAGCCAGGCCGCCCCCCAACGCCCACAGCGCGACGACGACCCACCACAGGCCGCCGGGCGCCTGCCGGGCCCAAGGCCCAGCCAGCGCCGCCAAACCGGCTGCCGCCACCCCCAGGCCAAAAGCCCAGCTCAGCCAGGCAGGCGCCTGGTTCAGGCGGCCCCATTCCCAGCCGGCTGCCGCGATCAGCCCCAGGGTCAGCAGCGCAAAGGGCCAGGGCGTGCCCTGGCCCAGGGCCAGCAGCAGCAGACCCACCAATACCAGGGCCGTGACGATGCGGGGCAGCAGCATCAGGCTAACGGCCCCGCGCCGGCGGGGGGATATTGGGCAGGGCCAAGGCGACGCCAGCAGACCCCCAGGCCGGGACAGCCCCGCCGTGGCCTGCCATGTCATGTGCCTTCAGGCACGACTTCCGGCGCACGGATGCCGCCAAAGCGGCGGTCGCGCTGCGCATAGGCCTGCAAGGCGGCGTCGATCTCGCGCTCGCCAAAATCGGGCCACAGGCATTCGGTGAAGAACAGTTCCGAATACGCGGCCTGCCAGAGCAGGAAGTTGCTCATGCGCATCTCTCCGCCGGTGCGGATGAACAGGTCGGGGTCGGGCGCGAAGTTCAGCGCCAGCTGGCGCGACAGGAACTGCTCGTCGAAGTCTTCAGGCTTGATGCCTTCGGCCAGCGCACGGCGGCAGGCTTGCACCACGTCCCAGCGGCCACCGTAGTTGAAAGCCACGGACAGCGTGATGCGGCTGTTCTTTTCCGTCAGTTGCTCGGCGTGTTCCCAGGCCGCGCGCAGCTTGTCGGATACGGCAGAACGGTCGCCGATGATGCGGATGCGTACGCCGTCGCCGGCCAGCTTCGTGAGGTACTTCGACACCGCCACCAGCACCAGGCTCATCAGGCCGGAGACTTCTTCGGTCGGGCGCTTCCAGTTCTCGGACGAGAAGGCAAACACCGTCAGGTACTGCACCCCGCGGTCGGCAAAGGCGTTGACGGCACGCACCAGCGCGTCAACGCCCTGCTTGTGGCCGAAGAAACGTGGCATGTAGCGCTGGCGGGCCCAGCGCCCGTTGCCGTCCATCACGACGGCCACATGGCGGGGTACGCTGTCGGCTGGTTCGGCCGTGTCGGCCGCTGTGTGTCTGGACATGGATGGCTGAACGCTGGTGAGCTGGTTCAAACTGCCATCACTTCGGCTTCCTTGCCCTGTACCAGGCGGTCGATCTCGGCGATCGTGCGGTCGGTCAGGCGCTGCACTTCGTCCTGGGCGCGACGTTCGTCGTCTTCGGCGACCAGCTTTTCCTTCAGCAGCTTCTTCAGCTGTTCGTTGGCGTCGCGCCGCACCGCCCGCACGGCGATCTTGGCGTCTTCGCCGGCGTTGCGCACGACCTTGGTCAGCTCGCGGCGGCGTTCCTCGGTCAGGCCAGGCATCGGCACCCGCAGCAGGTCGCCCTGGGCCGAAGGGTTCAGTCCCAGGTCTGATTCGCGGATGGCCTTTTCGATCTTCGGGCCCATGCCCTTTTCCCAGGGCTGCACGCTGATCGTGCGAGCGTCCAGCAGGGCGACGTTGGCGACCTGGCTGATGGGCACCATCGAGCCGTAGTAGTCGACCTGCACCTGGTCCAGCAGCCCAGGGTGGGCGCGGCCAGTGCGGATCTTGTGCAGTTCGTTCTTGAAGGCCTCGATGGACTTGCCCATCTTGGATTCAGCCGTCTTCTTGATCTCGGGGATGCTCATGGTGGCGTTGCTGCTTCCTCAAACATGCACCAGGGTGCCTTCGTCCTCGCCCTGCACCACACGTTTCAAGGCGCCGGACTTGAAGATGCTGAAGACCTTGATCGGCAGACGCTGGTCACGGCACAGCGCGAAGGCGGTGGCGTCCATGACCTGCAGGTTGCGCGAGATCGCTTCATCAAAGCTGATGGTCGCGTAGCGGGTGGCGTTCGGGTCCTTCTTGGGGTCGGCGCTGTAGACCCCGTCGACCTTGGTCGCCTTCAGCACGATCTGCGCGCCGATTTCCGCACCGCGCAATGCGGCCGCCGTGTCGGTGGTGAAGAACGGGTTGCCCGTGCCGGCAGCAAAGATCACCACCTTGCCTTCTTCCAGGTACTGCAGCGCCTTCGGCCGCACGTAAGGTTCGACCACCTGTTCGATGCTGATGGCCGACATCACGCGTGCCGTCATGCCTTCCTGGCGCATGGTGTCGGCCAGCGCGAGCGAATTCATCACCGTGGCCAGCATGCCCATGTAGTCGGCCGTCGCTCGGTCCATGCCCACCGCACCGCCCGCCACGCCGCGGAAGATGTTGCCGCCGCCGATGACCACCGCCACCTCGCAGCCCAGCTTCGTCACTTCCTGCACCTCCTGCACCATGCGCACGATGGTGCTGCGGTTGATGCCGTAGGCGTCGTCGCCCATCAGGGCCTCGCCGGAGAGTTTGAGCAGGATGCGCTGGTAGGCGGGCATCGGGTACAGCTTTCAGGGATGGTGGATGGGAAAACCGCTTCGAGTGTAAGGCGCGTCACGGACGTACAGCGCCCGGGCAGACCCCCCGTGGGGGGTCGCCACCAGCCTACTGCCCCTTGGCAGCAGCGACCTGGGCGGCCACTTCGGCCGCGAAGTCGTCGACTTTCTTCTCGATGCCCTCGCCCACGACGTAGAGCGTGAAGCCCGCCACCTGGGTGGCCTTCTCCTTCAGCATCTGCTCCACGGTCTGCTTGTCGTTCTTGACGAAGGTCTGATTCAGCAGCGAGACCTCCTTCAGGAACTTCTGCACCGAACCTTCGACCATCTTGGCCACGATCTCGGCCGGCTTGCCGCTTTCAGCGGCCTTCTCGGCAGCCACGCGGCGTTCGACTTCGATCAGCTCGGCCGGCACGTCGCTGGTGGCCAGGGCCTTGGGCTTCATCGCGGCCACGTGCATGGCCACGTCCTTGGCGGCCACGTCGTCGCCGGTGAATTCAACCACCACGCCGATGCGCGTGCCGTGCAGGTAGCTGGCCAGCTGGCCGCCGCCGGCATAGCGCTTGAAGCGGCGGATGGCCATGTTCTCGCCGATCTTGCCGATCAGGCCCTTGCGCACGTCTTCTACCGTGGGGCCGAAGCCGTCCTGCGCCAGCGGCAGGGCCGACAGGGCCGCCACATCGGCCGGGTTGTGGGCAGCCACCAGTTCGGCGGCCGACTTCACGAAGCCCAGGAAGGAATCGTTCTTTGACACGAAGTCGGTTTCGCAGTTGACTTCGATCAGGGCACCCGTGGTGCCATGGACCACGGCCGAGACCACGCCTTCGGCGGTCACACGCGAAGCGGCCTTGCCGGCCTTGTTGCCAAGCTTGACACGCAGGATCTCTTCGGCACGGCCGATGTCGCCGTCGGCTTCAGTGAGCGCCTTCTTGCACTCCATCATGGGCGCGTCGGTCTTGGCGCGCAGTTCGGCCACCAGGCTTGCGGTGATTGCGGGCATGCTGTTTTCTCCGTACGGAAACAAGCGGCCGCGGGTGAACGCGGGCGGCCGCTTGGGGGGTGGGGTTCGGGGGTCGGGGGTCGGGCGGATGCAACGCTCATCCGTCTGCACGACCCCCACCTGAAGCAGCGGCGCCTGGCAGGCGCACGCCGCGAGGTCAGGCTTCGCTGACTTCGACGAACTCGTCGTTGCCGGCCGCAGCCGCCTGCACCACTTCGTTGGTGGCGTTGGCTTTGCCTTCCAGTACCGCGTCGGCCACCGAACGGGCATACAGCGCCACGGCCTTGGCCGAGTCGTCGTTGCCGGGGATGACGTAGTCGATGCCCACGGGCGAATGGTTGGTGTCGACGACGCCGATCACCGGGATACCCAGCTTCTTGGCTTCAGCCACGGCAATCTTGTGATAGCCGACGTCGATGACGAACATGGCGTCAGGCAGCGCGCTCATGTCCTGGATGCCGCCGATGTCCTTCTCGAGCTTGATCAGGTCGCGGTCGAACAGCAGCGCTTCCTTCTTGATCATGGTCTCGGTGCCACTTTCCTTGGTGGCCTGCATGTCCTTGAGCTTCTTCAGCGAACCCTTGACGGTCTTGAAGTTGGTCATCATGCCGCCCAGCCAGCGCTGGTCGACGTAAGGCATGCCGCAACGCTGGGCTTCCAGCGCAATGACCTCGCGCGCCTGACGCTTGGTGCCAATCATCAGGATCGTGCCGCGACGCGCCGAGAGCTGGCGAACGAACTTCATCGCATCGTTGAAGAGCGGCTGCGTCTTCTCGAGGTTGATGATGTGGATCTTGTTGCGATGGCCGTAGATATACGGGGCCATCTTGGGGTTCCAGAAGCGCGTTTGGTGGCCGAAATGGACACCCGCTTCCAGCATTTCACGCATGGAGACAGACATGGGGGTTACTCCGAAGGTTGGGTCTAGAATCCCGCCGCTTTATCGGTCCTGCCTGGCCCCTGCGGGCCTTGACGAAACGGCCTGCAAGCAGGGTTTCATCGACAGGGCGACACCTTGGTTCGGTCGGGTTCGCGATTTGTTTACCTCGGGTCTTCAGGCTCGCTGGAAGGCTGGATGGCACCGCAAACCGTCTGCGCCACCGAGGTAGCGATGCGGACATTGCACATGTTCCACCCCTGCGGCAGCTTGTCGAGGCAAGCTGCCTGGGTGCACTGCCGGACATGCTGCATGAGCCCATCCGGCAAGCTTCCCCACACGCTGAAGCAAATACAACGACAAGCGGCCTGAAGGCCCGGGAAAACCCAATGAGTTTAGCACGCCCATCGCAGCGCCGGCCCGCTGGTACCTACCGCCGGCAGTGGCCTTGAAGGTCGCCGTCATCGGCGCAGGCATCGTCGGCGTCGCCACGGCCCTGGAACTGGCCCTGCAACAACATCAGGTGACGGTGTTCGAACGTCGCAGCAGCGTTGCCACCCAGGGCAGCTTCGCGTTACCTGGCCTGCTGGCCGCATGCGCCCCCCTGCCAGCGGGCGTGCCTGGCCTGGGGGCAAGTCAACGCCCCGCCTGGCTGGGACCACTGGCCGCCCTGCGCCACCTGCCCTGGTGGTGGGCCAGCTTGCGCGCCAGCCGCCCCACCGCAACGGCCGCACGCACGCCGGCCGTGCTGGCGCTGGCCCATGCCAGCCGCAGGCGCCTGGGCGAACTGACACAGCAGTTCAATCTTGCCTACGAACAGCAGACCGGCGGCCTGGTGCTGCTGTCGCAGCCGGCGCAGGTCAGCGCCGTCAGGCAGGCCATCGCCGCCCGCCCTGATGCCTTTCCCGGCCTCGCCTTGCTGGACGCCGACGCGGCGCGTGCCCTCGAGCCAGGCCTTGCCGCGTCGTGGCCGCTGCGCGCCGCCGTGCAGCTGCCCGCGGCCATGGTGGGCAACGGCCGGCAGCTGGCCCACCTGCTGAAAACACAGGCGCAGAAGGCTGGCGCGCTGTTCCGCTTCGACAGCCCGGTGGCGGCTGTGGCAGCTGCCCAACGCGACGGCAGCGCCACGCCAGCACAGTTGCTGTTGACAACAGGCGAAGCCTTGGACTTCGACGCCGTCGTGGTCTGTGCGGGCCTGGGCAGCCGCGGTTTGCTTCGCGCCGCCGGGGTGAAGCTGCCGTTGCTGGCGCCCTGGGGCCATGCCGTCACGGCGCCGCTGGGGCACGTCGATGGTGTGACGGTGCAAGGGCCGCAGGCCGCGGTGCTGGACGCCGACACCGGCATCGTCATCACCCGCCTGGGCCAGCGTGTGCGTGTGGCTGCGGTTGACGATTTCGGCGGGCCCGAAGATGCCCTGCGCCCCCGTAGCCTGACGCGGCTGTACGCTGCACTGGAAGCCAGCTTCCCTGGCTGTGCCGTGATCCACGAAGCCACGAACTGGAAGGGCCCGCGCCCACAGGTACCGGATGGCGCCCCCGTGCTGGGGCCGGCGGCACCCGGGCTGTGGCTGAACCTGGGCCATGGCGCCCACGGCTGGGCCCTGGCCTGCGGCGCGGCTCAGCAGTTGGCCCTGCAGCTGTCGAACCAACCGACAGCCTTCGACTTGCAGCCCTTGGGCGTGCAACGCCTGCGCTGAACTGGCGGCTGCCAGCATGGCGCATCATTCCCTGATGCCCACACCGTCATGGCCCGACACCCTGCCACATGCTGGCAACACCCGCCTTGTCGACGCGCGGCAAGGGCCCTGGCCCCTGCACGACGCCGCCGCCACGCGCGCTTTGGAACAGGCGGCCCAGGCCCAGGCGCCCACGCCACCGCTGATGGCCAGGGCCGGGCTGGCGCTGGCGCGGCTGGGCCGGGCGCTGGCCCCCCATGCCCGGCGTACCCTGGTGCTGGCCGGGCCAGGCAACAACGGCGGGGACGGTCTGGTGGCCGCACGCCTGCTGCACAGCGCCCGCCACGCCGTGCACGTGCGACTGGTGGCCGACCCGGCACAGCTGCCGGCAGATGCCGCCCACGCCCTGCGCACGGCGGCCAGCGCCGGTGTGGACATCCAGCGCTTCGACGCCCTGGAAACCTTCGACCTGGGACCGCAAGACCTGGCGATCGACGCCCTGCTGGGCCTGGGCAGCCGCCGCGCACCGGAAGGCGCGGTGGCCCAGGCCATCGCCTTGTGGCCCCACCTGCAGGCGGTCGGACTGGCGGTGGACCTGCCCAGCGGCCTGCACCCCGACACCGGCGCCCTGCTGGGCACGCAGGCGGTGCAGGCCCGGGCTACCCTGGCCCTGCTCACCCTGAAGCCCGGCTGCTTCACCGCCCAGGGGCGTGACCACGCCGGCCAGATGTGGTGGAACGACCTGGGCCTGACGGTAACCGGGGCCACTGCCTGGCTGGCACGCCCGCCGGGCCGCCGGCTGCGCCCGCACGCCGGGCACAAGGGCCGTTTCGGCGATGTCTGGCTGCTGGGCGGGGCCAGCGGCATGGAAGGCGCCCTGGTGCTGGCTGCCCACGCAGCGCTGGCAGCCGGGGCCGGGCGCGTGTTCGCCTGCCCGCTGCAGGCCGGCAGCACGCCGCGCACGCGGCCCGAGATCATGCTGCGGCCGCTGGCTGAAGCGCTGCAGCCATCGCGCCTGTCCGACGTGGTGACCGTCGCCGGCTGCGGCGGCGGCCAGGCCATCGAGCAGTCGTTGGCAAGCATCATGGCCGATGCCGGTCGGCTGGTGCTGGACGCCGACGCGCTGAACGCCGTGGCAGCCAGCCAGGCGTTGCAGAAGGCCCTGCAGGCACGATCCGACCGGTGCCAGCCCACGGTGCTGACACCGCACCCGCTGGAAGCCGCGCGCCTGCTGGGCTGCAGCAGCGCCCAGGTCCAGGCCGACCGACTGGCTGCAGCGGCGCAGCTGGCCCGGCGCTGGCAGGCGCTGGTGGTGCTGAAGGGGTCAGGCAGCGTAGTGGCTAGCGCGAAAGGTGCGTTGTTCGTCAACCCCACCGGGAATGCCGCGCTGGGGACAGCCGGCACAGGCGATGTGTTGGCCGGCTGGATAGGCGGGCTGTGGGCGCAGTGCGCAGCGAACAGCCGCGACGATGCAGCGGCGGGCGTGGGCGTGTGCGCAGCCAGCCTGGCAGATGAGCCCGGCGACCAGGCGCTGGGCCCGGTGCTGACCGCTGTCTGGACCCATGGCGCCGCCGCCGACGCTTGGTCAGCCCGCGGCAACGCGGGCCCGTTGCTCGCAGGCGATCTGATCGAAGCGATGCTGCGCGTCTAGCGCTGCAAGCGCGGCATCTGGCGGCTAACGTCTGGTGCGGGGCCGCGGCGCAGGGCGGCGGGCAGCCGGCTTGCGCGAGCGTTTGGTGCTGTCCCCCACGGCAACCTGGGTCTTCAGGTCGCGCGCGCTCGCCTTCACCACCCGGTCGGCTTCGCGCACGGCGTTCAGTTCAGCCAGCGCGCTGGGGGCCTTGGTACGGTCTCCGCGCTCGCCACGTTCAGCCCGCTCGGGGCGACCCTTTTCCAACAGGCGGTCTGACTCGCCTTCGCGCACCAGGCGGAAGTCGATCTTGCGCCCGTCCAGGTCGACACGGCTGACCTGCACGCGTACGCGCGCACCCACTGCATAGCGCACGCCACTGCGTTCGCCGCGCAATTCCTGTCGCGCTTCGTCGAAACGGTAGTACTCGCCGCCCAGTTCCGTGATGTGCACCAGTCCGTCGACATACAAGGCGTCCAGCGTGACGAACAGTCCGAAGCCGGCGACCGCGCTGACCGTGCCCGAAAACTCTTCGCCCAGGTGTTCGCGCATGAACCGGCATTTCAGCCAGGCCTCGACGTCGCGCGATGCTTCGTCTGCGCGGCGTTCGTTGGCGCTGCAATGCGCGCCCACGCCTTCCCACACCTGCAGTTCCTGCGACAGCGGCTTGGCCGGCTTGACTGCCGGGCGTGCGTTCTTGCGCAGCTCGGGTGTGCGCGTCAGCGCGTTGGGCGCCAGGTGGAAGCGCTTGCCGCCCAGCAGGGCCTTGATCACGCGGTGCACAAGCAGGTCCGGGTAACGCCGGATCGGGCTGGTGAAGTGCGTGTAGGCGTCATACGCCAGGCCGAAGTGGCCGTTATTGGTGGCGGTGTAGACCGCCTGCTGCATCGACCGCAGCAACATGGTGCTGATCTGCAGCGCATCGGGCCGGCCCTGCGTGGACTGGCTGATGGCCTGCATCTCCCCAGGCGTGGGGTCGTCGCTGATGTGCAGCCCCAGCCCCAGCGCCCGCAGGTAGGCCTGCAAGGCGACGCGCTTTTCCGGCGTCGGGCCTTCGTGCACGCGGTAGAGGCTGGGGTGTTCGGCCTGTGCGATGAATGCCGCCGCACAGACGTTGGCGGCCAACATGGATTCTTCGATCAGCCGGTGCGCATCGGTGCGCGTGCGCGGCACGATCTTCTCGATGCGGCCGTTGTCGTCACAGACGATTTGGGTTTCGGTGGTCTCGAAGTCAATCGCGCCGCGCTTGGCGCGCTGCTTCAGCAGCGCGCGGTAGACCTCATGCAGGTGCAGCAGGTGGGGCAGCACGTCTGCCCGCTTCTGGGCTTCCGGACCACGGGTGTTGGCCAGGGCCGACGCCACTTCGGTGTAGGTCAGCCGAGCATGCGAATTGATCACCGCCGGGAAGAACTGGTAGGCGTCGATGGCGCCGTCTTCGCCCACGATCATGTCGCACACCAGGGCCAGGCGTTCGACATGCGGGTTCAGCGAACACAGGCCGTTGGACAGCTTCTCGGGCAGCATCGGGATGACGCGGCGCGGGAAGTAGACCGATGTGGCGCGCTCGTAGGCGTCGTTGTCCAGCGCCTCGCCGGGCTTCACGTAGTGGCTGACGTCAGCAATGGCCACCAGCAGGCGCCAGCCCGTGAAGGCAGTCTTGCCGCGCCCGCGCTTGAAGGGTTCGCAATAGACCGCGTCGTCGAAGTCGCGTGCGTCTTCGCCGTCGATGGTGACCAGCGCCACGTCAGTCAGGTCGACGCGGTTCTTGCGGTCGACGGCCCGCAGCTTTTCCGGCAATGCGGCCGCGGCTGCCAGGGTCTCAGGCGTAAAGCGGTGCGGCACTTCGTACTTGCGCACCGCGATCTCGATCTCCATGCCGGCGTCGTCGATCTCGCCCAGCACTTCGACCACGCGGCCCACGGGCTGCGAATGCAGCGATGGCGGCTCGGTCAGTTCCACCGACACCACCTGCCCCACCTGCGCGCTGGCCGTGGCGTTCTTCGGGATCAGCACGTCCTGGCCGTAGCGCCGGTCTTCAGGCGCCACGATCCATTGCCCGCCCTCGTGCAGCAGGCGGCCGATGATGGGGGTTTTGCGACGCTCGATGATCTCGAGCACGCGGCCTTCGGGCCGGCCCTTGCGGTCCATGCGCTGCACGCGAACACGCACGCGGTCGCGGTGCAGCACCGAGCGCATCTCTTGCGGCGCCAGATAGACGGCCGGGTCACCGTTGTCGGGCATGACGAAGCCGTGGCCGTCGCGATGGCCTTCAACACGGCCATCGAATTCACCCATCAGGGCCGCGCCTGGCGTACCGCTGGACGGGGAGCTTGCGTTGTTGTTCTGTTTGATAGTATGATCCTTGGTTCCTGATCTAGCCCAGATGGCGGAATTGGTAGACGCACTAGTTTCAGGTACTAGCGCTTAACGGCGTGGAGGTTCGAGTCCTCTTCTGGGCACCAAACGACGAAACCCGGTTGCGAAAGCAACCGGGTTTTTGCGTTTTCAGACGGCAAATTTCTTGGCCAGGCCATCGGGACGCAGGTTGTCGTAGTCCTCGAAGGGCTGGTGGATCCACGGGCTCGTGGGAAGCATTTCGACGTAGTAGTCAGGGGTGTAGGTCGACACGCCCTTGACCCAGATGACAGCGGCCCGCAGTTCGCTGATGGCGGGCATGCCGCGCAAGCGTTCGACCACGGCTTGCAGCGTCACGCCCGTGTCGGCCAGGTCGTCGACCAACAGCACGCGGCCGGCCAGTTCGCCCTTGGGCATGGTGATGTACTTGGCCATGTCCAGCCGGCCCTGGATGGTGCCGGCTTCGGCCCGATAGCTGCTGGTGGACATGATGGCCAGCGGCTTGTCGAACACACGCGACAGCACGTCACCGGGCCGCATGCCCCCGCGCGCCAGGCACAGGATCTGGTCGAACTCCCAACCCGAGTTGTGCACCTTCAGCGCCAGGCGCTCGGTGAGCATGTGGTACTCGTCCCAGGAAACGTACAGGTGTTTGCCGTCGTCGGTCAGCATGGGCAAGCTCTCCTCAAGAGGTGTCGTTCAGGCACGGAACGGGTGGCGGATCAGGATGGTGTGCACCCGGTCCGGACCGGTGGACACCATGTCGATGGGCGCGCCGATCAACGCCTGCATGCGCTCAAGGTAGCGCCTGGCGTTGGCTGGCAACAGTTCCCAGTGCGTCAGCCCGGCGGTGGTCTCGGCCCAGCCCGGTAGGGTTTCGTAGATGGGCTCGCAGGCCGCGATCTCGTCGGCGTCCAGCGGCAGCACGTCCAGCGTCTGGCTGCCCAGCCGGTAGCCGGTGCAGATGCGGATCTCGGGCAGACCATCCAGCACGTCGAGCTTGGTGATGCACAGGCCCGAGATGCCGTTGATGATCATCGAGCGCTTCAGCGCCGCGGCGTCCAGCCAGCCGCAACGCCGCGCCCGACCGGTGACGGTGCCGCGTTCCTGGCCCACGGTCGACAGGTGATGCCCGCCGCTGCCCCGCGTGTCCATGTCCAGCTCGGTCGGGAAAGGCCCGCTGCCCACGCGCGTGGTGTAGGCCTTTGTGATGCCCAGCACGTAGTGCAACATGCCCGGGCCCAGGCCCGACCCTGCAGCAGCATTCCCGGCCACGCAGTTGCTGGACGTGACGTACGGGTAGGTGCCGTGGTCGATGTCCAGCAGGGTGCCCTGGGCACCCTCGAACAGCAGGTTCGCACCGGTCTGATGGGCATTGAACAGGCGGTAGCCCACGTCGGCCATCAGCGGGCGCAGCTGCTCGGCGGCGGCCAGCGCGTTGTCCAGGATGGGCTGCAGCGCCAGCGGCTGGGCCTTCAGCACATTCACCAGTTCAGCGTTGTGCAGGTCCAGCAGCTCGCGCAGCCGGGCTTCGAAGCGCTGCGGGTGCTTCAGGTCCTGCACGCGCAGGGCGCGCCGCGCAACCTTGTCTTCATAGGCCGGGCCGATGCCCTTGCCCGTGGTGCCAATCTTGCCGCTACCGCTGCTTTCGCGCAGCGCTTCGCGCGCGTGGTCGATGGCGACGTGGAAGGGCAGGATCAGCGGGCAGGATTCCGACAGGAAAAGGCGTGAACGCACGTCCACACCCAGCTGTTCGATGCGCGCGATTTCCGACAGCAGGTGCGCCGGGTCGACCACCACGCCGTTGCCGATGTAGCAGGCCACACCGTCGCGCATCACCCCCGATGGAATGAGCTGTAGCGCCGTCTTGCGGCCATTGATGACCAAGGTGTGGCCAGCGTTGTGGCCGCCCTGGAAGCGCACCACGCCCTGGGCGTTGTCGGTCAGCCAGTCGACGATCTTGCCCTTGCCTTCGTCACCCCATTGGGTGCCGACGACGACGACGTTGCGGCCGGCGCTGCTGCGCATATTGCCTGCGACTGCTTGCATGTTCAGTGTGTTGAAAGAGTTTTCAGGGGCCTGACGCACCATGCGCCTTCGTGCTGCACCAGTTCGCGGTCAGCCCGCCAGGCTGCGGCTTCTTCCGTGCTGCCAGCTCGGCTGCCCGGCAGGGTGCACACCACGACGTCGCCCCCCGTGCGCAGGGCTTGTACGGCGGCCAAGAGGGCTGGGTCATCGCCCCAGGGCGCCAGCACTGCAGACACGGGCGCGGCAGGGGGCGTCACCTCGGAAAGTGATTTCAGGTCCAGGCTGAAGCCGACGGCTGGGCGGCTGCGACCGAACACGGCGCCCACTTCGTCATACCGGCCGCCGCGGGCCAGTGTGTCGCTGCAACCTGCGGCGAAGATGCCGAAACGCACCCCGCTGTAGTAGGCATAGCCGCTCATGTCCGATAGGTCGAAAGCCACGCGCAAGCTGGCGTCAGCGGCCTGCAGCCGGCCGCCCAGCCAGCCCAGCTGGTCCAGCGCGCTGCGGATGAGCGGCCGGTCTGGCAGCAGGTCACGCGCGGCGGCCAGTACTTCGACGCCGCCGTACAGGCGCAGCAAGGACTGCAAAGCCGCGCGGGTCTCGGCCGGCAGGCCGCTGCACAGTGCGGCCAGTGCCGGCGCGTCCTTGCTGGACAGCGCACGCGCAACGTCTTGCAGGCCCTCGGCGTCCATCGGCACGCCGGCCAGCACGCCACGCAGCACGCGCGCATCGGCCAGGTCGATCACCAGCCGCGGCACGCGGGCGGCGCGCAGACAGTCCAGTGCCAGTTCGGCGACTTCCAGGTCGGCCTCTAGGCCTTCGTGGCCGAAGATCTCGGCACCGAACTGCAGCGGTTCACGCGTGGCGGCCAGACCCGTCGGACGGGTATGCAGCACAGGCCCGCAGTAGCACAGGCGGGTGATGCCCTGGCGGTTCAGCAGGTGCGCATCGATGCGGGCCGCCTGGGGCGTGGTGTCCGCGCGCAGGCCCAGCATCTGGCCGCTGAGCTGATCGACCAGCTTGAAGGTACTGAGGTCCAGTTCATGCCCCGTGCCGCTGAGCAGCGCGTCCAGGTGTTCCAGCAGCGGCGGGATGACCAGCTCGTACCCATAGCTGCGAGCCCTGTCCAGCAGACAGCGGCGCAGGGCTTCGATGCGCTGGGCTTGAGCGGGCAGGACGTCGGCGATGTGCTCGGGCAACAGCCACGCAGAGCGCATTGAATTTACCGGCTGTAAAGCCCGGCATTGTACCGGCGGGGGTGGGGCCCGACGGCGCCGGGCAGGCGCTGCGGGCCCGGCAGGCGTCGCACGCGGCTTACGCGGCCTAAGGCCGTGCCCCAGGTGCCGAGGGTGGGCTGTTGCCGCGCAGGCCGCGGAAGAATTCGCTGCTGGGGTCGACCACCATCACATCGCTCTTGCTGCGGAAGGTGGCCCGGTAGGCTTCCAGGCTGCGGTAGAACTGGGCGAACTGGGCGTCCCGGCCGAAGGCGTCGGCGTACAGCGCTGACGCCTTGGCGTCGCCCTCGCCCTTGATCTTTTGCGAATCGCGATAGGCCTCGGCGATGATGACTTCGCGCTGCCGGTCGGCATCGGCGCGGATCTTCTCGCCTTCGGCAGCACCTTGCGAACGCAGTTCGTTGGCCACCTGCTTGCGTTCGGATTCCATGCGCCGGTAGACCGATTCAGTGATGTCGGCAACGAAGTCCACGCGCTTGATGCGCACGTCCAGGATCTCGATACCAAAGGCCTTGGCCTCGTCGGCCAGGCGCTTCTGCACGTCACCCATCACGGCCTCTCGTTCCGTGGCCAGCACGGCCTTGACGTCGCGGCGGGTGATGACCTCGTTGAAGGTGGCCTGCACCACCGGCGCCAGTCGGCTTTCCAGGTTGCGGAAGTCAACACCGTTGTTGCGGATGAACTGGCGGGGCTCCGAGATGCGCCACTTCACCAGCCAGTCGATGACCAGGCTCTTCTTTTCAGCCGTGAAGATGGGGCGCGTCTCAGGGCTGTCCAGAGTCTGCACGCGGCGGTCCAAGAACACCACGTTCTGGAAAGGCGGCGGCAGCTTGAACTGCAGGCCTGGTTCGGTGATGACTTCCTTGATCTCGCCCAGCGCGTAGATCACGCCGACCTGACGCTGGTCGACGACGAAGAGCGTGCTGGACAGCAGCATCAGGGCCAGCAGCGCGCCGGCAATGGTGAGGGCAATCTTGTTCATGGTGGGGTGGCGTGCGGGTCAGCGGCCTTCGCGGGCGCGCGAGCGGCTGTCATCGCGTGAACGGATGTCGGTGCCTGCGGGGCTGGCCAGCTGTTCAGTGCTGGCCGGTGATGGCACCACGGTCGGGGCGCCAGCGGCGGCAGCGGGTGCAGCCCCTTGCAGCAGCTTGTCCAGCGGCAGGTACAGCAGGTTCGATCCGGCACGGCTGTCAACCATCACCTTCGTGACGTTGGAATACACCTGCTGCATGGTGTCGGTGTAAAGACGATCACGCGTGACCTGGGGCGCTTTCTGGTATTCGGTCAGCACCGACCGGAAGCGCTCTGCATCGCCTTCAGCCTGCGCCACCACGCGCGATCGGTAACCTTCGGCCTCTTCCATCAGACGTGATGCCGTGCCGCGCGCTTTCGGTATCACGTCGCTCGCATAGGCCTGGCCTTCGTTCTTGAAGCGGTCGCGGTCTGCACCCGCCTTCACAGCGTCGTTGAAGGCAGCCTGCACCTGATCGGGCACCTGCACGTTCTGCACATTGACGTTGGAAATCACGATGCCGGCCTTCAACCGGTCCAGCTGCGCCTGGATGTTCTTCACCAGGTCGGCGGCGATGGCGTCGCGTTGTTCGTACAGCACCTGGTCCACGCGGCTGCGGCCCACGATCTCGCGTACAGCCGATTCCGCAGCCTGCACCACGGCTTCGTCGGCATTGCGGTTCTCAAACAGGTAGGCGCGGGCATCGCTGCGGCGGTACTGCACGGTGAAGCGGATGTCGACGATGTTCTCGTCCTGCGTCAGCATCGACGAATCGCGCAGGCCCGTGGTCTGCGCTACGGCGCTGCGGCCCACTTCCACCGACTGCAACTGCGTCACCGACACCATCTCGTGGGCCTGCACCGGGTACGGGAAGCGCCACTTGAAGCCAGCGTCGGTGGTGGTGCTGTACTTGCCGAACGTGGTGACGACGGCCTGCTGGCCTTCTTGCACGATGTAGAAGCCGCTGCCCAGCCAGACCAGCGCCGCGACGACGGCGATGAGCCCTGCACCGATGCCTGCGCTCTTCATGTCGGGCTGGAATGAAGGCCCGCCACCGCCGTCGTTACTGCCGCCAGACCGCCCGGGGCCACCGGGCTTGCCGCCAAACAGGCCGCTGAGCTTGCGGTTGAAGTCGCGCCAGAGCTCGTCCAGATCGGGCGGGCCGTCGTTGCGGTTGTTGAAGACCAGCCCGTCTGCTCGGGTGGCCAGCGGTGCAACGCGGCGCGAGGCCACGCCACGCGACAAACCGCGCAACAGGGCGCCAGCAGCAGCCGCAACGGCAGTCAGCCTTGCAGTCCAGGTGGCGGGGGCTTCAGGGATCGATTCGCGCATGCTCATGCCGGGGTGGAACCTAGGGTTTCGGCTTCGGCAGCAGGCCTGCCGAAACGCACGTCTTCTGATGAAACAGCAGCGCCTGCCTGCAAGCGCGCATCGATGGCCGCCTGCGCGATGGCCTGCCGCAGCGTGTCCAGACCGGCACCGGTGCGCGCACTGGCAAACACACGCTGGCGACGCACGCCCGCGTGCACTTCCAGCCAGTCTTGCGCTTCACGCGGCTGCAGGGATTCTTCAAGCAGGTCGCACTTGTTGAAGACCAGGAGCTGCGGCACATGGGCTGCGCCGATATCTTCCAGCACGCGGTCGACCTCGGCCTGCTGTTCAGCCCGCAAAGGGTTGGCCGCATCCACCACATGCAGCAGCAGGTCGGCGTCAGCCGCTTCCTGCAGAGTGGCTTCAAAGGCTTCGACCAGCTTGTGCGGCAGGTCGCGGATGAAGCCCACGGTGTCGGACAGCGACACCGCACAACCGGCCTGTTCCAGCCACAGCGCGCGCGTCGTGGTGTCCAGGGTCGCAAACAGCTGGTCGGCGGCATAGCTTCGCGCCTTCACCAGGCTGTTGAACAGCGTGGACTTGCCGGCGTTGGTGTAGCCCACCAGCGACACACGGAAGGTGCCGCGTCGTTCACGCGCCTTGCGCTGGGTGCCGCGCTGGCGCTTGACCTTTTCCAGCCGTGCCTTCACCGACTTGATGCGGTCGCCGATCATGCGCCGGTCGAGTTCGATCTGCGCCTCGCCGGGGCCGCCGCGGGTGCCGATGCCGCCTTGCTGGCGTTCCAGGTGCGACCAGCGCTTCACCAGCCGGGTGGCCACGTACTGCAGCCGCGCCAGTTCGACCTGCAGCTTGCCTTCGTGGCTTTGGGCACGGTTGGCGAAGATGTCCAGGATCAGGGACGTGCGGTCGGCTACCGGTACGCCCAGGTGGCGTTCCAGGTTGCGCTGCTGCGCCGGGCTGAGGGCCTTGTCGAAGATCACGCCATGGGCTGCCGTCTCAGCCACCAGGGCCTTGATTTCGTCGGCTTTGCCCGAGCCCACGAACAAGGCTGGGTCTGGGGCGCGCCGCTTGGCTGTCACGCGCGCCACGGCCAGGTCGCCCGCGGACGCAGCGAGCAACGCCAGCTCTTCGAGTTCGCCGTCAAAGGCGACGTCGTTGCCGAAGTCGACGCCCACCAGCACAGCGCGGGTGCGGTCAAGGCCGCCCTGGGCGGCGGAAGCGGAGTGGGAACTCAAGGGTGGCTGCAGTCGGACGTCGGGCAAGGCTGCGTGTTCAGGCTGCGTCCGGGGTTTCGGTGGCGTGGAAGTTCACCGCCCGGCTGGGCACGACGGTCGATATCGCGTGCTTGTAGACCATCTGTGTCACGGTGTTGCGCAGCAGCACCACGTACTGGTCGAAAGACTCGATGTGGCCCTGGAGCTTGATGCCGTTGACGAGATAGATCGACACCGGCACATGTTCCTTGCGCAGCAGGTTCAGAAAAGGGTCCTGCAAAAGTTGGCCTTTGTTGCTCACGATATTCTCCGTGTTGGGTATTTACCCGAATGACGGCACCTTATCACAGGGGCCCTGTCCATCCGGCGGGGGGGCCTTTGTGTCAACGCTGCTTGTCGTCGAACGGGTTCGGGGCCGACTTCATCTCGATGCGCATGGGCGTACCGACCAGCTTGAAGTGCTCGCGGAAGCGGCCCTCCAGGTAGCGCTTGTAGGTGTCGGTGACGTGTTCCAGCGCATTGCCGTGCACCACCACCAAGGGCGGGTTCATGCCACCCTGGTGGGCATAGCGCAGCTTGGGCCGAAAACGCCCTTCACGCCGCGGCGCCTGGTGTTCCACGGCGTCCAGCAGCAACCGCGTCAGCACCGGCGTGGGCATCTTGATCGTGGCCGAGGCATGCGCCTGCAGCAGCGCCTTCCAGACCGCCGACAAGCCTGTGCGCCGGATCGCCGAGATGTGCAGCACCGGCGCGTATTTCAGGAACGACAGCCGCGATTCGATCGAGCGCTGCAGCGTCTGGCGCTGGTAATCGTCTGTGGCGTCCCACTTGTTCACGGCCACCACCACGGCGCGGCCGGATTCCAGGACGTAACCCGCGATGTGCGCGTCCTGGTCGCTCACGCCCTGGGTGGCGTCGATCAGCAGCAACACCACGTTCGCGTCGGCGATGGCCTGCAGGGTCTTGACGACCGAGAACTTCTCGATCGCCTCGAACACCTTGCCACGGCGGCGCAGGCCGGCGGTGTCGATCAGCTCGAACTGGCGACCGTCGCGTTCGAAGGGCACGTGGATCGCGTCGCGCGTGGTGCCCGGCTGGTCGTAGGCGACCAGGCGTTCCTCGCCCAGCCAGGCGTTGATCAGGGTGCTCTTGCCCACGTTGGGGCGCCCTGCCACGGCCAGGCGGACGGGGGCTCCAGCGTCGCTGGCGTCTTCGTCTTCCTCGGGCTCGGGAAAATCTTCCAGCGCAGCTTCCAGCAGGCTGCGAATGCCCTGCCCGTGCGCAGCCGACACCGGGTGTGGCGCGCCGATGCCGAGTTCGAAGAACTCGCCCAGCAGCGGCGACTCGATCATGCCTTCGGCCTTGTTGGCGGCCAGCAGCACCTTCTTCTGCGCGCTGCGCAGGTAGCGGGCAATGTCGTGGTCCTGCGCCGACAGGCCGCCGCGCACGTCCACCACGAAGATCACCGCATCGGCTTCGGCCACGGCCTGCCGGGTCTGCTTGGCCATCTCGGCCACCACGCCAGTGGGCTTGTCGGGTTCGAAGCCACCGGTGTCGACCACGATGAATTCACGTGCCCCCAGCCGCGCGTCGCCGTAGTGGCGGTCGCGCGTGAGGCCAGCATAGTCGGCCACGATGGCGTCGCGGCTCTTCGTGATGCGGTTGAACAGCGTCGACTTGCCGACGTTGGCCCGCCCCACCAGTGCGATGACAGGTTTCACTGCGGCCGAAAGGCGTAAAGGCCGCCCTTGCGCGTCACCGCGAGCAAGGTGGTGCCGCTGACGACCGGTGTGCCGATCACCGCAGACCCGTCGGTGGGCAGGCGCAACTGCGCATCGCCAGTCGCGGTAGCGAGGAAGTGGACGAAGCCGTCGCTGTCACCGAACACCATCGAAGGGCCCAGCGCCAGAAAGCCACTCAGACCGCGATACAGGTACTTTTCGCTCGTCCAGGCCACGTCGCCATTGGCTACGCGCCAGGCCGTCAGGCGGTCGCTGGCATCGGCGCCGAACACGTGTTCGGCGTCGCTGCCCACGGCATTCAAGCCGCCAACATTCTTTGACCACAACACCGTGCCCTTGGCGGCATCGGCACAGGCCACGGCCGACTGGAACGCCCGTGCGCAGACCCGGTCACCCACCCGGGCCAGTGGCCCCACCAGGTCGGCCAGGCGCTCGACTTCGTTCGTGCCCCGCGGCGACGCCATCGGCACTTCCCATTGCACCGTACCGCGCAGCGGGTCGACGCCGGCCAACCGGGCGCCCTGGCCCAACAGCAGGGTGTTGCCAAAGGCCGCCAGCACGCTGGCCTGCGACAGCGTCAGCGGGTCGCCCGGGCGCTGCAGGGTCCACAAGCGCCGACCGTCCAGTACGTCGAAGGCGTGCACGGCGCGGTCCACGCCCTTCACGAACACGCGCTCACCCGCCACCAGCGGCGGCGTCACCACGGCCGACGGCACACGCTTGCGCCAGATCTCGCGACCGGCGTCCAGCACCACGACTTCGTTGCCGCGCGTCACCACGCTGGCGTAACGGCCGTCGCTGCCCACGCCGGCCGACAGCCGGTCGTTGACGCGGGTGCGCCAGCGCTCGGCGCCGGTCTGCGCGTCCAGCGCCAGCACGGTGCCGTCGTCGCTGGCGACGACGAACTGCCCGCCTTTGGCAGCCGGCAACATCGCAAAGCCGATGCTGCCCACGCTGGCCGACCACACCTGGCGGCCGGCAATCTTCGGCTGCAGGCTTTCCAGCGGCGTGGGCTTCGGCTTGTCGCTGCTGCAGGCGGCCAGCAACAGGGCGGCCAGCGACAGCAACAGCAGCTGCGCGGAACGGCGCATCACTTCGACGCCCCTGCGGCGGCAGCGGTGGCGGCACTGGCCGCCCCGCTGGCGGCTGCGGCGGGGGCAGGCGCCGCGCCCAGTGCCGTGAGCTTCGCTTCGACCACGCGCCGGTAGTCCAGCGCCGCGTCCATGCCCGACCACGCCGCCTGGTAGGCAGTGCGTGCTTCCTCTGCCTTGCCCTGCGCCAGCAGGACGTCCCCGCGGCGGTCGGCCACCAGGAACTCGAAGCCGGCGGCCTTGGCGGCGTCCAGCGCTGCCAGAGCCTGGTCGGGTTTCTTTTCTGCCAGCAGCAGGGCCGCCAGGCGCAGCCGGGCGATGGTGCGCGATTCTTCCTGCGTGCCCTGCTCGGCCAGCCAGGTCAGGCTGGCGCGCGCGGCGTCCAGCTGGCCCTTGTCGAACTGCACGCGTGCCGCCAGCAACGCGCCCTGTTCGGCGAAGCTGGTCTTGGGAAATCGCGCCTGCAGGTCGGACAGCACACGCTGCGTCTTGTCGGCGTCGCCTGCAGCTGCAGCGCGGTCGAGCTCGTCATACAACGCGCCAGCCTTGAAACCCTGGTCGCGCTGCCAGTAGTTCCAGCCGTTCCAGCCCGCGAAGGCTGCCAGCGCTGCGATCACCGTCCAGGTCAACAGGTTGCCGTATTGCTTCCAGAACGACTTCAGGGTGTCGAGCTGTTCCTGCTCCTGCAGGTCGAGTTGGGTGGCCATGGATGGGTGTGCTGTGGGGTCGGCAAAAGAGCCGGATTATGGCTTGCGCAGCCCTGCCGCCCAGGCTTGTGGCTGGGCCAGTGGCTGCAGGGTCTGCGCTGCCGATGCGTCGCGCAGCGGCTTAACGGCCACCTGCCCTGCGGCCATCTCGTCGGCGCCGAAGACCAGCGCGTAGCGGGCGCCGCTGGCGTCAGCCTTCTTGAACTGCGATTTCAGGCTGCCCGGGCCTTCGCGGCCAGACGCATGCAGCAGCACCGACACACCCGCCGCCCGCAGCGCGTCCAGCGCCACCAGCACGGTCGGCAGGGGCACGCCTTCACCCACCACCGCATAGGCGTCGGGTGCGGAGCTGGGCAGCGGCAATTGCAGTTCCTGCAGCAACAGCAAGAGCCGTTCAACGCCCAGACCAAAGCCTATGGCTGGCGTGGGCTTGCCGCCCAGCTGTTCAAAAAGCCCGTCGTAGCGCCCACCACCGCAGACCGTGCCCTGCGAACCCAGGTGGTCGGTGACCCATTCGAAGACCGTCAGGTTGTAGTAGTCCAGCCCGCGCACCAGGCGCGGGTTGATGCGGTAGGGCAGGCCAGCGGCGTCCAGCACGGCGCAGACGGCGTCCAGGTGGGCCTTCGACGCGGGGCCCAGGTGGTCGACCAGCTTGGGCGCGGCTTCCACCAGGGTCTGCATGGCCGGGTTCTTGGTGTCCAGGATGCGCAGCGGGTTGCTGTGCAGGCGGCGCTGGGAATCGTCGTCCAGTTGCGCGACGTGCTGCTGGAAGTAGGCCACCAAAGCAGCCCGGTGCGCTGCGCGTTCATCAGGCTGCCCCAGGCAGTTGAGTTCCAGCCGCACATGCTGGCCCACCACCAGGCCCAGCGCCTGCCACAGGCTGCGCACCATCAGGATGAGTTCGGCGTCGACATCCGGCCCGGCGCAGCCCAGGGCTTCCACGTCGAGCTGGAAGAACTGCCGGTAGCGGCCCTTCTGCGGCCTTTCGTGCCGGAACACCGGCCCCAGCGACCACACGCGCAACGGGCCGTTGTACAGCGCGTTGTGCTCGACCATGGCGCGCACGATGCCGGCGGTGATCTCGGGCCGCAGCGTGAGCGCGTCGCCGTTCATGCTGTCGGTCCAGGAATACATCTCCTTTTCGACGATGTCGGTGGCCTGCCCGATGCCCCGCACGAAGAGTGCGGTGGGTTCGACCATGGGCGTCAGCAAATACTGGTAGCCATAGCGAGACAGCACGTCGTCGACGGTGCGCTCGAACCAGCGCCACAGCCCCGAGTCGGGCAGCTTGTCCTTGCGCGGCACGCCGGCCGGCAGGATGTCGTTCATGCCTTTGACGGCGGAAAGCTTGTCAGCCATGGGAGATGTCGGATGGGGAAGGGGCGGCCGCCGCCAAAGGCCGCCGCGGGCAGACCGGGGGGACGGACACCAGGCCGGCTTGGTACGCGCCAGGCGGCGCCTGGCTCATGTCACCGGCTGGCCGTACTTGCCTTCGATGTAGCGTTCGACCAGCTTGTGGAATTCCGTGGCGATGTGCTCGCCGCGCAGCGTCAGGGCCTTTTCGCCGTCGATGAACACGGGCGCAGCCGGCGCTTCGCCCGTACCCGGCAGGCTGATGCCGATGTCGGCATGCTTGCTTTCGCCCGGGCCGTTGACGATGCAGCCCATCACGGCAACCTTCAGATTCTCGACGCCGGGGTAGCGAGCCTTCCACACCGGCATCTGGGCGCGCAGGAAATCGTCGATCTGCTTGGCCAGTTCCTGGAAGGTGGTGCTGGTGGTGCGGCCGCAGCCCGGGCACGCGGTAACGCTGGGGTTGAAGTTGCGCAGGCCCAGGCTCTGCAGGATTTCCGCGGCCACCACCACTTCCTGCGTGCGCGATTCGCCGGGCTGCGGCGTGAGGCTGACGCGGATGGTGTCGCCGATGCCTTCCTGCAGCAGGATGGACAAGGCCGTGGCGCTGGCTACCGTGCCCTTGGTGCCCATGCCGGCTTCGGTCAAGCCCAGGTGCAGGGCGTAGTCGCAACGACGGGCCAGGGCGCGGTAGACGCTGATCAGGTCCTGCACACCGCTGACCTTGCAGCTGATGATGCTGCTGTCAGGGTTCAGGCCCAGTTCGCGCGCCACGTCGGCCGAGCCCAGGGCCGACTGGATGAGCGCGTGGTACATCACCTGCTTGGCGTCGGCCGGCTGGGCACGGCGGGCGTTCTGGTCCATCAGCTCGGCCAGCAGTTCCTGGT
>JAIXRN010000081.1 GCA_027485165.1 Rubrivivax sp.
ATCGCCCTGGGCTGGCTCGGCGCGCTGGCCGGCAGCCGGCTCCTGCGGAGCCTGCTCTTCGGGATCGAGCCGATGGATCCGGTCACCTTCGGCCTCGTGCCGCTGCTTCTGGCCCTCGTTGCGCTGGTCGCCTGCTGGATCCCGGCCCGACGGGCCTCGCGCGTGGACCCCATGGTCGCCCTCCGCGCCGAGTAGCGGCCTCCTCCAAGTCGCCGTCGTTTGCCGCCGACCCGGGAGCCGCCACGGAGACCCGGAGGACACGGAGACCCGGTTCGTGGTCCGTTGTCCGTCATCCGTGGCCGTGGCCGCCGGGCCACGGAGGATCGCCGCCCCTTCCGGCGTTCCCCGCCGAAGACGAAGACCGAAGACCGCCCTACCGCTTCCGCCGCAACCCGTCCAGGAGCACGGCGCCGAAGATGATCGCGCTGGTGATCAGCGGATAGAGGTACGGATCGGCCTGCACGATCACGAGGCCGTTGAAGACGGCCTTGAGCAGGACCGCGCCGAGCACGGTTCCGGGGAAGACGTTTCCGCGTCCGCCGAAGAGGCTCGTGCCGCCGAGGACCGCGGCCGTGATCGCGTCGAACTCGTAGAGCTCGCCGAACTTGGGGGAGACCGATCCGAGCTGTGAGAGGGCGAGGATGCCTCCGGCCCCGGCGCACACCCCGCAGAGCACATGGACGACGGCGAGGATGCGACCGGGCCGGAGGCCTGCCTTCCTCGCCGCCTCGGCATGGCTTCCCACGGCGAAGAGCCGCCGGCCGAAGGGCGTGTGGGAAAGCACGAGCTGCGCGACGACGACGACCGTACCCGCGATCCAGAGCGGCATCGGGATGCCCAGCCATTTCGAGGAACCGAGCGCGAGGAAGGAGTCGGGAAGGTTCATCGCCCGGGTCTGCGTGATCCAGCGTCCCACACCCCGACCGATGTAGAGCGTCGCCAGGGTCGCCAGGAAGGCGACGAGGTGGAGACGGGTCACGAGGAAGGCGTTGACCGCGCCACCCGCTGCGCCGACGGCCAACATGGCCAGCAGGCAGAGGGTCAGCGGCTGGCCGGCCAGGATCATCTTCCCTGCGATCGCCGCGCCCACGAACATGACCGCACCCACGGAGAGGTCCACGCCGCCGGCGATCAGGACGAAGGTCATCCCGGTGCCGACCACCACGGTGGAGGCCGACTGCACCAGGATCTGCGTGAGGTTGTCCGCGGTCAGGAACGTCCGTGACATCGAGCCGAACACGCCCAGCATCAGGACGAACAGGGCGACCGGGGCGAGGTCGAGCAGACGGGAAATGGAGGTGGCTCCGGATGGCTTCATGACCTGGAAGACGGCAGGGCCGCTGCGAGGATGCGTTCCCGGTCGAATTCGCCGCGCCGGAACCCGGCGGTGATGCGGCCCCCACACAGGACCAGGATCCGGTCGCAGATCCCGGTCAGCTCCTCGATCTCCGAGGAGATGACCAGCACGCCCGTTCCCCGGTCTGCCAGGCGGTGGATGAGCTGGTAGATCTCGAACCGCGCGCCGACGTCGATGCCACGGGTCGGCTCGTCGAGGATCAACACTGCCGGTTCGGCGAGCAGCCATTTGCCGAGGACGACCTTCTGCTGGTTGCCGCCGCTCAGGGTGCGGACCGCCTGGTCGTCCGAGGCCTTGGGCGAGAGCCGCACGGCTTCGCGCATCCGCCGAATGGCCTCCGCAATGCCACCCAGGTCCAACCAGCGAACCGGCGTTCGGCCATGCCGGGCCAGGGTCACCAACGCCATGTTGTCGGCGATGGACGCCTCCATGCAGAGACCTTCCTGCCGTCGATCCTCGGTGAGGAACGCGAGGCCCTGCCGGATGCGTTCGCGGGGACCGCCCCGGAGCGGCTTGCCGGCGAGCCGGATCTCGCCGGCGGAATGCGGATCGAGGCCGAAGAGGATCCGCGCCAACTCGGAGCGGCCCGCCCCCATCATGCCCGCGATGCCCAGCACCTCGCCCGCACCGAGGGTGAACGTGATGTCGTGGGTCACGCCCGGCTGGGACAGTCCGGTGACCTCCAGCGCCGGGGTCGATCCCCCGGCCGGCGGTTCGGCTCCGGACCGTTCCGCCCGCTCCGGATAGAGGCGCTTCAGCTCCCGACCCACCATCAGCGAGACGAGACGTTCCTGCGGGAACCCCGCGACGGGACCGCGGCCCACCAGCTCGCCGTCACGGAGCACGACGAGGTCGTCGCAAAGACCCAGGACGTCCCCGAGCGCATGCGAGATGTAGATGAGCGCATAGCCGTCGTCGCGCATCCGGCGCAGGAGAGCGAAGAGGCGTCCGCACTCGGCGGCGGAGAGCGACGTGGTGGGTTCGTCGAGGATCACCACCTTCGCCGACCCGTCGACGCATCGTGCGATCTCCACGAGTTGCCTCTCACCCGCGGACAGCTGTCCGACCGGCGTCGCCGGATCCCGGTCCAGCCCGACGGCGGCGAGCCTGCCCCGCGCCAGCGCGGCCAGCCGGGAACGGTCGATGAACGGGAGCCGGAGGGAGCCTCCCCGCGTCCCCGGTTCCCCGTTGCCGAGCAGCGGAAACGCGGGCAGGAAGAGGTTCTCCGCGATGGTCAGGTTGGGGAAGAGGTTCAGCTCCTGGTGGACGAACGCGATGCCCGCCGCACGGGCGTCCTCGGGACTGGCCGGCAGGTGGGGCTGGCCGAGGACCTCCAGGCTGCCGGAGTCCGGACGGAGGTTGCCCCCGAGCAGGTTCATGAGCGTGGACTTCCCCGCGCCGTTCTCGCCGACCAGGCCGGTGATGCGGCTGCGGCCGACCTCGAACGAGACCCCGTTGAGGACCTTCACGCCGAAGAAGGATTTCGAGACGTCCTGGAAGGAGACGGCGGGAGAGGGGTTCTGGGACGCTTCCATGGGCTCCTTGGATCCGGGGCTAGGAGCCGCGTGTCGACTGCGTCCGCCACACGTCCAGCAGGGCGGCGACCAGGATGACGAGACCCTTGACGATGGTGATCAGGAAGTCGGAGAGGTTGAGCAGGTTCAGTCCGTTGCCGAGCAGGGCGAGGAAGAGCACGCCCTGGATCGTCCAGGCGACCTTGCCCTTTCCGCCGAACAGGCTTGTCCCACCGATCACGGAGGCGCCGATGACATCGAGCAGCAGGGATCGGCCGTGGTTCGGCGAGCCGGTCTCGAGGCGTGCTGTGATGAGGATCGAGGCGGTCGCGGCGAAGAGGCCGCTGAGGACGTAGGCGCCTGCGGTGACGGCTCCCACGGGCACCCCGGAGACCAGCGCGGTGCGGGGATTGTGTCCGACGGCCTGCATCCAGCGTCCCGCCATGGTCCGGGTCAGCAGGAGGTGCGCGGCGAGGGTGGCCGATGCCGCAATCAACGCCGGGGTCCAGGTCCCGCCGCCGAGGGCGAGGAAGGCCGGCGGCAGGCCGTAGATGCTTTCCGCGTCGACCACCCGCTTCGCCAGCCAGACCGCGAGCCCGCCGAAGAACATCGTCGAGGTCAGCGTGACCATGAAGGCCGGCATCCGAAGCCGTGCGATGCAGGCCCCGTTGAAAAGGCCGACCAACGCGCCGGTGGCGAGCGTCACCGCGACGGCGGCCGGGACCGCAGCGGGACTCCCGCGCAGCCACCCAGCCTCCCCTCCCATCACCAGGGCTCCGACGACGCTTCCCAAGCCGACCGTGGCGGTCACCGAGAGGTCGATCCCCCCTGTGATGAGCACCAGCGTCTGGCCGGTCGCCAGCAGCAGCAGCGGCAGGGCGGCGACGAGGACGTTGGACAGGTTGGACGGGGAGCCGAAGCCCGGGGTGAAGGGGAGCAGGCCGAGGAACACGACCCCGCAGAGCGCCAGGACGAGGTGTTCGGATCCGAGCAGACGTCTCAGGAGGCGAGACTCTCCGCGGTCGATGGCGGAAGCCGCGCTCATTTCCCCTTCCTCGCCACCACCGCGCCCCACATCCGGGCCTCCTTCTCCTTCAGGTTGGCCTGCGTGATCGCGAAGCCCTTGTCGTCGATCCGCGCCGGCACCGCCTTGCCGGCCTTGGCCTCGACGAGGACGCGGATCGCCTGCTCGGCTTCCCAGTAGACGTCCTGGACACCGGTCGCGTCGACGTAGCCCTCGGCCATCAGCTGATAGGCGGTGGCGTCGCCGTCGAAGCCGCCGAGGATGACATGCCCGGGCTCGTCGTGGCGCTTCCACTTCCCGAGGTTGCTGAGCACCGACTTGATGCTGGGGAACATGAAGTCGCTCGACGTGAAGATCAGCCCGATGTCGGGATTCGCCTGCATCGCGCCCTGCACGCCGGCCAGTGCCTTCTCCTGGTTCCAGTCGGTCGGGATCCGCGCCACCACCTCCACCGCGTCGCCCGCCTCCCGCACCGCGGCCTCGAAGCCGTCGCGACGGCCGATGGCGTTCACGTCGCTCAGGTCGCCCAGGAGGACCATCGCCTTCTGCTTCCTGCCCGTCTTCCGCGCGAGCGAGACCAGGTGCTCCACCGTCTCCTTCGTGATCGCGAAGTTGTCCGGTGCGACGGCCGTGTGCTTCGCCTCGGTCGGGTCCGCGGGACGGTTGTACAGCACGACCGGGATCCCCGCCGCGTTCGCCGCCCTGATCATCGGGATGACCGTCTTGCCGTCCTTGGGCACGATGATGATCCCGTCCACACGGCGGTTGATGAAGTTCTTCACCTGGTCGAACTGGCGGCTCGCGTCTCCGTCCGCCACCCCCTCGAGCATCATGATGCCCTGGGCCGCGCAGTCGGCCTTCAGCCGGTCGAACCCGGCCACCCAGAACTCGGTCTGCAGCGTCTCGAAGGCCACGCCGATGGTCCGGACGCCCTCGCCGGATGGCTTCGAGTCCGACGTGGCGGCGGCCGATTCCGGCTTTCCGCAGCCGGAGAGGAGCAACGTGATGAACGCCGCGAGGAGGACGTTGAGGAGCGCCCGTGGAAGGGCTGTGTACTGGCTCATGGGATTCCTGGGATTTGCCGTTCAGTCTTCCGTGAAATCAAGGGTGGCGATCGCGTAGGGCCGCAATTCCAGGCGGTCCCCTTCGAAGGGGTCCCAACCGGACCGGAACCGCTCGGGCCGGGCCATGGCCGACTCGGCCGTAGATTCGTCCAAGGTCCGGATCCGGGCCCCTTTCAATCGCCGGGGAAGGGACACGCACAGCGTGCCGGGGGTGCCGTTGGCGACCAGCAGCCGCTGCATGCCGTCGCGTCGGAGCAGCAACGGGTGCAGGGCCGCCGG
Source organism: Rubrivivax sp. (assembly GCA_027485165.1). Classification (GTDB taxonomy): domain Bacteria; phylum Pseudomonadota; class Gammaproteobacteria; order Burkholderiales; family Burkholderiaceae_C; genus Rubrivivax. Next base: position 5,239 of record JAIXRN010000081.1, read on the forward strand.
ATCCCCGCTCCGAGTGGGAACGATGCGGCCCCGTGCGAACTCCCCGATGTCCGCGAGGACGTGATAGACCGGGAAGACAAGTCCGGATCCCGACTCCATCACCCCGAGCGGCCCCGTGGTCTCGAAGAAGGTCAGTGCGGCGGCCCCGCCCTCGGCCAGGGACTTGAACAGCGCCACGGTCCACGCCGCGGCGAGCAGGGTCGGCTGGCGTGGGTCGATCCGCGTCGGTCCCCCTCCGGCCTCCGCCTCGATGGATGTGGCGACCGGATTGGAGCGCGGCCTGAGTGTGATCGGCGACACGACGCGCGGCAGGCCGGGATGACGTCGGTGCAGCGTGGCCATCTGATGTGCGGCGGCCTCCGGTGTCTCGAACAGGCTCATGTCGTCCGTCGCATGGACCTGCGGATTCATGGACCAGCACAGGAAGGCCCCGTCCAGCGGCGGGGGCTCCAGGTGGAACTGGTAGAGGTCCGCGGCCGTCCCCGTCCCGATCGCCTCCGCGTGGAGGGGAAGTTCACGGCGCGCGGCCTCCAGGTCTCCTGGGCGGGTCGACCGGAAGCCCTCCCGCAGGATCAACGCCCGGCGGCAGCCCACGCCGTGCCACCGGAGTTCCCAGGCGACCTCGTCCAGGCGGTCCGCGCCATGGGGCGGAAGATGCAGCGCCAGTTCCAAGGCCGTACCCAGATCCCCCGCCTCCCGCACCGCGGCGGCGAGGTGTTCCGCCCAATCCACCCGGGCGAGGTGCAGGTCCGCCCTCAGGTGGGAAAGTCCCATTCCGGCGAGACGTCGCGCCTGTTGCGTCCCGGTCCGCCCCGACGGCGAGGGGATTCCCAGTCCGATCCCCGGCACCGGCACCTCCCCGGTCCCGGCCAACGAGATCGAAGCGGGCTCCCGGGATCCCGCAGGACGCGGCGACGGAGGAACCCGTCCTTGCGGTCCGCGGAGGCGGAGCACCACGGCCTGGCGGATGCGCGTGCCGCAACGGACCGCGACGGGGAAGGGAAGCCTCAGCGGGGTCGAGTACGTCTTGAAGCTGGCGTCGATCCAGTTGCGCTGGTCCTCGGTCTCGAAGACGTCGCCCTCGAAGAGGACCTCGAGCCAGGTTCCCGGTGCCACCTCGTGCGCAACCCCCGCGAGGTCGGTGAATCCCGGTATCGGCTGCTCCGCCGCCACGTGTTCCGGAAACGTCCTCTCAACGGCCGAGCCGTCCGCATGGCGCGTGCGGCAGGCCGCCCCGGCGCACTCCCGGATCGGATGCAGCAGGCAAAGGCCGATTCGATTCGCCAGGAAGTCGGACTTCGCCACGCCGTCGAACTCGAAGCGGATCGTCCCGTCGTCGTCCCCGCGGATCTCCGCACGCCATTCGAAGTGGATCCCACCCAGTCGGTGCTCACGGAGGTATCCGATGCGGAAGGACGTCGCCGAACTTGCGATCCCGAGGTCCCGGACCACGCCCGGCACCGTCCCCCAGTCGCGGTCCCGCACCGCTCCGTGGACTCGTCGGACGACCTCGCGTTCCTGCCACGCGATCCGCCTCAGGTCGCCGTCGGCGAACAGGGCCGTCAGCGGTCCGGCCTGGAGCCATGTCGACTTGGACGGCTCCGCGGCCGAACGGATCCCGTGGTCCTCTTCGGCGGTCATGGATGGAACCTTTCCACCCGGTCCTTCCTCGCGGAATCGTAGGCCGCGAAGACCAGCTCCAGGGTCTTCAGGTTGTCCGCTCCGGTGGTCTCCGCCGGTCCTTCGCCGCGAAGGGCCCCGAGGAGGTCCCGCAGGCACGGCACCAGGCTGGCCTGGGCCACCTCGTAGCGCGGATCCGCCCAGTCGTGCCGCGGCGGCGCGTGGCGACGGACCACGGTGCCCTCCCGGGTCGTGACGTGCAGACGGTAGTCGTCCGCGACCTGGATGCTGCCGAGCGGCCCTTCGACGAACGCCAGGGTCTGCGGGAACGCCTCCCGTTCCAGCGGCGTCCTCGCGTATCCCAGCTCCACCGCCACCGAGGTCCGCGCCTTTCCCATCGAGAGCAACAGGGTCGCGACGTTGTCCCCCTTCACGTCCGGAAGGGTCCGGTGGAGCTGGCAGTAGAGGGACCGGGCCTCGCCGAAGCACGCGCGGGCGGTGTCGAGCAGGTGCGTGCCGAGGTCCATCAGGATGAAGCGCTCCAGCCCGCGCAACGCCGGCTGGTTGGCCCAGACGTCGAAGCCGGAGACCATGGTGAACCGCGCTCGGAACGGCGTGCCGATCGTCCCCGCCCGCAGGGTCTCCACCAGCGCGCGCATTGGCGCCTGCCACCGCCAGTTCTCGTGCACCAGGAACGGCGTGCCCGTCTTGGCGAACGCCTCGACCATCCGCCGTGCGTCCTGGAGCGTCGCCGCCATCGGCTTCTGCACGATGCACGGCACCCGGTGCCGCGCACAGAGCAGCGACAGCGGCTTGTGCCCGCCGATCTCGGTGATGTTGTCCACGAAGTCCGGCCTCACCTCGCGGAGCAGCGTCTCCGGGTCGTCGTGGACCGCCGGCACCCCGAGGTCCCGGGCGAACGCCTCGGCGCGATCCCGCGAGCGGTTGTACACGGCGACGCATTCGGTCCCGCCGACCTCCCGCCAGGCGGCCAACTGCACGCGGGCCCAGAAGCCGGCGCCGAAGATCGCGAATCGCAGGGGTTTCATCGTCCTCCTCCAAACAGTGGCCTCAGGTACGCCAGGCTCCTCGCGGACCAATCCTCCTCGCGGACGACGGTTTCCCCGATCGACGCCCCGGGCGGCGTCCACAACTCCAGCACCGCGGACCCGCAGCGGCCGTGACGGCGCAGTCCCGCGAGAAGCCCCGGAACGTCCAGCATCCCTTCGCCGGCCGGGCGGCCCTCCACGGCGAAGCCCATCTGGTGTGGGAGCCGGGTCACATGGAAATCCTTGATGTGGAGGTTGAAGGTGTGTGCTCCCAGCTCGGCGAGCACGACGTCGATCCCCTCGCCTGCCCCGAGCGAGTTCGCCGTGTCGAGGCAGATGCCGATTCGGTCGGATCCGACTTCCTCGACGATCGACCGGAGCACCGCCGCCTTCAGACGGTCATGGTTCTCGATTCCCAGGCGCACCTGCCCAAGCCGCAGGGCGACCTCGCGCAGCATCCCCACGATCTCCGCCGGGGTCGGATGGAAGTCCGGTCCGTCCACGACGAAGCGTACGAGGTCGGCGCCGACACGGCGGGCCAGGCCGACCATCTCGATGGCATGCGCCGGCGTCAGGCCCCGTGATCCGACCTCGATGCGGACGCCTTCCGCGGAGGCACGGTCGGCGAAGCGGCCGAGCCGTTCCGGGGACAGCCGGAGCAACGGCAGGTTGTCGCAGACCTGCACCAGCCGCACGCCGTGGAGCCGGGCGCGGTCGAGCAGGTCCATCTCGTCCATGGGACGCACGGGGGCGTGTCCGGGCACGCCGACCGCCCATCCGTAGGTGTGGCTTCCGAGGCCGAGGATCATTTGTGGGTGATGTCGCGGACCTGTTCGCGGATGTCGTCCAGTTCGAAGATCCTCTGCCAGCCCTCGCGGAAGAGGATCGGCTTCGCGCGTTTGCTGATCTTGTAGGCGGCGTCGGAGAAGGTGCCGTTCACCTCGCCGAAGAGGACGGCGATCTGGATCCGCAGGTGGCCGAGGACGAAGTCGCGCACCGCCTCCTTCGGAACGCCGGCGGCCACCAGGCGGTCGTGCCCTTCCTTCACCACCTCCATGCAGGTCTGCGCCAACGTCTCGACCAGCGCGGGCTCGAGCATCGCCATCTGCTCCAGCGTCACCCGATGGGCCCGGCTCACCGGGGCGTACATCGCGGTCGCCACCTCGAGGCCGAGATCGTAGTAGCCCTCCCCTCCCCACATCAGCGCGACGACGATTCCCTGCTTCGCGGAGATGCCGCCATAGAAGTCGCGGAAGGCGGTTTCGGTCGGCTCCCAGTTGAAGACGCCGGGATGGCAGGGATGAGCGATCACGCAGCCGATGTCCTCGCGGCGGGGGAGCTGGTTGTCCAGCGGCGCGGCCGGGTCGAGCGTCATCAGGAGCGCGCCCGGCTTCATCCGCGGGACGACGTCCCGGGCCACCGCGCCGATGGCGACGTCGGGCACGGCCAGGATGACGACGTCCGACTCGGGTATCGCGGTCTCCGCGTCCGACGTGGCGACGCCCCGTTGATGGAGGTTCTCGAGTCCCTTGGGCGAGACCTCGAGGTAGTGGAGGCGGTACCGGGTCCTGAGGAAGTTGTCGGTCAGGCGGCAGCCCATCTTTCCGCCGGCGCCGACGAGTGTGATGGTGGTCATTCTGGGTGGAGCGGTGTTTCTCCGGGTGCTGTGGATGCGGTCATGAGAGGAGTCGGTGCCGGGGCGTCAGCGCCTCGCGGGGATTGGCGACGAGGAGAAGATCGAGGTCGGCCTCGGAGAAGCCCTTCGCGCGGAGGTCCGGCAGCAGCCGGGTGAACAGCGACTCGAAGGGCGCGGTGTTTCCGTTGCCGAAGAGCCCGAAGCCGGAACCGCGGGGACCGTTGCCTTCGACAGCCCAGCCGTCGTCGTGGGAAAGCAGCACCCGGTTCAACGTCCCCGCCTCGCGGTGTGCTTCCAGGAACCGCGGAAAGCGGAGGACGTTCTGCGGCGCCAGGGAGTATCCGTCGAGGCTGACCCAGGCTCCGAGCCGGGCCGCCTCGATCTGGACGGGCCCGGGGTCGTTCATGGCGTGGACCCAGATGAGCGCGGCCGGGGCGACGCCTTCCTCGCGGAGCAGGCGGATCTCGTCGAGCGCCGCCGCCCCGTCGCCCGTGTGGATGAAGAGTGTCACTCCGGTTCGGCGGTGGACCTCGGCGGCCGCCCGGACGAGCTTGGCATCGATCTGCGGCAGCGGACCGTTTCCGGTCCCGAGCTTGAGGAAACCCGGCCGGATACCGGTTCCATCGATCCCGTTCCGCCATTCCTCCAGCCAGGTCTCGGCGATCCGTGACGCGGAATCGGATGCGGCCTCCGGGGGCAGGAACTTGTGATCCACCGCCGCATACCAGCCCGTGTTGGTGAGAATCTGCAGTCCGCTCGCTTCGGACAGCCGTCGGAGCAAGGCCACGCTCCGGCCGATGTGCCTCGGCGTGCACTCCACCAGCGACCGCACGCCGCGCTCCCGGAGCTTCCGGAGGTGCGGCAGCGCGGTCTGGAAAGCCAGTTCCGCGTCGACGCGCGCCGGCGTGGCCTTGGCCGCGCCGATGAAGTCCACGACGATGTGTTCGTGCATCAGCGTCCGCCCCAGGTCCGCCGGCCGGATCGGACCGGTGACCGTCATGACGCCGCCTTCGTCGGTCGCTTCTCCGGTGGCACAGCCGCCCAGCGTCGCGACGGAGGAAACCGCCGCCGCGGCGAGGAAGGTTCGGCGGTCCATCCGCCGGATTGGATCGGTCGCGCTCACGGCTTCGGTGCGGTGGTCGGGTTCGGACAGTCGCCGTCCGGACACCAACGCGTCATCATGATGTTGGCCCACGCGGCGTTCTCGAAAAGGATCACGTACTCGCCGTTCTTCCTGAGCGAGGCCGTCATCCCGTACGCCGCGTCCACCTGTCCGTCGCTTCCGAGCCAGCCGTTCACGTCCTGTCGCAGCGTGCCGACCAGCTTCCCGTCGGCCTTGCCCAGGATGCGCACGTGGCCCACGCCGTAGAGGACGAAGATGTATTCGCCGGCCACCGAGAATGAGGCCGGCTGCCCGCCGCCGTAGTTGCTGTTCCCGGCGTACTCCGCGTCCTGGTAGGGAAGCTCCGCGGTGAAGTCCGGGACGCGGTTGCCCTTGGACCATTCCTTGAAGCGCTTGACCCGGAGGAAGGATCCCCAGTTCTGCTCCTTTACGTCACCGGCCATGTACATGACGTCGGAGTCGGAGTCGTAGACGAGGCGTCGGATCGGCTTGAGCGCCGAAACCACGGACGTCGTGGCGTTCGTCGCGTCCCAGATCGGATTCCCCAGGGGATCCAGCCCGCCGAAGCGGTAGTGGATGACGGTCTGGGGATCGCCGACGGTGAACAGGTCCCCGTTCCTCGCGATGTTCCAGTACTGGTTGTAGAGGCCCTCCTTCTTGGGACGGTGGATCCACGACCGGGTGGCGGGGTCGTAGAAGTGGTTGTTGGCGTCGCCCCCCGTGCCCAACTTGAACGAGGGGACCAGTACCTCTCCATCGGAACCGGACTCCTGGCGGAAGAGTTCGAATCGGTACCCTTCCTGGTTGCTCCGTCCGACGAACAGCCTTCCCCCCAGCCGGAACGCCCCGGCTCCCAGCGAACGCGATCCGACGTCCGTGTTCTGGTCGACCCTGGGATCTTCCGGATGCCTGAAACGGTTCACCGTGAAACCCCTCAGGGACCATTCCGATCCGGGTGTGGTCCGGGAGTAGTCGAGCGCGTAGTGGTGGTACTTGGAATAGACCTGGGTCTCGTCCTCCGGGTCCAACCCCGCGCCATCGAGGGAGGTGCCGGCGAACAGCCGCCATCGCAGCCCTCCTGCCGGATCCCACCTCTCGATGCAATTGCCCCAGAAGGTCCCGTAGGTGCAGCCGGTGACGATGTCGCCCTGCTCATCGACCGCGATCGCCTTGATCCAGTGAAGCTTCGCCGAGCGGGTGAACTCACCGGAGGTCCCCGAGAAGATGCCGCCCCGGGCCCCGAAGGTCCCCACCTTCCTCGGCGTCCCGGCGATGTCATAAAGCCAGATCTGCGAGTGCTCGTTCAGGCCGCCGACCAACAGCCGGCCGCGCCGGTCAACCGCCAGCGACAGGGGCTTCCCGAAGTCGCCGATCTCCGGTCCCGGGATGCCTGCCGCGTCGAAGGAGACCACCTTTCGTCCCCACCACATCGGACCCTCCGACGGCTTCTGGACGCTGTCGGATCCGAAGACCACCACCCACACCCTCCCCGTGTCGTCGACGGTCAGCCGGGTCGGCGATTCGCAGGGCCAACCTGCCGTCTCGGACATCGTGGCCAGGTCGAGGACGCGGATCCGGCCGTTGTCGAAGTCGCTGACGTAGAGCCGCCGTCCCCGGAGGTGCAGGCCCTGCACGTTCACGCCCGGCAGGAATGCCTCATAGCCGCCGTTGCCGCCGCCGTGCTTGGACCTCAGGAGGCCTCGCTTCCCGGCGCCGAAATAGACATGCGTGTCGTCCGCGGCCACGACCGCGACCGGATCGCCGAAGCCGGAATCGAAACGGTCGTACCGGGCGATGAAGGCGCCATCCTTGGCGTCGTACTCCGCGCCACCGCCCCACGATTCGGCATAGCCCGCCGTGAAGATCCGTCCGCCGGGACCCAGGCAGAGGTCGTGGAGGGCCTCGGTCACGTTCCGGTGCCCCCGGGTGTCCATGTAGGAGTTCCCCAACCACGAGGTGGTGTAGCGGCCTGGAGGGTCCTTGGGGGCCTCGGCATGGGACCGTGGAAAGGGAAGCCCCACCAGCAGGCCGACGGCGAGGAGCGACTGCGCCACCAAGGATTCGAGCTGGGATGCCGCCCTCATTTCAGCGCGGAGAAGTCGGTGGGCAGCAGCCGGTGGACGACCACGCCCTCGCGGAGTTTTCCGCCGCGCTCGGTCTCGGATTCCACGCGCCGCCATTCCGGGTCCGCGTGGAAGGCGGCGATGGACTTCGGGATCGATTCGAGGCTTTCGCCCGCGAGCAGGCACACGAACTGGTCCCGCCCGGCCGCGTCCTTCGACTCGGCGATCCACCAGCCGACGCAGTGCAGTCCATGACGCCGGTAGATCGGGACGGCGAAGTCGCGCCAGCGGTCGCGGAATGCGTCGAGTTTCCCGGGCACCACCGAATAGATGCGCAGGGCGAAGGCGTGGGTCTTCCCCGCCGATTCAGGCACCGGTCCCGCCATTTCGCCGGTGGGCAGGGCGAGGGAAGCGATGCCATCCACCGTCCGTCCGTGACGTGCCTCCGAAGCCGCGTAGCCCTTCCGGAACTCCGGATCGGAACCGAAGAGCTTCTCCAGCCGCGCCAGTTCTTCCCGGCTCCTTGCGGACACCATGTAGGTGAAGGTCCCGCCGTTCGTCGTGCCCGGCGCGGTCCAGCAGCCCACCGTTTCGATGCCCAGCCGCCGACGCACCGGTTCCACGGTTCCGCGGAAGCGTTCCAGCACCGCCTCCATCTTGTTCGAGGACACGTTGTAGATGCGGAGTTCGTGGTGGCCGGCACCGCCGGGTTCTGGAACCCGGCCGACCCGACCCAGGGTGCGCAGGAACTCCGCCTCCATCGCCGAAGGAACGTTGCCGCCGAGAGGGACCGTGAGGCCGAGTCCGTCGTGTTCCTCGACCGCGGTGATGCAGCCCGGTGTGAAGAGCTGGAAGAGCCACGCACCGTCGCCCCACCGGTTCGCGCGACCCAGGTCGGTGGCCGAATACTCGCGCAGGAAGTCGCACAACGGGTTCTTCGGCAGCCCGGCGAACCGCTCCGGATGCCATTCCCCCACCTTGTCCCAGAAGTAGCCCTGGGCCCAATTCACGAAGCGGAAGTGCCGCATCGCGATGTCCCACGCCCAACGGTCCGAACCGTTGTAGCCCCCGCCGTCCACCTGGAACACGACGACGCGGTTGGTGATCGACGGCTGCTCGAGGAACGCGCTGGCCAGGGTCGTGCAGGAACCGCCGACGAACACCAGCAGCGGCTTCTCCGGCGTCGCCTTCCCCGCCTCCGACACGATGAGCGCGCTGCCCGCCGTGCGCTCGAACCGCGTCTCCGACACAACGCCGTTCGCCGGCTTGCGCAGGACCTCTGTCGAGCCGACGACTGGTTCCGGGATGTTCCGCAGGCCGCTCTCCTTCGCCAGGCGCATCAGCCTTGCCGCCGCCTCCCGTTGCTGCGGCAACCCGTGGGCGTATCCCTCCGCCCAGCCATAGGTGCAGCGGGTGATCACGTTCCCGACCAGACGCGCCTCGCCGAGCGAGGCCTTGGCCCACAGGTAGGCCGCGTCGGGGATGTCGGTCCAGAAGTCGTTGTCGTAGAGGATCGGGTTGTCCGGTCCGACACCCCGGATCCGGACCATGCCGTCCTGGACCGTGTGCGCGGGAATCACCGCCCACGACGGGACGGCCCAGAGGAGCACGAGCAGTTGGAGAAGGAGCCGGTTCATCGGCTTCCCGGGGCGGGATAGCCCTTCGCCGCGTCGTCCAACACCAGCACCCAGTCGAGCATCTCGCCCTTGTCTGGCGGTGTGAACCCGCGCCGACCTCCGTTGGCGAAGGTGCCGATCGGCGTCGCCTCACCGTTGCGCGGATTGAACCACCACGCCTTCACCTGCGGACCGCGGATCACCTCCATGCGAACCGTGAACCCGCGGCCGATCGGCGCGTACACCATCGCGTAGGTGCCCTCGGTGTCCCGCGTGGCGGCGAAGCGGTAGCGTCCCGCGCCGGGCACGCTCGTCGGCACCCGGTCCTCCACCACGACCGAGTCGTCCGGGATCCGGCTCAGGAAGGGCCGCGACTCCATCAACGCCCGTCCGTGCCGCATCTGGGAGGCGCCCGGCTGGTCCATCGCCTCGGACCATGGCATGAGCGGATTGTTGATCGGTCCCTTCGACGGGGACCACATCTGCCAGACCGAATGGTGTCCGTAGGTGTGCCCGAAGGCGCCGCTGAAGAGGTTCCAGTACAGGGGTCGGCGGACGTCGGCCGCGATCGAATGTCCGAGCTTCTTCGCGTCGAAGGACACCGGGTGGTCCTCGTAGATCGGCTCGCCGTCGAGCACCGGCTTCACGGGGCTGCGGTCGTAGTCCTTGCGCGTGTTGTCGTAGCGGCCGGTGAACTCGGCGACATGCCCGTTCTGGCGCATGTTGAAGTCGAGCCAGTCGTCGTCGTGGAACCAGGTGGACGAACCGTTTCCTCCGGGCGGATGGAACGTCATCAGGTGCGCGCCACCGTCGCCCTTGCGGAGGCCGCGTGCCATGGCGCGGATGACCTCCTTCTGTTCCGCGGTGTCCACGCCGCGGTCGCCTCCCAGGATCCAGATCAGTCCCGCATCCTTGTAGCGCCGTCCCAGCCATTCGCCGTAGACCGCTGCGTTGGCGGCGTCGAAGAGCGGCCGCCGACCCTCGTTCGTGTCGTGCCAGAAGCGCCCCCAGGTCGGCAGGAACCCGATGTAGAGTCCGCGCCGGTTGGCCTCCGACACGATGAAGTCCACGTGGTCCCAGTAGTCGTTCTCCGGGCCGTCCTTCACCGCCGGACGGGTCACGTCGAGGTCCACGAACGGCAGGTGTCCATAGGGATTCGGATCGGTGTGGCCCTCGAGTTCGGCGATTGCGACCGACTGGAGCACGTTGAACCCCTTCGCCGCGCGGTTGTCGAGGAACGTCACCGCCTGCGCCCGGTCCAGCCGATGGAACAGCTCCCACGTGGTGTCACCCAGGTAGAAGAACGGCTTGCCGTCCGCGGTGACCAGGAACCGCCGGTTCGCCGAGACCTCGAGCGCCGGCAGGGCTCCGGACACCGCCGTTCCGGTGCACAGGAGCGCCGTCGCCAGCAGGAGCGGGGATTTCATGCCTGGAATCGTGCCCAGGGAACACCCTTCACCGCTAGAACGGGCGGGGAGAACTCTGGAACGTTCTGCTCACGCGGAACGATGGGGAAGGGATCGGCCCGCAAAGCCGCAAAGCCGCTGAAGAATGGAAGGCGGACCTCTGGTTTCGAGTGCCGCAGCCAACACCGAAGGATGTTCATCCGTTTGACCCCGCACCCCGTTTGCGCGTTTGCGTGAGGCTCTTCCTCCGCTCCACGGAATCGTAGGAGGCTCAGGCCTCGGGCCGATGCCGCCTCTGGAACTGGCTCGGGGTCGTCCCGAAGGCCCGCTTGAACCGGCGGTCGAAGTGGCTCTGGTCCGCGAACCCCAGGGCGTCCGCGATCTCCGCGATCGACCGGTCGCCGATCCGCAGCAGCCGGGCCGCCTCGCCGAGCCGTAGATGCGTCACGTAGGCGAGATAGGGCATGCCGGCCACCTGCTTGAAGGAGCGGGTGAAGCTGGCCGTGCTCATGCCGCACATCCGCGCCGCCTCGCCCAGCGACAGTTTCCCGGCCTCGGGCCGACGCAGATGCTCCAGAAGCCGGACAAAACGCTGGGCCATCTGCCGCCGCCGCTCGAACTGCCAGCGCATCACGTCCGCGTCCTGGAACCGTCGCAGCAACACCGTGAGCAACCCCAGCAGCCGGGCCTTGCACGCCGCCTCGCGGTAGGGCGTCTCCGGCGGGGCGAAGAACTCGGCGACCAGCCGTCCCAGAGCCGACGCCGCCTCCTGCGCCGCGGGATCGGTGCTCCGGAGCACGTTGGGCCGCTCCTCGAGCTGCGCGTAGAAGGGCAGCAGGAATGCGTAGTCGTGCGACGACGATCCGAGGCTGTAGACGAGTTCCGGCAGGAAGCTCACCACGATCACCCGCGCGTCCAGGCCGGGATGGTCCACCACGTGGTGGAGCTTCTGGTTGTCCACCGCCAGCAGGTCGCCCGGTCCGAGCTTCACGGTCTGGCTGCCCATGCGCACGTCAACCGCGCCGTCGACCACGCAGAAGAGCTCCAGCTGCTCGTGCCAGGTGGCGCCCTGGGTGAACAGCCCCGCCCGGTATCGGAACGCGCGCAGCGACAGCGGGAACTCGCGCTGGAAGGGAAGCCGATAGAGGCCCGAGGCGTCGAGGTGCGCGGAGATGTCGTGCATCTCGAAGATGCCGCTTTCGGCGATCCTCGTGAGCGTCGCCTGCGCCTCCGATCCGGGTTTCATCTACGTTGGCAGCCTGCCGGACGCTGCACGGGGATCGCAAGCCGGGTTCGACCGGAACCCGGCATCCATGGGTCTCCGGGTGAAGGTGCCGCCCCACACCCGACCCCGACCCGACCCATATCCCCGGATGAATCCGTGGAATCCGTGTCCAAGCGCGGCCCGGATCCTCACGGATTCCAAGACACCGCCAGGGCGTCGGGATCCGCCGCGGCTCGGATCCAGCGGAGCCGCTCGCGGACGGCCGACGGTTCGAAAAGGCCCGTCAGGTCCACGCGGAACGGTCCACGGCGTGTCCGCAACACCACGTGGTCCCACTGCGCGGCCAGGACCGCCTCCGGGAACCGTTCCAGGCACGCGCCCCGGACCGCTGCGCGCGTGTCCTGCGGCGCCTCACGCATCGCCGCCTCCACGGCGTGTTCCTCCACCGGCATGCGCATCGAGCCCGACGCCTCCAGCCCCGCATGCAAC
>JAIXRN010000093.1 GCA_027485165.1 Rubrivivax sp.
CAGTCGGGCGCTCGCGTCAGCGGGCAGATCGTTGCCACCGATGGTGAAGTCACGGGTGCGGGAGCGGGTGTCGCCGACGTCGACGTAGACCAGGTCGGTGAACACGCCCCACTCGCCGCGATGCCCCTCGATCGTCCCCATGAAGGTCATCTTCAGGTTCTCGATGATCGTCTGCGCATCGACGCTCACGTCCGTGCCCGACGACGGAAATGTCGTCTTGCCGCCGATCGCCGGCAGGTAGGCGTAGATGGCCGCCTGCCAATGCCAGCGGTCTTCGGACAGGTCCTGCGCCGAGCACACAGAGCTGCTCACCGCGCACAGAGCGGTAATCACCCACGCACAAGATGGCTTGTCCATTCCTCACCCCATCAGTTGGGGTTAAACGATGGCGAGCTCGCCGCCAGAGCACCATCAGGAACGCGGGCAATGCCATTGCCCACGGGGGCAATCAACCCGGCGGGCTGGCTCGATCATCACTTCCGAATCGGCCGCTGGGCCGCATGAAGCGGCGTCAGCGCTGTCTGCTCAGCGCCTCGAGCTCGCTGACCATCTGCTGTGCCCAGGCCACGTTGGGCAGCGCCTCGGCAATCTTGCGGGCGTGCACCAGCGCGGCCTTGGTGTCGCCCGCTTCACGCTCCATCGACACCAGCGCGCCAAGAATGTCGGCGTTGTACGGGTGCCGCCGGTCGGACTCGCGCAGCGTGGCCAGCGCCTCGTTGCGCTTGCCAGCGGAATGCTGCGCGATGGCCAGCACATAGCCATAGCGCGCGTTGTCGGGCGCCATCTTCACGGCCTGGGCAAACGATGCGAGGGCGTCCCCTGCTTTGCGCTGGCGGGTCTGCGACAGACCCAGCGAGTGCAGCAAATCGGCCGCGCGAGGAGTCGCGGCCAACCCTTCGCGCAGCACGGCCTCGGTCTGCGGTTCGTCGCCTCGCGCACGCCAGGCCTCGGCCAGATTGACCCAGCCCTGAGAAAAGAGCGGGTCGAGCGTTACGGCCCGGCGGTAGGCGGTGATGGCGTCTTCGACCCGGCCTTGCCGCAGGTAGAGGTTACCGAGGCTGGCACTGGCGGCTGGCCAGTCAGCGTCGCGCTGCAGCGCAGCGACATGCTCGGCCAGGGCCGCGTCGCGCGGTGCGCGGTAGGGTTCGGGCAGCTGCTCGGTGGGGAGATCAGCCAGCACGCGGGCTGCGGCAACACGCACGCCGCGCACCGGGTCGGTCAGCAACGGTGCGGCTGCCAGGACGCGGTTGGCTGGGTCCGCCGGCTCGATGAGGCCCAATGCAGCGATCCGCAGCTCGGGATCGGATTCCTTGAGCAGGGTGCGCGCGGTGGGCAACATGTCGCCTCGCATGTTCGGCGCCAGCAACTCGCTCGCGGTGGCGCGCACGATGCCGGGTTGGCTCGCGTCCTGCGCCAACGCCAGCAGCCCCGGCACACCCTTCAGGCCCTGCGTGGCGCCAGCGTGGAGGGCCGGGCCAATGCTCGGCCGCTCGCGCCAGCGCTTGCCGAGCCAACCGTCAAGCGCCGCTGCCGACCACTCGGGCGTTTTGCCGGCGTGGCACTGGGTGCAGGCGTCGGGCGTGCCGAGCTGCTTGGCCAGATCGGGCCGCGGCACGCGCAGGCTGTGGTCGGCGCGCGCGTCGATGACCATGTAGTTGGTGGTCGGCATGTGGCAGGACACGCACTGGGCGCCGGCCGTGCCGGCCTGGTGAAAGTGATGGCTCGGCGCGTCAAAGACCACCGGGTTATGGCAGCGGGCGCACAGCGTGTTGCCATCGGCGCGCAGCTTGGCTGTGTGCGGGTCGTGGCAATCGACGCAGGTCACGCCCTTTTGCGCCATCTTGCTTTGCAGGAACGAACCCCAGACGAAGACCTCCTCGCGCTGCTGGCCATCGGCGTGGTAGTTCGGCGCCGTCAGCGTGGCCAGGCGGTGGGTGTCGGCCAGCGGCGCGGCGGGGTGGTGCCGATCGGTCAGCGCCGAACGGCGCGCGTGGCAGGCCGAGCATCTGTTCTGCACGGCCGGATCGGCTGCGTGGTCACGCTGCGCGTAGCGCGCGCCGGGTTCGGGATAGGCCCAGGCCTCCTTCCAGCGGCTGGCAATGGGCGCCTCGAAACCCTTGTGGGCAGTGGCTGCAGCGCGGGGTTCCGTCTTGGCCCAGGCCACATGCCTCGAGCCCTGCCCGTGGCAGGCCTCGCACGAGACGTTGGCCTCTTTCCAGGTGGTCTGGTAGCTGGCGGTGGCGGCGTCGTAACCCTTGACCAGTTCGGTGGAATGGCACTCGGCGCATTGCAGGTTCCAGTTCTGGTAGATCCCGGTCCAGTGAAGCGCATCGTTGGCGTCGATCTTCTGCTTGGGAAACAGGTGATACCAGCGCTGACCGCCCGCGGTCTTCGGCCGGCTGTCCCACGCGATGCTGAGCGCCTGCAGACGGCCACCGGGAAACTCGATCAGGTATTGCTGCAGTGGCGAGACGCCAAAGGTGAACTTGATCTCGAAATCGGCGAGCTTCCCGTCGGGCCCGTCGGTGTTGA
>JAIXRN010000042.1 GCA_027485165.1 Rubrivivax sp.
ACCGTCGGCATCACGCGCCCCATCGTCAAGCACAACTTCCTGGTGAAGGACGTGCGCGACCTGGCGCTGACGATGAAGAAGGCCTTCCACATCGCCCGCACCGGCCGCCCCGGGCCCGTGGTGGTGGACGTGCCCAAGGACGTGTCGCTGAAGACTTGCGCCTTCCACTACCCGGCGACGGTGGAAATGCGCAGCTACAACCCGGTGAAAAAGGGCCACGGCGGGCAGATCCGCAAGGCCGTGCAGCTGCTGCTGCAAGCCAAGCGGCCCTACATCTACACCGGCGGCGGCGTCATCCTGGGCAATGCCTCGGCCGAACTGCGGCAGCTGGTGGACATGCTGGGCTTTCCCTGCACCAACACGCTGATGGGCCTCGGGGCCATTCCGGCCAGCGAACCCAAGTTCCTGGGCATGCTGGGCATGCACGGCACCTACGAAGCCAACATGACGATGCAGAACTGCGATGTCCTGCTGGCCGTGGGTGCGCGATTCGACGACCGCGTGATCGGCAACCCGAAGCACTTCGCTTCGGTCGAACGCAAGATCATCCACGTCGACATCGACCCGTCTTCGATCAGCAAGCGTGTGAAGGTCGACATCCCGATCGTCGGCGACGTGAAGGAAGTGCTGATCGAGCTGATCTCGCAGATCCGCGAAGCGCAGGCCCGGCCCGACGCGCAGGCCCTGGGTGCCTGGTGGAACCAGATCGCCGAATGGCGCAAGCGCGAATGCCTGGCCTACAAGGGCAGCAGCGACGTCATCAAGCCGCAGATGGTGGTCGACAAGCTCTGGCAGCTGACGAAGGACCGCGACGCCTACATCACCAGCGACGTCGGCCAGCACCAGATGTGGGCAGCGCAGTACTACCGCTTTGAGGAGCCGCGGCGCTGGATCAACAGCGGTGGCCTGGGCACGATGGGCGTGGGCCTGCCCTACGCCATGGGCATCAAGCTGGCCAAGCCCGATGCCGACGTGTTCTGCATCACGGGTGAAGGCAGCATCCAGATGTGCATCCAGGAGCTGTCCACCTGCAAGCAGTACAACACGCCGGTGAAGGTGGTGAGCTTGAACAACCGCTACCTGGGCATGGTGCGGCAGTGGCAGCAGCTGGACTACGGCAGCCGCTATTCGCACAGCTACATGGACGCGCTGCCCGACTTCGTGAAGCTGGCCGAAGCCTATGGCCATGTCGGCCTGCTGGTGGAAAAGCCGGGTGACGTGGAAGGCGCGCTGCGCGAAGCCATTCGCCTGAAGGACCGCACGGTGTTCCTGGACATCCGTACCGACCCGACGGAAAACGTCTGGCCGATGGTCAAGGCGGGCAAGGGCATCAGCGAGATGCTGCTCGGCTCCGAAGACCTGTAAACCCGAACGCGGGGCGCCCGGCAGGCCGCCCCGTGCTGAACACCACCGAAGCGTGGCCAAGGGCCTGGGGTTACCGCCCCTGCGTCTGAAGAGCGCGCAAAGGACGAACCTTCATGAAACACATCATTGCCGTGCTGCTGGAAAACGAAGCCGGCGCACTGTCGCGCGTGGTCGCGCTCTTCTCCGCACGTGGCTACAACATCGAAAGCCTGACGGTCGCCCCTACCGAAGACCCCAGCCTGTCGCGCATGACCATCGTCACCACGGGCAGCGACGAAGTCATCGAGCAGATCACCAAGCACCTGAACCGCCTGATCGAGGTGGTGAAGGTGGTGGACCTGACCGAAGGCCCCTTCACCGAACGCGAGCTGATGCTCATCAAGGTGCGCGCGGTGGGCAAGGAACGCGAAGAGATGAAGCGCATGGCCGAAATCTTCCGCGGCCGCATCATTGACGTGACCGAGAAGAGCTACACGATCGAACTGACCGGCGACACGAGCAAGCTCGACGCCTTCCTGGTGGCCATCGACAAGGCCGCCATCCTGGAAACCGTGCGCACTGGCGCCAGCGGCATCGGCCGCGGCGAACGCATCCTGCGCGCCTGAACCCCTTTTTTGACGAGAGAGCACAGCATGAAAGTCTTCTACGACAAGGACGCCGACCTGAGCCTGATCAAGGGCAAGAACGTCACCATCATCGGCTACGGCAGCCAGGGCCATGCGCACGCGCAGAACCTGAACGACAGCGGCTGCAAGGTCACGGTCGGCCTGCGCAAGGGCGGGGCCAGCTGGGCCAAGGTTGAAAAGGCCGGCCTGAAGGTGGCTGAGGTCGCAGAGGCCGTGAAGGGCGCTGACGTCGTGATGATCCTGCTGCCCGACGAGCAGATCGGCACTGTCTATGCACAGGACGTGGAACCGAACATCCGCGAAGGCGCTTCGCTGGCCTTCGCCCACGGCTTCAACGTGCACTACGGCCAGGTCGTGCCGCGCGCTGACCTGGACGTCTGGATGGTGGCCCCCAAGGCCCCTGGCCACACCGTGCGTAACACCTACACCCAAGGCGGTGGCGTGCCCCACCTCGTGGCGGTGCACCAAGACCAAAGCGGCAAAGCCCGCGACTTGGCATTGAGCTATGCCATGGCCAACGGTGGCGGCAAGGCCGGCATCATCGAGACCAACTTCCGCGAAGAGACCGAGACCGACCTGTTCGGCGAACAGGCCGTGCTGTGCGGTGGCACGGTCGAGCTGATCAAGGCTGGCTACGAAAC
>JAIXRN010000086.1 GCA_027485165.1 Rubrivivax sp.
CGACATCGTGATCCCGCTCGCCGCGCTGGTCGGCGCGCCGATGTGCAATGCCGACCCGATCGGCGCGCGCACCGTCAACCACGACGCGATCCAGATGATGCTGGGGCTGATGTCGAAGGACCAGCGGGTGCTGATGCCCACCACCAACAGCGCCTACGGCTCGGGTGACGACAACAACTTCTGCACCGAGGAGTCGCCGCTCAAGCCGATCTCGCTCTACGCCCGCGAGAAGGTCGCCGTCGAAGACGCGCTGATGCGCCGCGAGAACGCGATCAGCCTGCGCCTGGCCACCGTCTTCGGCATGTCGCCGCGCATGCGCATCGACCTGCTCGTCAACGACTTCGTGCACCGCGCGGTGCACGACCGCTTCGTCGTGCTGTTCGAAGGCGACTTCAAGCGCAACTACATCCACGTGCGCGATGTGGCGCGCGCCTTCATGCACGGCATCGAGCACTTCGAGACCATGCGCGGCAACATCTACAACGTCGGCCTGTCGGAAGCCAATGTGTCCAAGCGCGAGTTGTGCCAGGCGATCCAGAAACGCCTGCCCGACTTCGTGTTCCTCGACGCCCCCGTCGGCAAGGACCCGGACCAGCGCAACTACATCGTCTCGAACGCCAAGCTCGAAGCCACCGGCTTCAAGCCGCAGGTGAGCCTCGACGCCGGCATCGCCGAGCTGATCAAGGGCTTCACCATGCTGAAGAACACGGTGCACGGCAACGTCTGAGCTGACCTGGAATCCCCATGATTCGCATGTACCCCAAGGCCGTCGTCCTCACGGCGCACCACCCCTACGGTGGCACCGAAATGATGGGGCAGAACCTCGTCTACGCCCTGAACGCCAACGGCTACGACGCGGTGCTGCTGAGCGTCAGCGACCAGACCGCGCACCGCATCCCGGCCCTGATGAACGACCCGGACCTGCGCCTCGTCATGACCACCGGCACGCTGCCGCTGCGCCTCCTGATCGACGAGACCCCGGTGTGGAAGCTGGTTCGCCCCGACGTCGACTTCATCACCTACATCATCGACGCGTGGCCCTACGACTACGTGCGTGTGGCGCAGGTGCGCGAGTACGTCAACGCATGGCAGAGCCAGCGCAACCTGCACATCGCGAGCCTCGAAGGCAACGACGCGAAGCTGATCGGCCCGCGCGCCCACCACATGCCCACCGGCGCCTACGGCGCACCGTGGCGCGACGAACCCAAGCAGCACGGCGACCGTCTGATGATCTGGGCGTCGACGCACACCGAACTCGCCGTGACCCCGCTGCATTCGGCGTTCGAGGACACCCTCGCCGAGAACAACCCGTGGGGCTTCGACGCCCCGTCGATCGCGAAGATCGGCGAGGCCCTGCGCCACACCAACATCGTCCACGGCCTGAGCGCCATGGCCGACGCGATGCGCATGCCGCTCGCCGAACTGATGCAACCCGAGTTCATGACGGCGCTGTGCGCCATCGACTCGTGCATGAAGCGCTACCGCCGGGTGAAGGTGGTGACCGCGCTGCGTCATCACCCGGTCGACATCTACGGCGCCAACTGGGAGCCGTATGTGGCCGGTTCGACCACGCAGCGCATCCGCACCGCCAACCCGAACCACAACCACGCGTTCAGCCACATCTGCCAGCACTACCAGGGCGTCTTCAACTTCGACCCCAACTTCGCCAACGGCACGAACGAACGCGCGGTGAGCGCACTGGCACTCGGCATCCCGATCGCGAACAACTTCAACCGCAGCACCGACGGCCTGCCCGGCGTCTACCCCTACCACTTCAGCGACGAGTCGATCCGCCACGCGGCCGACCGCTTGCTGGCGCACCGCGATGCCGTGCCCACGCCGGTCGGCAACACCTGGGAGCACCTGGTGGGCGGCCTGCTGCGGCGCATCGCCGCCGAACAGCTCGCCCAGCACGGAGTGATGAAGCCGCACGTGGCCAAGGCCGTCGAGGCCGTGGCGTCGAAGGTCATGCCAGCGCCTGCGAAGGCCGACCTGTTGCCGAAGATGCCCGAGGCACCTCATACCTCGCCAAAACCGCCCGCTGCACTGCCGGTCGCTCGACCCGTCCCTCAGCAGCAGGCATCGAAACCGGTGATGGCGCAGCTGATGGCGACGGCGCCTGTCCCCAACACGCGCTTCATGCCGCCGCAGACCAGCGCCCCCGCTGCGGTCGCCACCGCCCCAGTCGCCGCCGCTGCTCCTGCCGTGCCCGTCGAGCGGCGCGGACCGAACCGACCGTTCGCGGTGGCGGCCGGCTTGCCCTGAACTTCTGCTGAGTCGACACGACGGAGCCTCCACATGAGCACCCATGCCACGATGACCGAACGCCCGCTCGACGTGCTGTTCATCAGCCCCGATTCGTCGGCACAGGCGTACCAGGGACTGGCCACGACCTACGCCGCGATCGAGCCGCCCACCTGGGCGCTGTTGCTCGCGCAGTCGTGCCGGGCACAGGGCTTCGGCTGCGCGATCATGGATTGCGACGCCGAGAAGCTGACGCTGCGCGATGCGGTGGCCCGCGTCGAGGCGCTCAAGCCGCGGCTGGTGGTGTTCGTCGTCTACGGCCAGAACCCGAACTCGGGCACGACCAGC
>JAIXRN010000037.1 GCA_027485165.1 Rubrivivax sp.
AAGCTGCTGGAAGTGATGGGCGACGACGTCACGCAAGAGCAGGCTTTCGCGCACGCCAACGACGTGCTGAAGAACGCCGTGGGCGGCATCAGCGACATCATCCACATCCCGGGCCTGGTGAACGTCGACTTCGAAGACGTGAAGACCGTGATGAGCGAACCCGGCAAGGCCATGATGGGCACGGCCGTGGCCGGCGGCCCGGACCGCGCCACCAAGGCCGCCCGAGACAGGAGCGGGGCCGTGGCCTGCCCGCTGCTGGAAGGCATCGACCTGTCTGGCGCGCGCGGCGTGCTGGTGCTGATTGCGGCCAGCAAGGCCACCTTCAAGTTGGCCGAAAGCCGCAACGCGATGAACACCATCCGCCGCTATGCGGCTGACGATGCGCACGTGATCTACGGCACCGCGTACGACGAGAGCCTGGAAGACAAGCTGCGCGTCACCGTCATTGCTACCGGCCTGAGCAGCGTCGCAAGAAAAAACGAACAGCGCCCTGACCTGCGCGGGTCGGCCCCTTTGCAGGTGGTGCAGCAGCAGCCGATGCAGCACGCGCTGCGCACCGGCACCGACAACCTGCCCATCCTGAACCAGTTGGCCCAGCCGGCGGCCATGGGTGGCGGCGGTGGCAGCAATGGCAACGGCGGCAGCCACGCCCAGCCCAGCTACGAAGGCATGAACACGCCCAGCGTCTGGCGCACCAACCGCACGCATGCCGCAGCCAAGGTGGACGCGCTGGCCAGCAACGGGATGGATGAGATCGAGATCCCGGCGTTTTTGCGCAAGCAAGCCGATTGATCGATCAGGTCATGGATCTTTTGGGAGGCCCGGCTTGTCCGGGCCTTTTTGGTTGTGCCGCGGCCTGACTGTTGTGGTGCGACTTGGGTCGGAGCCTGCGCTTGGCCTGTCGGGGTGTGGTGTTTGCTTGAGACTGGCTGCGGTCATGCGCTGGTGTCCGGTCAGTGACTGGTCTCGGCCTTTTGCGGTCATTCGCTGGGTCGCCTTCGGAGTGCCGACAGGATCCCTGGGTCTGGGGCCACCCAAGCCCCGTAGCCCTGGGGGTAAACGATGCCAGCCGAGTTACAGGCGCACCGTCTTCCGGCGGCGTGCGCCGAAAAAGCCAAAGACCCCCACGCCGGCGGCCATCAGCGCCCAGCTGCCGGGTTCGGGCACTGCCGTCACGGCCTGGGTCACCACCAGCCGTACGCTGGCGCTGGGCAGGTCATAAAGCACGTCGAAAGCGCCGGTGGCAAAGCCCGCCAGGGTGACGGCAGAAAAGCCGCCCGTCAGCGTGCCCGTGGCGTCCAGGATGGTGATGCTGTCGCCAATGGCAAAGCTGCAAGCGCCCAGGCAGTTCAGTGCCAGAGTGCCGTTCAGCGCGGCCCCGCCTGCCACCGTCAGCAGGTCGAAGGCGGCCAGCGATGTCAGGTCGACCGCGAACACCCCGCCTGCCGTTTGCGTGAAGCTGCCGCCGCCCGTCAGCGCCAGCGTGCCGGCGCCAAAAGAGCCGGGCGCCACGGTGCCGTTGTTGGTGATGCCGCCTGCCGACTGCAGGGTGCCATTGCCTGTCAGCCGGCCGGCGTTGTTGAAGGCGTTGGGCAGCTGGATGGTGCCGGTCTGCACGTCCACGGTGCCGTTGTTGGTGAAGCCGAAGCCCGATGAATTGGTCAGCGACGTCGTGCCTGTGCCGCCGGTCTTCCTGAACACGCCGTTGTTGGTGACGCTGCTGCCGGGGACACCCGTGGATGCCAGCGCGGCGTCGCCCCGGGCGTCCCAGATTCCGTTGTTGACGACGCTGCCGCCGCTGAAGGCGATGGTGCCGTTGCCTGCGCTGCCCAGCCAGGCCATGGTGCCGTTGTTGGTGACGCTGCCGCCGCCGATGGTCCTGCCGCCGGCACCGCTTTGCACGTTCAATGTCGCGCCGGGCGCAATGGCCCAGCTCCCCGCCAGGGTGCCGGCGGCCCACTGGGCCTGGCCGTTCAGCACGGCGGCATTGCCGGTCTGCACGCCGCTGGCCAGGCTCAGGTTCGACGACGTGAAGGCGCCATTGAAGGTGGACGCCGTGTTCACCGCCACCTGGCCGGCGCCCGTGAAGACAGTGCCCGGGTTGAAGGTTTGGCTGCCATTGAAGGCGATCGTGCCGGTGCGGGCGTCCACCACACCGCTGTTGACGAAGGCAAAGCCGCCCACCGAGTTGCCGATCTGGGTGATGCCCGTGCCGCTGCTCTTACGCAGGCTGCCGCTGTTGGTGAAGCTGTTGGCGCCGCCAAAGAAGACCAATGCCGCATCGCCCTGGGCGTCCCACAGGCCGGAATTGATGACGGCACCGCCGTTGAAGAAGAGGCTGCCGCTGGTGGCTTCCCAGTTGACTGTGCCGGCGTTGCTGAAGCTGACGGCGGTGAAGCTCTTGGCGCCCGCGCCCTGGATGTTCAGCACGTCACCGGCGGTCAAGGGGTTGGGGGCTGTGGTGCCTGCTACGAAGGCGCCCGTCGTCCACGTGAAGCTGGCGGCAGTGGCGGGGCCCGTCAGGGCCAGCAACAGGGCGGCAGCGGCGGCTGCAGGGGTGGGGCGAAACAGGTGCACGGCGCATTCCTCGGGTCTGGGGCACGGCCGGAATGGCCAGCTGCCGATGCCGGAAGTGTGGAAAGCCACCGTTCATCAATCGCAAGTTCTCACCGTCATGCAGCGTCAAATGCAGCCTCAGATCGATTGAACCGCCCCCCTGGCCCGGGGGGTCTGCGCACAAACGTGGTTGAGATGGCCGTTTCTCGGCGCCTGGACCGCCCCGCAGCTGGGGCGTGTGCCCACCCTGTCTCCAGCGGCGCCGTAGACTGCTTTGGATGACACAGCCTGCGCCAGCCGCCACGACGCTGCAGCCCAGCGCAGCCGCCGATGCGCCCTGGCAGTTGTGCCTGTTGGGGCGCGTGCAGGCCACAGGCCTGTGGGGCGAGGTCTATCGCTGGCCTTTGCGCTCGGTCGCCGTGCTGCTGGCCCGGCTGGCCTTGGCACCGGGCCGCCAATTCGGGCGTGAGGAATTGGTCGACACGCTGTGGCCAGGTGCAAGCCTGGACCGGGGCAAGGCGCGGTTGCGTCAGACGCTGTCTGAACTGCGGGCCTTGCTCGAACCCGCGGGCGTGGCGGCGGGGTCGGTGATCGTCGCCAACCGGCTGACCATCCATCTCAACCCATCCGCGCTGGCCTGCGACGTCCAGCGTTTTGAACGACTTGCCGCCAGTGGTGACCGGATGGCCGCGCAAGGGCTTTACCGCGGCGAATTCATGCCCGGGTACTTTGACGAATGGGTCCAGGAAGAACGACAGCGGCTGCAAGCCCTGTTCGACCGGCTCGGGGCGGCCCACGGCACGGCGGCGGATGCGGTGGCCACCCCCCCGCTGTCCCTGCCGCTGTCCCTGCCGTCGGCCCCGCCCGACGCAGCGCACGGCCTGCCTGAACCCTCGTCAAGCCCGCCCGCAACCGAGACCGCGCCGCGGGCAGCCGGCTTGGCCGCGCTGCCGGTCTACTGGACGCGCGCATTCGGCCAGGCCACGAGGATCCAGCAGCTGCAGCAACTCCTGCTCGAACAGCGCCTCGTCACCGTGCTGGCGCCGGGCGGGCAGGGCAAGACGCGGCTGGCCGTGGCCACGCTGCGCAGCTGGGTGGAAGGCCCGCATCCGCCCCCGGCCCCGCCGCAGCCTCAGCCCCAACCACTGCCCCAGGCCCTGACGGCCCCGCCGGCCGATCTTCTGCGCTTCGTGCCCCTGAGCGCCTGCACCACCGAAGACGCCCTGTGGGTGGCACTGGCCGAAGCCCTGGGCATCAAGGGCGCCGGTGCACATGCGCAAGGCGTGCAGCGCCAGCTCTTGCTGCGGCCGGCCCTTCTGCTGCTGGACAACGTCGAACAGCTCGACAACGGGGCTGTCGAGGCCCTGGCGGGCCTGTTGCAGGCCGTGCCCGACCTGCGCCTGCTGCTGACTTCGCGCCGCGTGCTGGGCCTGGACGGCGAGGCGGTGTTCGCCTTGAGGGGCCTGGACATGCCCACGCCCGTGTCGAATGATGACGAAGCGGCCTGCCATGCTGCGCCGGCCCGAGAGGACGGGCCAGCAGAAGCCCGGACCCGAGTCGCGATGGCCAGAACCACCCCAGCGATCGCGTTGTTCGCAGACCGCGCATCGCAGGCGCGGGCCGACTTCCGGCTCAACGAAGTCAACCTGCCTGACGTGCTGGGCCTGGTGCAGTACCTGCACGGTATGCCCTTGGCGATCGAACTGGCCGCTTCCCGCATGCGGGTCTTGCAGCCGCGTGAACTGCTGCAGCGGCTGCAGTCCGAGGCGGGTTCACCGCATCTGGACCTGCTGGCCAGGTCTGGCGCCGACGTCCAGCCATCGCCGCGCACGCGCCATGGGTCGATGCGGCAGGTGGTGGCCTGGAGCTGGCGCCAGCTGCCGCAGGACGTCGCTCAGATGCTGTGCGCCTTGACGGTCTTCAGCCTGCCCGCCAGCGCAGAAGCGGCCGCGCAGGCCCTGGCAGGCTTGCGCCGTGCGGGCCAGCTGGCAGGCGAAGCCGGCGCCGAGCCGCTGTCTGCTTTCGACGATGCGCCGGTGTCGGCAGCGCAGGCTTTGCTGGGCGAAGCGGTGGACTGGTCGCTCTTGCAGGCTATAGCGCCCAATTCATCACCTGACGCATCGCCCGACCAATCGGCCAACAGCCACAGCCGGTACGCCTTGTTGCAGCCCGTGCGCGAATTTGCGGCCGAGTTGATGACGACAGAACAGGCTGTTGCCGTGCGTTCGCGCCTGCGACGCTGGCTGTGCGCGATGGCCACGCATCGCCTGCGTGAGAACTGGGAAGCGCTGCGCCAGGACCTGCAACACATCACGCCATTGATCCTGCACGCGCAGGCCGATGCCGCACCGCGCGAAGCGCTGGCTCTGGCCACAGCCTTGCGCACCGAGTGGTACCACCGCGCCTTGCCGCCCGTCCTCTTGGCAGCGCTGGAATCTGCGTTGGTCGAGGTCACGGCTCAGCAAGGTTCAGGTTCAGACCGCACATCAACACGAACGGCGGGATGGTCCGAGGATGCCGGCACGGCAGCGCCGGGTGTTCAGAGCGCCTTGCTGTCGCGCAGCCACAGCCTGCTGGCAACGATGTACCAGACGGCAGGCGAGCTGACCCAGGCAGAACGACATGGCCAGGCGGCCGAACACACCGCCAGCGACGACCTCACCCTGGCCATGGCCCTGGCCATACGCGCCAACCTCCTGATCAACCAGACCAACTCGTCCGACGCGGCCGAAGGCTGGCTGGCCCGGGGCCTGGTGCATGCGCGTCGCAGCGGCGATGCGCGGGCCCAGGTGCAGGTGCTGCGGCAGCAGGCCGTGGCGGCCATCAACATCCACCAGGACTACGCGCGCGCCGAACCCCTGGCGATGGAATGCCTGCAACTGCAGAAAACACTGGGCGATCCGCTGCAGGTCTGCTACCGCCAGTGCGACCTGGCAGCCTGCTGGCTGTACACCGGCCGCGCCGAAGCGGCTGCAGCCCTGGTGGAAAGTGCCCTGATCGAATGCCGGCGCCACGAACCTTCTGTAGCCCAGGCCTATGCCATGTGCCAGCTGGGGCGCATCCGCCTGGCGTTGCGGCAGCCGCTACCCGCCGCCCGGGTCCTGCATGAAGCCGCTTTCCTGGGCCGACAGCACGACTGGAACAACCTGCTGCTGACAGCCCTGTGCCATTTGCCCGACGCCTGGGCCCGCATGGCGCTGGGTCAGCCCGGGGAACCCGCTGATCTGGCAGAACGCGCAGCGCGGCTGCAGGGCTATGCCGAACAGGCGCGTACACAGCTGTTCGGGCCGATCAACGCCATCGAGCGCCGCGAAATGAAGCGCGCCCGCCGCTTGCTGTGTCAGCGTCTGGGTGTGCCAACCGTCATGGCCCTCCGGTTGGCCGGCAGCCAGCTGAGCCCGCAGCAGGCCATGGCCTTGCTGGGCCCCTTGCCGGCAGCCTGAACGGTCGGCCTGTCGGACCCATGGCCCGCGCGGGATGCGCCCGTGTTCTGCGGCACCGCCCAAGACGAAAGCGGGGAAGACCCTCTGGGGCAAAGGCTGCAGCGCTGGCCGCGCAGATGCCTAGCGTGTCGCCTAGCGTGTCGCCTATCGTGTCGTGCTGGCCCCCGCGGGCGTCCATGTGCTCGAAGGGATCGAGCCCAGCGCGATGCCCACGCAGCCCAGGCCACCCAGGCTGAGCGCTGCCATCGTCAGCCCAATGCCCAGGAGCCGCGCGCGGTGGCCGCCCCAGCCCAGCAGGCCGCCAGCGTGCAGCAGCCGCCCCAGCAGCAAGGCTGTGCCCAGCAGCACCACCCAGGCCGACGCCACGCCGCTGAGTTCGAGCAGGAGCATCAGGATCAGGGCCATCGGCGCCGTTTCAGTGAAATTGCCGTGGGCACGCACGCGCCGCAGCAAGCTGGGGTCGCCACCGTCGAGGAAATGAACCTGCAGGCGCACCCGTTGAACGATGACCAACGCGGTCAGCGCGCATTGCAGCAAGGCGCAAGCGCCTGCGAACAGCAGAGTCCAGTGAACAGATGCGATCGACAAGCGGCATTCCTTCCGGGGTGAGACAGGCTCAGGGCGTTTGCAGCACCACGCGCTCCAGGCGCTGCATCGACTTTGGCAGATCTGCGCGCATGCCCGAGCCGATGACGCGGCCAAAGAACCAGGCCAGGGCGCCCCTGAACACGACGCGATGCGTGGCCAGTGTGCCGCCGCCCGTGGGGCGAAGCTCGTATTCGAAACGCATCGTGCACAGCGGCAGCCCGCATTCAACGGTAAAGCCCTGGTCGGGCTTGACATCGACGAAGCGAACCTTGGACTTCGGGCCCGACTTGGGTTCCACCACGCCCTGGGCGCCACTGACAAAGGGGCCTTCGATGGACGAGGCCTTCAGGTCTTCGTCCCAATCGCGCCACGAAGCCACATCGGCGTAGCGGGCGTAGATCCGGGCGGCAGTGGCCGCGATGCGGTGGGTGTGTTCGAACTGCATGGTTTTTCCGTTGGGTGGGTGTGTTGCAGGGCGCTTGCAGCGGGGGCCGCAAGCTTGAAAGCACGATAGGTGGGGGGCATCGCGCGGCCAATGCCTGCAATGCTTCTTTCAAAGCAACGCTTTTGTTTCGAATACGGCGGGTACGGCGAAGAACCCAGGCGCTGAAGCCGGTGTTGGCCAGTCAGCCGTGCCGGGCTCTGCCGGCGCGAAAGTCCCGCGGCGTGACGCCATAGCGGCGCCTGAACTGTTCGCCGAAGTTCGACAGCGTGGTGAAGCCGCAGGCCTGCGCGATGTGCGCGATCGGCTCCGGCCCCTGGATCAGGCGCAGGGCCGCCCAGCCGCAACGCGCGTCGTTCACATAGGCCGTGAAGCTCTTGCCCACCTCGCGCCGGAAGAACCTGGCGAAGGCTGCCGGGCTGTCGTGCGCGATTGCCGCGGCGTCGCGGACAGACAGCGCGTCGGCCAGATGCGATTCGATCCAGCTCAGCACGCGGTCGACGCGTTGCCGGCCGGGCCCGGCCCGGGGCACGATGCCCTGCGCGGCGGGCATTTGCGAAGACAGGGCGCGCAGGTCTGCAGCGCCGGCCATCAGGCAGCCCAGCACGTCGATGAACAGCGCTACCCGGCGCTGGGCGTTCGCGCCAGGCAAGCGGCACAGCAAGGCCTGCACATCGGCGTGCGTGGGGCCCTGCACCTCCAGGCCTGTGGAAGCCTGCGCCAGCAGGGGCGCCGCGGCCTGGACCTCCGGCAGCCCGCAGCGCTGCAGCCAGTCGGGCGGGAACTGCAGCACCGTGGCCGCGCAGCCCTGGGGCGGCTGCGTACCTCGGCTGGCCCACAGGTGCGGCGTTTCGCTGCCCACCAGCACCAGGTCGCCGTCGAAGAAGGGCTCGACGCTGTCGCCCACCCAGCGCAGGCCCTGCCCGCGTTCGATCCAGGTCAGCTCGAAATGCCCGTGGCGGTGCAGCCCGCCTTCGAAGGCGGGCAATGCCAGGTGCAGGCAGCGCAGGGACTCTTCGGCGTGGTGGATGGGTTCGCGGGTAATCCTCATGGCCCCTCATGGCCCCTCATGGCCCCTCATGTCGGTACGGTGGCGCCAGGGCGCGTCGGGCTTCCTGGCCCTCCGCGCCTGCCTCACGTCCCGCATCACCTGAGTTTGAAAACCGTCAATTCTGGTGCGATGGCAGGCTGATGGACCGGCTCTTCGTCGCCAGACTACCGGTTTTCAGCCCAGGGCCCTGGCCGATGAGCAGCGATTGGTGGCGCGGCGCCACCCTCTACCAGATCTACCCGCGCAGCTTTGCCGACGCCAACGGCGACGGCGTCGGCGACCTGCCCGGCGTGACGGCGAAGCTGCCCTACGTGGCCGCGTTGGGTGTGGACGGCATCTGGCTGTCGCCCTTCTTCACCAGCCCGATGCGCGACTTCGGCTACGACGTGACCGACTACCGTGGCGTGGACCCGCTGTTCGGCACGATGGCCGACTTCGACGCGCTGCTGGCCGAAGCCCACCGCCTGGGCCTGAAGGTCTTGATCGACCAGGTCTGGAGCCACACCGCCGCCGAACACCCCTGGTTCCAGGAAAGCCGTGCCAGCCGCGACAACCCGAAGGCCGACTGGTACGTGTGGGCCGATGCCAGGCCCGACGGCAGCCCGCCCACCAACTGGCAGAGCTGGATGGGCTGCCCCACCTGGACCTGGGACCCGCGCAGGAAGCAGTACTACCTGCACAACTTCCTGCCGCAGATGCCAGACCTGAACCTGCACCACCCGGCCGTGCAGGACGCCATCCTGGACGTCGGCCGCTTCTGGCTGCAGCGCGGCGTGGACGGCTTCCGGCTGGACACCGCGAACTACTACTGCCACGACCCGCAACTGCGCGACAACCCGCCGCAGCCGCCCGAAAAGCGCGGCGACATTCCGGCGGCGATGCAGCAGCACCTGTTCAACGTCTGCCAGCCCGAGACCCTGCCGTTCCTCGAACGTGTGCGGGCCCTGTGCGACGGTTTCGACGCGCGCATGACCGTGGCGGAGATCGGCTCGCAGAACAACCACGCGCGCATGGTGGAGTACACCCGCGGCCAGGACCGGCTGCACACGGCCTACTCCTTCCTGCTGCTGGGCCCGCGCCCGCGTGCCGATGCCATCGCGGCGATGATGCAGGACTGGCAGCAGGGCGATGCCGCAGCGGCCTGGCCTTCGTGGGCGCTGTCGAACCACGACGCGCCGCGCGTGGCCACGCGCTGGGCGCAGGGCGATGCGCGGCTGGCGCAGGCGCTCGTCGCCCTGCTGGCCTGCCTGCGCGGCACGGTCTTCATCTACCAGGGCGAAGAACTGGGCCTGCCGCAGAGCGACATCGCTTTTGAAGACCTGCAAGACCCCTTCGGCAAGGCCCACTGGCCACGCGACAAGGGCCGCGACGGCTGCCGCACGCCCATGCCCTGGCAGGCCGGCGCGCCGGCTGCCGGCTTCAGCACCGGCCAGCCGTGGCTACCGGCTGACGCGGCGTACCGCGCGCTGGCGGTGGACGTGCAAGAGCAGGACGCGGGTTCCACGTTGCACTGGACGCGCCAGGTGCTGGCGCTGCGCCGCGCGCACCCGGCGCTGCGGCTGGGCCGCTTCGAGGCCCTGCATGCCGACGCTGATGTGCTGGTGCTGCGCCGAGCCCACGGCAGCGACGCCGTGCTGGCGGCGTTCAACCTGGGCCACGACGCGGTCAGGCAGCCACTGGCGGCTGCCCTTCGGCCCGCGGGGCCCGCCTTGACGCGGGGCGGCGCGACCTGGCAGGGCACGCAGCTGTACCTGCCGCCGGGTGCCGTGTTCATCGTGCCGCTGTGAGCCCGGCCCCCTGCGCCCCGCACCCCGAAACCACTGCCCGCTAGACCATGGACATCCACAGCCCCTACAGCCTAACGCCCGAACAGATTGCGCAGTTCCGCCGTGATGGTTGCATCAAGCTCAAGCACGTGCTGTCCGCCGATGCGCTGGCCCACTACGGTGCCGAAATCACGCGCCTGACCATCGCGCTGAACACCCAGAGCAAGCCCCTGGAAGAGCGCAGCACCTACGACCGCGCCTTCCTGCAGGTGATGAACCTGTGGGAACACAGCGCCGTGGTCACCGAATTCGTGATGAGCCGGCGCCTGGGCCGCATCGCCGCCCAGCTGCTGGAAGTGCCCGGTGTGCGCCTGTACCACGACCAGAGCCTGTACAAGGAACCCGGCGGCGGCATCACCCCGGCGCATGCCGACCAGTACTACTGGCCGCTGGCCAGCGACCGCACCGTCACGGCCTGGGTTCCGCTGCAGGCGGTGCCGGCGGACATGGGCCCGCTGGGCTTCTACCCGGGCAGCCAGGGCGTCCAATTCGGGCGCGACCTGGGCATCAGCGACGAGAGCGAAGAGAAGATCAGCGCCGACATGGCCCGGCACGGCCTGGCCTTCGACGTCGGCCCTTTCGACCTGGGCGAGGTCAGCTTCCACCTGGGCTGGACCTTCCACAAGGCCGGGCCGAACCTGAGCAAGCGCCCGCGGTCGGTGATGACGGTGATCTACATGGACGCCCAGATGCGCCTGGTGCCGGCGCTGAACGCCATCCAGGCCAACGACCGCGACCAATGGTGCCCCGGTGCGCGCGAGGGCGAAGTGATCGCGACGCGCAAGAACCCCGTGATCTGGCCGCGCTGATGCCCCGCATGTTCCGCACCCTGGAAGTTTCCGACCCGGCCCTGTCGCCCCCTGGCCTGCGCTTCGTCACCGTCAAGAGTGCAGCGCTGGGGCAGCGCGCCGACCTGCTGCTGTTCGTGCCGCCGCAAGCAGCCACGCTGCAAGACCTGCCGCTGGTGCTGCTGCTGCACGGTGCGTTCAGCTCGCACTGGGCCTGGGCGTTCCAGGGTGGCGCGCACCTCACGGCGCAGCGGCTCATCGATGCGGGCGACATCCCGCCGCTGGTGCTGGCCATGCCCAGCGACGGCCTGTGGGGCGATGGCTCGGGCTATGTGGCCCACGGCCAACAGGACTTCGAACGCTGGATCGTCGACGAGGTGCCGGCCGCTGTACGCGCGGCCTGCAGCGCTTGCAGTGATGCTTCGCCGCTGTGCATCGCAGGCCTGAGCATGGGCGGCTTCGGCGCACTGCGCCTGGCCGGCCGGTACCCGCGGCGCTTCGTGGCGGCGGCTGGGCATTCGTCGGTGACAGAAGCCGCGCAGCTTGATGCGCTGATGGCCGAGACCCGCGCCGGCTGGGCGGCGACGCCGGCCGATCGTGGTGTGTTCGCCGCGCTGCGCGAAGCAACTGCGCCACTGCCCGCGCTGCGCTTCGACTGCGGCCGCGACGACCCGTTCATGGGCGTCAACCGCCAGCTGCACGCTGAACTGCAGGCTGCCGGGATCGCGCACGACTACGCCGAACACGATGGCGGCCACGGCTGGGCCTACTGGGCCAGGCATCTGCAAGACACGCTGCGCTTCTTCGGCCAGACCCTCGTCAACCGGACGCCGACGTCATGAAGCTGTTGCTGCTGAAGGGCCTGGCGCGGCATCTGCCGGCGACGAACGGCTTGCGCTGGGGGGCAGCGCTGGCCCTGGTGTTGGCCAGCATGGCGGGCCTCGTACCCGCACCCGCCGCCGCAGCCCGCAGCGACATCACGCGCCACGTCGACCCCTTCATCGGCACCGACGGCACCGGCCACGTCACACCGGCGGCCATGGTGCCCTTCGGCATGGTGGCACCCGGCCCCGACAACGCCGACCGCGGCTGGAGCTACAGCAGCGGCTACCAGTGGCGCGCACCGCGCATCCTGGGCTTTTCGAACACGCACATCAGCGGCGCGGGCATCCCGGAGCTGGGCGACGTGCTGCTGATGCCTGCCGCCGGCAAAGGCTGGTCGGCGCAAAGCACCGATTTCTCGGCCGCGCCCGACAAGCAGACCGAGAGCGCCCGCCCCGGCGTCTACCGCGTCACGCTGCCCGACCAAGGCGTGCGCGTGGAGCTCACCACCACGCAGCGCGTCGCCGTGCACCGGTACACGTTCACCCGGCCCGGCCGCGTGCAGGTGCTGGTGGACCTGCAGCACGGGCTGCTGTTTGGCGATGGGCCGCGTGTCACACAGGCCACGTCCAGCGTGGATGCAGCGCGTGGCGAATTGACCGGCACCACGCATGCCAGGAACTGGGTCGAGCGCGAGGCATCGTTCATCGTGCGTTTCGACCAGCCCATCGCCAGCGTGACGACGCTGCCCCTGCGTGCCGGCGACAAGGCCGCCCGCTACCTGCTCGGCTTCGACCTGGGCGCAGGTCGTGTGCTGCACGCCCGCGTGGCCCTGTCCACGGTGGACGTGGACGGCGCGCGCCGCAACCTGGCGGCCGACGAAGACAAGCCCTTCAACACTGTGCGCACCGCCGCCGATGGGCAGTGGCAGGCGCTGCTGTCACGCATCCAGATCGACGCCGGCGCGCGCTTCAAGAAAATCTTCTATTCGGCGCTGTACCGCACCTTGCTGCACCCCAGCGACATCGCCGATGCCGATGGCCGCGTGCGCGGCCCGACGGGCCAAGTCATCGATGCCCCGGGCGGCGTGTACTACAGCACCCTGAGCCTGTGGGACACCTTCCGCGGCGTGCACCCGCTGTTCACGCTGCTGGTGCCCGAGCGCGTGCCGGGCTTCGTGCAGACGATGCTGGCCCACCAGCGCGCGCAGGGCTACCTGCCGCTGTGGACGGCCTGGGGCCGCGAGACGCACACGATGATCGGTAACCCGGCGCTGCCGGTGATCGCGGATGCAGTGGCCAAGGGCCTGCATCGCCAGGGTGTCGCGGTGGACCAGGGCTTCGACCTGCAAGCCGCGCTGCAGGCGATGGTCGAAACGTCCACGCTGCCGCGGCCCCGAGCGCCTGAATGGGCACAGCGCAGCTGGGATGTGTACGAACAGTTCGGCTACATCCCGCTGGACAAGATCGGCACTGAATCGGTGAGCAAGACGCTGGAACTCGGCATCGGCGACGACGCCGTGGCCCGCGTGGCGCGCGCTGCAGGCCAGCCCGATGTGGCCGATCGCTTTACCCGCCGGGCCCAGGGCTGGCGGCTGCTGTGGGACGCGCAGACGCAGATGATGCGCGGCAAGGACAGCGCCAGCCGCTGGCGCGAGCCCTTCGACCCGCTGGTGCCCACCAGCCCGATGAACAACCCCGGCGACTACACCGAAGCCAACGCCTGGCAGTACACGCTGACGCCGGCACTGCACGACCCCGCGGGCCTGGTGGCGCAGATGGGCGGCCCGGCAGCCTTCGAAGCCTGGCTGGACCGCTTCTTCAGCGTGCAGGCCCCGGGCCGACCGTCACAAACCAGCCAGCACCTGGGCCAGGAAGCCCTGATCGGCCAGTACGCCCATGCCAACGAGCCCAGCCACCACATCGCCTACCTCTATGCCTGGACAGCCGCGCCGGAGAAGGGCCAAGCACTGATCCGCCGCATCGCGCGCAGCTTCTACGGCAGCGGGCCCGACGGCATCATCGGCAATGACGACTGCGGGCAGATGAGCGCCTGGCTGGTGCTGTCCACGCTGGGCTTCTACCCGGTGGTGCCAGCCTCGGGCGACTATGTGGCCGGCACGGTGCTGGTGCGTCGCGCCACGCTGGCACGGGCCGATGGCACGCGGCTTGTCATCGTGCCCGGCTGGCGCCCTGGCGTGTGGCTGGACGGGCGGCGCATGGACGCGAAGGCGCTGCCGCATGCCGCGCTGCTGCAGGCGCGCCAACTGGAAGTGGGAAGCGCACGATGAACCGCCACTTGAACACCCTCCTTTGCACGGCCCTGCTGGCTGCTGCCGTGCCGCAGGCGGCCGCGCAGCAGCGCAGCTTGAATCTACCGAGTACCGCGCAGCCCCTGGGCCTGAAGCTGCACGTCCCTTCGCCCGACTGGCGCGACCAGGTCATCTACTTCGTGCTGACCGACCGCTTCGACGACGGCAACCCGCGCAACAACGACCAGGGCCTGGGCGAACACGATGCGCGCGACGGCAACAAGTACAGCGGCGGCGACATCGACGGCATCCGCCGCCGGCTCGACTACATCCAGGCCCTGGGCGCCACTGGCGTGTGGCTGACCCCGCCGGTGCTGAACCTGTGGCACGACAGCACGCACGGCTTCTGGGGCTACCACGGCTACTGGGCCAGCCACTTCAAGCGCATGGACCCGCACGTGGGCACGCTGGCCGACTACCAGCGCCTGTCAGATGCCCTGCACCGCCGCGGCATGGTCCTGGTGCAGGACGTGGTGGTGAACCACACCGGCAACTTCTTCAGCTATGGCCCGGGCTGGCGCGCCGACGACCCCACGGCGGATTACCGCCCCGCCCTCAGCCCCAACATCGGCCCCAACATCGGCCCCCACGTCGGATCGCGGCCCGTGCCGCGGCCGCTGCAGGCCCCGTTTCACCTGAACGACCCGCGCCGGCCTGAAGACCGCCGCGCCGGCATTTACCACTGGACGCCGGACATCCGCGACGTGACGGTGCGCGCTGAGGAGCTGAACTTCCAGACCTCGGGCCTGGACGACCTGAACACCGAAAACCCGCGCGTGCGCCGCGCGTTGCGCGACAGCTTCGGTTACTGGGTGCGCGAAGTGGGCGTGGATGCTTTCCGCATCGACACCGCGTACCACGTGCCGCCCGAGTTCTTCGAGGACTTCCTCTACAGCACCGACCCGCAAGCCCCGGGCGTGGCCCATGTGGCGAAGCGCACCGGCCGCCAGGACTTCCTGGCCTTCGGCGAAGGCTTCGGCATCGACGGTCCGGGCCAGACGCGCTACCAGCGCAAGCTGGAAAGCTACGTCCGCGGCGAAGGTGGCCCCAGCGGCGGGAAAAAGCGCCTGGGCGGCATGCTGAACTTCCCGCTCTACGCCGGCCTGGTGGACGTGTTCGCACGCGGCCGCGCGCCCGCCGAACTGCAGCGCCGCGTGCAGGACATGGTGGCCGCCGACGCACGCGGCATCGACCCGCGGCGGCTGCCCAGCTTCATCGACAACCACGACGTCGACCGCTGGCTGGCCGTCAGCGGCGAACCGGCAATGAAGCAGGCGCTGCTGGCGCTGATGACGCTGCCTGGCATCCCGGTGCTGTACTACGGCACCGAACAGGGGCTGGTGGAACAGCGTGCTGCGATGTTCGCGGCCGGCTGGGGGTCGGGCGGGCGCGACCGCTTCGAAAGGCAGGCCCCGCTGTTCCGCTACACCCAGGCCGCGGTGGCGCTGCGCAAGGCGCACCGCGGTTTTTCACGCGCGCTGCCGCAGCCGCTGCAGGCCGCCACCGCGGGGCCCGGTGTGCTGGCCTGGCGCAGCCTGCACGAAGGGCAGACGCGCATCGTGCTGTTCAATACGGCTGATGCTCCACGCTTCGCCGACAACCTGGACGTGGGCCCGCCGCAGGCGCGGCTGCGGCGCCTGTTCGACATCCACGGCGATACACCGGAAGCACTGCCGCTGGCGATGCAGGCCGATGCGCAAGGCCGCCTGCACCTGAGCCTGCCGCCGCGCAGCGGCACGGTGTGGGCCGTGGAAGCAGCCCCGCTGCAGACGCCGCCTGCCACTGCGCTGCGCCCGCAACTCGACGCCTTGCCCACAACCGCAGCGCAGGCCGATTTCGACATGACCGGCAGCGCGGCGCCCGGCGCGCGGCTGGACGTGATCGTCGACGGCGATGCCGCCCGCGCGCAGCGCGTGCAGGCCGGGGCCGACGGCCGCTTCAACGCACGCATCGACACCCGCCGCATGACCGACCCGGGGCATCTGCACCGCGTGGTGCTGCGTGCAACGGGCAGCACCACGCCCGCGGACGCCGGCGTGAGCGAAGCCGCCACCTTCCGTGTGGCCCTGCCCTGGCGCGTGCTAGCCGATGTGCCGCAGGCGCCGATGAACCCCGGCGCTGGCGGCGGCCCACAAGGGCGCTACGTCTACCCCACGCACGAAAGCTACACCCGCCAGATGGACCTGCGGCGCACGCGCGTGCTGGCCGCCGGCGGCGCGCTGCGCATCGAACTGGAGATGGCCGACCTGACGCGCGTCTGGGGCCCGGCCAACGGCTTCGACCACGTGGCTTTCTCGGTCTTCGTCGAACTGCCCGGCCGCAGCGACGGCGCGCGCGCCATGCCGGGCCAGGACGCTGAACTGCCCGAAGGCATGCGCTGGCACTTGCGGCTGCGCGCGCACGGCTGGAGCAACGCGCTGTTCGGCCCCGAGGGCGCAGACGCCAGTGCCGACGGCCGCAGCGTCACCCCCGCAGCCGACATCAGCAGCGATGCCGCCACGCGCACTGTGCGCTTCACCATCCCCAGCGAAGCGCTGGGCGACCCAGTCAGCCTGAGCGGCGCGCGCGTGTGGGTAAGCACCTGGGACTGGGACGGCGGCTGGCGCGCGCTGGCGCCTGCGGCGGGCAGCTTCGTTGTCGGTGGTGGCGACGCCAAGGCGCCCAAGATCTGGAGCGCCAGCCCCGTCATCACGCTGCCCTGAACGCGCGGGGCGCTAGAAGACCAGCGACCAGAACACCAGCAACACCAGGCCGATGGCCAGCGCCAGCCCGTAGACGGCCGACACCACGCCGGCGCGCAGGCCCAGCCACAGCCAGCGGCCGCCGTAGACACGCTTCGCGGCGGCCAGCGCATAGGCCGGTACCAGCACCCCCACCAACAGCGCCAGCCAGGTGAAGGGCAGCAGCGTCAACAGCAGACACAGGTACCAGAAGGCATGCAGGTGCAACGCGAACACCAAGTGTTCGGTGTAGTGCAGGCGCCGGTTCCAGTAGACCAGCTTGTGCAGCAGCGCGAAGAACGGCAGCATGACGAACATTGCTCCGCCCAGGTTCGACAGCAGGCGGTCGCCCATCGCTTCGATCTCGCGCGCCAGGCCCCGGGGGTCGGTGTCCAGGCGATGTTCCAGCCGCGTGCAGAACCAGGCTGGCAGGCCACGGCAGAAGAATACCCCGTCGTTCAGGCCCGCGTTCACAGGCGACTCGATGGCGGTCACGGTCCACAAGCCCTTTTTCAGGTCCAGGTCGGATGGCAGTTCCAGGTTCAGGCTGACACCCGCCGCCACCCGCAAGAGCAGGAACGCCAGGACGCTGATCGTCAGGTACAGGCGCAAGGGCAACACGTAGTGCTTGCGCCGCCCGATCAGGTACTGGCGCGTCAGCTCACCGGGGCTGAACAGCAGCAGTTTCAGGCTGCGCCACAGCGCGCCTTCGGTGGCGAAGTAGGCGCCGCCAAATTGCTGCGCGAATTCACCCAGTGTCGGCGGGCGGATGTTCGTTTCCTGGCCACACACCGGGCAATGCCGCGGCGCTGCGCCGCTGGCCGTGGGCAACAGGGCTTCACCGCAGTTCAGGCACGCGTCTCGGGTCCGGCTTGGGCCAGCCTTCGCGGCGCTCTTGGGCACATCCATACCCGTGAACGGTAGCCGATGCGTGCTTCTCCACGGGGGCGGTGTGAACTGCCGCACGCACCACTGCGAATTTTGGCCACAGCCCGCGCCGGGGAACAAGCGTTCGAGCCAGCCGACCACCCGGTGTGCAGGCGTTTGTTCGCGGGGTTTCCCACCTGAACGGAGGGCGGCGCGCGGCCCACCTGCCAGCCGCCCGATGCCATGATTTCAAGGCGCTCACAGAACGCCTGAGCAGGCAGGTGCGACAGCTCCCAGGCCGGTCGCGACCCGCCCCAAGTGGCGCAGCGCCTTCGCTGCGGCCCGATCTGGCCGCCGGCGTTGACACACAGGGAACCCACCATGCTGGACACGATCTTCCGATCTTCTTCCGACCGCAAGCAAGTCGATGCCGAACTGCGCGACATGCTGTCTGAACTGCGTGACGAGCGCGAAGCGCTGCGGGCCGAGCGCGAGGAATTTCGCATGCAGCTGGAACTGGCGGGCGGCGCCATCACCCGCCTGAAGGCCACCAACAAGGCGCTGGACGAACTGGGCACCAAAGCCGATGCGGTGATGCGCAAGGTCACGGAGACGGCCGATGCCGCTGCCAGCTTCGACGAACGCGTGCGGCGGCTGGAAAAGCTGGACCAGCGCATGGCGGCCCTGGTGTCGCAGGTGGTGGTGGCCGAAAACGCCGCGCGCGAATTGTTGGCGCCTGAAGGCCACCTGGCGCAGCACCGCATGGCGCTGGACCGTGTGGGCCAGAAGGCCGGCGAGGCCCAGGCCGTGATGGACACCATGCGGCGCGAAAACGAACAGCTGGCGCAGGAACATGCCCGGCTGCAGCAGTCGGCCAACGACGTGCGCCAGGCCATGCAGGGCCTGGGTGAACTGGAAGGCCGCCTGACCGAGCTGAAGGCTTCTGAAGCCGCGCTGCGCCAGGACGTGCAGCAGGCGCGTGAAGTGGCTGGCCATGCGCGCACGCAAGCCGAAACCGCGGCGGCCACGGTGCAGGGCGTGACGGCGCGCTGCGACGCGCTGTCGCAGCTGCCCGAACTGAGCAAGGACGCCGAAAAGCGCATCGCCGCGCTGCACGCGCTGACCGAGCACGTGTCGGTGAAGGTGGCCGCGCTGGAAACGCAAAAGCATGCGCTGGACCATGCCGCGGCCGAAACCGCGCGGCTGAACCAGATGGTGTGGTCGATGGAAGCGCAGTTGGTCAAGCTCAGCGAAGGCCAGCAGAAGATGCGGCAGACCGAAGAAGCTGTGGGCCAGATTTCGCAACTGGCGCGCAGCGCGACGCAGGACCTGCAGACCGCCACCGCAGCGCGTGACGAATTCCTGCGCGAGACCCGCCGCGCAGACAGCAGCAGCCGCGATCTGCTGGACAGCCTGCGCGCGATGGCCGAACGCCTGACGATGGACAAGGCCCAGTACCAGGCTTACGACGACCGGCTGAAGGTGGTGCGCACCGAGCTGGCAGACGCTGAACAGCGCATGCACCAGGTGCTGCAAAAGGACGAGCAGCTGGCTGCCATGCTGCAGAAGGCCGAAGGCCTGAGCAAGATCTTCAGCGAACTGCGCATCGAGACGGAAGACCTGGCCCTGCGCCAAAGCGAGCTCAGCGAACTGAGCAGCCAGCTCAGCGCGATGGAAGCGCTGTGCAAGCGCACGGCCAGCCAGCACGAAGGCCTGAAGCGTTCGCAGGGCGAACTGGACGCCTGGCGTGGCGAACTGGCCAGCCTGCGCAAGGCCTTCGCTGAAGCCGGGCGCCTGCGCGACGGGCTGATGCAGGACCGCACCAGCCTGCAGGCCTTTGTCGACCGCACCACGGCCCTGATCGGGCGCACACCCGACATCGAAGGGCGCCTGGACACCCTGCTGGGCAAGATGGACCTGCTGGAACAAGGCAGCGCTGCTGCCGAACGGCTGGGCCAGACCACGCAGGCCCTGCAGACCGAACTGGAACGTGTCGGCCAGCGCATGGCTTTCGTCGAAGGCGTGGGCGGGCGCGTGAACGAGCTGTTTGCGCTGGGCAGCGATGTCGAACGCAAGATCGTGCAGCTGGCTGAACAGCGCCGCGAAGCCGAAGATCTGGCGCAGCATTGCGCCGCGCTGGGCACGCAGATCACGCTGGCCCAGCAGCAGCTGGCAGAACTGGCGCTGCAGCAGGGCCGGCTGCAGCCGCTGGCCGGTGAAGTCGAGCGCATGGCGCAGGACATCCAGGCCACGCGATCGGCGCTGGCGGCTTCACAGCAGGAAGAAACCGCGGCGCTGCAGCAGCGCGAACGCATGACGCTGGCGCTGTCCGAAGGCGCTCAGCAGCTGGAACAGACCCGCACGCAGCTGCAGCAGCTGCGCGACCTGGGCGCCAGCCTGCAGCAGGTGGCAGGTCAGCGCGAAACCCTGCTGGCCGAACTGGGCCAGGTGCAGGCGCGCCAGGCCGAAGCGCTGGCCCAGGTGAACTTGACGGAAGACCAGCTGCAGCGGGCCGAAGCCATGCTGCGCCTGATCGAACAGCGGCGCGCCGTGCTGGCGCACACCGACAAGGCCCTGGCCGGCTTCGAGTCGCGCATCCTGGACCTGGACCAGCGCAGCGAAGGCCTGGACCAGCGCATCAGCTGGCTGGCCGAACGCGAGACCATGGTGCAGGCCATGAAGGGCGAAGTCGAAGGCGTGCGCCAGATTGCGGCGCGCAGCCGGGAAGACCTGCAGGCCTTGGCCGAACAGCGCCAGCAGCTGGGCGACATGCGCAGCACCGTGGACGGCTTGCTGGCCCGCATTGGCGACACCGACGGCAAGATCGCCCTGATCGACACCTGGCGCCGTAAGGTCGACGAAGTGCAGGCGCAGGCCAAGGCGATCGATTCGCTGCTGGGCGATGTCGAAGGCACGCTGGAAAACCTGAGCGAACAGCGCGCCGTCATCGACGACGTGGGCGAGAAGCTGGCGCGGCTGGACTTCACCGTCGAAGAAGCCAAGAGCACGATCGCCCGCCTGGACAGCTCGGCGCAGGAGTCGCAAACCACCCTGCGCACGCTGCAGCGCGAACGCGAAGTGGCCGAACGCGTGGCCACCAGCATCAAGACGCTGCGAGCGCGTGGGGCGGTGGCGGCGGCTTGAAGCAAGCCGCCTGAACCGTCAGAAGGCCCCGGCCAACGATTGGCCAGGGCCGGGTTGGCTAGCGCCGCGTCAGTGTGAGGTAGACGACGTTGCCGAACGGGTCTCGCTCCAGCACGGCGCTGGCCAGCTCTTCCTGGGGCACGGCCAGGGCGAGTGCCGCCATCTCGGCGTCGTCGCGGTAGATCAGCCACCAGTCCATGAACGATTCCATGTAGCCGGTGCCGCGGTTGTCAGGGTGGTAATTGGCCAGCAGCAGCTGACCGCCCGGCGCCAGGCGTTCGAACAGGCTGCGCGTCAGGCGCATCGCTACGGGCTCTTCCAGGTAGTCGTACAGGCCAGCCGAATACACCAGGTCGAACTGCTGCAGGTCGCGCGTCTCGCGGGCGTTGGCGATGAACTGCCGCACCGTCAACGGCCGCGTCTGCACGGCGGGGTTGGCGGCATGGCGCATTTGGATCTGCGCCAGGCTGGCACCGTCCTGGTCGCACATCACCGCCTGGGC
This sequence comes from Rubrivivax sp., assembly GCA_027485165.1. Classification (GTDB taxonomy): domain Bacteria; phylum Pseudomonadota; class Gammaproteobacteria; order Burkholderiales; family Burkholderiaceae_C; genus Rubrivivax. The sequence continues at coordinate 21,061 of JAIXRN010000037.1, forward strand.
CAGGCTGCCGTCGGCCAGGGCTTGTGCCAGGTCCAGTTCGCGCGCATGGCCGCAGGCCAGGCTCAGCAACCGCAGCGCCGGCTGGCCCGCATCGCGCCGGGCTTGCGCCAGGGCGTCGATGCGGCCAGCAATCACGCGCCGGCGCACTTCCACCGAAGCGCAGGTAGGGAAGTCGGTGACGGTCTTGAAGATCGTCTTGGTTGTGCCGCTGAGCTGTTCGCTGGCCACGCGTTCGCTGTCGTAGATCAGGTCCATCATCACCGCGTCACCGGCATAGCCACGCGGCTTGTTGCGGGCGCGCTCGGTCATCGGGCAGGCCTCGGCCAGCCGCCACAGCGGGTGGCGCGAGACCACGTCGGCAATCAGCTGCCGCCAGGCGCTGGGGGCCTGGCGGCGCCATTCATCGGTGCGGTCGATGAGGCTGCTCATCGCGGCAGCCACCAGCCCGTTGCTGGCGGCTTGCTGCAGGTCGTCGAGCGTGCGCTGGCAGTCCTGGCGCAGCTGGTCGTAGGTGATATCCATGTCGGTCTCTCCGGTCGGGGTGGGCTGCTGGGTTGGGGCGGGTGCAGGTGAGCGGTCTATTGCGCGGTGAAGTCGTAGCCCAGGGACAGGCTGATCCAGGGCTTGCCGTTGTTCGGGTAGCCCGCGCTCTTGGCCACGCGGTCGGTGCCCAGCACGACGCCGGCTTTGAAGCCGTCCTTGATGGTGCCTAGCAGGCCGACGCCGTAGCTCAGGCCGGCCAGGCTTTCGGTGCTGGCCTTGCCGTCCTTCATCTGCGCCACGTCCACCTTGGTGGGCCCGGCGAAGGTGATGAAGGCCACGCTGCTGCCGGACAGGGACGTGCGATAGCCCATGTAGCCGCCCAGCGTTGCGCCGCCAGACACGCTGCGGTCACCACCGAACTGGTACTTGTAGGGCACGATCAGGGTGCCGTAGGTCCAGCCGTGACGGTTGGGTGGCGTGTTGCTGAGCGTGTCGGGGTCGATGGCGATGGCCAGGCCCGGCTGGGCAAGATCGATGTCGCCACATTGCGGCTTCGCTGCAGCCTGAAGGCTGTCGATCTCGAACACGGCGTGTTCCTTCGGGTCGGCCCCGGCTTCCTTGATCGATGCCACGCCGATGCCGCGCAGCTTGCTGCCAGCGCCCAGGCACACCACCTTGCCGGTGTTGGCCCCCAGAACCACCTGCTTGCCCAGTATCGGCACGTTGAACTTCACGCTGTCACCCACGAAGTTCTGTGCGCTTGAGGGCGCGTTGGTGACGTACTTCACTTCGGCAGGTTTGCCGCTGGCCGGCTCTGCTGCCTGCCCCTGCGCCTGCCCGTGCAGGCTGCAAGCCAGCAGCGCGGCGGGCAGGGCTGCCAGCCAGCGCTGGGGCGGGTTCGCGCTGCGGGTCTGGCGGGTCTGATTGGTGCTGATGGTTGTCATGGCTTTTCCTCCGGTGTGGCTGACCGCGGGTTTGCGGTGAGTGAAGCCATTGCAGCCGTGGCGGGCCGGGCCGTGAATTGGCCAGATGGCCGGGCCGCATGGCCAGGGTGCATGGCGCGCGCCGGCGCTGGCGCGGCTGGCTACCATTGCTGACCACCCTGTTGCCCGCCGCGCCTGCCCTGGGCGCAGTGCCCCATTGCGATGAACGTGCTGCTGATCGACGACCACGCGCTGTTCCGCGAAGGCCTGGCGCTGCTGCTGCGCCCGCTGGCGGCCGACCTGGTGGTGTGGGAAGCCGGCAGCTGCGAACAGGCCTTTGCGCTGCTGGACGAGCGCGGCGCCGCCGATCTGGTGCTGATCGACATGGGCCTGCCCGGCATGCATGGCCTGCAGGGCATTAAGACGCTGCGCGCGCGCTGGCCGGCCAGCACGGTAGTGGCGCTGTCTTCTGCCGACGACCGCGACACGGTGCTGCGCGCCGTCGATGCCGGGGCCTTTGGCTTCATCCCCAAAAGCGCCAGCGCCGCGGTGCTGCTGGCGGCGCTGCAGCTGATCCTGGCACGTGGCATCTACCTGCCGCCTTCGGCATTTCTGGGGGCTGATCTGCCGCGTCTGGTGGCTGGCGTCGTGCCGTCCCCCGCACCGTCCCCCGCACCAGCGCCTGTACCGGCCAGCCCCGCGCTCGTCATGGCGGATGGCGCCAGCCCGGCGGGCACCGCACCAGCGCCGGCCAACAGCCGCGCCCCGGCCGACCTGGGCCTCACGCCGCGGCAGGCCGATGTGCTGTACCTGATCCTGCAGGGCAAGCCCGCCAAGCTGATCGAGCGTGAGCTGAACCTGTCGGCCAGCAGCGTGAAGGCCCACACCTCGGCCGTGCTGCGGGCGCTGAACGTCACCACGCGGACCCAGGCCGTGGTGCGCGCGGGGCAGCTGGGGCTGCGCTTCAGCTAGCGGGCTGCTGCCGCCTGGCCCCGCCTGGCCGAAGCGGTGCTAGTCCACGGCCACCAGCTGCCGGGCCACGGCCTGCAGCAGGTGGTCGGCGGTGACGGGCTTTTGCAGCAGCGCCACGTCGCCGTCCAGCCCCGCGGGCACCCGGGTTTCGGCCGTCACCAGCAGGCAGGGGATCCAGGTCTGCGCCTGCTGGCGCAGCGCGCGCACCAGAGCCAGGCCGTCGGGGCCGGGGCCCAGGCGCAGGTCCGTCACCAGCAGGTCGGGGCTGCGCAGGTGGCGTTCGGCTTCGGCCAGGGCAGCTGCCGTGCTGTGGGCCTGCGCCACCAGACAGCCGTGCTGGGCCAGCAGGGCGGCGGTGGCTTCGCGGTTGCGGGCGTCGTCGTCCACCACCAGCACGAAAGCGCCTTGCAGCCGCGCCGGGGGTGCCTGGCCGCCAGTGGCTGGCGTTGCTGGCGGCGCGCGGTGGGCCAGCGGCAGCGTGACCGTGAAGCAGGACCCGCGCCCTGGGCGCGACTGCAGGCCCACGCGGTGCCCCAGCAGGGCCGCCGTTCGGCGCACGATGGACAGGCCCAGGCCCAGCCCCTCGTCAGCACTGCCCGCTGCGCCGGGCCCGCCCAGGCGCACGAATTCCTCGAACACCAGGTCGCACTGCTCGGGTGCGATGCCCACGCCCGTGTCCACCACCAGCAGCTGTACGGCGCCCGTGCCGCGCCGCCGTGCCGCCACCAGCACGCCACCGCGCGGCGTGTAGCGGATGGCGTTGCTCACCAGGTTGCCCACGATGCGTTCCAGCAGCGCAGGGTCGCTGTGCGCGGCCAGCCGGGTGGGCCGCAGGCGCAGCTGCAGGCCCTTGGCGGCAGCCAGCGGGTGGTAGGCGTGTTCGATGCGGGCCAGCAGATCGCCCAAGGCCAGGTCCACGGGTTGCGGGACGACGGCGCCGGCGTCGAGCTTGCTCACGTCCAGCAGGCTGCCGAACAGCGTTTCCATCGCCTGCACGGCGGCGTGCGTGCGGTCGGCCAGCGCGCGCTGGGCGGGGTCGGCGGTGCGCTCGCGCAGCAGGCCCACCATCAGGCCGATGGCGTGCATGGGCTGTCGCAGGTCGTGGCTGGCGGCGGCCAGGAAACGCGTCTTCGCGGCATTGGCGCGTTCGGCTTCTTCGCGCTGGCGTGCCAGCTCGGCGGTGCGTTCCACCACCTTCTGTTCCAGTTCGGCATAGCTTTGCCGCAGCCGGGCCGACATGGTGTTGAAGTCGGCCGCCAGGTCGGCGATTTCGTCGCCCTGGCCCTGGGAGGCCAGGCGGGCGATCGGATGTTCTGGCCCGCTGGCAGGGGCTTGCGCCCACTGGCCTGCAGCGATGGCCGCCGTGGCCTGGCGCAGCCGGGCAATCGGTGCTGCCATGCGGCGCGAAAAGGCGGCGCTGATCAGCATCGCCCCCAGCGCTGCCAGTGCCAGCAGACCGAGCGTGCGCCGCAGCGTGGCGATCACGGGCTGCATGGCCTGGGCGCGGGGGTGTTCCACCACCACCAGCCAGTCCGTGGCCGGCAGCCGCGCGGCGGTGCTGACGGCCGCCGCACCGGCCAGGCCCGGGGCGTCGGCCGCCTGCACGGGCATCTGGGCCTGCGCCGGCGCGCGGCGCGCGGCCTGCACGACGGCCAGGCTGGCCAGCTGCTGCTGGCGCAGCAGCTGGGTGGGGTCGGCATGGGCGATCAGCTGGTCGCGGCTGTCCACCACATAGACATCACCGCCATCGGGCAGGCGCAAGCCCGACACCACGTCGGCCAGAAAGCGCAGGTTCACGCGCGCCCAGGTCTGCCCGGCCGGCTGGCCTTCGCGGGCCACCACCAGCTGCACGTGCGGCACGCCGTTGGTGTCGAAGCGCGCTTCGCCGTAGCCGGGTGCTGGCGGTGCTGTGCTGGCGGCGGTGTTCGTGGCGGAACCGGAAGCCGAAGTGTGGGTGGGGGCTAGCTGGTCCAGTGCCACGCGCGACACCAGCAGCGCCGCTTGCCCGGCGGCGTCGGTGTCGGTGATCTCGACGATCGACGGGTTCAGCGCCAGCAGACGGTGCAGTTCTTCGCGCCGCTGCGCATCTTCGAACCCCGGCTGGCCCCAGGGCAGCTTCTGCAGGGCCTGCAGGCTGCGTTCGATGCCGCTCAGATACTGCGCGATCTCGGCACCGGCAGCCTGGGCCTGCAGGCCTTGCACGCGGGCCATGCTGGCGCGCGCTTCGGCGTAGCCAAAGCTGGCTTCGATCAGGCCAGCGGCCAGCAGCAGCCCCACGCTCAGGCCCGCCAGCTGGCGGAAATAGCGCCGTGCCAGGCCGCTGCGCGGCGCGCGTTCAGTGGATGCGGTCGGCACGGCGCACGACGGACGGGTGGATGCGCAGCGCCGCTGGTGCGGCCAGCGGCCGCACGGCCAGCAGGAAGCGCAGCGGCCTTTGCACCGGGATCTGCCGCGGGTCTTCGCCAGCGGCCACGCGCGTGGCCAGCTCGGCCAGCATGTCGTAGGAAAAGCTGCTGTCCAGCGCATAGGCCATCAGCGCGCCCCGCGCCACTTCACCGGCCGTGGCGTGGATGGCCGGCCGCTGCAGCCGCACCAGATGCTGGCGGATGGCGTCTTCGGCGCGGTAAGCGATGTAGGTGGCCGGGACGTACCAGGCCTGCATGGCTTGCGCCGCCGCGCTGGCGAAGACGGCGTCCACTTCGGCCGGTTCGTCGGCACGGAACACATGGACGCGCAGGCCCAGTGCCTGCCCGGGCTGCACCAGGCGGGCCTGCAGGTCGCGCAGTTCAGCCCAGGACGCGTCCACCAGCACACCCACCACGCGCGCAGCCGGAAAGGCGTCGCGCAGCAGTTCCAGCCGCTTGGCGTCGAGCTCGTCGCTCAGCACCAGGCCTGTTACGGGGCCGCGTGCGCTGTCTGCTGCAGCATGGGCAGGCTGGCGGGTGGCCGTGTCGGCAGGCGCAGGCGGCGGCGGCACCAGTCCCATGCGTACCGGGTCCTGGTAGCTGGCGAAGACCAGGGGCTGCTGGGGGAAGACCTGGCGCACGGCTTGTGCGGCATCTGCTGTGGGGGCCACCCACACGGCGTGCGTAGGGGCGGTCTGCAGCAGCAGGTCGGCCTGCGCAGCCTGCGCGCCCTGGTCGCGCACCGGCAGGTAGTGCAGCTGCACCTGGCGCCGTGGCAGCGGCTGGCGCGCCAGCGCTTGCAGGAACTGCCGGTAGGCGGGGTCGTCGGCTGCGTTCGATGTGCCCACCCAGCGCAGCGTGGGCATGGGTGGCGCGGTCGGGGTGTCGCGCGCCAGCCCGGTTGCCAGCACCAGGCACGCCAGCCAGGCCGCAACCTGGCCGGATGGCCTGGCCATGCGGGTGGTGACATCAGGCGCAGGCACGCCCTATTCTCAGCTGGCACTTGTGCCCGGTGCGCTTCGGGCAGACCCGATGAGGAGGAAATGCTCGATGAGCAGCATGAAGAGCTATTGCTGGATCCGCACCCTGGCCCTGGATGTTCAGGCGACCGAGCCTGGCGCGCGGCAGGTGGTTCAGCCCTGCGGAACGCTCAGGTTTTTTGCTGGTGGTCGGCCGCCCCATACGGTGGCTTCGAACGCGCCGCTCAGGGCTGAAGGACAGGATGACTGCAAAGACAAGCCTGTACAGCAGACCGGAGGGTTCAAGTTTTGGATCGCCCCGGAAAACCAGTTCGGGCGCGTGCAGGCAGACTTCGTTTTCGACTATGGCCCGGCGTTTGACAGCGAGCCAGCTGCGAACAACTGGATCTTCTTCACGGCGGAAGGTCGGCAATGGGACAAGGAAGCCAGCAATCGCTTCCTGATCGGGTTCGGCGAGTGCAGTGCCGACAAGCAGCCGCCTAACGATACGGTCGCGGAGATTTTCGACAACCGCGAGCAAACACCCGACCGCTTGAAATTCCCCGAAGACGCCTGGAGTCGCGACGCCAAGACCGCGCACCTTCTGCGTCGCACCGACTTGCTGCTGGACACCGCCTCCATCGAAACCTTGTCCTGCGAGAAGATCAGGCACGAGCTCACCCACATCGAACTGCAGGCTCTGGTGCAGTTGCAGCGCAAACAGCGGCCGATCCCCAAAGGTCTGATCGGTCAGCAGGCCCAGAGCATGCGCCACGCCATCGCACCGGTGCTGACGGCAGCCTGCCTGGCTGGCCGTCTGTTTGAGACAGCAGCCGGCCAGGTATTGGTGGCCTGGGTGGCCGACACGGTGGACCCGGTAGTCTTCCGGAACAAGCGCTACTTCATGCGCAAGCGCCCTGGCCAGCTGGGTGACCCAGCGCTGCAATCCATGTTCGGCGACACCGGTGCCGGACTCGATCGCCTGCACCCGGGCCACCCTTCCTACCCCAGCGGGCATGCGACGCACGCCTACGTCTGGGCCTACCTGCTGCAGCACTGCGGTGTTGACGCTGACGCCGTGCTCGGCGCGGCCAGCGCCGTGGCCGTGAACCGCGAAATTGCAGGCCTGCACTTCGCCAGCGACACCGCAGCGGGCCAGAGCCTCGCCAAAGAGATCGTCAAGCGCATGGTCGACGCCCAGCACAACCCGAAATACGAGGACTTCGTCAAGCAGCTGGCGGCTATCGGGCTTGAGCTCAGCCCTTGACGCCACGCCCCCGCTTCCACAGCCCCAGCCCCGCCAGCCCCAGCGCCAGCAACCCATAGCTGGCCGGTTCCGGCACCAGGCCCACGCCGGCCAGCGTCAGGCTGCCGGACAGGTACACGGCATCGGCGGCGCCGGGGTTGTCGTCCCAGATTTCGTAGAAGCTGACGAACAGCCGGCCGTCGGCCAACACGTTGAACGGGATTTCCAGCGCCACCAGGCTGGCGCTGCCGGCATAGCTGGCGCTGCCCGAGAAGCCGTCGCCGAAGCCGGGGTTGAAGAACACGCCGTCGCCGTTGGAATTGGTGATCAGCACGGTGGCTTCGTCCAGCCAGCTGGTGCCGAAGGTCGACAGCGCCAGGTTCCAGGCGATCTGGTCGACCTGGGCACCGGGCTGTGCAGCCAAGCTGAGCACCGTGTTGGTGGCGGCACCCGCCAGGTCGAAGCTGTTGACACCGGCCAGGTTGAGCACCAGGTCGGGCCCCGCAGGCACCGGGCCGCCCTGCGTCTGCTGCGGGCTGAAGCCGGACACGCTGCCGAAAGCGCTGGCAAAAGCGCTGCCGAAAGCGCCGTCGAACGGCGCGCCCTGGCCGGCCTGGGCTGGCGCAGCCAGGGCCAGGGTGCTGGCCCAGGCCAGGGCATGCAGGGTTCGCAAGGGCTGGCGGCTGGGGCTTGAGGGGTGCGGCAGGTGCGACATGGGCGCTCTCCAGTGGCGGTATTGAGGGCTGACGGTTTCGGGGGACGGGTGGGGCGCAGCCAGCGACGCTGCTGCAGGCAGCGGCGGCTTCATGGCGTGCGGCTGCCGGTGCCGCAGCCCTTGCTGGTGCACAGTGCGCGCAGCGCGGCTACGTCGGTGCTGGTGATGCGGCCGTTGCCGTCCACGTCGGCCTTGTCATAGGGGCCGGTGGCGGTCTGGCCGATGCGGGCCGTGACCAGGGCGATGTCGATGCTGTTCACAGAACGGTCGCCGTTCACGTCGCCGCGCAGCACCGTGTCGGTGGCCAGGGGCGGGGCGCTGGCCGGGGGCAGGCGGCCGCGGTTGATCTGCTCGAAGGCGTAGGCCAGGGCGATGATCTTGGGTTCGCCGAAGGCGCGCCCGGCGAACGAGATGCCGGTGGGGATCTGCGCCCCGTCCTGGGTGACGAAAGCCAACGGCACCACCACGCTGGGGTAGCCGGCCCGTGCCCACAGGCCGGCGCTGCCGGCGCCGGAATAGACCACCGCGTCATAGTCGTCGGCCGTGCCGCGCAGGCCGTCGGGGCCGTCCATGGTGGTGTCGATGCTGGTGCGTGACTGCGAAAAGCCCAGGTCGCGGTTGGCGATGTAGGTCAGCGTGTCGGGGCTGCCGGGGCTGATGTCCAGCGCGTTCGACGCGATGAACTGGGTCTGCCCGTATTTCAGCGCCACCGCAGCGTTGGCGGTGTTGTAGGCGATCAGGTCGGCCAGCGACTGGATGGGCCAGGTCTCGGGCAGGCGGTCCAGGTAGGCGTTGACGTCGCGCTTCTGACCGTAGTTCAGGATGCCCGGTGCCGTCACGCCCGTCAGCGCGGTGGTGCGTCGAACGATGGTGGCGCCGGCGGCCTGCATCAGTGCAATGGCGGCTTCCATCTGGGCCGTGCGGTTGGCGGGGAAGGGCGGCACCAGCAGGCGCGCGCCGGCCAGGGCGCCGGGGGTCAGGAACTGTGTGTAGTCGCTGAAGCAGCGGCCCGGGGTCTGGCAGACGGCGGTGGCGGGGTCGGCGGGGTCGAAGCCGCTGATCACGCCCAGCAGCAGGGCCGCGTCAGCCACGCTGCGCGTCATCGGGCCGGCGGTGTCCTGGTCGGCGGTGATGGGGATGATGCCGTCGCGGCTGACCAGCCCGACCGTGGGCTTGATGCCGACGATGCCGTTCGCATTGGCCGGGCTCAGGATCGAGCCCGAGGTTTCGGTGCCGATGGTCAGCGCCGTGAGGTTGGCCGCGGCGGCGATACCCGAGCCCGAGCTGGACCCCGCGGGGCTGAGCAGCGGCCGCCCGTCACCGCCGGGCAGCACCACGGGGTTGTAGGGGTTGAAGCCATAGCCCCCCAGCGAGCTGTAGCCGCCCGGCATACCGCTGGTCACGAAGTTGGCGAACTCGGTCAGGGTCAGCTTGCCCAGGATCACGGCACCGGCGTCGCGCAGCTTCTTGGTGATGAAGGCGTCGCGCGTTGGAATCGACCCCGCCATGCCCAGGGCCCCGCCCGTGGTGGGCTGGTCGAAGGTGTCGACGATGTCCTTCAGCGCCACAGGCACGCCGTACAGCGGGCCGACGACGGTGCCGGGCAGGAAGCGCGCCTGGTCCTTGGCGCGGGCGATGGCCACGGCTTGCGGGTTCACCGCCAGAAAGCTGTTCAGCTTCGGGCCGGCCACGTCATAGGCTGCGATGCGCGCCAGGTACAGCTGCACCAGTTCTTCCGACGACAGCAGGCGTGTCTTCATGGCCAGCTGCAGGTCCTTTACCGTGGTCTCGTTCAGCGTGAAGCGGTTGGGCGTGTTCGGCGTCACCGGCACGATCGATGGCCCGCTGCCGAAGGCTGACACCGGCGGCGGCCCGCGGTAGGTGGCGGGTGGCTCTTCTTCCTGGGCCCAGGCGGGCAGGGCGGACAAGCTGCCGGCCAGGGCCAGGGCCAGGGCCAGGCCCAGGACGGTGCGAGACGGGGTGTGCAGCATGGCTAACGCTCCAAGTGTTGGACAAATCCGCGACAGGGCTGCCCAGGCAGGTGCGCTGCGGCAGCCGAAGCTGCGAACACAGCAGGAAGCGGGCCAAGCTCCCCGGGGACGGCTACGATGCGGCCGCCAGCGGCGGCGTGCCGCGGCAAGACCAGCCAGGGAGCAGCGCACATGCGGGTAGCCATCATGGGTTCAGGCGGCGTCGGGGCCTATGTGGGCGCCTGGCTGCAGACGGCAGGGCAGGACGTGACCTTCATCGCCCGTGGCGCCCATCTGGCGGCGCTGCAGCGCCAGGGCTTGCAGATCGAACACCCGCAGCTGCCGCTGCAGCTGCACCCGGTGCGCGCCACCGACCAACCCGCCGACGTGGGCGTGGTGGACCTGGTGGTGTTTGCCGTCAAGCTTTGGGACACCGAAGCTGCGGCGCTACAGATGGCGCCGCTGGTGGGGCCGCACACGCGCGTGCTCAGCCTGCAGAACGGCATCGACAGCCTGGCCCTGCTGGGCCGGCAGCTGCCGGCGGCGCAGCTGCGCGGCGGGGTCATCTACGTGTCGGCCGTGATCGACCGGCCCGGTGTCATCCGCAGCCCGGGTGGCCTGCAGATGATCGTGGCCGACGCGGCGGGCGACGACCCCGTCATGGCAGCGCTGGCGCAGACGGCCGACCAGATGGCCGGCCTGAAGGTGAAGCTGAGCCCGGACATCGGCCAGACGATCTGGGAAAAGTTCGTCGCCCTGGCGGCGCTGTCGGCGGCGACCACGCTGCTGCGTGCCCGCATGGGCGCCATCCTGGCCCACCCCGAAACGCGAGCGCTGCAGCGCCAGCTGATCGACGAAGTGGTGGCCGTGGCCGTCGCCTCGGGCCAGCCGCTGCGCGCCGGGCTGGCCGATGAGGTGATGGGCAAGCTGGCCGCGATGCCAGCGCAGTTCCGTTCTTCCATGGCCGAAGACCTGGAACGTGGCCGACCGCTGGAACTGGCCTGGCTGTCGGGCCGCGTACACGCTCTGGGGCAGGCCCTGGGCGTGCCCACCCCGGCCCACAGCACCACCTATCGCGCCCTGGTGCTGCACAGCCAGGGGCAGCCGGCAGAGGCCGCGGCCTGACAAAAAGAAACGCCGCTGCAGCGGCAGCGGCGTTGGCCTGCGCAACCCCTGTGCCAGGGGCTGCAGGGGCTGCAGTGGCGGCTGGGTCAGCGCTTGGCAGCCACCGCCGGGCCGGGCATCAGCAGGCCAGGGGCCGCCAGGTCTTCGCGCGATTCACGCGCCGCGATGTGCAGCGACATCGTGTTCGGGCTCGGGGCCCGGTTGGCGGTGAACGAGAAGCGGAACATCGTGCCCCAGTTCAGCAGGTTGGCACGGCTGCCGGACTGGAAGATCAGCCGGCCGTCGTAGGTGAACGCGTTCCAGTCGTTGCCGCCGTCCACATCGCCGTCGCTGAACGCGATGTCGCTGATGGTGGCGTCGCTGACCGGGATGCGCACGATGTCGAAGCCGTTGGCGCTGATGACGCGCAGATTGGGTTCGACGCCTTCGGTCACGGCACGTGCGAAGTCCAGGTTCATCACCGCATAGTGATAACGCCACTGCCCGCCGCCCAGGTTCTGCGCCTTCACTGCCACCTTCAGGCTGCCTTCTGGCGTCTGCAGGTAGATGCTGCGCTCGTTCGGGTTGGTGGTGGCGGGGTTCACCCAGCGGTCGATGACCGGGCCCAGCTTGTAGTCGCCTACGGCGCCGGTCTGGTTCAGCACCGACCACACGTTGGTGCCACGGGTGAAGGTGGCGTTCGTGCTGCCCATCGAGTTCAGGATGTTGATGTCCTGCCGCGCCAGGTACCACGACTCGAACCGATAAGTGGCGCCGGCATTGGCGGTTCCGCTGAACTGCGACTCACGCACCACCATGCGCTGGTCGGTGGTCGTGTTGCCAGAGTTGTTCTGCACGCCGTCGCAGTTTGTGTCGTAGATCGACCCACAGCGGCCCCAGACGTTGTTGTGCGGAATGATCTCGCTGCGCGGGCCCAGCGAGTTGCTGCTGTCGTTGTTGCCCGTGCTGTAAACGTCGGCGCAGCCGCGGCCCAGGATCTGGCTGTTGCCGGGGTTTTCCAGGCAGCTGGTGTTCAGGGTCAGGAAGGCGTGCTTCACGCCCGAGCGGCCGATCTGGTCGATCGAGCCGTCGGTGTTGAAGCGGTACAGGTTCCAGATCAGGTAGGGGTGCTGGTCATTGCTGTAGGGTGCGAAGCTGCCGCTGAACTTCTGGTACCAGGGGATGTCGGCGGTGTACAGCGCGGTGCTGGTGCCCAGCGGGTCGTTAGGCACCACCGCCTGCGCGGTGCCGTTGTTGATGTTGTTGCGCAGCGTTGACGACGGCGCAAAGATGACCTGGCCGTTGCCGCCTTCGCCCTGGCAGCCCGTGCAGCGCATGTACTGCGTGTTGAAGCTGGTCATGAACAGGTCGGCCTGGTAGGTGGCACCGGGCACGTTGGGCACGGGGGCGCCATGCCACTTGCCGGTCACGCGCGGCGCGTCCAGCGCACCTTGGCGCAGCACCTGGGTGTCCATCGTCAGGTCGGCAATCGCCCAGTCCGCCACTTCGGGCTGGCCGATGCGCCGCGCCAGCGCGGGCGAGATGCGCATGTCCATGGTCGGCACCTGCAGCACGGTGCCGTCGGCGGCCAGGCGGTACATCAGGCGGTCAACGTAGAACCAAGCCACGCCGTCGGCGCCCACCACATCCAGGATGGGGCTCTCGCCGCCCTTGCGCGGCACCAGGCGGAAGTTGCTCAGGTCGATACGGCCGAAACGTGATTCGATGACATGCCCGCCCTGGGCCTGTAGTTCACCGCCCAGAAAGGCGCGCAGGTTGCCGTTGCGCACTTCGAATTCGAGCGCATTGGCCGGGCGCAGTTCGAACATCTCGTGCCCGTCCCAGCCCGGCTGGGCCAGCTTGTTCGGGGTGGCGGTGACGCGCAGGCCGATGTCGCCGGCCAGGTCGCGGTTCCAGCGCAGGCCGATGGTGCCGCCGCCGGCGGTCCAGTTCTGCAGCTTCGGGGCTGCGGCCGGGCTGGCCTTGCGGGCGTTGTCGGCGGCGAACGCCGGGCCGGCGGCCAGTGCGCCTGCCAGCGCCATGGCTAGGGTGCTGAGCCCCAGTTGTCGAGAAAACTGCATACCACTCTCTCCTGTCGGGTTGGGTCGAACTGACCATGTGAGTTCATGCTACGGGACGGGCTTTTGACAACAAGATGGATGAAACCCCCTTGATTGAGGGGGTTGCCTCTTGTTCATGCATCCGCCCGCGGGCCGGTTTAAAGGGGCGCCTGTACTTCCATCACCTCACCCGAACACGCGCCACGCATGGCCGCGCCCTAACATCCGCAGACACCCGCCACCGCCTGCCCCCAAGGCCCGCCCGCCATGACCGACACCGCCCAGGCCATCGTCTTCGACGCCCCGCAGACCTTGTCGGTGCGGCGGCTGGAACTGAAGCCGATGGTGCCTGGCGACCTGGAAATCGAGGTCACGCACAGCGGCATCAGCACCGGCACCGAACGCCTGCTGTGGGACGGCAGCATGCCGCCCTTCCCCGGCCTGGCCTACCCGCTGGTGCCCGGGTACGAAACCGTGGGCACCGTGGTGCGGGCCGATGAAGGGGCAGGCCCGGCAGCGGGCAGCACGGTTTTCGTGCCGGGTTCCTACAGCTTCCAAGGGGTGCGCAACATCTTCGGCGGTGCCGGTGCATGCCTGCGCGTGCCCCATCAGCGCGTGGTGCCAGTGGCGCCAGAACTGGGCCCGCGCGCCGTGCTGCTGTCGCTGGACGGCCTGATCACGCACACCCTGCCGCTGGGGCAGGCGCGCCAGGCCTACGAGACAGTCTTCGGCGACCCGCTGTGCCTGAAGATGATGCTGGACTGGCAGGCCTGAATGGCCCGGCGTGTCCTCATGCTGGGGGCCAGCGGCACCATCGGCCGCGCCACGCTGCAGGCCTTGCGGGCGCGCGGCCATGCCGTGGTGTGCTTCGGGCGCGCGGGCGCGGGCGGTGCTGCTGCTGGCCAGGCGCAGGCGCTGGGTGCCGAATGGCGCAGCGGTGACGTCACCGACCCGGCGGCGCTGGCGCGCGACGGCCTGCGCGGCGAAGCCTTCGACGCGGTGCTGTCCTGCCTGGCTTCGCGCACGGGCGCCCCGGCTGATGCCTGGGCCATCGACCACGCCGCCCACCTGCACGCGCTGCAGGCGGCGCAGCGCGCCGGCGTGCCGCAGATGGTGCTGCTGTCGGCCATCTGCGTGCAAAAGCCGCTGCTGGCCTTCCAGCATGCCAAGCTGGCCTTCGAACAGGCGTTGGTCGAATCCGGGCTGAACTATTCCATCGTGCGGCCCACGGCCTTCTTCAAGTCGCTGTCTGGCCAGGTGCAGCGCGTGCAGCAGGGCAAGCCCTTTCTGGTGTTCGGCGACGGCCGGCTGACGGCCTGCAAGCCCATCAGCGACAGCGATCTGGCCGACTACCTGGCGGGCTGCCTGGACGACCCCGCGCGCCACCGCCGCGTGCTGCCCGTGGGCGGGCCAGGCCCGGCCATCACCCCGCGCGACCAGGGCGATGCGCTCTTCCGCCTGCTGGGCCGCCCGCCACGCTTCAAGCAGGTGCCGCTGGCGCTGCTGGACGGCATCGTCGCCGTGCTGGCCAAAGCCGGGCGCGTGCTGCCGCCGCTGGCGGCGAAGGCCGAATTGGCCCGCATCGGCCGCTACTACGCCAGTGAATCGATGCTGGTGCTGGACCGCGCCAGCGGCCGCTACGACGCCGCGGCCACGCCCGAACACGGCAGCCAGACGCTGTTCGACCACTACGCGCAGCTCATCAGCGGGCAGGCCACAGCCGAGCGTGGTGAACACGCCGTGTTCTGAGCTTGCCAGCACCGAAGTCCCCGGAGAACCCGTTTGGAAGCATTCCTGGTCTCGACAGGCGTGGTCGCCCTGGGCGAAATGGGCGACAAGACGCAGCTGCTGGCGATGCTGCTGGCCGCGCGCTTTCGCAAGCCTCTGCCCATCATTGCCGGCATCCTGGTGGCCACCCTGGCCAACCACGCGCTGGCCGGCGCCGTGGGCGGCTGGGTGGCGCAGGCCCTGGGCCCCCACGTGCTGCGCTGGGTGGTCGGCTTGTCCTTCCTAGCCGTGGCGGCGTGGATGCTGGTGCCCGACAAGGTCGACGACGACGTGCCCGGTGCGCGGCTGCGCCTGGGCGTGTTCGGTACCACGGTGCTGGCCTTCTTCATCGCCGAGATGGGCGACAAGACGCAGATCGCCACGGTGGCATTGGCCGCGCGCTACGCCGACATCGTGGCCGTGGTGGCCGGCAGCACGCTGGGCATGATGCTGGCCAACGTGCCGGCGATATTCCTGGGCGAACGCATCGCGCGTCGCCTGTCGATGCGCCTGGTGCACGGCATCGCCGCAGCCATCTTCGCGGTGCTGGGGCTGCTGACGCTGCTGAACGTGGGCCAGTTGTTCTGAAGGGCGCGGCTGCCCGGGGGGGCGGGGTCGTGCGAACCGCCGGTCAGGGCCGCCCGACCGGCAGTTCGATGCGCACTTCGGTACCCGGCCCGCCCGGCCCGGGCGCACGGCCGCCGGCTGGTGAATGCCAGCTCAGCCGCGCGCCCAGGCGCTGCGCCCGCTGCAGCATGTTGCGCGTGCCGCGGCCGCCGCTGTCGGGCATGCCAGCCCCTTGTGGGGGCCCTGCTGCGGCCACGCTGTCGGCCCTGCATGGCAGGCCCTGGCCGTTGTCCAGCAGGCTGACGACGATGTGCCGGCCGTCGGCGGTGGCTTCGCTGCGTAGCGTCACGCGCGTGGCCTGGGCGTGGTGCAGCACGTTGTTCAGGCCTTCCTGCAGGATGCGCACCAGTTCGCGCCCGCCGCTGCCTTCCAGCACCGGCAGGCAGGGCGCTTCAGCCACTTGCCAGGCCAGGGTCAGCCCGGCGGCGCGCAGCCCGGGTTCGGCGCGGTGCCGCACGCTGGCCAGCAGCAGGCCCAGGTCGCCGTCGGCCACCGACAGGGTGTCCACCGTCAGCCGCATTTCCTGGATGCAGCCGTCCAGCGCGCTGGCCATTTCGCTGCTGCTCAGCAGGCCGGTCTGGGCGTTCATCTTCGCCGTCATCAGCTGCGAACCCAGGCCGTCGTGCATTTCCTGCAGCAGGCGTTCGCGTTCGGCCGCGGCCATGCGCTGGTGCTCGCTGGCCTGCAGCGCGGCGAAGCTGGCCTGCAGTTCACGCGTGCGCTGGGCCAACGCGGCGTCGGCGTCCAGCCGCAGTTCGCGCTGGCGCTGCGCACTGCGCACGAAATGGCGGTACAGCAGGCTGCCCATCCACAGCACCCAGGCGGCGTGCGCCACCACGTTCAGGTCCACTACGGACAGCCAGCCCGGCAGCACCAGCGCGAACAAGCTGACATAGGCCCACAGGCACAGCGACAGCCCCACCAGCGCGGCCGTGGCCACACGGTCGAAGCGCGGCTGGCGAGCCAGTGCGCGCAGCGCCAGGGCCGTGGCCAGGCCCAGCACCGCCAGACGGCTGCCCAGCGCCCACCAGGGCCAGGCATGGCTGAAGTCGTTCCAGGGCAGGTCCAGCGCCGCGGCGGCGCCGTCCACCACCGCGCCCAGGGCGGCATAGCCCAGTGCCCAGTGCATGGCCCAGCCGTCGTCGGGGCGGGCCAAGCGCACCACAGTGGCCAGCAGCAGGGCCTTGGCGCCGACGTCGCTGACGTCCAGCAGCATGCGCCACCAGGGGCTGGGCAGTGGCTGCTGCTGCAGCAGGTAGGGGCTGAGCAGCAGGGCCAGCAGCAGTAGGTGTGCGCCGGCCAGCGCGTAGGCCAGCGCGTCGCGGTGCGCCAGCCACACACCCACCAGGAACAGCCCCACCACCAGCGCGCCCACCGCCGTGGCCGTGCGCAGGCCATGCAGCCAGCCGCGGCTGCGGCCCAGCGCTTCCAGCGCCGTTTCGGGGCCCAGGTGCACGCTGCTGACACTGGGCGATTCGGCCGCCCCCAGGCGCAGCTGCAGTTCGTGCCGACCGGGCCCCAGCCAGGCCGGGGGCACATTGACGTGCAGCATCTGGCTGCCCAGCTTCAGCTGGGTGCTGCGCTGGTCCACCTGCTCGGGCGCGACGGACTGGGCCAGCAACTGCCCGTCCAGATAGACCAGCAGCTGGCGGCGGTGCAGCACCTGCAGCGTCCAGGCGCCCTGCGGCTGACTAGCGATGTCGAAGGGCAGCACCAGCCACAGCGGCTGCCGCGCTACGCTGCGGGGCATCGACAGGGGCAATGTGACGGCCTGCACCGGCGCCTGCGCCAGGTTGGGCGGCTGCATGCCGCCTTGCAGCGCCATCAAGCCCTGTCTGAGGTTGATGACGCCGGGGTCCGGCGGCGGCTCCGGCCGCTGGCTGATGAAGTGCAGCACCAGGGTCAGCAGCAGGGGCACCAGGCAGACCAGGGCCGCCAGGCCCCAGGCCGGCTGGGCAGGCATGTCTGGGCTGAGGCTGGCGCGGGGCAGGGTGTTCACGGCAGCGCGAAGTATGCGGCGCGGAACTTGCGGCAAGATGCACAGGCAGCACGGCTTGCGCCGGCCTGCTGCCGCCATTCGCCGGCCCCGGCCGACGCTGTTGTGCATTCGCCCCTCTCAGGACGTCGCCATGCTCACCTGCACGCCATTCGCTCTGTTCTTGCGCCTGTCGCCACCTGGCCTGCGCCCGCTGCTGCGCAGCGGCCTGGCTATGGGCCTGCTGCTGGCCGCTGGCGCGCCCATGCAGGCGCAGGCGCAGGAAAAGTTCAGCTTCATGACCAACTGGTACGCCCAGGCCGAACACGGCGGCTTCTATCAGGCCCAGGCGCGCGGCCTGTACAAGGCCGCCGGCCTGGACCTGACGCTGAAGATGGGCGGCCCGCAGGTCAACGGCATGCAGCTTCTGGCCGCTGGCCAGACCGACTGCTTCATGGGCTACGACGTGCAGACCATGAAGGCCTGGGAACAGGGCATCCCGGTGGTGACCGTGGCTGCGGCCTTCCAGAAGGACGCGGCCGTGCTCATCGGCCACCCGGGCGTGGTCGACAAGCTCGAAGACCTGAAAGGCAAGACCTTGCTGATCGGCGCCGCTTCGCAGACTTCGTTCTGGCCTTGGCTGAAGGCGCGCTATGGCCTGCAGGACAGCCAGATCCGGCCCTACACCTTCAACATCCAGCCCTTCGTGGCCGACAAGAACATCGTGCAGCAGGGCTACCTGTCCAGCGAGCCCTATGCGATCGAAAAGGAAGCCGGCTTCAAGCCGCGCGTCTTCCTGCTGTCGGACTTCGGCTGGCCGCCCTATTCGACCACCATCGTCTGCATGGAAAAGACGGTGCGCGAACGCCCGCAGGCCGTGGCCGCCTTCGTACGCGCCAGCATGCAGGGCTGGAAGGACTACCTGCGCGGTGACCCGGCCGCCGCCAACGCCATGATCAAGCGCGACAACCCGGCCATGACCGACGACAAGATCGCGGTCGGCATCCGGCTGATGAAGGAATCGGGCATGGTCTTCGGTGGCGACGCCGCCACCCTGGGCGTGGGTGTGATCACCGACGAACGTATGAAGAAGACCTACGACATGCTGGTGGCCATGAAGCTGCTGGACGCGCGCAAGGTCGAGTTGAAGAAGACCTACACGACGCAGTTCGTGAAGGACCTGAAGGTGCTGCCCTGATCCCGGCTGCCCCCCCGCCCCTGGGCGCCACCGCGCGGCCTGCCATTCCGCTGGTCGACCTGGCGGCTGCACCTGAAGACACCGCCCGCGCCATCGACCAGGCGCTGTGCGACACCGGCTTCTTCACCATCACCGGCCACGGCGTGGCGCCGCCAGTGGTGGCCGCCGCACTGCAGGCCGGGCGCGACTTCTTCGCGCTGCCGGCGGCCACGAAGGCGCGCTGGCACATCGCGCTGTCGCCCCAGCGCCGCGGTTTCGACCCCATCGGCTGGCAGGCGCTGGACCCTTCCCGCCCGCCTGACCTGAAGGAAAGCTTCTACCTGGGCAACCCGGCGCTGGGCCCGAACCCCTGGCCCGATGCCGCGCTGCTGCCGGGCTTTCGCCCCGCCTGCGAGGCTTACACCCAGGCCATGGGGGCGCTGTCGCGGCAGCTGCTGAACCTGTTTGCGCTGGCGCTGAAGCTGCCGGCAGGCTTCTTCGACACGGCCATGCGCTGCCCGGTGGCGACCACGCGGCTGCTGCACTACCCGCCACAGCCGGCCGCCCCGGCGCTGGCGGAACCCGGGCAGATCGGCTGCGGCGCGCACACCGACTGGGGTGCGCTCACGCTGCTGGCGCAGGACGACGCAGGTGGCCTGCAGGTTCAGCCCGCGGGTGGCGACTGGCTGGACGTGCCGCCTGCGCCGGGGCACTTCATCGTCAACGCTGGCGACATGATGCAGCGCTGGACCAACGACCGCTGGCCGTCGACGCTGCACCGCGTCGTCAACCGGCACAGTGGCCGCGACCGCTATTCGATCGCCTACTTCTGTGACCTGGACGACGACGCAGTCATCGCCCCGCTGCCGGGATGCTGCAGCGCCGAGCGGCCGGCGCGCTATGGGCCCATCACCGCGGGCGAGCACCTGGAAGCGATGTACCGACGCACCACGGTGGGGGCCTGACAGGATGAACCGCCTGGACGTGCTGCCTGCCGCAGACCCCGTGGTCGCGATCGAGGCAGCCGAAAAGACCTACCCCAACGGCACGCGTGCCCTGCTGCCGGTGAACCTGCAGGTGCAGGCGGGCGAATTCGTCACCCTGCTGGGCCCTTCGGGTTGCGGCAAGAGCACGCTCTTGAAGATGGTGGCCGGGCTGCTGCCGGCCAGTGCCGGCCGCGTGCAGCGCGCGCCGGGGCGCGAACTGTCTTTCGTCTTCCAGGAAGCCACGCTGATGCCCTGGGCCAGCGTGCAGGCCAATGTGCGGCTGCCGCTGGACCTGGCCAGCGTGCCGCGCGCGCAGAGCACGCCACGTGTGCGGCAGGCGCTGCAGCGCGTGGGGCTGCAAGGCTTCGAGGCGGCGCTGCCGCGCGAACTGTCCGGCGGCATGCAGATGCGGGTGTCGATTGCCCGTGGCCTGGTCACCGAACCCGCGCTGCTGCTGATGGACGAGCCCTTCGGCGCACTCGACGAGATCACCCGCCAGCGCCTGGACAGCGACCTGCTGGCGCTGTGGCAGGCGCAAGGGCTGACGGTGATGTTCGTCACCCATTCGCTCTACGAAGCGGTGTTCCTGTCGCAGCGCGTGCTGGTGATGGCGGCGCGCCCGGGCCGCGTGGTGGACGACATCGTCATCGACGAGCCCTACCCGCGCAGCGAAGACTTCCGCGTCTCCACGCGCTTTGCCCAGTACGCCCAGCGCCTGCAGCGTAGCCTGCAGGCGGCCAGCGAGGTGGCGGGTTGAAGGCCCCGGTGGCATGAACCGCGGCCAGGTGCTGTGGCCAGCGGCGCTGGCGGTGCTGCTCGTCGCCCTTTGGCAGGGCCTGGTGGTTGCGCTCGACGTTCCCCCGTTCCTGGTACCCAGCCCGTTGCGCGTGGCGCAGACGCTGACGGAAGACGCGGCGATGCTGTTCGGTGCCCTGTGGGTGACGATGAAGATCACCCTGCTGGCCTTTGCCTGCGCCGCCGTGCTGGGCGTGGCCATCGCATTCGCCTTCGTGCAGAGCCGCATCGTCGAGACAGCGCTGTTTCCCTATGCCGTGCTGCTGCAGGTGACGCCCATCGTCGCGATCGCGCCGCTGGTCATCATCTGGGTCAAGGACCCGACAGCGTCGCTGGTGATCTGCGCCACCCTGGTGGCCTTGTTCCCGATCATCGCCAACACCACGCTGGGGCTGAAGAGTGTGAACCATGGGCTGCTGGCCTACTTCAGGCTGCAGCGCGCCAGCCGCTGGCAAACACTCTGGCGGCTGCGCATCCCGTCGGCGCTGCCGTACTTCTTCGGTGTCCTGCGCATCAGCCGTGGGGTGGCGCTGATCGGCGCGGTGGTGGCCGAATTCGTTGCCGGCACGGGCGGTACCGGCACGGGTCTGGCTTACCAGATCCTGCAGGCCGGCTACCAGCTGAACATCCCCCGCATGTTCGCGGCGCTGCTGCTCATCACGCTGGCCGGCGTGGCGCTGTTCGCCGCCATGGCGGGGCTGTCGCGCTGGGTGCTGAAGGGCTGGCATGAAAGCGAGCAAGGGCATGAATGACGACTGGCTGATCCAGGGCGCAGTGGCGGGCATCAGCGGTGCACGCCCGGCAGGCGGTGAAGGTGCGCGGCTGCCCGCGGGCTGCGACATCCGCGTGCGGGGCGGCCTCATCCAGGCCATCGGCAGGCTGCAGCCCGAGCCTGGCGAAGCCGTGATCGACGCGCGCGGCTGCGTCGTCTACCCGGGCTGGGTGAACACCCACCACCACCTGTTCCAGAGCCTGCTGAAGGGCATCCCGGCTGGCATCGACCTGCCGCTGTTGCCCTGGCTGGCGGCGGTGCCGGTGCCCTATCGCCGCCACTTCGACCACGAACACGCGCTGCGCATCGCCGCGCGCGTGGGCCTGGTCGAACTGCTGCTGTCGGGCTGCACCACGGTGGCCGATCACCAGTACCACGTCTACCCCGGCATGCCATATGACGCCAGCGCCGTGGTCTTCGACGAAGCGGCGCGGCTGGGCCTGCGCTTCGTGCTGTGCCGCGGCGGCCAGACCCAGGCGCGCGCGATGACCGACACCGTGGCGCCG
Source organism: Rubrivivax sp. (assembly GCA_027485165.1). GTDB lineage: Bacteria > Pseudomonadota > Gammaproteobacteria > Burkholderiales > Burkholderiaceae_C > Rubrivivax. The sequence continues at coordinate 42,503 of JAIXRN010000037.1, forward strand.
CCGCAGTCGGCGCCTGAGACGCTGGACGCCTTCATGGCCGGCGTCGAGGACGACACGCTGCGCTTCCACGACCCCGGCCCGATGGCCATGCGGCGCGTGGTCAGCGCCATCACCACGCCCAACTGGAGCTGCAAGCCCGAACACCTGCGCGTGATGGCGGCACAGGCGCGCGCGCTGGGCATCCGGCTGCACAGCCATCTGTCGGAAACCTGGGACTACGTGCGCTGGGCGCGCGACGTGCACGGCTGCACGCCGCTGCAGTGGGTGGCGCAGCACGACTGGGTGGGCCCGGACGTCTGGTTCGCACACATGGTGCATCTGGACGACAGCGAACTGCATCTGTGCGCCAGCACCGGCACCGGCATCGCGCATTGCCCGCAAAGCAACGCCCGGCTGGGCAGCGGCATCGCGCGCATTCCGGAAGCGCTGGCCCTGGGCGTGCCCGTGGGCCTGGCGGTGGACGGCGCGGCCAGCAACGAAGCTGCCGACATGGCCAGCGAAGCCCATGCCGCCTGGCTGATGCACCGCGCCGACCCGCGCGCCGGCCAGCGCGCGCGGGCCGGCGGCACCCAGCCCGGCGGCCACGCGGCAGCGCTGACGGTGGACGAGGTTGTACACATCGGCACCGCTGGCGGCGCGCGTTTGCTGGGGCTAGGCGGCGTGGGTACCTTGGCCGTGGGCATGGCTGCCGACATCGCTGTTTACCGCCTGGACCAACCGCGCCACTTCGGCCTGCACGACCCGGCCATCGGCCCGGTGGCCAGCGGTGGGCGGCCGGCGCTGCGCGCGCTGCTGGTGCAGGGCCGGCTGGTGGCCGAGCACGACAGCATCCCCGGCCTGGACCTTGCTGAACTCCAAGCCCAGGCGCAGACGCTGGTGGCCGGCATGCTCTGAAGACCACGCCACCCTACCAGGAGCCGCACCATGCTCGTCACCCGTCAGCCCGTGTTCCGCAAGTTCTGGCATGCGGTGATGCCGCTGTCTCAGCTGGCCAGCGGCCAGCCCCAGGCTTTCAAACTGTTGGGCGAAGACATCGTGCTGTTCCTGGACGCGCAGGGCCAGCCCGCCGCGCTGAAGGACCGCTGTTGCCACCGCACGGCCCGGCTGAGCAAGGGGCGCTGCGTCGACGGCGCGCTGGAATGCGGCTACCACGGCTGGACCTACAACCCCGCCGGCCGCGTGATCCGCATTCCGCAGTACGAGCCCGATCGCGCCATCCCGGCCGATTACTGCACGCCCGCTTATCGCTGTGTGGCCCAGCACGGCTACGCCTGGGTGGCCCTGGTGGCACCCGGCGAAGAGCCGCTGGCCCCCATCCCCGAGATGCCCGAATTCGGCGCGCCCGGCTGGCGCACCATCTTCCAGTTCTACGAAACCTGGGCCACCAGCCCCGTGCGCGCGCTGGAAAACAGCTTCGACAACAGCCACTTCAGCTTCGTGCACCGCGCCACCTTCGGCGTGGCCAGCCAGCCCAAGCCCAGCCGCTACGAACTGGTGCAGACCGAGGGCGGCTTCCATGCCGAGACCGTGATCGACGCGGCCAATCCGCCGGCTTTCCATGCGATCAGCGGCAGCACCGACGCCATCACCCAGCGCCACATGCGCAATGCCTACTACCTGCCGTTTTCGCGCCGGCTGGACATCGAATACCCCAGCGGCAAGCGCCACGTCATCCTGAACTGCTTCACCCCCATCGACGACGGCCACATCCAGCTGTGCCAATGGCTGTTCCGCAACGACACGGAAGCCGACTGCCCGGCGCAGATGCTGATCCACTTCGACCAAGTCATCACGCGCGAGGACAAGGACATCCTGGAATCGACCGACCCCGACGCGCTGGTCGACACCCGCCGCCGCGGCGTCGAATACTCGATGGACAGCGACCGCCCGGGCATGCTGATCCGCAAGCTGCTGATGGAACTGCTGGCGCGGCGTGGTGAAAGCGAAGTGCACCGCTGACCTGGCGGGGTGGGGGGTTGGCTGTCCGCTGTCGGCCCAGAGCGGCCTTCGGCCGCTCTGGGCCCGAGGGCCCGTCCGTTTCGCACCCCCGTGCCCCCGCCGAGCGGGGGTTCCAGCGTGACACTTGAGCCGGCCTTGCGGCCGTCAAGGCGCTCGCGACCAGGCTGCACGTCGCCTGGAGCGGCCGACAGGCCGTTGTGTCGAACACGCTGGAGCCCCCTCCTGGAGGGGGCTGGGGGGAGCGGTGCATCCGGGCCCCTGGGCCCAGAGCGGCCTGCGGCCGCTCTGGGCCGAGAGCTGTCGAGACTGGCGACGCTGTTCCTTGAACCCCCATGGCCATCCAGCGCGCCCAGGGCGTGTTGATGCCAGCGCAGCGACAATACCGGCATGTTGCAGCAACGCACGATCAAGTCCATCACGCGGTCGGTGGGCGTCGGGGTGCACAGCGGCCAGCGTGTAGAACTCACGCTGCGCCCGGCCCCGCCCGACCATGGCATCGTCTTTCGCCGCGTGGACCTGCCGGTGCCGGTGGACATCCCGGTCGATGCGTTCGCCGTCAGCGACACCCGCATGGCCAGCACCATCAGCCCGGGGGGCGACCCCGGCGGCCCGCGCGTGCAGACGATTGAACACTTGATGTCGGCCTGCGCCGGGCTGGGGCTGGACAACCTCGTCATCGACATCTCGGCTGAAGAAGTGCCCATCCTCGACGGCAGCGCCGCCAGCTTCGTCTACCTGCTGCAAAGCGCTGGCATCGCGCTGCAAGACGCGCCCAAGCGTTTCATTGAAGTGACGAAGACCGTGGAAGTGCGTGAAGGGACCGGCGCGCAGCTGAAGTGGGCGCGGCTGGAACCCTTCCACGGCTACAAGCTCAGCTTCGAGATCGAATTCAAGCACCCGGCTGTGGACGCCACCGGCCAGCGCGTGGAATTCGACTTTGCTTCGGGCCAGTACAAGCGCGACATCGCCCGTGCCCGTACCTTCGGCTTCACCAAGGACGTTGAGATGATGCGCAGCCGTGGCCTGGGCCTGGGAGGCAACATGGACAACGTCATCGTGGTCGACGACCACCGCGTGCTGAACGCCGATGGCTTGCGCTACGACGATGAATTCGTGAAGCACAAGATCCTGGACGCGATCGGCGACCTGCACATTGCTGGCAAGCCGCTGCTGGCCAGCTACGTGGCCTACAAGAGCGGCCACGCGCTGAACAACAAGCTGCTGCGCGCGCTGCTGGCCGACACCAGTGCCTGGCGCATGGTCAGCTTCGACAACGCGGCCGACGCCCCGCGCGGCCTGGCCGACCTGGCTCCGGCCTGGTAACCGTCTGGTAACGGCCGGGCCTGCCTGAATGCTGATCTTCCGCCTCGTCTTCGGGCTGCTACTGGTCAGCGGCCTGCTGTGCTTTGCGATGTACATCGGCACGCGCCAGAGGGTCTGGCGCCAGCGCGGCATCGTGATCGTGAAATGGACGGTGCTGGCAGCCTTCGGCTTCTTCGCCGTGCTGATCCTGGAACGGCTGGCCTTGATGCTCTAGGCTGGCCCTGGTGCTCGCGGTCTAGCGCGATCGACGCAGCAGGTTGTCTTCGCGGTTCGCCAGCTTCACCTTCACTGCCAGCGCCTGCGCACCGCGCTGCACGGCCAGTTCGGTCTCGCTGTCGGGCGGTAAAGACGCCACAGCGGTCAGCAACTCGGCCGGGCTCTTCACCGCGGCTGCGCCCACCTTGGTCACGACGTCGCCCGGGCGCAAGCCGCCGCGTGCGGCCGGGCCGTCCTGCAGCACGCCCGTCACCAGCACGCCGGCGCGCACCGGCAGGTTCAGGCTTTCCGCCAGGTCGGCGGTGAGTTCTCGCGTTTCCACGCCAATCCAGCCGCGCTGCACGCGCCCGTTGGACACCAGCTGTTCCATCACGCCGCGCGCCGTGTCCACCGGCACGGCGAAGCCGATGCCGTTGCTACCGCCGCTGCGCGTGAAGATGGCCGTGTTGATGCCCACCAGCCGGCCTTCGATGTCCACCAGCGCGCCGCCGGAATTGCCAGGGTTGATGGCGGCATCGGTCTGCACGAAGTTCTGCAGCGGCGAACTGTCGCGCGTCTGCCGGTCCAGCGCGCTGACGATGCCGGCCGTCACGGTCTGGCCCACGCCGAAGGGATTGCCGATGGCCAGCACCGCGTCGCCCACTTGCAGCGCGCGCACGTCGCCCAGGGTCATCACGGGCAGGTTGGGCAGGTCGATCTTCAGCACCGCAATGTCGGTCTCGGCGTCGCTACCCACCACGCGCGCGCTGGCCTCGCGGCCATCGGGCAACTGCACCTGGATGTCGGTGGCGCCTTCGATGACGTGGTGGTTGGTCAGCAGGTAGCCCTCGGGGGCCACGATCACGCCCGACCCCAGCCCCAGCTGGCTGGGTGCACCGGCGCCGGGCGCGCGGTTGAAGAATTCGCGGAAGCGCGGGTCGTTGGCATGGGGGTTGTCGGCCATGCGCGTGGCCACCACGCTGACCACGGCCGGGGCGGCACGCTGTGCGGCCAGGCTGTAGCCATTGGCCCGTGTGCCGCCGCTGGCGGCAGTGCCGGGCGCGCTGATGATCTGGGTCAGCGTGGGCGTGGGCATCTGCAGCCCCGTGCGCCCGCCGGGCAGCCATTCAGGCTTGAGTGTGGCGACGACGAACAACGCCGCCACCGCCACCGTCACGGCTTGGGAAAAGACGAGCCAGGTACGCTGCCACATGTTGTCAAATCAAGAAAAACCAGGGGTCCCCATGGCGGCACGTGAACGCGTCGATTCGTATCTGCAGCAACTGCTCAAGCCAGCAGAGTTCAAGGATTATGGGCCGAACGGTTTGCAGGTCGAAGGCCGTGCCGAGGTGAGCCGCGTTGTCAGCGGGGTGACCGCCAGCCTGGCCTTCATCGACGCCGCCATCGCCGCCGGTGCCGACACCCTGCTGGTGCACCACGGCCTGTTCTGGCGTGGCCAGGACGGCCGGCTGACGGGCTGGCTACGACAGCGCGTGGCGCGCCTGATCGCCCACGACATCAACCTCTACGCCTACCACCTGCCGCTGGATGCGCATGCCGAACTGGGCAACAACGCGCAGCTGGGCCTGCGCCTGGGCCTGGTGGCGGACGCGCGGTTTGGCGACCAGGCCCTGGGCTTTGTCGGCCCGGCTGGCGCGCTGCGCAGCCTGGACGCGCTGGCCGCCACGGTGGCACAGGCGCTGGCGCGCGTGCCCACCGTGGTGCCCGGCGACGGTCGCGCGCTGCGCCGCGTCGCCTGGTGCACGGGCGGCGCCCAGGGCTACTTCGAAGCCGCCATCGCCGCGGGTGCCGACGCCTTCCTGACGGGCGAGATCAGCGAACCCCAGGCTCATCTGGCGCGCGAGACCGGCGTGGCCTTCCTGGCCTGCGGCCACCATGCCACTGAACGCTACGGCGCCCCGGCCGTGGCCGCTGCGCTGGCGTCCGAGCTGGGCCTGGAGCACCAGTTCATCGACGTGGAGAACCCGGCATGAAGGGCCCAGCGCTGCCCAGCAGCGCACCGCTGCTGGTGACGATGGGCGACGCCGTGGGCATCGGCCCCGAAACCATCGTCCATGCCTTTCGCCAGGGCGAACTGCAGGGCGCCGTCGTGGTGGGCGACCCGGCCGTGCTGCGCCGCGCCGGCGCGCCCCTGACCGCTGTGATCGAGCAGCCGCAAGACTTGCCGGCCGTGCCCCCGGGCTGCCTGCCGGTGCTGGCCGTGCCGGGCCTGTCAGGCATCCCAGGCCTGGCGGGCCTTCCTGGCGGCCTGGCCGGCCTGCCCTGGGGCCATGTGGACGCACGCTGCGGTGCAGCGGCCGCGCGCTGCATCGAAGCCGCTGTGCGCTGGGTACTGGCCGGGCAGGGCGCGGCCATCGTTACCGCCCCTGTCCACAAGGAAGCCCTGGCCGCGGCCGGCGTACCCTACCCGGGCCACACCGAAATGCTGCAGGCCCTGGCCGCGGCGCCGGGCCAGCGGCCACCGGCAGTGCGCATGATGCTGGCCAACGACGAGTTGAAAGTGGTGCTGGTGACGATCCATCAGTCGCTGCGCAGCGCCATCGACGCGCTGAGCTTCGACGCTGTGTTGCACACCCTGCAGATCACCCATGCCGCAGCCGCAGCCTGGCAGGCCAGGCCGCCACGCATCGCCGTGGCCGGGCTGAACCCCCATGCTGGCGAAGGCGGGCTGTTCGGCCGCGAGGAGATCGATTTCATCCAGCCTGCCGTGCAGGCCGCGCGCGCCCAGGGCATCGACGCCCACGGACCCTATGCCCCCGACACCGTGTTCATGCGCGCGCGGCGTGGCGAATTCGACGTTGTGGTGGCGATGACGCACGACCACGGCCTGATCCCCGTGAAGTACCTGGGCGTGGAGCAGGGCGTGAACGTCACGCTGGGCCTGCCCTTCGTGCGCACCAGCCCCGACCACGGCACGGCGTTCGACATCGCCGGCCGTGGGCAGGCCAGCCCGGCCAGCCTGGTGGCGGCGCTGCGGATGGCGCGGCAGCTGGCCGGTACCAAGGCGAAGCCGCTCTAGGAGTCTGCGCGGCAGAAATCGACACCCGCGTTGAGCCCGTTTTGGGGTCCAGGCAAGGCGCAGCGCGCAGCCTGGGCTGGCCGCCCAGGCAAGCGCTGCAACGCCGCCTGGGCCC
>JAIXRN010000044.1 GCA_027485165.1 Rubrivivax sp.
CTTGATGTCCAGGTAGTTCAGCGTGTTGGCCACGCGGTGGAACAGCACCCGGTTGTCGGTGATGATCTTGTCGGCTTTGTCGCTCTGCCCGCTACCGCGCTGCGGGTAGCCGCAGCACAGGTAGCCTGGCGGCAGCACCGTCTGCACGCCGGCCTGCCACAGCATGGCCTGCGTGGCCAGGCCCACCTGGCTGAACAGGCGTTCGCTGCCGCAACCCGGAAAGTAGAAGACGGCCTCGGTCTCGGCCGTGGTGGCGGCGGGGTCGCGGATGATGGGGACGTAGTCGCGGTCTTCGATGTCCAGCAGCGCACGCGCGGTCTTCTTGGGCAAGCCACCCGGCATCTTCTTGTTGATGAAGTGGATGACCTGTTCCTTCATCGGCGCCGGGCCCAGCGTGGCCGGTGGCGCAGCGGTCTGCTTGCGCGCGGCCAGCTTCAACATGTCGTTGGCAAAGCGCTGCACCTTGAAGCCCACGCCCACCATCGCGCCGCGCATTGCCTTGATGGTCTGCGGGTTGGTGGTGTTCAGGAAGGCCATGGCCACGGCATTACCGGGGCGGAAGCTCTTCTTGCCCATGGTGCGCAGCAGGTTGCGCATGTTCATGGTGACGTCGCCGAAGTCGATCTTCACCGGGCACGGGCTTTCGCACTTGTGGCACACAGTGCAGTGGTCGGCCACGTCTTCGAAGTCTTCCCAGTGCTTGACGCTGATACCGCGGCGCGTCTGCTCTTCGTACAGGAAGGCTTCGATCAGCAGCGACGTGGCCAGGATCTTGTTGCGCGGGCTGTACAGCAGGTTGGCACGCGGCACGTGCGTGGCGCAGACCGGCTTGCATTTGCCGCAGCGCAGGCAGTCCTTGATGCTGTCGCTGATGGCGCCGATCTCGCTGCGCTGCATGATCAGCGACTCATGCCCCATCAGCCCAAAGCTGGGCGTGTAGGCGGCGCGCAGGTCAGACAACTGGCCATCACCCGCATGGCCACCGGCCTGCCCGCGCAGCAGCTTGCCCTTGTTGAAGCGGCCTTCGGGGTCGATGCGCGCCTTGTAGGCGGCAAAGGGCGCCAGTTCCTCGTCGGTCAGGAATTCCAGCTTGGTGATGCCGATGCCGTGCTCACCACTGATGACGCCGCCCAGCCGCCGCGCCAGCGCCATGATGCGGGCCACGGCTTCGTGCGCCGTCTGCAGCATGGCGTAGTTGTCGCTGTTGACGGGGATGTTGGTGTGCACGTTGCCGTCGCCGGCATGCATGTGCAGCGCCGCCCAGACGCGCCCGCGCAGCACTTCCTGGTGGATGCGCTGGCATTCGGCCAGCAGCGGCTGGAAGGCACCGCCGGCAAACATCAGCTGCAAGGGCTTCAGGATCTGCGTCTTCCAGGAAGCGCGCAGCCGCCAGTCCTGCAGCTGGGCGAACAGGGTTTCGCCCCCCAGCCCCTGCGCATCGGCCTGCACCACGTCCAGGTTGTCCAGCCAGAACTGCCACAGCGCACGCACTTCGGCCAACAGGGCCTGGGCCTGCTGCACGCGGTCTTCCAGCAGTTCGGCGCTGGGGATGTCGCCCGCGTCGTCGCCCTTGCCCAGCAGAACATTCGGCAACGGGCTGCGCTGGAACAGCTGCTGCAGCGCGTCCACCAGTTCGAGCTTGTTGCGCAGGCTCAGCTCGATGTTGATGCGCTCGATGCCTTCGGTGTATTCGCCCATCCGCGGCAGCGGGATCACCACGTCTTCGTTGATCTTGAAGGCGTTGGTGTGCTTGGCAATGGCCGCCGTGCGCTTGCGGTCCAGCCAGAACTTCTTGCGCGCGTCGGCACTGACGGCGACGAAGCCTTCGCCATGGCGCGAATTGGCGATGCGCACCACTTCGCTGGCGGCGCGGGCCACGGCCTGTTCGTCGTCGCCCACGATGTCGCCGATCAGCACCATCTTCGGCAGCCCGCTGCCGTGGCCACCAGCCAGCGGGCGCTTGCTCTTCGTGCTGTAGCCCACGGCCTTCAGGTAGCGGTCGTCCAGGTGTTCCAGGCCGGCCAGCTTCACGTCGGCCTGCGCGAACAGGTAGTCCTTGATTTCGACGATGCTGGGCACAGCGTCACGCGCGTTGCCGAAGAATTCCATGCACACCGTGCGCGTGTGCGCCGGCATGCGGTGCAGCACCCAGCGCGCGCTGGTGATCAGGCCGTCGCAGCCTTCCTTCTGGATGCCGGGCAGGCCGGCCAGGAATTTGTCGGTGACGTCCTTGCCCAGGCCCGCCTTGCGGAAGCTGCGGCCGGGGATGTCCAGACGTTCGGTGCGTTCCAGGGTCTTGCCCGAAGCGTCGAAGTAGCGCAGTTCGAAGCTGGCCACTTCCACGTCGTGGATCTTGCCCAGGTTGTGATTCAGGCGTGTCACTTCCAGCCATTTGGCTTCGGGCGTCACCATCTTCCAGCTGGCCAGGTTGTCCAGCGCCGTGCCCCAGAGCACAGCCTTCTTGCCGCCGGCGTTCATGGCGATGTTGCCGCCGATGCAGCTGGCTTCGGCCGACGTGGGGTCGACGGCGAAGACATGGCCTGCGGCTTCGGCCGCGTCGGCCACGCGCTGCGTCACCACGCCGGCTTCGCTGGTGATGGTGGCCACCGGGTGCGGCACACCGGGCAGGCTGATCATCTCCACCTTGCCCAGGGCTTCGAGCTTTTCGGTGTTGATGACGGCGCTCTTCCAGGTCAGCGGAACGGCGCTGCCGGTGTAGCCAGTGCCACCGCCACGCGGGATGATGGTCAGGCCCAGTTCGACGCAGCCCTTCACCAGGCTGGCCATTTCGGCTTCGCTGTCGGGCGTCAGCACGACGAAGGGGTATTCGACGCGCCAGTCGGTGGCGTCGGTGACGTGCGACACGCGCGACAAACCGTCGAACTTCAGGTTGTCCTTGGCCGTGTGCCGGCCCAGTACCTTGCGGGTGGCCTTGCGCAGGTCCCAGACGGTGCGAAAGCGCGCTGCAAAGCGTTCCACCGCAGCACTGGCGGCCTGTAGCAATTCGCCCACCAGGGCGTCGCGCTGCGGGTCTTGAGCCGCGTTGCGGCGCTTGGCCACTTCGCCCAGCCGGTGGTGCAGGGCGTCGATCAGGGCCTGGCGACGCTTGGGGTTGTCCAGCAGGTCATCTTCCAGGTACGGGTTGCGCTGCACCACCCAGATGTCGCCCAGCACCTCGTACAACATGCGCGCCGAACGGCCCGTGCGGCGTTCACCGCGCAATTGCTGCAGCAGTTCCCAGGCCCGCGCGCCCAGCAGCCGGATGACGATCTCGCGGTCCGACAGCGACGTGTAGTTGTATGGAATCTCGCGCAGCCGGGGCTGCTGATCGTCGTCGGCAGGGCCCGAGACAACAGCCTGGGGGGCCCGCGCAGCCCGCGCGGAAGGGCGGCTAGCCAGGGTAGAAAGTTCGGGGAGGGGCGCGTTCATAGGGTTTGTCAGGATGCTAACGCAGCCCCTGTGTCCGCGACCGTGGCAGGGTGGCTGCTACGGCGGGCTTTCCCTAGGGGCTGGCAGTGCCCATCCATGACAGAAACCGGACTGTCACAGACGTCGGCCAGACTTGTGGGTTTGGTCACACCTTTTGGAAGCCGGAGACTTGATGAAACTGCGCATACCCTTTGTCGGCCTTGTTTTTGGCACCTTGGGCCGCCCCGCGCTGGCCCTGGCCGCGGCCCTGGCCACCACCCTGCCCGCCCACGCCCAGACCGAAGTGGTGTGGTGGCATTCGATGGGCGGCGCCCTGGGCGAATGGGTGAACGACCTGGCCAAGGACTTCAACGCCAGCCAGAAGGACTACAAGGTCACGCCCGTCTTCAAGGGCAGCTACGACGAAAGCATGACGGCCGCGATCGCTGCCTTCCGCGCCGGCAACGCGCCGCACATCCTGCAGGTCTTCGAAGTCGGCACTGCCACCATGATGGCCAGCAAAGGCGCCATCGTGCCCGTGGGCAAGGTGATGGCCGACGCCGGCCAGAAGTTCGACCCCAAGGCCTATGTCGAAGCGGTGTCGGGCTACTACACCGCGCCCAACGGCCAGATGCTGAGCTTTCCCTTCAACAGCAGCACCCCCGTCTTCCACTTCAACAAGGACGCCTTCAAGGCCGCCGGCCTGGACCCGGAAAAGCCGCCCACCACCTGGCCCGAAGTGGCCCTGGCCGCGGCCAAGCTGAAGGCCGGCGGACACAAGTGCCCCTTCACCACCAGCTGGCAAAGCTGGACGCAGCTGGAAAGCTTCTCGGCCTGGCACAACGTGGAATTCGCCACCAAGCGCAACGGCTTCAACGGACTGGACACGCGGCTGGCCTTCAACACCCCGCTGCACGTGCGCCACATCGAGAACCTGGCCAACATGGCCAAGCAGGGCCTGTTCGTCTACAAGGGGCGCGGTAATGCGGCTGACGCCACCTTCGTGTCGGGCGAATGCGCCATGGTCACGGGTTCTTCGGCGCTGTACGGCAGCGTCAAGCGCAACGCCAAGTTCGCCAGCGGTATCGGCACCCTGCCCTACTACCCGGACGTGTCGGGCGCGCCGCAAAACACCGTCATCGGCGGCGCCAGCCTGTGGGTGATGGCAGGCAAGAAGCCGGCCGAATACAAGGGCGCGGCGGCCTTCTTCGCCCACCTGTCCAAGCCCGAGATAGCCGCCGCCAGCCACCAGCGCACAGGCTATCTGCCGGTCACGCTGGCGTCGTTTCAGCTGACCGACAAGAGCGGCTTCTACAAGAGCAACCCCGGCACCGACGTCTCGGTGAACCAGATGATCCGCAAGGTCACCGACAAGTCGCGCGGCATCCGGCTGGGCAACTTCGTGCAGATCCGCACCGTGCTGGACGAAGAAATGGAACAGATCTGGTCGGGCAAGAAGACCGCCAAGGAAGGCCTGGACGCCGCCAAGAAGCGTGGCGACGAACTGCTGGAACGGTTCGAAAAAGCCAACAAGAGCTGAGCGCCTGAGACCCCACCTTGGCTGCTGAAAAGCGCGTCTGGTTCAAAAGCCGCTGGCTGCCCTGGGTGCTGATCGCACCCCAGATGGCGGTCATCCTGGTGTTCTTCTTCTGGCCGGCGGGCCAGGCGCTGTACCAGAGCGTGCTGCAGTCTGACGCCTTCGGCACCAGTGTCGAATTCGTCGGCACCGAAAACTTCCGTCGCCTGTGGGCAGACGACACCTACCTGGCGTCGTTCCAGACCACGGCGGTGTTTTCGGTGCTGGTGGCGGTCATCGGCTTGTCGGTGGCGCTGCTGCTGGCCGTGATGGCCGACCGCGTGGTGCGCGGCTCGGCCATTTACAAGACGCTGCTGATCTGGCCGTATGCCGTGGCGCCGGCGGTGGCGGGGGTGCTGTGGCTGTTCATGTTCGCGCCCAGCATCGGCGTGGTCAGCTATGCGCTGCGCGCCCTGGGCATCGACTGGAACCACCTGCTGAACGGCACGCACGCCATGACGCTGATCGTGCTGGCTTCGGTGTGGAAGCAGATCAGCTACAACTTCCTGTTCTTCCTGGCCGGATTGCAGAGCATTCCCAAGAGCCTGATCGAAGCCGCCGCCATCGACGGCGCCGGGCCCTGGCGGCGCTTCTGGACCGTGCAGTTCCCGCTGCTCACGCCCACCAGCTTTTTCCTGCTGGTGATCAACATCGTCTACGCCTTCTTCGACACCTTCGCCATCATCGACGCCGCCACCCAGGGCGGCCCGGGCAAGGACACGGCCATCCTGGTCTACAAGGTCTACTACGACGGATTCAAGGCCCTGGACCTGGGTGGCAGCGCAGCGCAGAGCGTGGTGTTGATGGTCATCGTGATTGCGCTGACGGTGGTGCAGTTCAAGTATGTTGAACGCCGAGTGAACTACTGATGCGGTGCGACGGCTTTCGGTCGGCAGCTTTCGTCCCATTGCTGTCATTGGCTCGGGCCCTTCGGCTTGTCAGTTTGGTCCCTGAGGCTGCGGGTCTTGGGTGGCCCCTTCCGCTCATGTCCCCCGCCAGCGCTGCGCATGCCAGCATGGCTGTGCGGCAACGCGCTGGCTCCTCCTTGACTTCGCTCCAGGGGCCACCCGACTGCCGCAGACCCAAGGACCCTGTCGGCAAGCCGAACGGCAGCAAGCGGACATCCCCAACGGCCCGCATGCAGTCCGTTCACCCAATGTCACGCCATGGTTGAAAACCGCCCCATCGCCACCGCACTGAGCCACCTGGTGCTGGTGCTCGGCGTGCTCATCGTCGCCTTCCCGGTCTACATCACCTTCATCGCCAGCACGCAGACGGCCGAGCAGATCGTGCAGAACGTGCCGATGTCGCTGCTGCCGGGCAGCAACATGCTCACCACCTACAAACTGGCACTGTTCGGCGGGCAGACGGAAACCGGGGCCACCATTGCGCCAGTGGCGCCGATGCTGCTGGTGAGCTTCATCAGCGCCATCGTCATCGCCGTGGGCAAGATTGCGATATCGCTGCTGTCGGCCTTCGCGGTGGTGTACTTCCGCTTCCCGTTCCGGCAGCTGGTGTTCTGGATGATTTTTGTCACCCTGATGTTGCCGGTGGAAGTGCGCATCGGGCCCACCTATGAAGTGGTGTCCGACCTGGGCATGCTGAACAGCTACGCGGGCTTGACGGTGCCCCTGATCGCCAGCGCCACCGCCACTTTCCTGTTCCGCCAGTTCTTCCTGACGGTGCCGGATGAACTGGTCGAAGCCGCGCGCATCGACGGCGCCGGGCCCATGCGCTTCTTCAAGGACGTGTTGCTGCCGCTGTCGGCCACCAGTATCGCTGCGCTGTTCGTCATCCAGTTCATCTACGGCTGGAACCAGTACCTGTGGCCGCTGCTGGTGACCACCAGCGAAGACATGTACCCCGTGGTGATGGGCATCAAGCGCATGATCACCGGCGGCGACGCCGCCACCGAATGGAACGCGGTGATGGCCACGGCCATCCTGGCCATGGTGCCGCCGGCGCTGGTGGTCATCGTGATGCAGAAATGGTTTGTCAAAGGCCTGGTGGACACGGAAAAGTAGATGGGCGCGATTGCACTTCGCCAGGTCGAGAAAACCTACGGCAGCGGGCCGAAGGCCGTGAAGGTGATCCACGGCGTGAACGCCGAGATCGCCGACGGTGAATTCATCGTCATCGTCGGCCCCAGCGGCTGCGGCAAGAGCACGCTGCTGCGTATGGTGGCGGGGCTGGAAGACATCACCGGGGGCGAGATCGACATCTCGGGCCGGGTCGTCAACACGCTGGAACCGGCCGAGCGCGACATCGCCATGGTGTTCCAGAACTACGCGCTCTACCCGCACATGAGCGTCTACGACAACATGGCCTACGGCCTGAAGATCGCCAAGCGGCCCAAGGCCGACATCGAGATGCGGGTGCAGAAGGCCGCGAAGATCCTGGAACTGGGCGCGCTGCTGCAGCGCAAGCCGCGTGAACTATCGGGCGGCCAACGCCAGCGCGTGGCCATGGGGCGGGCCATCGTGCGGCAGCCGGCGGTCTTCCTGTTCGACGAGCCGCTGTCGAACCTGGACGCCAAGCTGCGGGCGCAGACGCGGCTGGAAATCCAGAAGCTGCATGCCGAACTGGGCGTGACCTCACTCTTCGTCACCCACGACCAGGTCGAGGCCATGACGCTGGCGCAGCGCATGATCGTCATGAACGCCGGCCGCATCGAACAGATCGGCACGCCAGAACAGGTCTACGGCCAGCCGGCCAGCACCTTCGTGGCCGGCTTCATCGGCAGCCCGCCCATGAACCTGCTGCCCGGCCAGGCCGAAGGCAGCAGCTTCCAGCTGGACGGCGCGCGCCTGGCACTGCCCGGCCCGGCACCGCGCAGCGGCGCGCTGACCCTGGGGGCGCGGCCGGAACATGCGGAACTGCTGGCCGCTGCAGCCACGCAGCCGGCCGCCGGCAGCTGGCCGCTGCGCGTGGAGATGCTGGAAATGCTGGGCGCCGAACGGCTGGTGTATGGCCGCCTGGGCGCCCTGCCCTTCACCCTGCGCCTGGACGCCACCCGCCCCGCGCCCAAGCCTGGCGACACCGTTGGCCTGCGTGTGCCGCCCGAACACCTGCACTGGTACGACAGCCAGACCGGCCAGCGCGTGGCAGGGTTGGCGACATGACTGCACCGGCCCGCCCCGCGGGCCCACCAACCTGGCCCTACCCACGCTGGATCGCCCACCGCGGCGCCGGCAAGCTGGCACCTGAGAACACCCTGGCCGCCTTCCGGCTGGGTGCCGCGCACGGCTACCGGGCTTTCGAATGCGACGTGAAGCTCAGCGCCGATGGCCTGCCCTTCCTGCTGCACGACGCCACGCTGGACCGCACCACGCCGGCGCAAGGTACCGCCGGCCAGCGGCCCTGGGCTGAACTGTCGCAGCTGGACGCCGGCAGCTGGCATTCGCGCCAGTACGCCGGCGAACCCCTGCCCACGCTGAAGGCTGTGGCCCGCTACGTGCAAAGCAACGGCTTCGCGCTCAACATCGAGATCAAGCCCACGCCCGGGCTGGAACGCCAAACGGGCGAAGCCGTGGGCCAGGCGGCCGTGGCGCTCTGGCACGGCGCTGCGCCACCGCCGCTGTTCAGTTCCTTCCAGCCCGAAGCCCTGGCCGGGGCGATGGCGACAGCACCCGCCATCCCTCGCGCGCTGCTGCTGGACACGCTGTGGGACGGCTGGCTGACAGCCGCCCAGGCCCTGGGCTGTGTGGCCGTGGTGACGAACTTCCGCGTCATGGACGCCGGGCTGCTGGCCACGCTGCACGCCCAGCGCCTGCACGGCCTGTGCTACACGGTCAACGATGCAGCCGACGCCCAACGGCTGCTGGCCCTGGGCGTGGCCGGCATCATCACCGACGCCGTGGACCACTTCGCTCCAAGCCTGGACACTGGCGGGGCAGCGCTGGCGCCGCAGCAGCCTGACGGTGCCAGCTGAACTTCAGGGCTAAGTGCTGCGGGGCCGCACGTCGGCCTCCGCGCCCACCCAGTCGGCTTCACGGTCCGGTTCGGGCAGCTGTTTCAGCTGCCGGATCAGCGGCAGCCGCCACGCCACCAGCACCAGCAGGCCCGAGACGCCACCGGCAAAGGCCAGCGCCGCGCGCAGGCCCACGTGTTCGCCCAGCCAGCCGCCCAGCAGGGCCCCGGGGCCGGCCGCCAGCAGAGTGATCCAGCGCATGGTGCTCGTCATGCGGCCCAGCATGGGCTCGGGCGTCACGGCCTGGCGCAGGGCCAGGAAGTTGATGAAGATAAAGACCGCGCCGCTGCTGAACAGCATCATCATCAGCGCAAAGGCCGCCACGCCCCAGGCGTTGGCCGGGGCCACGGCCAACAAGGCCCAGCCCGCGCCGCAGATGGCATAGCCCACCACCAGGCAGGGCCCAGGCCCGATGCGCTGGCTGACACGGCGGCCGTACACGCTGCCCACAATGGTGCCCAGCCCCACGCCCGTGTAGCACAGGCCCACGGCCTGTTCAGACAAGCCCAGCGTGCGCGTGGCAAACAGGATCTGCACCACCATCGCCGCGTAGTGGCACATCTGCCAGACGGCCATCAGCACGCCCAGCGTCAGCAGCAGCCGGTTGCCCGCGACAAAGCGCAAGCCGGCCTTCATGTCGCGCCAGAAGTGCGCCACCTTGTCGCCCGGGGGCGGCGGGTCGCGGCGCTCGTAGACGCGGATGCCGCGCAGGATCAGGGCCGAACCCAGCAGCAGGGCCGCATTCAGCAGCAGGGCCAGCGGCGCGCCGGCCAGGCGGATCAGCAGCCCGGCAAAGCCCGGCCCCGCCACTTCGGCGCCGGAGCTGGCCAACGCGTTCTTGGCATGCGCTTCCACCAGCCGCTCACGCGGCACCACCTGGGTCAGCACGATCTGTGCGGCCGTGCCGGCCACGGTGTGCACGGTGCCGATGATGAAGCCCACCACGTACAGCCAACCCATCGTCAGCCAGCCCATCCACCAGGCCAGCGGCACGCTGATGGCCGCCAGCGCCAGCAGGCTTTCGCCCCAGGCGTAGACCGGCAGCTTGCGCACGCGGTCCAGCCACACCCCGGCCGGCAGCGACAGCAGCAGGAAGGGCAGCAGTTCGATGGCGGTGAGCAGGCCCATTTGCGTGGGCTTGGCCTGCAGCAGTACGGCGGCTGTCAAGGGCAGCGCCAGCATCATCACCTGGTTGCCGAAACTGCTGGTCAGGATGCTGGTCCACAGCCGCAGGTAAGCCGGGTCGCGCCAGAGGTCGCCCTCGGGAATCTTGGGAAGGAACCTCAGTTCAGCCCCTGTTTATGACCTGTAGTCGGCATTGATGGTCACGTAGTCGTGCGAGAAATCGCAGGTCCACACCTGCGCCTGCGCCGCGCCGCGGTGCAGGTGCACGCGCACGGTGATCTCGCTTTGCTTCATCACCCGCTGGCCATGTTCTTCGCGGTAGTCCGGGTGGCGGCCGCCTTCGCGCACCACGTGCACGTCGTCCAGGAACAGGTCGATCAGGCCCTGGTCCAGGTCGGCGATGCCGGCATAGCCCACGGCCGCCAGGATGCGGCCCAAGTTCGGGTCGCTGGCGAAGAACGCCGTCTTCACCAGGGGCGAATGGGCGATGGCATAGGCGGCCAGCTTGCATTCAGCCTCGCTGCGCCCGCCTTCGACGACGACGCTGATGAACTTGGTGGCGCCTTCGCCGTCGCGCACGATGGCCTGGGCCAGCTGCTGCGACACCGCCACCACGGCGTCGCGCAGCGCGCGGCCCTCGGCGCTGGAAAGCGTGGTGATGGCCGCGTGCCCGGCCTGCTGCGTGGCCAGCAGCATGAAGCTGTCGTTGGTGCTGGTGTCGCCGTCGATGGTGATGCGGTTGAAGCTCAGGTCGGCGGCTTCGGTCACCAGGGCCTGCAGCAAGCCAGGCGCGATGACGGCGTCGGTGGCCACGAAGCCCAGCATGGTGGCCATGTTCGGGCGGATCATCCCGGCGCCCTTGGCGATGCCGGTGACGCTGACCGTGCGCCCGCCGATCTGCAGCTGGCGTGACGCTGCCTTGGGCAGGGTGTCGGTGGTCATGATGCCGGCGGCGGCGTCGGCCCAGGCGGGGCCATCAGCCGGGCGCAGCGCGGCCAGGGCTGCAGGCAGCGCGGCCTGGATGCGGTCCACAGGCAGGGTCTCCATGATCACGCCAGTGGAAAACGGCAGCACCTGCTGCGGCTGCACCTGCATCAGTGCCGCTAGCGCTTCGCAGGTCTGGCGCGCCCGCAGCAGGCCGTCGGCCCCGGTGCCGGCGTTGGCGTTGCCAGTGTTGATGACCAGGGCCCGCACGGCCGCCCCGCCGTCTGCAGCCAGGTTCTGCTGGCACAGCTGCACAGGCGCGGCGCAGAAGCGGTTGGCCGTGAACACACCGGCCACGGCGCTGCCCGGTACCAGTTCAAACACCACCAGGTCGCGCCGGTTGGCTTTGCGCACACCCGCCATGGCCACACCGATGCGCAGGCCGGGCACGGCATGCAGCTGGCTGGGGTCGGGCGTAGTCAGGTTGACGGGCATGCTGGGCCTTCACGGGGCGTCTGGAGGGACCCGGATTCTAGGAGTCTGCACGGCCACAGGCCGGCATTCGCGCGCCAGAAACGAAGCACCCCGCCGGAGCGGGGTGCGTCAGGATGCGGGGCCGGGGCCCCCGTCGCGCAGGCTTACCAGCCGATGCCCTGGAACAGGCGGAAGGTCAAGTCCTGCGGCGGCAACACGCTCTGCGTCAGGTCGCCATTGATGGCCGGTTCCATGAGTGGGTGGCGGAAAGCCTAGCTGAGCTGGCCGTGGCAGTTCTTGTACTTCTTGCCGCTGCCGCAGGGGCAGGGGTCGTTGCGGCCGACCTTGGGCACATCGCCCGGCGGCGGGCCAGCCGGGCCGGCGGGCTGGGTCGAGACGCTGCCGTCCTCGTTCGGGTACGAATAAGCCACGTTACCGACAGCGCCGACCTGCGCTTCCAGTGCCTGCGCGGCTTCAGCCACCTGCTCCTGGCTTTGGATGCGCACCGTCATCAGCACGCGCGTGACTTCCATCTTCACCACGTCGAGCAGCTGGCTGAAGAGCTCGAAAGCTTCGCGCTTGTATTCCTGCTTGGGGTTCTTCTGCGCGTAGCCGCGCAGGTGGATGCCCTGGCGAAGGTAGTCCAGCGCGGCCAGATGTTCACGCCAGTGGCTGTCGATGCTTTGCAGCAACACCATACGCATGAAGGGGGTGAATTGCTCGGCACCAACCTGTTCGACCTTGCCGTTGAACTGCGCATCGGCCGCTGCCACCACCTTGTCGACGATCTCGTCGTCGGTGATGCTGTCGCTGCCCTCGACCATCGCCTTCAGGCCCACGTCCAGCTGCCATTCTTCGCGCAGCACGCGTTCCAGCGCGTCCAGGTCCCACTGCTCTTCCAGGCTTTCAGCCGGCACATGGGCGCGCACCACATCGGTCATGGCGCTCTTGCGCAGATTCGTGATCTGTTCGTCCAGGTTGGGCGATTCCAGGATCTCGTTGCGCTGCTGATACATCACCTTGCGCTGGTCGTTGGCGACGTCGTCGTATTCCAGCAGCTGCTTGCGCATGTCGAAGTTGCGCGCCTCGACCTTGCGCTGCGCGCCTTCGATGCTGCGGTTGACGATGCCGGCCTCGATGGCCTCGCCTTCAGGCATCTTCAGCCGGTCCATGATGGCGCGCACGCGGTCGCCCGCAAAGATGCGCATCAGCTGGTCGTCCAGGCTCAGGTAGAAGCGGCTGGCGCCGGGGTCGCCCTGGCGGCCGCTGCGGCCGCGCAGCTGGTTGTCGATGCGGCGGCTTTCGTGCCGTTCGGTGGCCACGATGCGCAGCCCGCCGGCAACCTTCACCTGGTCGTGCAGGGCCTGCCACTCGTCCTTCAATTTCTGGGCTCGGGCCTGCTTCTCGGCGTCAGGCAGCGCGGCGTCCTCTTCCAGGAACTGGATCTGCTTTTCGACGTTGCCGCCCAGCACGATGTCGGTGCCGCGGCCAGCCATGTTGGTGGCGATGGTGATGACGCCTGGGCGCCCGGCCTGGGCCACGATCTCGGCTTCCTTGGCGTGCTGCTTGGCGTTCAGCACCTGGTGCGGCAACTGCGCCTTCTTCAGCAGTTCGCTGATGAGTTCGCTGTTCTCGATGCTGGTGGTGCCCACCAGCACAGGCTGGCCGCGTTCGTGGCAGTCGCGGATGTCCTTCACGACGGCGTCGTACTTTTCCTTCGCCGTCTTGTAGATCAGGTCGTTGTCGTCCTTGCGGATGGTCGGCTTGTTCGGCGGGATGACAACCGTTTCCAGACCGTAGATTTCCTGGAATTCATAGGCTTCGGTGTCGGCCGTGCCCGTCATGCCTCCCAGCTTGGCGTACATGCGGAAGTAGTTCTGGAAGGTGACAGAGGCCAGCGTCTGGTTTTCGCTCTGGATCTGCACGCCTTCCTTGGCTTCCACGGCCTGGTGCAGGCCGTCGCTCCAGCGCCGGCCCGTCATCAGGCGGCCGGTGAATTCGTCGACGATCACCACTTCACCGTTCTGCACCACGTAGTGCTGGTCGCGGTTGTAGAGGTTGTGCGCGCGCAGGGCGGCATACACGTGGTGCATCAGCGCGATGTTGGCCGGGTCGTACAGGCTGGCGCCTTCGGCCAGCAGGCCGGTTTCCGACAGCAGGCGTTCGGCGTTTTCATGCCCGCGTTCGGTCAGGAAGACCTGCTGCGTCTTCTCGTCGACAGTGAAGTCGCCGGCGTCGATCACGCCTTCGCCGGTGCGCACATCGGCTTCGCCGATCTGCTTCTTCAGCTGCGGCACCACGGCGTTGATGCGCACGTACATCTCGGTGTGGTCTTCTGCCTGGCCGCTGATGATGAGTGGTGTGCGCGCTTCGTCGATCAGGATCGAGTCCACTTCGTCGACGATGGCGTAGTGCAGGCCGCGGGCCACGCGGTCGCGCACGTCGGTGACCATGTTGTCGCGCAGGTAGTCGAAGCCGAATTCGTTGTTGGTGCCGTAGGTCACGTCGGCGGCGAAGGCCGCCTGCTTTTCGGCGCGGTCCATGCCAGGCACGTTGATGCCCACGGTCAGGCCCAGGAAGTTGTACAGGCGCCCCATCCATTCGGCGTCGCGCCGGGCCAGGTAGTCGTTCACCGTCACCAGGTGCACGCCCTTGCCGGCCAGGGCGTTCAGATAGACCGGCAGCGTGGCCATCAGGGTCTTGCCTTCGCCGGTACGCATTTCGGCGATGTTGCCTTCGTGCAGCACCATGCCCCCGATCAGCTGCACGTCGAAGTGACGCATCTTCAGCACGCGCTTTCCGGCTTCGCGGCAGACGGCGAAAGCTTCGGGCAAAAGCTCGTCCAGCGACGTGCCGCCGGCGACGCGCTGCTTGAAGTCTTCGGTGCAGGCGCGCAGGCCGGCATCGTCCAGAGCCTCGAAGCGCGGTTCCAGGGCGTTGATCTTTTCCACCGTGCGCCGGTAGGTTTTCAGCAGGCGGTCATTGCGGCTGCCAAACAGCTGGGTCAGGATTTTGGGAAACATGCGGCGGGCAGAACGGACGAGATTGGCGCCTATCGGCGCTTTCTGGTGTGGATGCGGGGCCATACCGACATCCGGCAGCAAGCCTGCCGGATGGGAATGTGGGTGCGTTGTGGCAACTTGCAAGCTGCCTACGAGCCCGGCGGCCAGCCTTTGATGGTAGCACCGGGCTGGCTAGACTCTGGCGATGAACCCACCCCGCCACAACCCGCTGCCACCCCGCAGCCTGGCGCTGTCGCAGGCCCTGCAGGGCAGCGAGAGCCTGGCCGGGCTGATGCAGCGGGTGGCCGACAGCCGCGCCCGGCTGGCGGTCGTGGCCCCGCTGCTGCCGGCGCCCCTGCGGGCCAGCGTGCGGGCGGGGCCGCTGGACGCCGCAACCTGGGTGCTGCTGGTGGACAACGCGGCTGCGGCGGCCAAACTGCGACAGATGCTGCCGGACCTGCTGGCGGCGCTGGTGGCCGCAGGCTGGCCTGAACCGCCGCCGCTGGTCAAGATCCAGGCGCCGCCGAAACGCTGAGGCGCTGAGGCGCTGAAACGCGGTGCCGGCCCGCCCGTCGGGGCGGCCCGGCCAGTTCGTGGCTTTGGTGCCGGCTGTCCGAATCGAACGGACGACCTTCCGCTTACAAGGCGGGTGCTCTACCTGCTGAGCTAAGCCGGCGGCTTCTGGTTCTGCGGGCATGCTCCCCGCGGCCCGGATTCTAGGTGGCGCGACTTCCCGCCTGACGGCTTCTGCTGTTGCGGCTTCCGACGTGATGGCACACGCTACTTCACCCGCTTGAGCGACGGCCGGCCCGATGGCGGGCTGCCAGGATCGTCTGGCTCGTCGGCCACCGCGGACACCGAAGCGGCGCCGGCAGCGCCTGGCGCCGAAGGCGCCTGGTCATCAGCCAGATCAGCGGCATGAGCCGGGTCATCCACATCGGGCCGCGCCAGCCTTAGCCCGCGCAGTGCCGGCGCTCCCGTCCGGGCATCGGCGGCGCCTGCCGGTTTGCCAGAACCCGTGTCGGTGGGCACCGGGAAGGCCATGCCCTGCCCGTTTTCGCGCGCATAGATGGCGACCACATGGTCCACGGGCACCAGGATTTCGCGTGACGTGCCGCCAAAACGCGCCTTGAACTCGATGAACTCGTTGCCCAGCTTCAAGCCACTGGTGGCTTCGAAGCCGACATTGAGCACGATCTCGTTGTTCTTCACGTATTCCATCGGCACTTGCACGCTCTGGTCGACAAACACGGCCAGGTAGGGCGTGAAGCCGTTGTCGGTGCACCAGTCGTGCAGCGCCCGCAGCAGATACGGGCGTGTCGATGAACCCTGGTTGTTGTCGGCGAGACCGGTCATGGCGGGGCGGGTCTGCGCTTACTTGCGCATCACCTTTTCGGAAGGCGTCAGGGCTTCGATGTAGGCCGGGCGCGAGAAGATGCGCTCGGCATACTTCAGCAGCGGCACGGCGTTCTTGCTTAGGTCGATGCCGTAGAAGTCCAGGCGCCACAGCAGCGGGGCGATGGCCACGTCCAGCATGCTGAAGTCGTCGCCCAGCATGTACTTGTTCTTCAGGAAGATCGGTGCCAGCTGGGTCAGGCGGTCGCGAATCTGGTCGCGCGCCTTTTCCAGCTGCTTTTCCGTGGCCTTGACGCCGCGGCCTTCGAGCAGGTTGACGTTGCTGAACAGTTCCTTTTCGAAGTTGAACAGGAACAGGCGTACGCGGGCACGCGCCACCGGGTCCCCGGGCATCAGCTGCGGGTGGGGGAAGCGCTCGTCGATGTACTCGTTGATGATGTGGCTCTCGTACAGGATGAGGTCGCGTTCCACCAGGATCGGCACCTCGTTGTACGGGTTCATCAGGGCGATGTCTTCGGGCTTGGCGAAGATGTCCACGTCCCGGATCTCGAAGTCCATGCCCTTCTCGAACAGCACAAAGCGGCAGCGGTGCGAATAGGGGCAGGTGGTTCCGGAATAAAGCACCATCATGGTGGCAGGCCTTCGAAATTGGCGGCGGGGTCAAAACGCCCCGCCCAAATGGTAAACGCAGCGGGGGGCTGGGCCCCTCGCTGCGTCGATGTGCCGGCTTGCCCCTGTGCAGGGTGCCAGCCGGCGGTCGAGCTTACTTGATGTCTTTCCAGAAGTTGGCGTTCAGGCGCCAGGCGACAACGATCAGCACGCTCAAGAAGATCAGCACGCCCACCCCCAGCCGGACACGGCTGGTCTGATTGGGCTCGGCCATCCACTGCAGGTAGGCCACCAGGTCGGCAACGGCTTCGTTGTACTGGTCCTTCGTCATCGTGCCGGGGGTGATCTGCTCCACACCCTTGAACACCTGCACGGTCTTGGCCGGGTCGTGCGGATCCTTCGTCTCTTCGTACACGGCGCGCTGCTGGCCTTGCAGTTCCCACAGCACGTGCGGCATGCCCACGTTAGGGTAGGCGGCGTTGTTCCAGCCGGTGGGCCGGTTTTCGTCGCGGTAATAGGTGCGCAGATAGGTGTAGATGTAGTCGGCACCACTGCCCTGCCCAGCGGCAGACCGCGAACGGGCGATCAACGTCAGATCTGGCGGCACCTTGCCGAACCAGTCCTTGGCGTCGGTGGCCGTCATCGCGACCTTCATCGTGTCGCCGACCTTGGCGCCGGTGAATACCAGGTTGGCTTTGATCTGGTCCTCGGTCAGGCCGATGTCGCGCAGGCGGTTGTAGCGCATGAAGGCTGCGGCATGGCAGTTCAGGCAGTAGTTGGCGAACAACTTGGCGCCGTTTTGCAGGGCGGCCATGTCGGTGACCCGCTTGTCCGGGAACTTGTCCCAGGGGATACCGCCGCCGGCGGCTTGCGCGCCGGACCACACGAACACGCCCGCGAGCAGGCCCAGGATCAGCTTCTTCATGTTGGTTCTTCTAGGTTTTCGCGCTGCTGCTCAGTGCGGCTGGAACACCACGCGGTCAGGCACCGGCTTGAATTCGCCGATGCGGCTCCACCAGGGCATCAGCAGGAAGAAGCCGAAGTAGAACAGGGTACCGACCTGGGAAACCAGCGTGCCGATGTCCGAGGGCGGCTTGATGCCCAGGTAGCCCAGCACGAAAAAGTTGACGATGAAGATGCCGTACAACCACTTGTTCCAGCTGGGCCGGTAGCGAATCGACTTGGCTACGCTGCGGTCAAGCCAAGGCAGTGCGAACATGATGATCACGGCCGCGCCCATCACCACCACGCCCCAGAACTTCGCGTCGAAGATCTTCAGAGCAGCGATCGAGGCCAGTGCAACCACCAGCACCACAGGCTTCCAGATGCCCTTCAGACCGCCCTTGAGCACGGCCAGCACGGCAGCGATGGCAACCAGTACAGCGAACACGTTCACCATCGGGTCGGTGACGGCGCGCAGCATCGAGTAGTAGGGCGTGAAGTACCAGACCGGGGCAATGTGCGCCGGTGTCGTCAGCGGGTCGGCCGGGATGAAGTTGTTGAACTCCAGGAAATAGCCGCCCAGTTCAGGCGCGAAGAACACCACCGCGCTGAACAACGCCAGGAAGACGCTGACACCCAGGATGTCGTGCACCGTGTAGTACGGGTGGAAAGGAATGCCGTCCAGCGGGATGCCGGTCTTCGGATCCTTCTTGGCCTTGATTTCCACGCCGTCAGGGTTGTTCGACCCGACTTCGTGCAGCGCGATGATGTGCGCAGCCACCAGGCCCAGCAGCACCATCGGCACCGCCACGACGTGCAGCGCGAAGAAGCGGTTCAAAGTGGCGTCGCCAACCACGTAGTCGCCGCGGATCAGCAGCGACAGGTCAGGGCCGATGAAGGGGATGGCAGCGAACAGGTTGATGATGACCTGCGCGCCCCAGTACGACATCTGGCCCCAGGGCAGCAGGTAGCCCATGAAGGCTTCGGCCATCAGGCACAGGAAGATGGCGCAGCCAAAGATCCAGATCAGTTCGCGCGGCTTCCGGTAGCTGCCGTAGATCATGCCGCGCCACATGTGCAGGTAGACGACGACGAAGAACGCACTGGCGCCCGTGCTGTGCATGTAGCGCACCAGCCAGCCCCAGGGCACGTCGCGCATGATGTATTCGACCGACGCGAAGGCGTAGGCTGCATCGGGCTTGTAGTGCATCGTCAGGAAGATGCCCGTGACGATCTGCAGCACCAGCACCAGCAGAGCCAGGCTGCCGAAGAAGTACCAGAAGTTGAAGTTCTTCGGTGCGTAGTACTCGGACAGGTGTTCCTTGTACAGCTTGGTGGCCGGGAAGCGGTTGTCCACCCACGTCATCACCTGTTCGGCGATGGGGGCACCGGCAGGGGCTTGCTTGAATTCAGCCATCTGGACCTCGGGACTGCTGTGGTTTGAAAAACGTTCAGGCCTTCTTGTCTTCGCCGATCAACAGCACGTTGTCGGCAACGTACATGTGCGGCGGGACTTCCAGGTTGTCAGGGGCAGGCTTGTTCTTGAATACGCGGCCAGCCATGTCGAAGGTGGACCCGTGGCAGGCGCACAAGAAGCCGCCCGCCCAGTCGTCAGGCAGAGATGCCTGCGGGCCGGGCGTGAACTTGTCGCCGGGCGAGCAGCCCAGGTGCGTGCAGATGCCCACACCGACGAACAATTCCGGCTTGATCGATCGGTGGGCATTGCGGGCGTATTCAGGCGTCAGTTCAGACGGCTTGCGCTCGCTCTTCGGGTCGGCCAGCTGCGCGTCGTGCTTGGCCAGGGCGGCCAGCTGCTCGGGCGTGCGGCGAATGATCCAGACCGGCTTGCCGCGCCATTCCACCGTCAGCTTTTCGCCCGGCTGCAGCGCGCTGATGTCCACCCGCACAGCCGCGCCGGCAGCGCGGGCGCGCTCAGACGGCGCGAAGGTGCTGACGAAGGGCACTGCGACGGCTGCGCCGCCAACGGCGCCCACGCCGCAGGTGATGGCGATCCAGGTGCGGCGGCTGCTGTCAATGCCGTCGGCCTTATGAAAACTCGCACTTGAGCTTGGGCTGGTGCTTGGGCTTGTACTGGCGACGTCGCTCATGAGAGTCCTCTGAATTCTGAAACGTGCTGCAAAAAGCCGGGGGCCTGATTACAAGGGGAACCGCGCTTGGTTGCTGTGTGCATTCGGGTCAACCCGGCATTCTAGACGCAGCGTCTTGACGCTCGCTGACCCCGGTTTGAGTCTTGACGCTGTCTTGTGCGCTGCTACCGTCGCACCGCGGTGGCCACGCGGAGCCACGGCCTTACAACAGTTCCGGCTTCATCGGCCATTGGAGAGTAGACATGAGTTTTTCGTCGGAGTTCAAGGAGTTCGCCCTCAAGGGCAACGTGGTCGACCTGGCCGTGGGCGTGATCATCGGTGGCGCATTCGGCAAGATCGTCGACTCGGTGGTGGGCGACCTCATCATGCCGGTGGTGGGCCGCATCTTCGGTGGCCTGGACTTCAGCAGCTACTACATCCCTTTGGCTGGCCAGGCCCCCGGGCTGGCATTGGCCGAAGCGAAGAAGGCCGGTGCCGTGCTGGCCTACGGCAACTTCATCACCATCGCCATCAACTTCATCATCCTGGCCTTCATCATCTTCCTGATGGTCAAGCAGATGAACCGGATGAAGCGCGCCGAACCCGCACCGCCGCCGGCGCCCACGCCCGAAGACGTGGTGCTGCTGCGCGAAATCCGCGACGCCCTGAAGCGCTGACGTCCCCACGCTGCGATTGAAACGCTGAACCGGGACGGCCCATGCGCTGAACTGGCCGGTTTTTCCCGGGTTCAGCGCCGTTCCGCTGTCGCAGGCCGCGCCGATACTGATGGCGCCTTTCCTGCCGCATGAACGCCAAGCACATCCATCGCCTGCCAGCCCCGCTGGAAGCCGCGGCCCAGACCCTGAAACTGGCCGCGCGCAGTGCCGTCGAACGCACGATCGAGAGCCTGGGGCTGGCCGCCCTGGCCGCAGGCAACGCCTTCCAGCGCGACGGCCTGCTGGGCGCGCAGTTCGAACTGAACCGCAAGTCGGCGGTTTTCGTGCTGAGCTTCAACGACGCCTTCGACGAACGTGTGATGCGCGAAGCCGGCAGCGTGCCAGCACCCGCGGCTACCGCTGGCGGCACGGCCTGGGACGCGCTCAGCCTGGTGGCCGACCATGAAGTGGAAGTGCAGATCTCGGCCGACCGCTTCGGCATGGACGTGTCGCATGCCTGCGAATGGGAGCTGCGCGAATTCGATGCCTGCGTGGCCGCGCTGCTGGAGACTGGCGACGCGCCGGGCAGCGACCGCGACCGCAACCCGTTGCGCCCGCAGATCGTGGGGCACGCGATGCTGCGCGCGATCGAGGCCGTCTCCGAACGTGCCGACGTGCGCAAGCTGCTGTCCAGCGAGATCAGCCGATCGCTCGCCAGCCTGCTGCGACAGGCCTATGGCGACATCGTGGCCGACCTGCGCCGTGCCGGCGTACAGCCGCGCGGGCTGAGCGTGCGCCCGCAGGCGCCACCGCGGAGCGCCGACTTCGAAGCGTCCAGCCGCCAAAGCGCACTCGACGGCGCGCGCAGCGGCTACAGCCGTTCTGGCATGTCGCAACATGCAGGAAGCGTCTACGGGCAAGACCCGATCACGGGCGTGCGCGGGCCCATGGGCGCGCCGGGTAGCGGTGGGGCCAGCGGCTTCGGGCCTTCGGTTCGCAGCGGCATGCACAGCAGCATGGGCAGCGGGGTCGGCAGTGGCCCGGGGCGGCGCGGCCCCAGCCTGGGGCAGGTCGACCCCGGGCTGATGAACCTGATCCGCCGCCTGACCCAAACCAGCGGCAGCATCCCCGAAGACGCCCCTGCCGCTGCCAGCTGGCGCCACAGCAGCGGCGCGGCCACCGACGTCAGCTGGGCCGGCGCGGGCGATGCCTACGACGACAGCCGCGCCGTGCCCAACCTGATCCTGGCCCACCGCGAAGAACTGCGGCAGGCCAGCCGCGGGTCGCTGGACCACATGGTGATCGACGTCATCGCGGGCCTGTTCGACCAGATCCTGTCCGACCCCAAGGTACCACCGCAGATGGCGCGGCTGATCGCGCGGCTGCAGCTGCCGGTGCTGCGCGCAGCACTGGGCGACACGCGATTCTTCTCGTCGCGGCGGCACCCGGTGCGGCGCTTCATCAACCGCATCGCGTCGCTGGGCGCGGCCTTCGAGGACTACAGCGAACCGGCAGCGCAGCGCTTCCTGGCCAAGGTCAAGGGCCTGGTGAACGAGGTCGTCGAAGGCGACTTCGACCAGATCGAGACCTACGAAAGCAAGCTGCGTGCGCTAGAAACCTTCATCGCCGAAGGCCAGGCAGGCGAAGGCCAAGCCGCCAGCGGGCAGGCCGCCGAGCTGCTGGCGCAGAAGGAAGATGAGGCCCGGCTGCGCCAGCTGTACGCGCAACGCCTGGAAGGCGAACTGAAGGGCCTGGCCGGACCGGAATTCGTGCGCGACTTCATCACCCGCACCTGGAGCCAGGTGATGATCCGCGCCGCCACGCAGGCCGGCGCCGACAGCCCGCTGGTGCAGCGCCTGCGCCATGCCGGCCGCGAACTGTTCATGAGCGTGCAGCCCAAGCCCACCCCGGCTGCGCGCAAGACCTTCCTGGCCGAACTGCCGCGCCTGATGCAGGACCTGAGCGAAGGCATGAACCTGATCGCCTGGCCCGAAGAACAGCGCCGCGCCTTCTTCGGCCAGCTGATGCCGGCCCACGCCGAAGCGCTGAAGAACACCAGCGCACGCCAGCTGGACATCAACCTGCTGGCGCGGCAAGTGGAAGGCGCGCTCGACCAGGCGCTGCCGTCACCGGCCGACCTGAGAGCCGCCGCGCAGCAGCTGCCGGTTCTGGACGTGGAAGTGCAGGTGCCAGCCTTCACGGCCGAGGAAGCGCAGCGCGTCGGGCTGGTGCAGGAAACCGCGGTCGACTGGACCGCACCCGTGGCGCCACCTGCCGCAGGCGAGGTCGACATCGACATCGACATCGGGGCCGACACCCTGCCGCCGTCAGCCCACGCGCGCAGCGAATCTCAGCTTGCCGCCCCCGCCACGCGCAGCGACCCCGGCGACGCTGCCGAGGCGCCCGAGCCCACGCGCGGCCTGGCGCTGGCCAGCCATGTGCAGATCGGCTTCGCCTATCAGATGCAACTGGAAGGGCAGTGGCAAAAGGTGCGGCTGTCGCATGTCAGCCCAGCGCGCAGCTTCTTTGTCTTCACCCATGGCCCGGCACGGGCGCAGCAGACGGTGTCGCTGTCCCGCCGCATGCTGGAAAAGCTGTGCGAAGCCGGCCGCTTGCGCGCCTTCGAGCAGGCCTTCCTGGTCGAACGCGCCACGGCGCGGGCGCGGCGGCAGCTGGCCATGCTGGCCGCGCGCGACGGGGCTACCTCACCACGCTGAGGCAGACCGGGCCGGCTAGGAGTCTGCGCGGCAGAAATCGACTCCCGCGCCGGGGCGCCCAAAGCCACTGGCGTAGGCGCGCCGTGCAGCCCGGGCTGGCCGCCCGGGCAAGCGGCGCAACGCCCGCCAGTGGCTTTGACCGCCCCGGCCCTTCGGGTTGAGCCCGTTTTGGGGCCC
>JAIXRN010000010.1 GCA_027485165.1 Rubrivivax sp.
GCTTGAACCCGTCGATTCCTTGCAATGAGGAGGAGGGGGGGAAGACCAACCGGATGCTTCGGCCCATGCGACCCGGAGACTCTGAGTCACGAGGAATAAGACCCTCGTCTTGATCAGGTGACGCGCCCGCGAAGGACGGCATGGGCGGTGGGTAGGTTGGGTTGAAAGCCTGCAAGGATAATACCCGACGGCCAAGGGCAAATGCCCGGTTTCAACCTCTTACCGCCCCTCATTTCCCCATGCCCTTGACCCCCGAAGACGTTGGCCGGATCGCGCATCTCGCCAGGCTCGAACTGCAGCCCGAAGAGCAGTCGGCCATGCTCTCGCAGCTCAACGCGGTCTTCAGCATCGTCGAGCAGATGAGCGCCGTCGACACCCGCGGCGTGGAACCCCTGTACACGCCTTTGTCGGCGGTGATGGACGTGGAATTGCGCCTGCGCGATGACGTCGTCACCGAGGTCGATCAGCGCGAGCTCAACCAGCGCAGCGCACCCGCCGTCGAGGACGGCCTGTTTCTCGTTCCGCGGGTGGTCGAATGAGCCCATGGGACAGCCCTGAGCCAGCGCTCGGCAACGGTTCGACACTGTGCGACGCGAGGACGAACCCATGACCCAGGCGCTCCACGACATGGGTGTGGCCGACCTGGTGGCAGCGCTCGCCAGCAAGGCGGTGTCGAGCGTCGAGGTCACGACGCACCTGCTCGACCGGTCGGCGCACCACCAGCATCTGGGCGCCTGGTTGTGCGTGGATCGTGACGGTGCGCTGAAGCAGGCGCGCGCGGCGGACGAGCAGCGTGCGCGCGGCGATGTGTCGACGCCTTTGCTCGGTGTTCCGCTGGGTCACAAGGATGTCTTCGTGACCCGCGATCTGCCGACCACTGCCGGCTCGAAGATGCTCACCGACTACCGCAGCCCCTTCGACGCGACGGTGGTGGCGCGGCTGGGTGCCGGCGAGCCGGGGCGCGGGCCGGGAGCCGGCACGGTGACGCTCGGCAAACTGAATTGCGACGAGTTCGCGATGGGCTCGGCCAACGAGAACTCGGCCTTCGGCCCAGTGCGCAATCCATGGGATGTGACGCGTGTGCCGGGCGGTTCCTCTGGCGGATCGGCGGCGGCGGTGGCCGCGCGTCTGGTGCCCGCGGCCACGGGCACCGATACCGGCGGATCGATTCGCCAGCCGGCGAGCTTCAGCGGCATCACCGGCATCAAGCCGACCTACGGTGTGTGCTCGCGCTTCGGCATGATCGCTTTCGCGTCCAGCCTCGATCAGGCCGGTCCGCTGGCTCGCAGTGCCGAGGACTGCGCGCTCCTGCTCGGCGCGATGAGCGGCTTCGACGAACGCGACGCCACCAGTGCGCAGCGCCCACCGCAGGACTATGCGCAAGCCATGCGCGCCGTGCGTCCGGGCGCGACGGCCTCCAAGCCGCTCGCCGGCCTGCGAGTCGGTCTGCCCAAGGAGTTCTTTCCGGCCGCGCTATCGCCCGCCGTCGATGCCTGCGTGCGCGCCGCGCTGCGCGAGTTCGAGGCGCTTGGCGCCACGCTGGTCGATGTCAGCCTGCCGCGCACCGAGTTGTCCATACCGGTCTACTACATCATCGCGCCCGCTGAAGCGAGCTCGAACCTCAGTCGTTTCGATGGCGTGCGCTTCGGTCATCGCGCTGCCAAGTACACCGACCTGCTCGACATGTACAAGAAGAGCCGCGCCGAGGGCTTTGGTGCCGAGGTCAAGCGCCGCATCATGATCGGCAGCTACGTGCTCTCGCACGGCTACTACGACGCCTACTACCTTCAAGCGCAAAAGCTGCGCCGCATGATTGCCGACGACTTCCGACGCTGCTTCAGTGGTTGTGACCTCATCGCCGGCCCGGTCGCGCCCACCGTGGCATGGACCCTCGGAGGTCAGGGCGATGACCCGGTGGCGAACTACCTCGCCGACATCTTCACCTTGCCTGCAAGCCTTGCGGGACTGCCTGGCATGAGCGTGCCGGCCGGCTTTGCGGCCGAAGGTGACGGACGCGGAATGCCCGTGGGCCTGCAGCTCATCGGCAACCACTTCCAGGAAGCCACGCTGCTTCATGCGGCACACGCTTTCCAGCAGGCAACCGACTGGCATCGGCGCGCGCCCGTCCTGGAGGGGGCATGACCATGGCCGCAGCCCCTCAACTCATCCGCGGCTACGAGGTCGTCATCGGCCTCGAGACCCACGCGCAGCTGTCGACGCACAGCAAGATCTTCAGCGGTTCATCGACGCAGTTCGGCGCGCCCCCCAACACGCAGGCGTCGCCGGTCGATCTGGCGCTGCCCGGCACGCTGCCGGTGATGAACCGCGGTGCGGTCGAGCGCGCGATCCGCTTCGGGCTGGCGGTGGGCGCGAAGGTCGCGCAGCACTCGATCTGCGCGCGCAAGAACTACTTCTATCCCGACCTGCCCAAGGGCTACCAGATCAGTCAGTACGAAACGCCGGTGGTCCAGGGCGGCGCTGTCGATTTCATGGTGGGCGATGTCGCGCACCGGGTGAACCTCACCCGCGCACACCTCGAAGA
>JAIXRN010000043.1 GCA_027485165.1 Rubrivivax sp.
CGAGAGCACCTTCTACATCATCGGCACCGTGGCCGGCCCGCATCCTTACCCGATGATGGTGCGCGACTTCCAGAGCGTCATCGGCGAGGAATGCCTGCAGCAGATGCCCGATCAGATCGCGTTCCTGGACGGGCAGGGCGGCCGGCAGCCCGATGCCGTGATCGCCTGCGTGGGCGGCGGCAGCAACGCGATGGGCATCTTCTACCCCTACATCCGGCACGAAGGCACGCGGCTGATCGGCGTGGAAGCCGCCGGCCTGGGGCTGGACAGCGGCAAGCATTCGGCTTCGCTGTTGGCCGGCAGCCCCGGTGTGCTGCATGGCAACCGCACCTACCTGCTGCAGGACGAGAACGGCCAGATCACCGAAACCCACAGCATCAGCGCCGGGCTGGACTACCCCGGCGTGGGCCCGGAACACGCGTACCTGAAGGACATCGGCCGCGCCGAATACGTGGGCATCACCGACGACGAAGCGCTGAAGGCCTTCCACCACCTGTGCCGCACCGAAGGCATCATCCCGGCGCTGGAAAGCAGCCACGCCGTGGCCTATGCGATGAAGCTGGCGGCCACCATGCGGCCCGACCAGCACATCCTGGTGAACCTGTCTGGCCGTGGCGACAAGGACATCGGCACCGTGGCCGACCTGTCCGGGGCCGAATTTTTCTGCCGGCCTTCGTGCCGCGGGCAGTCGGTCAAGGGCGGCAGCGCTGCGGGTGTGAGCGGTCTGGTGCAGCCAGTGGAGTTCAGCAAATGAGCCGCATCCAGGCCGTTCTGGAGACCCTGAAGGCGCAGCGGCGAACCGCGCTGATTCCCTACGTCACCTGCGGCGACCCGTTTGCCGACGCGACGCCGCAGATCATGCTGGCGCTGGCCGAAGGCGGCGCCGACATCATCGAACTGGGCGTGCCCTTCAGCGACCCGATGGCCGACGGCCCGGTCATCCAGAAGGCCAGCGAACGCGCGCTGGCGCGCGGCATCGGCGCCGTGCAGGTGCTGGCCGCGGTGCGTGAATTCCGCCAGCGCAACCAGCACACCCCCGTGGTGCTGATGGGCTATGCCAACCCGGTGGAACGCTACGACCAACGCCATGGCCGCAACAGCTTCATCCGCGACGCGGCAGCTGCGGGTGTGGACGGCGTGCTCATCGTCGACTACCCGCCCGAGGAATGCGAGGCCTTTGCCGCGCAACTGACGGCCGCCGGCCTGGACCTGATCTTCCTGCTGGCGCCCACCAGCACCGAACAGCGCATGAAGGACGTGGGCCGCATCGCCAGCGGCTATGTGTACTACGTGTCGCTGAAGGGCGTGACGGGCGCGGGCCACCTGGACATCGCCGCGGTGGCCGACATGCTGCCGCGCATCCGCCAGCATGTGCGGGTGCCGGTGGGCGTAGGCTTCGGCATCCGCGACGCGGCCACGGCGCGGGCGGTGGCAGCATCGGCGGACGCGGTGGTGATCGGCTCGCGCCTCATCCAGCTGCTCGAAACCGAGACGCGAGACAATGCGGCCGCTGTGGCACGTACCTTCATGGCCGAGATTCGTACGGCACTGGACGCCAAGGACTGACCAAGGAGCAAGGCGATGAGCTGGCTTGAAAAACTGCTGCCCCCCAAGATGCAGCAAACCGACCCGGCCGAGCGCCGGGCGGTGCCGGAAGGCCTGTGGATCAAGTGCCCGTCCTGCGAGACGGTGCTCTACAAGACCGACCTGGAGCAGAACCTGAACGTCTGCCCCAAGTGCGACCACCACCACCGCATCGGTGCGCGCGCGCGCCTGGACAGCTTCCTGGACCCGGAAGGCCGCTGGGAAATCGGTCAGGAAGTGATGCCGGTCGACCCGCTGAAGTTCAAGGACAGCAAGAAGTACCCGGCCCGCCTGAAAGCCGCCCTGGAAGCCACGGGCGAGACCGACGCTCTGGTGGTGGTGGGCGGCGCGGTGATGAGCGTGCCCCTGGTGGCGGCCTGTTTTGAATTCGAGTTCATGGGCGGCAGCATGGGCAGCGTGGTCGGCGAACGCTTCGTGCGTGGCGTCGAAGCCGCGCTGGAACAAAAGCTGCCGTTCGTCAGCTTCACCGCCACGGGTGGCGCGCGCATGCAGGAAGGCCTGCTGAGCCTGCTGCAGATGGCCAAGACCAATGCCGCGCTGACGCGCCTGGCCAAAGCCAAGCTGCCCTACATCAGCGTGCTGACCGACCCGACGATGGGTGGTGTATCCGCCAGCTTCGCCTTTGTCGGCGACGTGGTGATGGCCGAACCGCGGGCCCTGATCGGCTTCGCCGGCCCGCGAGTGATCGAAAACACGGTGCGTGAAAAGCTGCCCGAAGGCTTCCAGCGCAGCGAGTTCCTGCTCACCACTGGCGCGCTGGACATGATCTGCGACCGGCGCCAGCTGCGGCCCACCATCGCGCGGGCGCTGGCGATCCTGCAACGCCAGTCCGCCGACGCCGTGGCTTAGGCCCCCACGCTCCCTTCGGTCGCTGCCCCCCGAGGGGGCGCCCCGCAGCGGACTGGCAGAGCCAGATCCGCGCGGGTGGCTTGGCTTTAAGGCATCCTGCTCCACTTGAAAACGCTTTCTGACTGGCTGGCCCACTGCGCGGCCATGCACCCCAAGACCATGGACCTGTCGCTGGAGCGCACAGTGCAGGTGGCGCGGGCGATGGGCATCCGCTTTGAAGTGCCCGTCATCACGGTGGCGGGCACCAACGGCAAGGGCAGCACCTGCGCGATGCTGGAAAGCATCTGCCGCCATGCCGGTTACCGCACCGGGCTGTACCAGAAGCCCGAGCTGGTGCACTTCGAAGAGCGTTGCCGCGTGAACGGCGCGCCGGTGGCAGCGGACGAGCTGGTGCCGCACTTCGCGGCCGTGGAAGCGGCCCGGGGCGACATCACGCTGACGCAGTTCGAATTCAGCACGCTGGCCATCGCGCGGCTTTTGAGCCTGGCGCCGCTGGACGTGGTGATCCTGGAAGTCGGCCTGGGCGGTCGCTTCGACTCGGTGAACGCCTTCGACACCGATTGCGCCGTCATCACCAGCATCGACCTTGACCACATGGAATGGCTGGGCCCTGACCGCGAAAGCATCGGCCTGGAAAAGGCGCAGATCATGCGCGCCGGCAAGCCCGCGATCGTCAGCGACCCGCTGCCGCCAGCCAGCGTGGTGCAGCATGCCGAAGCCGTTGGCGCAGACCTTTGGACGGTGGGCCGGGACTTCAACCACACCGGCGACCGCCAGCAGTGGAACTGGGCCGGCCGCGGGCGGCGCTACAACGGCATGTCCTACCCCGCGCTGCGCGGAGCGAACCAGCTGCTGAATGCGTCGGGCGCCATCGCCGCGCTGGAAGCCCTGCGGCCGCGCCTGCCCGTCAGTGCCCAGGCCATCCGCACCGGGCTGGCCCTGGTGGAACTGCCGGGCCGCTTCCAGATCGTCCCTGGGCAGCCGACCCTGGTGCTGGACGTGGCGCACAACCCCCAAGCGGTGGGCGCACTGGCGCTGAACCTGGACGCGATGGGCTTCTTCCCGCGCACCCATGCGGTCTTCGGCGCCATGGCCGACAAGGACATCCCGGGCCTGCTGGCGCGCATGGCGCCGCTGGTGGACGCCTGGCATTGCTGCGATCTGCCCAGCCCGCGGGCGGCCCGGGCCGACGCGCTGGCGGACATGGTGGCAGCGCTGCCCCGCGGCACGCCGGCGCGCGACGTGGCCGTGTACACCCATGCCGGCCCGGCCATGGCGTTGCAGGCGGCGGCGGCGGCGGCCGACCCCGCCGATAGAATCGTGGTCTTCGGTTCGTTCTACACCGTGGGCGGCGTGTTGCAGGAAGGTCTGCCGCGGCTGTCGGCGCCCCACCTGGCTTGAACCCCCGCATGCCCCTGCCGTTGCCCCCTGGTTTGTCACGCGCCAAGAAGTCTGAAACCCCTGCGGGTGCGGGTGACGAAACGCCGGCGGTGCAGCTGGCCCGCACGCGTGCCCGCCAGCGCCTGGTGGGTGCCCTGGTGCTGCTGGCGGTGGGTGTCGTCGCCTTTCCGCTGGTCTTCGACACCCAGCCCCGGCCCCTGGCGGCCGACACGCCCATCCGGATCGCGCAACGCGACAGCGGCGCCGTGCAGGCGGCCCCGGCGGCAGCGCCGGGATGGTCGGGCTTGCCTTCCCCTTCGTCGCCGGCTGCGGCAGCCTCTGCGCCTGGCCTGGCGCAGCCTGCGCTGCGCGCTTCAGCCCCTGGCCCGGTGCTGCCGCCACCCGACGCAGGCGTGGAACAGGCGCCTGCCGCCGGGCCCGCCGCGGCGCCTGGGCCTGCGGCGGCGGGTTCTGCAGTGGCGGGTTCTGCGGTGACGACAGCGCCTGCCGTGGCACGCCAAGCGGCCGCCAGCGCTTCGCGGCCAGCACCCGCGGGCGTGGCGGGCCCCGCCCCGGCTTCCCTGCCGGCTGCCGCGCCCGCGCCAGCCGCCGCCGCCAGCAGGCCGGCCAGCCCGGTCGCTTCGGCCGCTGTGCCCAGCCGCTACGTCGTGCAGGCCGGTGCCTACGGCGACGCCCGGGGCCTGCGCGAGGCCCGCAGCAAGGTCGAATCCCTGGGTCTGAAGACCTACACCCAAGTCGTCGACACCGAAGGCGGCAAGCGCACCCGGGTCCGCGTCGGGCCCTTCGACACCCGGGCCGAAGCCGAAGCCGCTGCCGCCAAGATCAAGTCTGGCGGCCTGCCGGCCAATGTGCTGACCCTGTGACCCTGCCGTTCGAGCTGCCCGCCCTGGGCTGGATCGACTGGACCCTGCTGGCCGTGCTGGCCCTGTCGGTGCTGGTGGGCCTGTGGCGCGGCTTCGTGTTCGAGCTCATGTCCCTGGCCGGCTGGCTGGTGGCCTGGTTTGGCGGGCAGTGGGCGGCGCCGCAGCTGGCACCGCATCTGCCGCTGGCCACGCCCGACAGCCCCTTGCGCCTGGCGGCGGCCTTCGTGCTGTGCTTCGTGGCCGCGCTGGTGCTCTGGGCCCTGTTGGCGCGGCTGGTGCGGATGCTGATCCACGCCACGCCGCTGTCCATTCCCGACCGCCTGCTGGGCGGTGGCTTCGGCGTGTTGCGCGGCGGCGTACTGTTGCTGGCGGTGGCCAGCGTGGTCGCGCTGACGCCGGCGGCACAATCCACGGCGTGGCGCACGTCGCAAGGCGCGCGCTGGCTGGAACTGGGTTTACAGGTGCTCAAGCCCCTGTTGCCCCCAGGC
Organism: Rubrivivax sp.; assembly: GCA_027485165.1. Taxonomy (GTDB): domain Bacteria; phylum Pseudomonadota; class Gammaproteobacteria; order Burkholderiales; family Burkholderiaceae_C; genus Rubrivivax. The sequence continues at coordinate 5,207 of JAIXRN010000043.1, forward strand.
GCGCAGCGCTGGTTCCCGCCTGTAGCCGTGTCCAGCCATCGCGCCTGAGCCTGCGCGCACGTTCGATTCAGTCCCTGAAGGAAAGCAGCCATGTGCGGCATCGTCGGCGTCATTTCGCAGCAACCCGCCAACCAGCTGATCTACGACGCCCTGCTGCTGTTGCAGCACCGCGGGCAGGACGCTGCCGGCATCGTCACGATGCTGGGCACCAAGTGCTTCATGCACAAGGCGCGCGGCATGGTGCGCGACGTCTTCCGCACCCGCAACATGCGCGCGTTGCCCGGCAACGTGGGCCTGGGCCAGGTGCGCTACCCCACCGCCGGCAACGCCTACAGCGAAGAAGAGGCGCAGCCCTTCTACGTGAACGCACCCTTCGGCATCGTGCTGGTGCACAACGGCAACCTCACCAACGCGCCAGCGCTGAAGGCCGAGCTGTTCGAAATTGACCGCCGGCACATCAACACCGAGAGCGACACCGAAGTCCTGATCAACATCCTGGCGCATGAACTGGAGCTGGCCGCACGCGACCTGCCGCTGTCGCCCGATGCCATCTTCAAGGCCGTGGCCGCTGTGCACCGGCGCGTGAAGGGCAGCTACGCGGTGGTGGCGCTGATCGCCGGCTACGGCCTGCTGGCCTTCCGCGACCCGTTCGGTATCCGCCCGCTGTGCATGGGCACGGGGGCTGATGGTGAAGTCATCGTCGCCAGCGAATCGGTGGCCATCGAAGGCACCGGCTACCAGGTGCAGCGCGACGTGGCCCCGGGCGAAGCCCTGTTCGTCGACCTGCAAGGCCGCCTGCACGCCCGCCAGTGCGCCGCCCGGCCCACGCTGCACCCCTGCATGTTCGAATTCGTCTACCTGGCGCGGCCTGATTCGGTGATGGACGGCATCAGCGTCTACCAGGCACGCCTGAACCTGGGCGAAACGCTGGCGCAGCGTGTCATCAACGCCATGCCGCCCAGCGACATCGACGTCGTCATCCCCATCCCTGAAAGCAGCCGGCCCAGCGCCATGCAGCTGGCGCACCGCATTGGCAAGCCCTACCGCGAAGGCTTCGTGAAGAACCGCTACGTCGGCCGCACCTTCATCATGCCGGGGCAGGCGGTGCGCAAGAAAAGCGTGCGCCAGAAGCTCAACGCCATCGGCGTGGAATTCAAGGACCGCAACGTGCTGCTGGTGGACGACAGCATCGTGCGCGGCACCACCAGCAAGGAAATCGTGCAGATGGCGCGCGAAGCCGGCGCGCGCCGCGTCTACATGGCCAGCGCTGCGCCGCCGGTGCGCTTTCCGAACGTCTACGGCATCGACATGCCCACCAAGGAAGAGCTGGTGGCCCACGGGCGCAGCATCGAAGAGATCCGGCAGTTCATTGGCGCCGATGCGCTGATCTACCAGGACGTGGACGCCATGAAGCGCGTGGTGGGCGCGCTGAACCCGCGCGTGGCCAGCTTCGAAGCCAGTTGCTTCGATGGCCAGTACATCACCGGTGACGTCACCGCTGCCGACTTCGCCAGCATGGAAGCCCAGCGCCGTCTGCAGTTTGACCAGAGCGAAGAGCAGCAGGAAGAAAACAACCGCAGCCGCCTGGCCCTGCAGAGCGCGGAAAGCGGGGCGGCATGATCCCCAAGACCGGCCTGCGTGGTGGTTCGAATGAGGGCCTGCACCCCGACACCCTGGCGGTGCGCGAAGGCCTGCCAGCTACGCCTTGGGGCGAGAACTCCGAGGCGCTGTTCCTCACCAGTTCCTTCGTGCACCCGGACGCCGCCACCGCAGCGCGGCGTTTTGCCAACGAGGAAGAAGCCTTCGTCTACAGCCGCTTCGGCAACCCCACCGTCATGATGATGGAGCGGCGCCTGGCAGCCATGGAAGGCACCACGGGCTGCATCGGCACCAGCAGCGGCATGGCCGCCAGCCTGCTGCTGGTGATGGGCCTGCTGAAGGCCGGCGACCACATCGTGTGTTCGCAGAGCGTGTTCGGCAGCACGCTGCGGCTGTTCCAGGACTTTGCCCGGTTCGGCGTGGACACCAGCTTCGTGCCGCAGACTGACCTGGCTGCCTGGCAGGCCGCGATGCGCCCCAGCACACGCATGCTGTTTGCCGAAACGCCCAGCAACCCGCTGACGGAAGTCTGCGACATCCGCGCCCTGGCCGACATCGCCCACGCTGGCGGCGCCTGGCTGGCCGTGGACAACTGTTTCTGCAGCCCGGCCCTGCAGCAGCCCGTGAAGTTCGGGGCGGACTTCATCGTCCACAGCGGCACCAAATACCTGGACGGGCAGGGCCGCGTCATCGCCGGTGCCGTGTGCGGCCCGGCCGAGCTGATCGACAGCAAGCTGATGCCCGTGATGCGCAGCGCCGGCATGAGCCTGTCGCCCTTCAACGCCTGGGTGGTGCTGAAGGGGCTGGAGACCTTGTCCATCCGCCTGCAGGCGCAGAGCGCCCGTGCGCTGGAACTGGCGAAGTGGCTGGAAACGCACCCCGCCGTGCAGCGCGTGTATCACCCTTCGCTGCCTTCGCACCCGCAGCATGCGCTGGCGATGGCCCAACAAGGCGGGCAGGGCGGGGCGGTGATGAGCTTCGTGGTGCGTGCCCCGGCCGGCCAGGAACGGGCTGCGGCCTTCAGCGTCATCGACGCCACGCGCATCTGCAGCATCACCGCCAACCTGGGCGACACCAAGACCACCATCACCCACCCGGCCAGCACGTCCCACGGCCGGCTGACTGAGCCGCAGCGCCAGGCCGCGGGCATCACCCAGGGCCTGATCCGCGTGGCCGTGGGCCTGGAACACGTGGGCGACCTGCAAGCCGACCTGGCCCGCGGGCTGGACGCCCTTCCTCTGGCTTGACACCTTCGATGAGCACCCCCGTCCGTACCCGTATTGCCCCTTCGCCCACCGGCTTCCTGCACCTGGGCACGGCCCGCACGGCGCTGTATTCCTGGGCTTATGCCCGCCACCATGGCGGGCAGTTCGTGCTGCGCATAGAAGACACCGACGTCGCCCGTTCGACGCAGGAATCGGTGCAGCAGATCCTGGACAGCATGCACTGGCTGGGTCTGCAGTACGACGAAGGCCCGTTCTTCCAGATGCAGCGCCTGGCGCGCTACCACGAAGTAGCCGAAGGCATGATCGCGGCCGGCACCGCCTACCGCTGCTACTGCACGCCTGAGGAACTGGACGCGATGCGCGAAGCCCAGCGCGCACGCGGCGAGAAGACGCACTACGACCGCCGCTGGCGTCCGATGCCAGGCAAGAAGCTGCCGCCCCCGCCGTCGGGCGTGCAGCCCGTGGTGCGCTTTTGCAACCCGGTGGACGGCATCGTCAGCTGGGACGACCTGGTCAAGGGCCCAATCAGCATCAGCAACCACGAGATCGACGACCTCATCATCCTGCGCCCCTCGGGTGGGGACGCCCCCGCTGGCAGCCTGGGTGTGCCCACCTACAACTTCGCGGTCGTGGTGGACGACCTGGACATGGCCATCACGCATGTCTTCCGCGGCGACGAACACATCAACAACACGCCCTGGCAGATCAACATCTTCCAGGCCATCGCCCAAGACGGCGCGCCGCTGCCGCGCTTTGGCCACTGCCCCATCATCCTGGGCGATGACGGGCAGAAGCTATCGAAGCGCCGCGGCGCCGTCAGCGTCACGGCCTACGAAGAAGCTGGCTTCCTGCCCGAGGCGATGTTGAACTACCTGGCTCGCCTGGGCTGGAGCCACGGCGACGACGAGCTGTTCACGCCGGAACAAGTTGTTCAATGGTTTGACGGCAGCCATCTTGCCAAGAGCCCGGCCCAGTGGGACCCAGCCAAGCTGGCCTGGGTGAACGCCCACCACATGAAGCTGGCCGATGACGCACGGCTGGCCGCCCTGGTGCAGCGCCACCTTCAGCAGCGCGGCATCACCGACGCCCCGCTGGCCCAGCTGACCCCGGCAGCAGCCTTGTTCAAGGACCGATGCAGCACGGTCGTCGAGCTGGCCGACTGGCTGGCGATGTTCTACGTGCCGGTGCAGGCGGCGCCTGCAGAACTGCAGGCCCATGTGACCCCCGCTGTGGTGCCGGCCCTGCAGGCCCTGCGCGAGGCCTTGGCCAGCGCTGTCTGGGACAAGGCCGGCATCGGTGCGGCCATCAAGCAAGTGCTGGCAGCGCAGGGCCTGAAGATGCCGCAGCTGGCCCCCGCGCTGCGCGTGCTGGTGTGCGGCCGATCACAAACACCGTCGATAGACGCCGTTCTGGCGCTGTTCCAGCGTGATGTGGTGCTGACGCGCTTGCAGCACCTGTGAAAAGCGGGATATACTTTAAGGCTCGCTTGAACAGTGCTTTAGAGCTGTTGGGTGGACCCGGCAGATGCTGGACGCAACGAAGCCCAGTGGCTAGTTGCTGACAACAATGCCAAATCCACGCGGCAGTGAAGACCCAACACGGGGGTATAGCTCAGCTGGGAGAGCGCTTGCATGGCATGCAAGAGGTCAGCGGTTCGATCCCGCTTACCTCCACCACGTCTTCGCAGGTGCTGTTCAAGAGTCGGAGGTTGTTTCGCAAGATCCAAGTCCCCTTCGTCTAGAGGCCTAGGACACGACCCTTTCACGGTTGTAACAGGGGTTCGAATCCCCTAGGGGACGCCAAGTTCGCTGCACTTGGAAGCGCTGTCAAGGCAGTGCGTCAAAGCGGCATGGAGTGGTAGTTCAGTTGGTTAGAATACCGGCCTGTCACGCCGGGGGTCGCGGGTTCGAGTCCCGTCCACTCCGCCAGCTACGTTTGAACAGAGCCCCAAGGCATCATGCCTTGGGGCTCTTTTCATGGGTAAATCGGTGGGTGAGCAGGCCTAGGCTGTCCCGCCTCATCCTGCCTCATCCCGCCTCATTCCGGCTAATCCCGATTTTTATCGGGGTGGGCAAGGGGTACGAGAAGGGCCGCGCAGGACCTGCCAATGCCCCGCAAAGCCCGAGAGCTGTCCCCACTGGAAGCACGGCGTCTGGTAGAGCCTGGCCGCTGGCGTGTGGGCGGTGTGTCGATGGCTTGGCGCTGCAGGTCACCGCCAGCGGCGCGCGCAGTTGGGTGTTGCGGCTGTCCCTGGCAAGCAAACGGCGCGACATGCGCCGATTCGTGTGTCTGAGCTGCCGAGCGGATTACCCACGCAGCATGGCCGTGGCAGCCTTGCGCCGAACTGTCTGCAGTGGCACTAACGGAAGGCGGAGCGCTCGTCTCGATGGGTTGTAATCTCGACGGACCAACGCCGACCGAAACATCCGGCCCCTTCGCGGGAACGCCGCCCATCATGAGCCTTGAATCCGAACTTGCCGCACTCCACAAACCACTGCTCCGCTTTGCCCAGCTCCAGCTGCGTAACGACAGTCTGGCCGAGGACGTGGTCTCGGAGACCTTCCTGGCCCTGCTGGAGAAGCCGGACAACTTCGAAGGCCGCAGCTCCTTGCGCACCTACGCCACGGGCATCCTCAAGTTCAAGATCATCGACGTGCTGCGCCAACGTGGTCGCGAGGTGCACATCGAGCCTTTGGACGACCAGAGCATGGACGACGCGCTCGACGCACTGTTTCAGAAGGACGGCCACTGGCAGGAGCCTCCAGCCGCTTGGCGGCAGCCCGAAAAGGCACTGGAACAGGCCCAGTTCTTCGAAACCTTGCAGGCCTGTGTCGACCGTTTGCCCGCCAGACTGGGGCGTATCTTCATGATGCGCGAATGGCTGGAGCAGGAAGTCGATGTGATCTGCCTCGAGCTTGGCATTACCGCCAGCAACTGCGGCGTGATGCTGTACCGCGCGCGCATGCAGTTGCGTGAATGCCTGGACAGAAGCTGGTTCCAGGGCGCACCCCGCTGAACTGCCCGAGCCCGGAGACGCATGCCATGAAAGTGATGCTCGATTGCAAGGAAGTCTCGCGGCTGATCAGCGACGGCCAGGATCAGGACCTGCCGCCAGCCGAACGCGCGCGCATGCGGCTGCACTTCGTGATGTGCCAGACCTGCCGTGATGTCAACGAGCAAATGGGCTTCCTGCGACGGGCCATGCGTCAGATGGGCCGAGAAGAAGTCGACGACCGACCGGAGCCGGGCAAGCCCAAGGCCTGAAGCCAGGGCTGCCCTTCGGCGCCAGCCCCAGCAGGCTCAGACTCGGCGGCCGGCTTCGTATGCGGCAAGTGCACCCACCAAGGCCGCATGCGCAGATGTCGACACCCGCAGCTGCTGTCCTCTTGCCAGCAGGTCGCCGCTGAGCCACGGTCATTCCACGCAGAGCAGCTGTCGATCCACTCATTCTTCCGGCGACCGACATGGGTGTCATGCGCAGAGGTTGCGACGATCCGGTAAAGCTTGCTGGATAAAACAGCTTGCAGGTGTGACAGGGGCAGCATGAGAGCACTCGCTAAATTCCCGTTTGTCAGTAGCCTGCTTGTGCTGATGCCCATCCTCGCGTGGTTGGTTGCAGCCCATTCATTGAACCTCAGCATGTTCCAGTCGCAAAAATCATCACTGCTTCTGCAGGTGGGAGCGGCAAACGGGATAGCACTTGAACGGGGTGAGATGTGGCGGATCATCACATCACAATTTCTCCACGTTCATTTCCTTCACATGCTTGGCAATGTGCTCGGCATTTACGTGATTGCCTCGACCATTGAAAAGACGCTCGGGCACGCTCCCGTGGCAGTTGTCTTTCTGGTTGGCGGGTCTGTCGGTCAGTATTTCAGCGTTCTGATGCGACCAGAGCTTGTCACTTCAGGTGCCTCGCAAGCGCTGATGGCTATCTGTGGCTTCACCTTGATGGCTTACAGACAATTCAGTGTGTATCGGCATTCAGTTCTCGTCAGTGCAGTCATCGTCGTACTTCAAATCGCCCTCGATGTCTATGTCAGCGGATCGCTCAAGCCTGGGCATGGTTTCGGTCTGATCGCAGGCATTGCTATGGCCGTCATTTTCAACGGCACCCGGTCACGCAAGCGCAGTGACGTCTAACAAAAGACGGCAACAAAAGACGGCAACAAAAGACGGCACAGGCAGCCTTGGTTATGCTCACCCATGCCTACCGCGCGCGCCCACCGCAACCGGTCTTCGTCGTCCAGCAGTGGCCAGCCCGCGGTAGGTGAATCCAAAGAGGGAACATCATGGCCAGACCCAACTTCATCGAGCTGCCCGCCCGTGACCTCGCGGCGAGCAAGACCTTCTTCGAGGCAGTGTTCGGCATGGCCATGACTGCTTTCGGACCAACTTATGCCTGCACCGTCACGGGGGACGTGGACATCGGCCTTCAGGCGGACCAGGACGAAGCGACCAAGGCCCCGCTGCCGGTGATTGACGTGGCCGACCTGGACGCCACACTCGCAGCGGCGACGGCGGCCGGCGCAACCGTCACCAAGCCGATCTTCGGCTTTCCCGGTGGTCGGCGGTTCCACTTCCTTGACCCGGCCGGAAACGAGTTGGCAGCGATGCAGGCTGACCCGCAGTAACTGCGCCGACCGTAAGGTCAGAGGGTCGACAATGCGCCCAAGCACACGTAACTGGCACGACCGTAGTCCTTGACGTGCGGGTTCAGCACCCCCGCCTTTGTTGATCTGAATCGTTGGGCATCAGCTTTACCGCGATCCGCTCGCGCATTTCCAGCTTCCTGCTTCGGGTCGCCTTGCGCCAGTCAGGCGCGTCATCACGACCGCGGCAAGCGCACCCCAGAAATGAGATACCGAATTGCCGAGGCCCTGGGTCGGCTGGACCGCCGGCCTGTTCGCGGGCTCCTGCGTGTCTGACGGCGGCGTCTTGTGCCGCGCGATGTTCTGGAACGAAACGCAGTACGCCTGCCGCAGACCCCTGGGCTTAGCGTGCGCGACCTTGCTTTGCCGCGCGAGCAGCAGCTACAGCAACCAGCCCAGCCAGCCACATGGCCACCACCGGGGCCTCGGGTACGGCGGTCACCGAGAAGTTGTCGACGATGAAGGTGTTGTCGTTGTAGCCTGATGGCGGCATTTCCTGCAGCTGCAGGCGCAACGGGTTGCCCGTGCCCGCGAAGGATGCGACGACGCTTTGAACGGCGCTGGTGCTCAAGGCCGAAAAAGTGGCCGTGTACAGCACGGATGCAGAAACTGTGTCGATCACGGAGACGTTGAGCTTGGGCGTCGTGTCGAAGGTCCAGGTCTGCCAGTCGTACCGCAGCGTGTAGACGTTGCCGATGGCGCTGGCGAAGTCCTGGTACAGGCTGGCATTGCGGCCGCCAAAACCTTCGCCGTCCATGTTGACGCTGTAGCCACCGGCAATCGTCGGGTACAGGACGGTGTTGTGCACGGTGGCTGCGTGGCCGGTCGCGATGGTCCAGCCGGGAATCTGAGAACCGGTGAGAGCGGAGAAGCCGGCATCCCCGCCGACACCAGCGCCAAAATTGGGTTGGCTCTCGAAGCCGCCGTTGACAAGCACTTCGGCACTTGTAGACAGGGACAGAACGCAGCCCAGTACGACTGCAGAGAGACCAAAGCAAGCACGTGATGCAGACACTGGATGTCCTTGGGTGAGATGTCAGGTGTACCGTGAAGATAGCAGGCCTGATCAAGCAGCGTCATCCCGTAGCCTGGGGACTCACGGTCGGCTAACCGGCCGACCTTCTCTGCCGAAAGCGGATGCTTCGGCAGCATCTTCGGCTGACAACATCGGCGCGAAGCCGCTCGCCGCGAACGGCCCTTGATGGCCGAGAACGGCAGTCCGCGGTCCCACCCATTTGCCGACCGTCGATATTGCAGGCTACGAGCAGTCGGAGCCGCTAGCACCCGACAGCTGCCGCCCGCCGATCCCCGGCAATTCTCAGTTTGCGCCGCGCACATGGCACTTGGACGCCGCCGCAGGTTTCTCCCCTGCGTGCGCGTTTTCTGTCGGCGGGCAGATCTGGACGATCGACGACTGCATGGCCCGCAATCGCACAGCAGGGCTGCTGTTGCTGAAGGACGTCGAGAGGTTCAGCGCCCCGTCTCGATGAAGGCCAGCGCGCGCTCCAACACCTCGTCGCGCCCAGCGCGCAAGCCAGACAGCGTGGGCGCAACGCCGATGTGGGGCCGGAGGCCCACCCGCTGTAGCTGCCGGCCATCGGCGTGACGGACGCCCTGGCCGGTGAATGACAAGTCCAGGCCTCCCGGGATGACCAAGCGCGTGACATCGCCATTGGAGCCCGCGCTCGGGCTGCCAACGAAGACGACGTCGCAGGCGGCCTCGAAGAACAGGCCCGTGTGCTCGGCCTGGCTCTGTGTGCGGGCGTCGATCAACATCAGCACGCGCCCACGGTAGAGCGGCTTGCCCTCGCGTGGCGGCAAATGCTGGGCCCATTGGCCGCGGCCGGGTTCCTCCCAACCACCACCGCCGAACAGTTGGGGCGGCTCGAAGACGGCCGCTTCCTTGGCGCCCTTGACATTCAGCCGCGGCGCGATGGACCAGGCCGTGCCGTTGGGATAGCCGCGCATGTCGAACACGATCGCGCGCGTGTGCTTGATCTGCTCGAACATTGCGTCGACTTCAGGCACGGTCAATCGGTCAAGGTCGACGTAGCCGATGTTGCCTGGCAATAGCTTCACGACTTCGCCACCGCGGCGTTCCCGTGGCGGTTGAAGATGTAACTTCGAGCGCAGCAGCGTCACTTCACGCAGCCGTCCGTCGGCGCCACGAAGTTGCAGGCGCGCGGAACTGCCCTCGGCACCCCGCCCCAGCGCACTGCGCGTGAGGTTGCGGTCGCGTGTGTCCGGGGTGGCCGAGGGGACAAAGCGCTCCAGCCGCGCCATGGCGGCGGCTACGGGCTCGGCGTCGATGGTCAAGACCTCGTCCCAGCGATCGACGTCGGCGGCTGCCGCGCTGTCGAGCTTTTCATTCACGACGACCCGGTCTTCTACTACCGCAAGCCTCAGCGGCAGCGCCGCCTCGCCCATTGCCCTGTCGATCGAGGCACCGCGCAGCCGCACGTGGTTGTCGTGCAGGCGAGCGGCCATCTCGGCAATGACCAGCGCGTATTCGCGCTCGCTGCCGACGGTATCCATGCGGGCCAGGAACTCGGGCAGGGCTTCGGCCCAGGGGCGCTCAAGCAGGGCCTTGTAGGGGAAGAAGTTGTCGATCACCGACCAGAACCGGATGACCGCCAGCCGCCGAAGACCGAGATTCGGCAACGAAGCCTCCCCGTAAAGCCTGTCGGGTTGCCATCGCGCCAGAGGTGCCAGCGGCCGGCGGGCCACATCCTGGCCGGGCCGCGACTGCGGCTGGCGCGCGAGCAAGGCCACAGCACCCTGGACTGCGGCACTGCCGGGACCGGCTTGCGCTGAAGGCTTCAGTTCCAGATCCACCCCAAAACCGGTCTGGCCGTCTTCGAACACCAGCTCGCCACTGGCAAAGCGCACCGGCAAGCCCCCCACGTCCAGTTCCTGCGTGGGCACGAACCAGGCCGCGCTGGGCGTGCCCTCGGCCACGATGTAGCCCAGCCCGGATTTCTGCATGGCCAGAGCGGCTGGCGGAATGACCGTGGCCTCGTTCACGATGAACACCACCGGCCTTGCTCGTGCCGCACCGGACGGCACGAGCATGGCGCTGGCTTGCGTGAGCCATGCGCTGAAGTAGCCACCGGAAGTTCCGCCGGCCTGGGGTATGTAGCCTTGGTGCATGCGGGCGCGGGTGGCGGGCAAGACCAGTGGCTGCGCAAGGAAATCGGTCAGCAACCGATTGACCAGGTCGGCGGGTTCGACCCAGCTGGGCTCGGCCGGCCGCAGGTCGAAGATCAACGCGCTGGCGGGGGCGAGGGCGCGCTGCAGGTCGGCCACCCGTTGCAGGAAGTCGGCCTGCCAGGCGGCCACTGGGCGGTGCAGGGACACCAGCATCACCCCGCCGGGCAGCGCTTCCACACTCGGCGGCCCGGCGGTCGCCTGCACGTAGGTCGGCGCCGGTGCGGGCCCGACGCGCACGGCGGAATCCTTCAGCGGTTCCAGCAGCTGCCGCAGGGCTGCAGCCCGCGATGCATCGTTGCCGGCCTCAGCAATGGCAGGCATCGCATCGAGCAAGGCACGGTCCCAGTCGATACGGCCGTCTGCCAGCCCTGGGTGCACCCACTGCACGCGTGACCACAGGCGAGCCGCATCGGCGATGCGCTGCACATGGGGTGGCACAGGCACGGCTTCGGGCGCAGGGGCTGCAGCGACAAGCGCTGGCCAAAGCAGGGCGAGCAAATGCAGGCGCATGGCGCTGTCCCATCTGAACGATCGGCCGCATTGTGCGGACCCGCCACGGGGCTGCCAAGCAAGACCGCTCGACCCACAGACCCGACCAAGGCCAGTTTGGAGCACGCAAGTCGGGTGCGCCACCAAGCTACCCCTTGTGAAGGTCAGCTGTTGGCCGAAGGTTGCCGGTCAGCCCGGCGCGACGTGGGCGGTCGTCCCGATTGATGATGCTTTGCCGAGCGACCGGTTTCGGACGCGGCGGCCAGCGGCGGCCATCGAAGCACACCAGACAGCTGTTCGTGAGGTCAGGCAAGGTCAGGTATCAGCGTCCGCCGACATTCACCGGCCCAACGCGAACGGCTGCAGTCAGGTACCGCGCGCTTCAGACTCCGCTGCAGCAGATCCGTGGCGCATGCAGTTCGCTCAGCCTGGCTGGCGATTCATCGCAAGTACCTCGTGCGCAAGCCGCTGGATGCCGACACTGCATCCATCGACACACCCACTGCCACTCCGGAGCCCAGCATGAACGCCACCCCCTTTCGCACCGCCCCCCGCTTCGCCGCCGTCGCCTTCGCGGCTTTCATGACCGTCGCCACGCTCTTGGGCGTGGGGGGTCTGGCCGATCACAACAGCACCCAGGTGCAGCTGGCCCATACCGCGGTGGCTCAACAAGGGGCCTGAGCGCTCTGAAGGCCGGCTCACTGAGATCGGACTTGAAGCAATCCCTGGGTTGACACCGCCAGCGCGTGTTAATGGGTCGGGGCTTTCTTCTTGCGGTTGTCAACCCATGATGCGATGGCCGCGACCCTAATGGCGCGTGCGGCGGGTGATGGAGCCGATGAGCACGCCGGCCAGTACCAGGGCCAGCGCCGCCAACTGCGACGCCGTCACGTCTTCGCCCAGCACGACTGCGGCACCGACGACGCCCACCAGCGGCAGCCAGGCGGTGGACGCCGCAGCCTGCGTGGCCGTCGCGCGGCGCGCACCGGCGTACCAGAGCCAGAAGCCCAGGACAGTGGGCACCCACGCGTACCAGGCGATGGCGGCAAGCGCGGCAGCCCATTCAGGCCCATGGGCGCTGGCTCGAGGCCCATTCATGGCCCAGACCACGCCAGCCGCTGGCAGCGACAGCAGCAAGCCGCCTGCAGACATCAGCGTCGCCATGGCCAGGGGTTCAATGGGTGCGCGCAGCCGCCGCTGTCCCAGAATGAAGATGACCTCGCAAGCCACCGCAGCGGCCACCAGCGCAATGCCGAAGGTGCGATGAGGCATAGGCACGCCTGGTTCAGAGCCCAGGCCCACTGACAGCAGCAGCACCCCCGCGGTCGCCAAGGCAATGCCCATCAGGGCGAGCAGGCCGGGCCGTTCGCCCAGGATCAGGATCGCGAACAGTGCTGCCATGGCGGGCAGCGTGCCGGCCACCACGCCTGCGTCGGCCGCGCTGGTCATCGACGTGCCGGCGATCAACAGCACGGTGTAACCCACGCTGCCGCTTGCAGCCTGCAGCAGCAAGATCGACGCATCCCGGCGACTGGGTCGGGGCCAGGCGGGTCGAAACAGCCAACACAGCAGTGCGAGCACCGGCAGCGCCAGCAGGTGTCGCAGGGCCGTGGCGGCAAAGGGCTCGACCTGCATGCCGATCAGCTTGCTGGCCACGACCGAAGTGCCCACCGTGGCCATGGCGGCCCCACACAGCACCGGACCCCAAAGGTGCCGCCGGTCTTCAGTGCCGGAAGTGGTCGGGGGTGTGGATGGCGACATGCCCGCAGGATGTCGTTTTCGCCGGCACCGATCTAGAACGTTATTGCGCGCCCGTGGGCCTGGGTTGCTGTCGCTTTGCGCCAGGCCCCGGGTGTGTGCCCGTACTGGCGTGTGAACAGGCGCGTGAGGTGGCTCTGGTCGCTGAAGCCGCAGAACAGGGCGGTATCGGCCAGGCTGCAGCCCGCTGCGATCCTGTCCCGCGCGCGCTGCAGTCGCAACTGCAGTAGCCAGGCCATGGGCGGCAAGCCATGGCGGCGGCCGAACTGGCGCACCAGCGTGTACCGGCTGGTGCCTGCAAGTGATGCGAGTTCGTCCAGCGTCGGAGCGTGTTCGAAGTCGTCGGCAAGGCGTTCGATCACGAGCGAGAGATTCGGTTCGTCGGGCCGGCCCGGTCGCGGTGCTCGGGCCAGTTCGGCTGCTTTTCCAATGGCCAGCAGCAGTGCCTCTTCCAGCATGGCCTGGGGCGCCGTGTCCACGCGATCGATTGCTGACCCTGCGGCCTGCGCGGCCTGCGCGGCATCGGAGGCTGCGAACGCACGACCAAGCCCGGTGCGCAGCGTCGCGTCGTCCATGACCGGCGCATGCCACTCCAGGGGCGACCGTCGGGCGTCGCCGAAAAGGCAGGCCATGGCGGCAGGCTCAATGTGAAACATGCGCCAGCGCCGCGCGGTGCCGCCGATCGGTGCGCCGTCGTGCACCTCGCCCGGGTTGTGGGTCATGCATTGCCCGGCAAAAGCCTCGACCGCGCCGCGGCCACTGGCAGACCGTTGCGCGCCGCGGTCGACCAAACCCAGGCCGTAGGTGCCGTGCCAATGGCGAGGGAAACTGCGGGCGCTATCCGTCAGCGTGACAAACACGCCCGCCAAAGAAGTGGCAGCGACATCACTGCGGTGAGACAACCGATTCTCCTGATAACGCAACCATGATCGGGACTGTGCCATGGTGACCTGGCGCTGGGCGCAGATCCACCAGTGCGGTTCATGCGCCGCGGGCTACGATGGGCCAACATCCTTTTCGCAATGCTGCCCGCAATGCTGACTGCAACGCCGACCCAGGCGGTGCCCACGACGACGCCATGAAGACTCTGACGGAACGCGCCTGGACCCGTGGCATCGCCATGCTGCTTCTGGGCGCCGCCTTGCTGGGCTGTTCCCACGCGCCATCGACCGTGCCCCAGCTCGGGGTCAACACGCGCTTCATCGACGAAACAGTGCGGCTCGCCATGGCCGCTACCGGTGCCAGGGGTTTGGCGGTGTCCGTGGTTGACAACGGTCAGGTGGTATTCACCCAGGCCTATGGCGTTCGCAACGCCAGCGGCGAACCGCTGCTGAAGGACACCGTGATGTACGGAGCCTCGCTGACCAAGGCAGCGTTCGGCTACCTGGTCATGCAGCTGGTCGAGGAAGGCAAGCTCGGCCTGGATGTGCCGATTGCGAGCTACCTGCCGCAGCCGCTGCCCAGCTACACATCGCCGGACATCGTGCGGCGGTATTCGGCATTTGCGGGTTTGGCCAGCGACGAGCGCTGGCGCCGGCTCACCGCCCGGATCCTGCTCACCCACAGCGGTGGCTTCGCGAACTTCTACTTCCTGGAGCCTGACCGGCAGTTACGCATCCACTTCGAACCGGGTAGCCGCTATTCGTATTCAGGTGATGGCTTGATCCTGCTGCAGTTCGTTCTGGAGCAAGGCCTGGGGCTGGATGTCGGTGCGGAGATGAATCGGCGGCTGTTTGCGCCGAATGGCATGGTTCGTACCAGCCTGATCTGGCGGCCCGACTTTCGGCCCAACCTGGCCGATGGTTTCACGCGCGATGGGCAACTGGAGCCTCACGATGAACGCAGCCGGGTGCGCGCATCGGGCTCGATGGACACCACGATTGCCGACATGGGCCGGCTGGCCGCCAGCTATGTGCGCGGCGATGGATTGAGCGCTGCAGGTCGGGCGGAGTTGATCAGGCCTCAGTTCATGATTGCTACACGCAGCCAGTTCCCCACCTTCCAGCCATCGCTCGCTTCGCCCCCCTTTCCAGCGCTGGGCGCTGCCTTGGGCGTCATCGCCTTCCAGGGTCCGCAAGGCGTCGGCTTCTTCAAGGGTGGACACAACGATTCCACGGCGAATATGTGGGTCTGTCTCGAGACCACCCAGCGTTGCGTGGTGATCCTGTCGAACGACGTTCGCGCTGAGCCGGCGTTTCCGGCGCTGGTGCGGTCCATCCTCGGCGAAACCGGGCTGCCCTGGGCCTGGGAGTACGGCGCCATGAAGTTCTGGTCTGCACCGCCAGATTTCACCGGTTCGAAGCCGAATTGAGCGTCGCTGTGCCACCATCGGCCCCGAGCCAACGTAAAAGGCATCAAGGTGAAAGCTGCAAACATCCTGGCGACCATCGGCAACACCCCGCACATCCGGATCAACCGCTTGTTCGGATCAGCCGAGGTGTGGATCAAATCCGAGCGGGCGAACCCTGGCGGTTCGATCAAGGACCGCATCGCACTGGCGATGGTGGAAGACGCCGAACGGCGCGGCGCTCTCATGCCGGGCGGCACCATCATCGAACCCACCTCTGGCAACACGGGCATCGGCTTGGCGATGGTGGCCGCGGTCAAGGGCTACAAGCTGGTGCTGGTGATGCCGGACAGCATGAGCGTCGAGCGCCGCCGCCTGATGCTGGCCTACGGTGCCAGCTTCGAGCTGACACCGCGTGAGAAAGGGATGAAGGGTTCGATCGCACGCGCCGAAGAACTGGTCGCAGCAACCCCTGGCGCCTGGATGCCGCAGCAGTTCAACAATCCGGCCAACATCGATGTGCACGTGGTCACGACGGCGCAGGAAGTTCTGGCCGACTTCCCGGATGGCCTGGACGCGATGATCACAGGCGTGGGCACGGGTGGTCATATCACGGGCTGCGCACAGGTGCTGAAGGCCCACTGGCCCCAGCTCAAGGTATTTGCGGTCGAGCCCGTGGCTTCGCCAGTGATCAGCGGAGGCTCGCCTTCACCCCACCCCATCCAGGGCATCGGTGCGGGCTTCATCCCGAAGAACCTGCACCTTGCCTTGCTCGACGGCGTGATCCAGGTCGAGGCCGAGGCCGCACGCGAAATGGCGCGGCGTTGCGCACGCGACGAAGGCATGTTGGTGGGCATCTCCAGCGGTGCGACGCTAGCCGCGATCGCGCAGAAGTTGCCCGATCTGGGTGCCGGCGCCAGGGTGCTGGGCTTCAACTACGACACCGGCGAACGCTATCTGTCGATAGAAGGCTTCTTGCCCCCGTTGCCGAGCCGCTGATTGCCATCTACAGCGGCGCCAAGGCGGGCCTGCGTCCGCTGCACAACGCGGTCATGGCTCAGATCAAGACATTCGGCGCGTTCGACGAAGCGCCCAAGAAAGGCTACCTCAGCCTGCGGCGGAAGAAGCCATTCGCCATGCTGGGGCCTGCCACGAAAGACTGCATCGAGATCGGCTTGAATGCCAAGAACCTTCCTGTCTGGGGCCGAGCGCGCCCAGCTGTATGGCCACTTCATCATCGAAGAGCTGATCAACCACGCCGGTGCATCAGCCCAGGTGGCCGAGTCGCCTGACCGCAAGCTGGATTCGGGCACGCCTTCCGGGCGCGAGGAAGAGCGCGACGAACTGCGGCCCGCGAAGGACCCAAACCCAGGTGTTTGAGTTTCTGACCCTCTCATGAAGAATCAGCAGCTTTGGAGGGCCTGTCGATGATGCACCTGACCCGTCGCGCGGTGGCTGCCGCGCTGTTGATCTTGCCGGCACTTCCGGTGCTGGCACAACCCGCCGCCGACCCGCTGGCCGGTCTGGACGCCAAGATCGCCGCTGAACTGGAGCGTTTCCGCACGCCCGGTATCACGGTGGCCATCGTCAAGGACGGCCAGGTCCTGCTGGCCAAGGGCTACGGCCTGCGCCATGTCGAGCAGAAACTGCCGATGACGGCCGACACCGTCCAGCCCATCGCGTCGATCAGCAAGAGCTTCACCGTGGCCGCGATGGCCACGCTGGTGCGCGACGGCAAGCTGGCCTGGGACCAGCCTGTGCGCGAAGTGCTGCCCGACTTCCGCCTGTACACCGACGAACTGACGGCGCGCGTCAGCGTACGCGACCTGGTCACCCACCGCACCGGACTGCCGCGTCACGACGGCGCCTGGTTCGGTTCGCCCCTGACGCGCGAGCAGCTCTACGCCCGGCTGCGCTACATGGAGCCCAGCGCTGGCCTGCGCGAGCGCTTCCAGTACAACAACTTCATGTTCATGACCGCGGGCTACCTGGCCGGCCGGGTGGCCGGTAGCAGCTGGGAACAGCTGATCGACAAGAGCCTGTTTGACCCGCTGGGCATGAAGCGTTCGTCGACCACGCTTGCCGGGCTGAACGCGCAGGTCGACCGCGGCAGCGGCTACACCCTGGACGACGATCGTCGCCCGAAGCCGCAGGCCTACCAGGCGCTGGACGCGATGGGCCCGACCGGCAGCATCAACAGCAGCGCCAACGACATGGCGCGCTACCTGCTGATGCTGACCAGCCGCGGCAGCCTGGACGGCAAGGTTGTGATCGCCCCGGCCGACCTGGCGGCCATGACCAGCCCGCAGATGGTGCTGCCGTTCCGCGGCAAGTACCCCGAGCTGGGCCCCGTGCAGTACGGCATGGGTACCTTCGTGGGCAGCTACCGCGGCGAGCGCTATTTCGAGCACGGCGGCGACATGCCGGGTTCGGCTTCGCAGCTGATGGTCTTTCCGGCCCGGCGCATCGGCATCTTCGTTTCGGCCAACCTGAGCGGCAGCGTGGCGCGGACGACCGTGCCTTACCTGCTGGCCGATCTCCTGCTCGGCCTGCCGCCTGTGGACTGGAGCGGCCGGCTGAAGGCCGAGGATGACGAGTTCTGGGCCGCCGAGAAGGCCGCCACCGCACAGCGTGTGGACCCGCAGGTGCCGGGCACCCAGCCATCACGTCCGCTGGCCGACTACGCCGGCGACTATGAACACCCGGCCTACGGCCGCCTGCAGATCGCGCTCAGCGGCCAGGCCCAGCGCCCGCTGCAGCTGCGCTACAACGGCATGACCAGCGCCGCCGCGCACTTCCACTTCGAGGTCTTCAAGGTGCCGGACAACAAGCTGGACCTGATGGAACAGACCAAGCTGCAGTTCATCACCAACATCGACGGCGACGTCGAGGCGGTGCAGACGCGGATGGAACCGAACGTGCCGCCGATCGTCTTCAAGCGCCTGCCGGACGCGCGCCTGAAAGACCCGAAGGTGCTGGCGCGGTTTGTGGGTGAATATGTGATCAGCGGCAATCCGCTGACGGTGGCGCTGCGCGCGGACGGCGTGCTGACGCTGAGCACGCCCGGCCAGCCGGCCTATGAATTGACGGGCCTCACTGGCAACCGCTTTGCCGTCAAAGGCCCGGGCGACCGCCAACTGGTGTTCCGTGGCCCGCCCGATGCCCTGGCCGACGACGTGGCGGTGCTGTCGAGCTGGGGCAACTTCATCGCGCCGCGCAAGCGCTGACGGCGCCAGCGGCCATCAGCGCTGAGGCCGGGCAGCGCTGGGGCCGGTCGGTGATCGAGTGCAGCCTGGGGTCTGGCGGGCGGGTTCGGCAGGTGTAGGCAGTTCAAGCCAAGGCGGTTCCTGCCGATAGCGCAGAAGCCCCTGCAACCTGCCCCGTCCCCACCTATGGCCACGAACGTCAACCCATCCAACGGCCGCGTTGTCCTGAGCGATATTGCTCGCGCGTCGGTCATGAAGGTGGGGGTAGCCGGCACCGACCTGGTCTTGCAACTGAGCAATGGGTCGCAGAAAGTGCTGCCAGGCCTGGCGCTGCGCATCGCCATCGAGCCGGGGCTGAGCATCGAGTTCAGTGACGGTGCGGTCAGTGGCGACGTGCTGCTGGCGGACGCAGGGCGCGTGAATGTGGCCGACGCCATCTCGCGCACCGTGGAAAAGGACACGGAAACCGACACCAAACCCAAGCGCGAAGCGCCGGCAGACGCTGCCGAAGACATGGCGCCGCGCCCGCAGGCCGCCCCTTCTGGCATGACGCCGATGCCCGACCTCGGCGCGGCCCCGGTGGCCGAAGCGGATGTGTCGTCCCCCGCGCCGCCGCCCCTGCTGGCAGCGCCTTCACCGGCCGGCAGCCCACCGGCCGCGCCGGGTGCCGGCGCCCCGCCGCCCCCGCCCGAAGCGCCCCGGCTGGCCGTGGCCGCCAGCTTTCGCAACCTGGCCGGCCAGGAAGTGTCGGCTGCCGACGGCGGCAGCCGCATCGTGGGCTCGGGTGGTTCTGAAGCTTCGGCCAGCGACCCGTCGCCGGCGGTCCAGGCAGCGCCCGAAGTCATCAACGGCACGGCCGGCGCGGACATCATCCGCGGCGATGGCGCGATGGGCATGGGCGCGGGCTTTGCCCGCGTGATGAGCCTGGCCGTCACCGGGCGCGACGCGGTGGAAGTGCAGAAGGTCAGCATCAGCGGCCTGCCCGAAGGCTTCACGGTGGTCGGCGCGCAGCGCGTGGGCACGGCCTGGGAACTGGTGGCGCCCGTGGGCGGCAGCATCACGGCGCAGAGCTTCGTCGTGCAGTACCCGGTGGCCGCAGACAGCGCGCCCTTCACGCCCCAGACTTTCGACATCCGCATCAATGCCGAAGGCACCATGGGGGGCCAGCCGATCACGGGTGAACTGGTGATGCCGGCCATCCTGCGCGATGTCACCAGCGCCGGCGACATGACCTACGCCAACGCCGCCGGCCAGCAGGGCACGGTGTTCGCGGCCTACGGGCTGGGGGACGTCATCCGGGCCGGTGCCGGCAACGACGTCGTCGAGGCCCTGGTCGGCCACGACCGTGTGTACGGCGAAGACGGCAACGACAGGCTGGATGGCGGTCAGGGTAACGACTGGCTGGTGGGCGGCGCAGGGGCCGACCAGCTGACGGGTGGCACGGGCCGCGACACGGCCAGCTACGAAGGTTCGGCCAGCGGCGTCAGCGTCGACCTGAAGCTGGGCACGGCCAGCGGCGGCGACGCCCAGGTCGACCAGCTGCAGGGCATCGAAGACTTGGCCGGCAGCGACCATGCCGACCGCCTGGGCGGCGACGACAACGCCAACCGCCTGAGCGGTGGCGCCGGCGACGACACCCTGGAAGGCCGTGGCGGCGCCGACGCCCTGAACGGTGGCGACGGCAACGACCGCGTGGTCTACCGCGGCAGCGCCGCAGGCGTCACCGTCGACCTGGCGGCGGGCACCGCCAGCGGCGGCGAAGCTGAAGGCGACACGCTGACCGGCATCGAAAGCGTCGAAGGTTCGAACCTGGCTGACCGCCTGTTGGGTAACGACGCGGCCAACCTGCTGGCCGGCGAGGCTGGCGACGACTTCTTTGAAGGCCGCGCCGGGGCCGACCAGATCCAGGGGGACGCCGGCAACGACACCGCGGCCTACGCCGACAGCGGCAGCGGGGTGGTGGTCAGCCTGGCCACCGGCACGGGGCAGGGCGGCGACGCCGAGGGCGACCGCCTGCAGGACATCGAGAACATCGTCGGGTCGCGCCAGGCCGACGAACTGACCGGCAACGACGCCGTCAACCGCCTGGAAGGCGGGGCGGGCGACGACCACTTGACGGGCAATGGCGGCGCCGACAGCCTGGTGGGCGGTGAAGGCAGCGACACCGCCAGCCACATCGATGCCCGCAGCGGCGTGCGCGCCAGCCTGGAAGACCCGGGCCTGAACACCGGCGACGCGCAGGGCGACACCTACAGCAGCATCGAGAACCTGGAAGGCTCGGAATACGCCGATGAACTGATCGGCGATGCCGGTGACAACCGGCTGATGGGCGCGCCCGGTGGCGACACGCTGCGCGGCCGCGGTGGCAACGACACCCTGGTCGGCGGGGCGGGTGCCGACACGCTGGACGGCGGCGATGGCCTGGACCTGGCCGACTACAGCGGTTCCAACGAAGCGGTGGTGGTGGACCTGCAAGCTGGCGCGGGCGAAGGCGGCGACGCTGCCGGCGACACATTGCAGGGCGTCGAACGCGTGCGCGGCTCGCGCTACAGCGACACCCTGCGTGGCGACGCCACTGCCAACCGGCTGGAAGGCGGCCGCGGGGGCGACGTGCTGGAAGGTGGCGCAGGCGCCGACGAACTGCTGGGCGGCGACGGCCTGGACGTGGCCGACTACAGCCGGTCGGCCCAGGCCGTGAACGTGAACATCGCGGCCCGCCGCGCCACCGGCGGCGACGCCGAAGGCGACACGCTGGACAGCATCGAAGGCGCCTTCGGCAGCGCGCAGGACGACACGCTGCTGGGCGACAACGCCGCCAACCGCCTGTCGGGCGCCGACGGCAACGACCGCATCGAAGGCGAGGCCGGCAACGACGAGATCGACGGCGGTGCTGGCGACGACGTGCTGGTGGGCGGCCAGGGCGGCGACCGCATCGAAGGCGGTGCCGGCGTGGACACGCTGCTCTACAGCGCCGCCACCCGCGCCATCAGCGTACGGCTGGACGGCGGCGCCAGTACCGGTGGCGACGCGGAGGGCGACGTCGTGACCGGCGTCGAAAACCTGGTGGCCACGGCCTATGACGACCGCGTCGTCGGCAATGCCTCGGCCAACCGGCTGGAAGGCGGCCTGGGTGACGATGTGCTGGAAGGCGCCGCGGGTGCTGACGCGCTGCTGGGCGGCGAAGGCATCGACACCGCCAGCTACAGCGAAGCCCGCGCCGGTGTGGCCGCCAGCCTGGCCGCCGGTGTGGGCAGCGCGGGCGACGCCGCCGGCGACAGCTTCCAGAGCATCGAACACCTGCTCGGCAGCGCGCATGCCGACAGCCTGGTGGGCGACACTGGCGCCAACCGCCTGGCCGGTGCCGCGGGCGACGACGTGCTGGACGGCCGCGAAGGCGCCGACACCCTGGCTGGCGACGCCGGCAACGACACCGCCAGCTACGCCAGCAGTGACGCCGCGGTCGTCGTCAATCTGGCCACGGGCCTGGTGCAGGGTGGCCATGCCCAGGGCGACGTCCTGGAAAGCATCGAAAGCCTGGTCGGCAGCGTGCTGGCCGACACCCTGGCCGGCGACGCCCAGGCCAACCGCCTGGAAGGCAACGATGGCGACGACCTGCTCAGCGGCGCGGCGGGCGCCGACACGCTGATCGGCGGCGCCGGCCGCGACCGGGCCAGCTATGCCGGATCGGGCCAGGCCGTGGACGTGAACCTGGCCGCCGGCACGGGCCGCGGCGGCGACGCCGAAGGCGACCGGCTGGCCAGTGTCGAAGACCTGGAAGGCAGCGCCAGTGGCGATACGCTGGTCGGCGATGCCAACGCCAACTTGCTGGACGGCGCCAACGGCGACGACCTGCTGGAAGGCGGCGCGGGCGCCGACACCCTGCGCGGCGGTGAAGGCAACGACACGGCGGCCTACAGCAGCGCCACGCTGGGCGTGCAGGCTTCGCTGGCCAATGCGCGCAGCAACACCGGCGACGCGGCGGGCGACAGCTACACCAGCATCGAAAACCTGCTGGGCAGCGCCCTGGCCGACACCCTGGTGGGCGACGCCGGGGCCAACCGGCTGGACGGCGATGCCGGCAACGACTGGCTTGAAGGCGGCACCGGTGCCGACCGGCTGCTGGGCGGCACGGGCAGCGACACCGCCAGCTACGCCGGCAGCGAAGCCGGCGTGGCCGTCAGCCTGGCCGACAACAGCGCCGCCGGCGGCGACGCCGAGGGCGACACCCTGGTCGGCATCGAAAACCTGGCCGGCAGCGCGCTGGCCGACAGCCTGAGCGGCGATGCCAATGCCAACCGCCTGGACGGTGGCCAGGGCGACGACCTGCTGCAAGGCGGCGCCGGTGCCGACACGCTGCTGGGCGGCAGCGGCACCGACACCGCCAGCTACGTCGGCAGCACCCTGGGCGTGGCCGTGCACCTGGGCAACCGCAGCGCCAGCGGCGGCGACGCCGAGGGCGATCTGTTGTCGGGCATCGAAAACCTGCTGGGCAGCAGCGGCAACGACAGCCTGGCAGGCGACGCTGCGGCGAACCGGCTGGACGCCGGCGCCGGCGACGACCTGCTGGAAGGCGGCCTGGGCGCCGACACCCTGCAAGGCGGCGCTGGCAACGACACCGCCAGCTACGCCGCCAGCAGCGCTGGCGTCAACGTGGACCTGAAGGCGGGCACCGCCAACGGTGGCGACGCCACGGGCGACACCCTGGCCGGCATCGAAAACCTCGTCGGGTCCGCCTTGGCCGACAGCCTAACGGGTGACGACAGCGACAACCGCCTGGTGGGCGCGGCTGGCAACGACCTGCTGCAAGGCGGCGCGGGCGCCGACCTGCTGGACGGCGGCAGCGGCACCGACACCGCCAGCTACGCCGCCAGCGCCAGTGCGGTGGCCGTGCACCTGGGCCGCGGCAGCGCTACCGGCGGCGACGCCGAAGGCGACAGCCTGCTGCTGGTGGAAAACCTGCTGGGCAGCGCCCAGGCCGACAGCCTGGGCGGCAATGCCGAAGCCAACCGGCTGGAAGGCGCGGCTGGCGACGACCTGCTGGAAGGCGAAGGCGGCGCCGACGCCCTGCTGGGCGGCAGTGGCAGCGACACCGCCAGCTACGCCGGCAGCGACAGCGCGGTGGCCATCGACCTGCAGGCCGGCACGGCCGAGGGCGGCCATGCCCAGGGCGACAGCCTGGACAGCATCGAAAACCTGCTGGGCAGCACCGGCAGCGACAGCCTGCGCGGCAACGCAGCGGCCAACCGCCTGCGCGGCGGCGAGGGCAACGACGTGCTGGAAGGACGCGCTGGCGCCGACACACTGGAAGGCGGCGGTGGCAGCGACACCGCCAGCTACGCCAGCAGCGGCGCCGGCGTGCGCGTGGACCTGGCCAGCGGCACCGGCTCCGGCGGCGACGCCGAGGGCGACACCCTGCTGGCAGTCCAGAACCTGACCGGCAGTGCCCTGGCCGACGCCCTGCTCGGCGACGGCGTGGTCAACCGCCTGGAAGGCGGCGCTGGCGACGACGTGCTGGAAGGCGCCGGCGGTGCCGACGCCCTGCTGGGCGGCAGCGGTACCGACACCGCCAGCTACGCCGGCAGCAGCGTGGGCGTCAGCGTCAACCTGCTCACTGGGCAGATGCAAGGGGGCGACGCCGATGGCGACACCCTGCAAGGCATCGAAAACCTGCTCGGCAGTGCCCTGGCCGACCGCCTGACCGGCGATGCCGGCACCAACCTGCTGGACGGCGGCGCTGGCGACGACCTGCTGGCCGGCGGCGCTGGCGGCGACGACCTGCGCGGCGGCCTGGGCAGCGACACCGCCAGCTACGCCGGCAGTGCGCTGGCCGTGGTGGTGGACCTGGCGAGCAGCAGCGCATCGGGCGGCGACGCCCAGGGCGACACCCTGAACAGCATCGAAAGCGTGCTGGGCAGCGCGGCGGACGACACGCTGCGCGGCGATGCCAGCGCCAACCGCCTGGACGGCAGCGACGGCAACGACCTGCTGGAAGGCCGCGGCGGCGCCGACGTGCTGGCCGGCGGGCTGGGCCTGGACACGGCCAGCTACGCGGCATCTGCCAGCGCCGTGAACGTGAACCTGGAAGCGGGTTCAGGCAGCGGCGGCGACGCCCAGGGCGACAGCCTGTCCGAAGTTGAAAACCTGCTGGGCAGCGTGCACGACGACAGCCTCACGGGCAATGCCGCGGCCAACCAGCTCAGCGGTGGTGGCGGCAACGACTTGCTGGAAGGCGGTGCGGGCGCTGACAGCATCAGCGGGGGCACCGGCATCGACACCGCCAGCTACGCCAGCAGCGGCAGCGCCGTGCAGGTGGACCTGGAGGCCGGCACCGCCAGCGGCGGCGACGCGCAGGGCGATGTGCTCAGTGGCGTCGAAAACCTGGCCGGCAGCGCGCAGGCCGACGTCTTGACCGGCGACAGCGCGGCCAACCTGCTGGCCGGCGGCGGCGGCAACGACCTGCTGACGGGCGGCGCCGGGGCCGACAGCCTGCAGGGCGGTGCCGGCATCGACACCGCCAGCTACGCGGCCAGCACCAGCGGCGTCAGCGTCAACCTGCGCAGCGGCACGGGTGCCGGCGGCGACGCCGAAGGCGACACATTGGCCAGCATCGAAAACCTGGTCGGCTCGGCCCTGGCCGACTCCCTGGTGGGTGACGGCGGCGCCAACGCCCTGCAAGGCGGTGGCGGCAACGACCTGCTCGAAGGCGCTTCCGGTGCCGACAGCCTGATTGGCGGCAGCGGCACCGACACCGCCAGCTACGCCAGCAGCACCGATGCTGTCGCCGTCAGCCTGGCCACGGGCCTGGGCAGCGCTGGCGACGCCGATGGCGACACGCTGCAAGGCATCGAAAACCTGCTGGGCGGCAGCGCTGGCGACACCCTGGTGGGCAACAGCGGCAGCAACCAGATCGACGGCGCGCTGGGCGACGACACCCTGGAAGGCGGCGCTGGCGCCGATGCCCTGCTGGGCGGCGGCGGTACCGACACCGCCAGCTACGCCAGTTCTGCCGACGCGGTGCGCGTCAGCCTGGCCGCCGGCACCGCCACTGGCGGTGATGCCGAAGGCGACAGCCTTGCGAACGTGGAAAACCTGCTGGGTTCTGCGCGCAACGACGAACTGGCGGGCGACGCCGGCAACAACCGCCTGGACGGTGGCGCCGGCGACGACCTGCTGGAAGGCGGCGCAGGCGCCGACACCCTGGCCGGCAGCGATGGCACCGACACCGCCACCTACGCCGCATCGGCCGCGGGCGTCGCGGTCCACCTGGGCACTGGCGTGGGCAGCGGCGGCGACGCCGAAGGCGACCGCCTGAGCGGCATCGAACGCCTGGTCGGTTCGGCCCTGGCCGACACCCTGACCGGCAATGCGCAGAGCAACCGGCTGGACGGCGGCAGCGGCAGCGACCTGCTGGAAGGCGGCGCTGGCGCCGACGCCCTGCTGGGCGGCGGCGGCAATGACACCGCCAGCTACGCCGGCAGCGATGCCGGCGTCAACGTCAGCCTGGCCAGCGGCCTGGGCAGCGGCGGCGACGCCGAAGGCGACACGCTGGCCGCGATCGAAAACCTGACGGGCAGCACGCTGGCCGACACCTTGGCCGGCGACGCCCAGAACAACGTGCTCGACGGCGGCCAGGGCGACGACGTGTTGCAGGGCGGCGCAGGCGCCGATGAACTGCGCGGCGGGCAGGGCAGCGACCTGGCCAGCTACGCCGGCAGCAGCCAGGCCGTGGAAGTGGACCTGGCCGCCGGTAGCGCCAGCGGTGGCGACGCCACGGGCGACATCCTCACCAGCATCGAAGGTGCCGTCGGCAGCGCGCTGGCCGACACCCTGCGCGGCGACGCCAACGCCAACACCCTGGTGGGCGGGCAGGGCAACGACCTGCTGGAAGGCCGTGGCGGCGCCGACACGCTGGACGGCGGCGACGGTGTGGACACCGCCAGCTATGCCGCTTCTTCAGGCAGCGTGGTGGTACGCCTGGACGGCAGCCTGGGCAGCGGCGGCGACGCCGAAGGCGACCGGCTGCTGGGCATCGAAAACGTGCTGGGCAGCGATGCGGCCGACACCATCGTGGGCAATGCTGCCGACAACCTGCTGCAAGGCGGCCAGGGCGACGACGTGCTGCAGGGCGGCGCCGGGGCCGACACGCTGCAGGGCGGCGGCGGCAGCGACACCGCCAGCTACGCCGGTTCCGGTGGCGCCGTGAACATCGACCTGGCCCTGGCCACCGCGACCGGCGGCGACGCCGCCGGCGACACGCTGCAAGACATCGAAAACCTGGTCGGCAGTGCCTTCGGCGACACCCTGACCGGCACGTCCGACGCCAACGCCTTGACCGGCGGCGACGGCAACGACCTGCTGACCGTCGGTGCTGGCGCCGACCTGCTGAGCGGCGGCGCCGGCACGGACACCGCCAGCTACAGCAGCAGCAACGCCGGCGTCAGCATCGACCTGGGCGCGGGCAGCGCCAGCGGCGGCGACGCCGCGGGCGACCAGCTGAGCCAGATCGAGAACCTGACCGGCAGCGTGTTCAACGACACGCTGGTCGGCAGCGGCGTGGCCAACCTCATCAACGCCGGCAACGGCAACGACCTGGTGCAGGGCGGCGCCGGCGGTGACACGCTGGCCGGCGGCGCCGGTACCGACACGCTGAGCTACAGCCAGTCCGCCGAAGGCGTGGCCGTCAACCTGGCGCTGGCCAGCGCCAGCGGCGGCGATGCCGAGGGCGACACCATCAGCGAGTTCGAAAACATCGTCGGCAGCGCAGCCGCCGACACCCTGGTGGGCGACAGCCAGGCCAACCTGCTGCAGGGCGGGCAGGGCGACGACCGCCTGTCCGGTGGCGAAGGTGCCGACACGCTGCAAGGTGGTGCCGGCACCGACTGGGCCGAATACCGCAGCAGCAGCGCAGGCGTGACCATCGACCTGCAGGCCGGCACCGCCAGCGGCGGCGACGCCGACGGCGACGGGCTGGCCGACATCGAAAGCCTGGCGGGATCAGAAGCCGCCGACAACCTGACCGGCAGCGCCGCCAACAACAGCCTCTTCGGCTGGGGTGGCAACGACACCCTGGCCGGCGGCGACGGCACCGACACCCTGAACGGCGGTGCGGGCAACGACACCCTGGCGGGCGGCAGCGGTGGCGACACCCTGACGGGCGGCGACGGCACCGACACCGCCAGCTACGCGCAGAGCGGCGCTGGTGTCACCGTGGACCTGCGCCTGGCCGGCCAGCAGCTGAGCGCTGGCGACGCCGCCGGCGACGTGCTGTCGGGTATCGAGAACATCGTGGGCAGCGTCCAGGCCGACACCCTGACCGGCAACGAAGCCGCCAACCGCCTGGATGGCGGGCAGGGCGACGACGTTCTGGAAGGCGGCGCCGGCGCCGACGCCCTGCTGGGCGGCACGTCGGGCACCGACACGGCCAGCTACGCCGGTGCCGCTGCCGGGCTGACGGCCAGCCTGTGGAACGCCAGCCTGAACACTGGCGACGCCGAAGGCGACAGCTACAACAGCATCGAAAACCTCACCGGCACGGCCTTCGACGACACGCTGGCCGGCAACGCCGGCGCCAACCGCCTGGACGGCGGCACCGACGGCACCGACACCGCCAGCTATGCCGACAGCGACAGCGCCGTCAACGTCAACCTGGCCACTGGCCTGGGCGGCGGCGGCCACGCCCAGGGCGACACCCTGGTGGGCATCGACAACCTGGTGGGCAGCAGCTTCGACGACACCCTGACCGGCAATGCCGGTAGCAACGTCTTCGTCGGTGGCGCGGGCGCCGACGCCCTGGACGGCGCCGGCGGTGTCGACACGCTGGACTACAGCGCCAGCACTGCTGGCGTGGCCCTGGACCTGGCCACCGCCGGCAGCGTGGCCAGCGGCGGCCATGCACAGGGCGACGTGCTGACCAACTTCGAGAACGTCATCGGTAGCGCCGGCGACGACCTGTTCGTGGCGGGCGCGGCGGTGAATCGGCTGGACGGCCGCGGCGGCAGCAACACCGTGTCGTACACCGCCAGCACGGCCGCTGTGAACGTCAACCTGCAGACGGGCGCCACCAGCGGCGGCCATGCCCAGGGCGACGTGCTGCTGGCCATCCAGAACATCATCGGCAGCGCGCAGGCCGACACCCTGACGGGCGACGCCGGCAACAACCGCATCGCCGGCGGCGCCGGTGCCGACACGCTGCAGGGCGGCGGCGGTACCGACACGCTGGACTACAGCGCCAGCGCCGACGCCGTGGCCGTGAACCTGGCTACCGGCAGCGCCACGGGCGGCGACGCGGCGGGCGACGTCTTCAGCGGCTTTGCCAATGTCATCGGCAGCAGCGGCAACGACAGCTTCTTCGGCAACGGCGTGGCCAATGCCTTCGCGGGCGGGGCCGGCACCGACCTCGTCAGCTATGCTGGTTCCACCGCCGGCGTCGTCTTGCACCTGGCCAATGGCGGCACGGGCGGCGACGCGGCAGGCGACAGCTACAGCGGCATCGAGCACCTGCAGGGTTCGGCCTACAACGACAGCATCACCGGCGACGACAACGCCAACATCCTGGCCGGCGGTGCCGGCAGCGACACGCTGATGGGCGGCGGCGGCACCGACACGCTGGACTACAGCGGCTCCAGCGCTGGCGTCATGGTGGACCTGTCCATCGCCGGTACCCAGACCGCGAGCTTCGGCGACGCGCAGGGCGACAGCATCAGCGACTTCGAGAACGTTTGGGGCGGCGTCGGCAACAACCGGCTCACGGGCGGGGCCAGCACCGCGCTGCTGCGCGGCGGCGCGGGCCACGACCTGATCACGCAGGGCGTCGCCACCAGCGGCACCGTGACCCTGGATGGCGGCAACGGCAACGACACCCTGGTCAAGAGCGTTGGTGGCTTCGGTGCCAACATCGTCGGCGGTGCGGGCATCGACACCCTCAGCTATGCCAATTCCAGCTGGAGCAGCAGCGGTGCCACGGTGAACCTGCTGACACAGACAGCCAGCGGCGGCATGGCGGCAGGTGACAGCGTCAGCGGCATCGAGAACGTCGTCGGTACGGCCAGCGACGACACGATCACGGGCGATGCCAACGCCAACCGCCTGTCAGGCGGCAGCGGCAACGACACGATCGACGGCGATGCCGGCGCCGACTGGATCAGTGGCGGCGCCGGGGCCGACACGCTCAACGGCGGGGCCGACGACAACACGCTGAGCTACGACAGTAACCTGGCGCGTAACGGCAACTTCAGCAGCACGGTGAACTGGACGACCTCGAGCGGCGTCAGCATCGCCAACGGGCAGGCCGACGTCAACAACGCCACGCTGATGCTGAGTCAGGGCGCAGAACTGTCCCTGGGCACCACCTACTTTGTGTCGCTGGACTATGTGAAGACTGCGGGCAACGCCATCCGCCTGGGCAACAGCGAGACCATCGGCACCAACATCTTCTACACATCCCCCACCTTGGCCAACGGCGCTGGCAGCCTGGCTACCAGCTTCACGGCCACGCAGAGCCAGCTGTCCATCGGTGCGCAGGGCAGTGGCTTCAGCGGCAGCATCGACAACGTCTTCATCGCGCCCTTAAGCACGTCGCTGGCCACCAACGCGGGCTTTGATACCGCGGCAGGCTGGACGACCTACAGCGGCGTGAGCATCAGCGGCGGCAGGGTCAATGCCTCGGCTGCGGCGATGATCGTGTCGCAGGACATGGGTTTGGTGGTGGGGCAAACCTATTCGCTGACCTTCAACTACAGCTTCACGGCCGGCATGAACCTGCGGGTGGCCAACAGCGACATCAACGCGGTTCGCGTCGTCGACACGTTCAACGCCAACGACGGCAACACCAGTCGCACCGTCACCTTCACGGCCACGGGCAGCAAGCTGTCGATCCAGGCCGATTCCCAGTTCTTTACCGGCAGCATCGACAACCTGTACATCCGCGCTGTTGCCCCCAGCAGCGCCGCGGTGAACGTCAACCTGCTCACGGGCAGCACTTCGGGCGGCGACGCAGAAGGTGACGTCATCAGCAACTTCCAGAACCTGGAAGGCACGGGCAGCCACGACACACTGACCGGCAACGGCGCGGCCAACCTGATCACCGGCAACGCGGGCGACGACACCCTGGATGGGGGCGCGGGCGACGACATGCTGGACGGCGGCGCGGGCAACGACGTGCTGATCGGCAGTGCGGGTGCCGACCAGCTGATGGGCAGCAGCGGCACCGACACCGCCAGCTACGCCAGCGCCACCACTGGCGTGCAGGCCAGCCTGCGTACGCCAGCCAGCAATACCGGCGACGCGGCGGGCGACAGCTACACGAGCATCGAGAACCTGGCCGGGAGCAGCAACAACGACACGCTGGAAGGCGATGCCAATGCCAACACCGTGGACGGTGGTGGTGGCGACGACGTGATCCTGGGCGCCAATGGCGGGCGCGACACGCTGGTGGGCAACACTGGCAACGACACGGTGGACTACAGCGCAGCCGGCAGCGGCGTCACCGCCCAGCTGGGGGCGGGGGCCATCACCAACGGGCTGCTGGCAGCGTTCAACTTCAGCGGCGCCAGCGGCAGCACGGTGGCTTCCGTGGCCGGCAGCGCCAGCGGCGCGACGGTCACGCTGGGCACGTATGGCGCCTGGGGCGCTGGCCAGGCAGGCCAAGGTGCAGGTCTGCAGATCAACGGCGCTGGCCAGAGCAGCGCTTCCAGCTCGGCCGCCATCAGCGGTGTCAGCTTCGGCAGTGCGGTCACCGTGAGCATGGACGTGCGCATGGACAACGCTGCCAACTTCGCCAGCAACGAAAAGCTGTTCGAGTTCAGCAATGGCACCAACACCTCTGTCGACTACCTGTTGGTGATGCGCCAGGGCGGCACCGACAGGCTGTTGCTGCAGGCCGGCAGCAGCGGCTGGACCACGGGCAACGTGACGACCGCCACTGGCACGATCAAGCCCGGTGCGTGGATGAACGTGACGGTGACGATCGACGCCACCACGGCCAGGATCTATGTGGATGGCACGCTGGCAGGCTCGGCCACCGGCAGCTACAACGTGGCCGATGTGGCGCGCACCAACATGTTCCTGGGTCGATCGAGCTGGGGCGGTCTGGACCCGCTGATGAACGGCGCCATCGACGATGTGGCCATCTACAACCGCGTGCTCACGGCCACTGAAGTGGCGCAGCTGGCGACGCAAGGCGCCAGCCCCTTCGTGCAGGACAGCATCAGCAGCACCGAAAACCTGGCCGGCAGCGCCAGCGCCGACAGCCTGGTGGGCGACGGCATCGCCAACGTACTGAGCGGCAACCAGGGCGACGACTTCTTGAACGGCCTGGCCGGCAACGACAGCCTGAACGGCGGCGACGGCAACGACACCCTGTTGGGCGGCGCTGGCGCCGATGCGTTGGACGGTGGGAGCGGCAGCAATGCCGCCAGCTACGCCGATTCGGCCGCAGCCGTGGTTGCGAGCCTGTCCACGCCTGCGGTCAACACCGGCGAAGCTGCGGGCGACAGTTACACCAACATCCAGAACCTGATCGGCACCCGTTTCAACGACACGCTGACCGGCGACGCCAATGCCAACGTCATCTATGGCGGTGCGGGCAACGACAGCATCGACGGCGCCGGCGGTACCGACACCGTGGACTACAGCGCCGCGCTCGGCGGCAACGTGCCGGGCGCCAGCACCCACTTCACCCTGACGTCCACCGACGGCAGCACCCTGGTCGTCACCGACACCCGCAACGGCACCAATGGCGCGGACACGCTCGTCAACGTCGAGCGGCTGCAGTTCACCGATGGCACGCGCACGGTGGTGCCCGGCGCCTCGTCCGACGACACTTTCATCGCCACCCCGGTGGCCGAGATCTTCGTGGGTGGGCCAGGCACGGATACGGTGGACTACTCTGCAGCTACGACATCCATCGGCGTGAGCCTGACCCCGGGGGCCTGGGGCATCGTGTCCACCAACAGCGGCACGCTGGCGGAGGGCGATTCGTTCGTCGGCATCGAGCGAATCATTGGCGCCTTGAACCAAACCAACACCATCGTTGGATCGTTCGGCAATGACACCTTGGTGGGCGGCAACCTGGACGACGACATCCGCGTCTTGTACGGTGCGGATACGGTGCAAGCCGGGGGCGGCAACGACCTGGTAGCCGTGGGCGGCTATGGCGCGCAGAGCTTCAACGGCTCGAATTGGGATGGCGGCAGCGGCGGCGACAGGCTCTTCTTCTCCGGTTCAGGATGGGCCTGGACCTTGAACCTGGCCACTGGCGCGGGCAGTTACGGCGGCGGAGCGGGGACATTCACCGCGACCAACTTCGAACAAGTCATCGGCGATGGGTTGAACGACAGTCTGACTGCGGTGGGTCTGTCGGTGGGTGTCACGCTGCGCGGCTGGGGCGGTGACGACACGATCACGGGTGGCAGCGTGGGCGACAACCTGTCGGGCGGTACGGGCAATGACGCCATCGACGGCGGCACCGGCGCCGATACCGCCTACTACAACAGCAGCTTCAGCAGCGTGGCCGCCAACATCGCCAGCATCAGCTTCACCAACACCAGCGGCGTGGTGCTGACGCTGGCCGACGCCACCTTGAACGGCAACGGCACCGACACGCTGGTGAACGTGGAGAGCCTGGTGTTCAGCGACGCGACGGTGGGCGTGGTGCAGGGCACCAGTGGCAACGACACCCTGGCCGGTACTGCCAACCGCGACCTGGTGCTGGGCGGCGACGGCAACGACACCCTGGCCGGCGGCGCCAGCGCCGACTGGCTGTTTGGCGGTGCGGGTACCGACACGGTGGACTACAGCGCGTCGGCCAATGGCGTTTCGGTGAACCTGGCCTTGGCCACGGCCCAGACGGGCGGCACCGGCGATTCCGTGGGCGACATCCTGTCGGACATCGAAAACCTCATCGGCTCGGGCCAGAACGACACGATCTTCACCAGCTCGGCCGACAACACCATCCAGGCCGGTGGTGGCAACGACACCCTGTGGTGGAGCGCCATCGGTGCGACCGGGGTCGACACGCTGGACGGCGGGGCCGGCTACGACTACCTCAACTTCAACTTCAATGGCCAGAACGCCACCAGCCTGGTGTTTACATCGGGCACCACCGCGTCGGTCACGATTGCCGGCAGCGCCGCGACCGGGTCTGTCAGCAACGTCGAGTTCTTCGGCGGACAGTCCGGCAACGACAACTGGAACTTGTCTGGCGCCGGCTACGGCATCGAGGCCGCTGCCAACACTGGGGGCGACACCATTGTCGGATCGGCCTACGCCGACAGCTTGCGCGGCCTGAGCATCTTCATCACCGACACCGGGCAGGACGGTAACGACAGCCTCAGCGGTGGCGGCGGCGGCGACGAGATCGAAGGCTATTCCGGCAACGACGTGCTGAACGGCGATGCCGGCAACGACCGCTTGATTGGCGGCATGGGCAACGACACGCTGGACGGTGGGGCCGACACCGACACCGTCTACTACAACGCCTACCGCCCCAACAACGCCAGCGTGGCCGCCAACCTGTCGCAGGTCAGCATCACCGACGGCGCCACCAGTGGCTGGTTCACCATCACCGACAGCCGCAGCGGCACCGCCGGCAACGGCACCGACACGCTGACCAACGTCGAAAGCCTGGTGTTCACCGACGTCACGCTGACGGTCGTGGCCGGCACAACGGGCAACGACAGCCTGGCGGGCACCGCCAACCAGGACGTGATGGTGGGCGGCGACGGCAACGACACCCTGGCCGGCAGTGCCGGCGCCGACTGGCTGTTTGGCGGCGCAGGCAACGACACGCTGAGCTATGCCGCGTCGACGGCCGGTGTCAGCGTCAACCTGGCCACCAACACTGCCAGCGGCGGCGACGCCGCGGGCGACGTGATCAGCGGCTTCGAGAACCTGACGGGCGGCAGCGGCGATGACAATCTGACGGGCAACGCCGGCAACAACACCATCATCGGCGGGGCCGGGATCGACAGCATCACCGGTGGCGCCGGCGCCGACACGCTGGACGGCGGCACGGGCGGCACCGAGTTCGACACCGTGAACATCACCACGTCGAACACCAGCGGCGTCACCGTCAACCAGGCCACGGGGGTCCATGTCGGCAGCGATGTGGCGGGCGACGTGATGACGAACTTCGAGAACGTCAACTTCACCGACTACGACGACGTGTTCACCAATGGCGAAGTGGCCGGCAGCGTCATCGGGCAGGTCTTCATGGGCGCGGGTAACGATGTCTTCAACGGCAGCAATGCCTTTAACGAAATCGTCACGGGCATGGCCGGCAACGACACCCTGTACGGCAACGGCGGCAACGACGCGCTGAATGGCGGCGAAGGCAATGACCTTCTCGACGGCGGCGCAGGCAATGACACGGCCAACTACACCACGTCATGGGCCACTGGGGGCGGCGCAGCCGCGAGTACAGCCTTCACCTTCGCACTGGACGGCAGCGAGCGGCTGACCGCCACCGACACCCGCGCGGGTGCCAACGCCGGCACCGATACGCTGGTCAACATGGAACGCGTCCAGTTCACTGACGCGACGCTCGGCATTGCCAGCGGCACCGGCGGCAACGACAGCCTGGCCGGCACGGCCAGCCGCGACATCCAGGTGGGCGCTGCCGGGGACGACACGCTGGCCGGCAGCGCCAGCGCCGACTGGCTGCTGGGCGGCACGGGCACCGACACGGCGGACTACAGCGCCTCTTCTGCTGGTGTGACGGTGAACCTGGGCCTGGCCACGGCGCAGACCGGCGGCACAGGCGACTCGCTGGGCGACATCCTGATCGGTATTGAGAACGTCACCGGCTCACTGACGGCAGCCAACACGCTGACGGGCAACGCCAGTGCCAACGTGCTGACAGGGGGCAACCTGGCCGACGTCATCAACGCCAGCACCGGCGACACCGTTTCTGCCGGTGGGGGCGACGACCAGGTGTTCGTGGCGGGCGCCATCACATCGGCCGACGGTGGCGGCGGCACCCTGGACCGCCTGGTCTACGGCAGCACTGGCAGCTTCAGCGCCAGCCTGACCAGCAACACCGCCACGGTAGGCGGTGCAAGCTTCAGCATCACCGGCTTTGAAATGCTGGTGGGCGCTGCTGGCAATGACACCCTGACCGGCGGCAGCGGTGCGTTCCGCCTGGCGGGCGCGGCCAACGATGACGTGCTCACGGGTGGCTCGGGCGACGAGCGCTTCTACGGCGGAACCGGCAACGACAGCATCGACGGCGGCAGCGGCAGCGACGTCGCGTGTTACGACGGCGCCACCAGCAGCATCGCCACCACTTTGTCGCAGGTCAGCTTTTCGGGCGGCAGCGATGCCAGCTTGGTGGTCACCGACAGCCGTGTGGGTGGTGCCGGCAACGGCACCGACACCGTAATCCATGTCGAGAGCCTGGTGTTCACCGACGCCACGCTGGCGGTGGTGCAAGGCTCCGCCGGCAACGACAGCCTGGCCGGCACTGGCAGCCGCGACGTGCTGGTGGGCGGTGACGGCGACGACACCCTGGCAGGTGCAGGCGGTGGCGACTGGCTGCTGGCCGGCAGCGGCAACGACACGATGGCCGCTGCCGACGTGGCGGCGCTGGCGCAGGCCGACGGCGGCGCCGGCAGCGACATCCTGCAGTTCACCGCCGTGGGCGGTGCCTTCGACATCACCACGCTGCTGGGTGTGGCCATGGACATCGAAGTGCTGGACGTGCGCAACGCGTCGGCCGGCACCGTGTCGCTGACGGCGGCGGCGCTGCAGGGCATCACCGATGCCAACGACACGCTGACGCTGCGGCTGGACAACGGCGACATGTTCCAGGTGGCCGATGGCGGCAGTACCCAGGAACTGACGAGCGGCGTGGACGCCTTCGGCAACAACTACGCCACCTATGCCGTGTGGGCCAGCGCCGATCAGGGCCCGCCGCCGGCAGCGTCGCTGACCGTGGTCTGGGGGCCGGGCGGCTGAACCCCAGGGCCCGGTGCTGCGCGCCGGGCCCCGCACCGCCCAGGGCTTGGCGGGCCGCGGCAGGCCTGCTGGCGCAGGACTGGGCGGTTTCGAGCCCGCTTTTCCGCGGCCAGCGGGGCCCGGCCTTCGCCAACATCCTGGCATGGCTGTTTTCCGCTTTCCCTTTCGCGTGGCATGAACCTGTCGCTGCGCCTATTCCTGCGCGCCAACCGCCGGCATCTGGGCGAACTGGCGCTGGCCGGGTTGCTGGTGAACGCGCTGGCGCTGGCGCTGCCGGTGTTTTCGCTGCTGGTGTACGACAAGGCGGTGGGCAACCGCATCCACGACACGCTCTGGGCGCTGGCCCTGGGGGTGACGCTGGCCTTTGCGATGGAACTGCTGGTGCGACTGGCACGCGTGCTGATCCTCGAGCATGCCGCGGCACGCTGGGATGCCAACCTGGACGAACGCCTGCTGCGCGGCGTGCTGGCGGCGCCGCTGGCGCAAGCCCTGCCAGTGGGCCAGGTGCTGACGCGCTACCGCGACGTGGGCGTGTCGCGCGACGTGCTGTCTTCGCAGCAGCTGTTGCCCTTGGGCGATGTGCCGTTTGCGCTGCTGTTCGCGCTGGCCTTGTGGGTGGTGGCCGGGCCCCTGGTGCTGGTGCCATTGGCCGTGGGCGCCCTGCTGCTGGGGCTGACGCTGTGGCTGCACCAGGCCGGGCAGCAGCGCACGCTGGCCGCCAACCGCGCCCATGGGCAGAAGATGCAGGTGCTGGTGGACCTGCTGCTGGCCCGCGACAGCCTGGCCGCGCGCGGAGCGGCCGCGCAGGTGCAGGCCGACTTCCGCCGGCCGGCGCTGGCCGGGGCGCGCGCATCGGCCCGGGCCCGTGTGTGGGCGCAGTTCTCGCAGCAGGCCGTGCCTTTCGGGCTGGGGGCCACCACGGTGGGGCTGCT
Source organism: Rubrivivax sp. (assembly GCA_027485165.1). Taxonomy (GTDB): domain Bacteria; phylum Pseudomonadota; class Gammaproteobacteria; order Burkholderiales; family Burkholderiaceae_C; genus Rubrivivax. The sequence continues at coordinate 42,518 of JAIXRN010000043.1, forward strand.
GGTGGCCGGTGTCTACCGCATCGAAGCGCAGGCGCTGTCGGTGGGTGGGCTGATCGCAGCCACGATGATCGGCGGGCGGTTGGTGGCGGTGCTGGCGGCGGTGGCGCCGGTGCTGGCGCGCTGGTCAGAATTCAGGCTGGCGCTGGACAAGCTGCGCGCCGACATCGATCTTGACGCTGCGGCACCGGCTGAAGGCCAGGCGCTGGACGCGGCCACGCAAGCGGCCTTCCTGGCCGCCGGGGTGCGGCTGGACCAGTTGGGCTGCCGGTTCCCGGGCCAGGACAGGCCGGTGCTGGACGGGCTGACCCTGCAGCTGCAGGCCGGCGAACTGGTGGCGGTGGTGGGCGCTTCTGGCGCGGGCAAGTCCAGCCTGCTGCGCCTGTTGGCCGGCCAGCAGGCGCATGACCGCGGCGAACTGGCCGTGGCTGGCGACCGCATCGACGGTGAAACCGCGCGCCGCCGGCTGGCCGCGCTGGCGGTGCGCAAGCCGCAGGACCCGGTGTTCATGCCGGGCCCGGTGCGGGCCATCGTCGCGCCCGAAGGCGCCGAAGACACGTCGGTGCTGGCTGCGCTGCGGCATGCCGGCCTGGGCCCGGCGCTGGACCGCGGTGAACTGGGGCTGAACACGCTAGTCGGCAGCGCGGGCCAGGGCTTGTCGGGCGGCCAGCGGCAGATGCTGGCGCTGGCCCGCGCCCTGCACGCGCGCACCCCGCTGCTGCTGCTGGACGAACCCACCAACGGCCTGGACCGCCAGGCCCAGGACGCGCTGCTGGCGCACCTGCTGTCGCGCCCGGCCGGGCGCTGCACGCTGGTGGCCACGCACGCCGCTGAATTCATCCAGCGCTGCGACCGCGTGCTGGTGCTGGACCGCGGCCGTCTGGTGGCCGACGCGCCGCCTTCACGGCTGATGCCCTCATCCGCTGCACCCGCTGTACCCGCTGCATCCGCTGCATCCGCCACACCCGCGGCCCCGCCGCGCCCCATCGGCCCTGTGGCGATGGAGCCCGCACATGCCTAGACAAGCTGCCCTGAACACCCTGAACGCCTTGGCCCTGAGCCTGGCCGCTGCCGCCATGGCCTGGCCGTCGTGTGCCCAGACCCAGACCCAGCCGCCCACCCCGACCGTGGCAGCGCTGCCTGAACTGCTGGGCGTGCCGGCGCGGCTGCCCCTGGTGGAAGCAGGTGCGGCCCCCGCCGACGCGGCCCCTGGGGCTGCTGCCCCACCCGGCCCGCCGCTGCTGTCGCTGCGCGGCGCCGCGCTGCTGACGCTGGCCCAGAGCCCCGACGTGCGCGCTGCGCGCTACCGCGCCGAGAGCTTCTTCCACAACCAGCGCGCGGCCCGGGGTGCGCTGCTGCCGCGGCTGGACCTGCGCCATGCCCAGGGCCGTGGCGAGCAGGGCAGCATCGACCCCGCGCCGCAGAACGAACGCGTCGACGCCCAGGCCACGCTGCGCCAGGCGCTGTTCGACGCCCCGGCCTACACCGAATGGCGGCGCCAGGGCCAGCTGATCCAGGCCGCTGAATTGCAGCTGGACAGCGCTGGTTCGGAAGCGCTGCTGGAAGCGGCCGGTGCCTATGTGGCGGTGCTGCAGTCTGGCCTGGCCCTGCAGTTGGGCGCCGACTACCAGGCCCTGCTGGACGAACTGCTGCGCTACGTGAGCGAGCGCGCTGCCGCCGGCGGCACCAGCAATGCCGACCGCGACCGCGTGCGCGCGCGCGTGGCCAATGTGCGCGGCAGCCTGTCGGACAGCCGCGCTGCGCTGGACGTGGCACTGCGCCAGGTGGAACGGCTGACAGGCCTGACCCCGGCCCAGCTGGACTTGATGGATGCCGTGCCGCTGGAGCTGCCCGCTGACGTGCAGGCCGCCAGCAGCCAGGCCAGTGCCGTCAACCCCGCGCTGCGTGCCAGCCGGGTGGAAGCCGACGCGGTGCAGGAAGAGCGCCGCGCGATCCGCCGCCGCGACTGGCCGCGCGTGGAACTGGAGGTGTCGCATGCCAGCAACCGCAACAGCGCCGGCACCATCGGCCAGCAGTACGACACGAAGGTGATGGTGGTGGTGTCGGTGTCGCTGTTGAACGGCGGTACCGACCACGCCCAGGCCAGCGCGGCCGCGGCGCGCGGCATGGAACTGCAGGCCCGCACCGAGCGCGTCGAACGCCGGCTGCGCCAGGAACTGGACAGCGCCTACAGCAACCTGGCAGCAGGGCGTGCGCGCTTTCAGAGCGTGCGCGACGAGCTGGACAACAACCGCCGTGTCGTCGAAGCCTTCCGTGCCCAGATGGTGGGCGGCACACGCCCGCTGCTGGACATGCTGGACGCCTACCAGCGGCTGCACCAGAGCCGTCTGGACCTGGTGCAGGTGGTGGCATCCGTCACCCTGGCCGAGTGGCGCGTGGCGCATCTCAGCGGCAGCCTGCGCGGCGCACTGGGCCTGGCCGGGCCCCTGCGCTGACAGCCCGGGCGGCACAGCCAGCACAGCTCAACAACCACAACACAACTACGACAGTACAGGGGTCAACACATGTCAGGTGGCGGGAAAGGCGCAGACAGCTATTGGCCGGGCTTCGTGGACGCGTTGACCAACGTCGTCATCGCCATGGTGTTTGTCACCGTGGTGCTGGCGGTGTCGCTCAGCTTCTCGGCCCAGCTGCTGGCCAAGCGCATGGCCGCCAAGGTGGCGGAACTGGAACAGGCCCAGCAGAACGCGAAGGCGGCCCAGGCGGCAGCACTGGCCAGCCCGCCAACGCCAGCCGACGCGCCACCGCAGCCCACGCCCGCCCCCGGCGCCCTGGCCACGGCCGTGCCGCTGGATCTGCGCATCCCGGTGGCTGGCAACGAGTCGGCCGCGCGGGCGCAGGGCCCGGTCCTGAAGGCGCAGGCCCGACAGTTGATGCTGGACTTCGAGCCCAGCGCGCTGACCCTGGACGCCACGGCCACGCAGCGGCTGGCCGAGCCGCTGACCGACATCCGCCAGCGCCTGGAAGCCGACCCGAACCTGCACGTGCGGCTGTTGTCGCGCGCACCCGGCATGCAGCTCAGCGAAAGCCAGCGCTCGGCCTACATCCGGGCGATGTCGGTGCGCAATGCGCTCATCGACCAGGGTATCGCCGCTGCCCGCATCACCCTGCGCGTGGACACCGAAACGCCCGTCAGCGCGGCCAGCGTGGCCGTGCTGGTCGAGGACAAGCCATGAACCCTGCCGACCTGCCCGGCGCCAAGCCCGCCGCCCTGCAAGCGGTGCTGACCCATTTCGACGGCCAGCTGGGTGCCGGCCGCCGGCTGCGCTGGCCGCGCGCCATGATCTGGGGCGTGGCGGCACTGCTGCTGCTGGCCCTGGTGTGGATGGCCTGGGCCACCGTGGACCGCGTGGTGCGCACGCAGGGCCGGGTGGTGCCCGGCAGCAAGGCGCAATTGGTGCAGCACCTGGAAGGCGGCATCGTGTCGCGCGTGTTCGTGCGTGAAGGCGACCAGGTGGCCGCCGGCGCGCCGCTGGTGGCGGTATCTGACCTGGCGGCCAATTCCACCCAGGCCGAGAAAACCGCGCGCCAGCGCGGCCTGCAGGCCCGCGTGGCCAGGCTGGAAGCCGAAGCTGATGGTGCAGCGCGCTTCGTGGCGCCGCCGGGCCTGCCGGCCAGTGCGCCGGAGGTGCGCGCCGAAGCCGAAACCTTCGCGGCCCGCCAGGCACGCCTACGCCAGAGCACGCGCGTGCTGGAAGAGCAGGCCCTGCAAAGGCGCCAGGAAGCGGCCGAGATGGACGTTCGCCGCAAGGGCCTAGCTGCCGAGCTGGACGTGGCACGCCAGCAGCTGGCGCTGGTGCAGACCATGATCAGCCGCAATGCCGCTTCGCAAGTGGAACTGCTGGACGCCCGCAGCCGCGTCGAGCGCCTGAGCACGCAGATGCGCGAGGCCGAATCGGGCATGCCGCGCCTGGCGTCGGCCGCGGCAGAGCTGCAGGCCCGCATCGGCGAGATCAGCCTGCAGTTCCGCAGCGATTCGCGCACGGCGCTGTCTGAAGCGCAGGTGGAACTACGCCGCCTGCAGGAAGACCTGAAGACCGACACCGACCGCGTGCGTCGCACCGTCATCACCGCCCCGGTGGCCGGCACGGTGAACAAGCTGCTGGCGCACACACCCGGGCTGGTGGTGCGCCCGGCCGAGACGCTGCTGGAACTGACGCCGCAAGGCGAAGCCGTGGTCATCGAGACCCGTGCCGGGCCCAGCGAACGCGGCGAGCTGCGCGTGGGCCAGCCGGCGCGCGTGCGCGTGGAGGCCTATGACTACACCATCCACGGCACGCTGGACGCCAGGGTGACCGAGATCAGTGCCGACAGCCTGGCCGACGAGCGCGGCGAACGCTACTTCCGCGTCGCGCTGTCGGTACCGGCCGATCAACTGGCGCAGTTCGGCCGTGCCGTGAGCCCGGGCATGACGGTGGCCGCCGACGTCGTGATCGGCTCGCGTTCGGTGGCGCAGTACCTGTTGTCGCCTGTGCGCGGCCTGGTCAGCACCGCCATGCGCGACCGGCACTGAACCACCCCCAGAACCATACCCCGCCAGAGGACACCTGCGCATGAACACCACCACCATCACCGCCCCGGCGGGGCCCGCCGCGCCGCCTGCCGGGCCGCCTGGCGAAGGGGGGCTGGGCAAGCATTACCGCTACCTGCTGTGGGCGCCGATTGCCGCTGCCGCCGTGATCACCGCGGCGATGTGGTCGTTCGTGGGCCATGCCTTGATGAGTAACCCGCTGCTCAACGGCAAGATCCTGCTGGTGATGTTCTGGGGTGTGTGGACCATGCACGTCCATGTGCAACGCATCTATGCCGAAGACCGTGCCTTCCAGCGCGGCATGGCCTGGCTGCGCCGGGGCGTGCAAAGCGGCGAACAGAACCCGGCTTTCGGCCCCGAGGCCTTTGTCAATGGCATGCTCAGCCGGCTGAACAAGCTGGGGCTGGGGCATCAGGTGTACATCCACAGCGCCGCTACCGAACCCGAGGTCGAGGCCCTGGGCCACTACCTGGACCGCAAGCAGGAGCTGTCGCAGTTCCTGGTCGGGCTGATGGTGGGCCTGGGCCTGCTGGGTACCTTCATCGGCCTGTTGCAGACCCTGGTGCAGACCAGCGACCTGATCGCCACCATTGCGCAAAGCAGCAGCGGCAAAGGCAACATCGAAGAAGAGTTCGGCAAGATCGTCGGCGGGCTGCAGGGGCCGCTGGCCGGCATGGGCACGGCGTTCTCGGCGTCGATGTTCGGTCTGGTGGGCTCCATCCTGCTGGGCTTCCAGCTGGTGGTGGTGCGCAAGACGGCCAGCGACTTCGTCGAGTCGGTGCGCGAGGACGTGCTGTCCCTGGCCGAGAAGAGCCATGTCAACGAGAAGGCCGAGGTGACAGAGCGCTTCCTGGCCACGCTGATGGCCGACATGCTGGAACAGCACCGCGTGGCCGGCGCCGGCTTGCGCGACGTGGTGGCCGCCATGCGCGAGCTGGCCCCCCGGGTGGAGACGTCGAACCTGCTGGCGGCCGAAGTGGGGCGCCGCATCAAGGACCAAGAAGTGGCGCTGGAACGCACCACCGCCACGGTGGGCAGCGTCGGCCAGGTGGTGCCGGCGATGGGCACGTTGGCCGATTCGTCACGGCGCATCCTGGCCCACAGCGACAGCATGAACAAGGGCGTGGCCACGATGGTGTCGCAGCTGCCGGTGCAGGAAAAGGTGCTGGGCGAGCTGCGCGAAGCGCTGGTCAGCGTGGACACGCTGGCCAAGGAAGTGCGCGCGATGAAGGCCAGCAACGGCGTGCTGCGCGACGAGCTGCGCGCCCAGGGCGCGCTGATCAAGCGCATGGACGCCACGCTGTGGAGCGCCGAGAAGTCGGCGCTGCGCGACGCCCTGGGCGAAGAAGGCCAGGGCCAGCCCCCGACCGCAAAGGACTGAACATGCCTGGCCTGATGCCCCCTTCCAGCCTGGACCTGGCGGCCGTGCGTGCCGCCGTGAACTGCACGTTGCAGATGCCCGCTGTGCCCCACGTGGTGCGACGACTGATCGTGCACCTGCGGCAGCCCGATGTGTCGACCCACACCCTGGTGGCCGAGATCGAGCAAGACCCGGTGATCGCCGCGCGCACGCTGCGCATGGCGAATTCGCCCCATTTCGGCGGCCGGCGTCAGGTGGGGTCGGTGCGCGACGCCGTGCAGATGGTGGGCGAAAACGCCTTGCGCACGCTGGTGATCAGCGGTGGCTTCGACGCCGTCTTCTCGCAGGTCAAGGGCGTCAACCTGCGACAGTTCTGGACCGAAGCCACGCAAACCGCGCGTGCATCGCGCCTGCTGGCGCGCGCTGCGCGGCTGGACGCCGAGGCGGCCTACCTGGCCGGCCTGTTGCATGCCACCGGCCATCTGATCCTGTGCACGGCCCACCCGGCCGAGATGGCGCCGCTGCTGGTCGACACCGTACCGCTGCGCGGGATGCGCCTGGCCCACGCCGAACGCCAGGCCTGCGGGCTTTCCTACCCCGAGGTGGGCGCTGCGTGGGTGGAAAGCCTGGGGTTCCCGCTGACGATCGTGGACGGGGTGGCGCACCACCTCATGCCCCAGACGGCCATGGGTGAACTGGCGGCCGTGGTGCACCTGGCGCAGATCGTCAGCACCGCGGTCGACGCTGGTGCATCTGCCGAGGAAGCGGCAGCCCAGCTGCCGCCCCATGTGACGAGCTTGTTGGGCCAGCCCGATGCCGTGTTGACTGCGGCCCTGGTGGACGGCTATGCCTTGCTGATGGAAACGGAGCCGGCGTGATGCAAGCCCCCAGCCCTGCGGCGCAGGCGCCCACCGAAGGCAGCCGCGCCGTGGTGGCCACAGCCGCGGAACCCCCCGGGAAGGTCATGCCCATGGCCGGCCCGAGGCTGGGCGGTCTGTTCGGCTGCTGGGCGCTGGCCGCTGCCGCGGCCCTGGGGGCATGGCACCTGGCGCCGCCAGATGCACGGGGGCCTGCGCTCATGGCCGCAGCGGCCTTGGGTGTCGCGGCCAGTGTGGGCCTGGAAGTGCTGCGCTGGCGCCGCACGGGTCGTCAGCTTCAGCGCTACATCGCGCAGATCGACGCTGCAGGGCAGGGCGAGCTGTGCGAGCAGCCCACCCCGACGCAGCCCGAGTGGGTCGGCCTGTCGCGCGCCCTGAACGTGATGGTGGAACGCCTGCGCGCCCAGATCGCGCAGCGGGACGAGCGGCTGCAGGTGATGACCGACGTGGTCATGCACGACCCCTTGACCCAGCTGCCCAGCCGGACCCGCTTCAGCCAGGTGATGGGCAAGGCGCTGGCGGGCGACGCCAAGGCTGGATCGGGCGTGTTGCTGATGGTGCGGCTGCGGGAACTGCCCGCCTTGAACCAGCGGCTGGGCCGGGCGCAGGGCGACGAACTGCTGAAGTCTGTGGCCACCAGCCTGCGTGTGCGTGCCGTGACCATGCCCAGGGCCCGCCTGGAAGTGTTCCGCATGAACGGCGCCGACTTTGCCGTGCTGGGCGTCGGGGTGGACGAACAGGCCGCGCAGGCCTTGCTGGCAGGCGTGAGCGCTGGCCTGCAGCAGCTGCTGGGCAGTGGCTGGGACCTGCCCGAGCCGCCGGCCTGGGTGTCGGGCTGCCCTTGGCTGCCCGGCGAGACGGTGACCGAGGTGCTGACGCGGGTCGATGGTCTGCTTCAGATTTGCGAAGCCGAGGAACGCCCCACCTGCTGGCGAACGCCAGGGCCGGCATCGACCCGGCTGTCGCCCACGCAGTGGCGCGACATCATCGACACCGCGCTGGAAACCGGCCGTATCGGCATTGCGCTGCAGGAAGTGCTGGGCACAGAAAACGGCCCGGCGGGGCTGGTGCATCACCAGCGGTGCCAGGTCAGCCTGAGCACAACCGAAGGCAAGGCTTACCCCGCCGCGGAATTCCTGCCGGCTGCGCGGCGCGTGTTCAGGCTGGACCACCTGGAGCTGAGGGCGATCGAACTGGTGCTGGTGGCGGCTCAGGCCCAGGCGCAGGCCGCCACGGCGCCGGTGCCGGTGCTGGTCAGCGTGTCTCTGGCCAGCGCCTTGCGGCCGAGTTTCATCCACCGCCTGGGCGTGGTGCTGCAGGCCGCGCCCCAGGCCGCGCAGTGTTTGTGGCTGGCACTGGAAGCGCCTGGCCTGGCGGCGCAGCTGAACACCTATGCGCCACTGTTGGGCCTGACAGCCCGGCTGGGCGTGCGTTCGGGTCTGCAAGCCGACAAGCTTCAGCTCGATATGCTGGCCGCTGCAGCAGACATGGGCTTGAGCTTCGTCAGGCTCGACGCGAAGCCAGCCCTGCAAGCCGCGGATGGCGCGCGCCGCGGCGCCAGTGAACTGCAGCGCATCTACCGGGGCATGGCCCAGGACCTGGGGATCGAGGTGCTGCCCCATGAAACGGGTGCGCTGGTGCTGACGCCGGCGGAACAGGGTTCGCGGGCACCGGGTCTGGTCGACCAGACCTGAGCGCCGGCTGCGTGGCCCTGTGCCGGGGCCTTTAAAGCCCCAGGTAGCCGGCCAGCGCCGGCTCAGCCGCGACGTCTGCCGCCGGCCCCTGCAGCACGGCCTGGCCTTTCTGCAGCACGATGGCCTGGTCGGCGCGGGCCAGCACGCGGCGCCAGTCGCGGTCCACGATCAGGGTGGCGATGCCGCTGGCACGGATGTCACCGATCACGCGCCAGATCTCGGCCACGATCAGCGGCGCCAGGCCTTCGGTGGCTTCGTCGAGGATGATGAGTTCGGGGTGCGTCATCAGCGCGCGGCCAATCGACAGCATCTGCTGTTCACCGCCCGACAGCTGGTTGCCCAGATTGGCCTGCCGTTCGGCCAGGCGCGGGAAGGTCTGCATAACGCGTTCAAAGGTCCATTCGCGCCGCCCGTCGCGGCCTGGCCGCGCCGCCATCAGCAGGTTTTCGCGCACGCTCAGGTTCGGGAACACGCCGCGCCCTTCCGGCACATAAGCCACGCCGCGGCGTGCCACATCGTGCGGCTGGGCGCGCGACACATCGTGGCCGAACAGCTGGATCTGGCCTTCGCGCTGCGTCACATGGCCCAGCAGGCTGCGGATCAGCGTGCTCTTGCCCATGCCGTTGCGGCCCAGCAGACCCAGGGTTTCACCCCGGCGCACCTGCAGGTCCACGCCGTGCAGCACATGGCTGCTGCCGTACCAGGCATGCAGGCCTTGCGCCTGCAGGATGATTTCGGCGCCTACCTGCGCCTGGCTGCTGTTCATGCGTGTTCCTCGCCCAGGTAGGCGCTGCGCACGGCGGGGTCGTTGCGCACGGCGTCGGGGGCGTCGCTGGCGATCACCGTGCCGTTGACCATCACCGTGATGCGGTCGGCGATGCGGAAGACGGCGTCCATGTCGTGCTCCACCAGCAGGATGGCGTGGCTGGCGCGCAGGCTGTCCATCAGGGCCAGCATGCGGTCGGTTTCTTCTGCGCCCATGCCGGCCAGGGGTTCGTCCAGCAGCAGCACCTGCGGCCGCGTGGCCAGGCACATGGCCACTTCCAGCTGCCGCTTCTGGCCGTGGCTGAGCAGGCCGGTGGGGCGGTCCAGCAGCGCGCCCAGCCCTGCGCGCTGGGCGGCTTCGCGGGCCAGGGCCAGGGTGTCGGCAAAGCCACCCGCCGCACGCCAGGCCTGCCAGGGGCGCTGCTGCAGGGCTTGCGCGGCCAGGCGGCAGTTTTCCAGCACGCTGAAGGGCGGGAAGATGGTGTTGCGTTGGTAGCTGCGGCCCAGGCCGGCGCGGGCGCGGCGCGGCTGCGGCCAGTGGGTGATGTCCTGCCCCAGCAGTTCCACCGTGCCCGAAGACGGCGGGAATTCGCCCGACAGCATGTTGATCAGCGTGCTCTTGCCTGCGCCATTGGTGCCAATGACGGCATGCACCTGGCCGCGCAACAGCGCGATCGATACCTGGTCCACGGCCACCAGGCCGCCCCAGCGGCGCGTGAGCTGCTGGCCACGCAGCAGGACATCGCCCTTCATGGCCGGGCCCCCAGCTCAGCTTCAACCACTGGCTCAACCACTGGCGCAGCGCGCCGGGAAGCCCGGCCCGCGAGCCGGTCTTTCCACAGCGCCGGAAGGTCCACCAGCCCCCGCGGCAGCAGGGCCACGCTGGCGATGATGGTCAGCCCCAGGCCCAGGTGCCAATGCTTGGCGAAGTCGCCGAAGACGGCCTCGCTCTTGAAGAATTCCTGCAGCAGCGCGAAGGCGAAGGCGCCAACCAGCGCACCGCGCAGGTGGCCCAGGCCGCCCAGGATGATCATCACCAGCACCGCGCCCGACAGGTGCCAGGACAGCAGTTCCGGGTTCACGAAACCGTCCTTCACGGCAAACAGGAAGCCCGCCAGCCCCGCCAGCGCGCCCGACACCGTGAACGCGGCCAGCTTGTACGGATAGGTCGAAAAGCCAGCGGCGCGCATGCGCTGTTCGTTCACGCGGATACCCGCCAGCGCGCGCCCGAAGTTCGACCGCAGCAGCAGCGCCAGCCCCCCGAACACGCCCGCCAGGCAGGCCAGGGTGAAGGCATACAGCGGCAGCGGCTGGCCCAAGTCCAGCCAGGTGCCCAGCGTGGGGCGGGCGTTCAGGTAGATGCCGTCGGTGCCGCCGCCCAGTGGCGTGTCGTGCACCACGTAGTAGGCCATCTGCGAAAACGCCAGCGTGACCATGATGAAGTACACGCCCTTGGTGCGCAGCGACAGCGCTCCCACCACCAGCGCGAACAGCCCTGCGGCCAGCATGCAGGCCGGCAGCAGCCAGGCCAGGCTGGCGGCATCGAATTCCGGCGACAGCAGCACGGCCCCATAGGCGCCGATGCCGAAGAAGGCCGCCTGCCCGAAGCACACCAGGCCGGTGGTGCCCACCAGCAGTTCCAGGCTGAGCGCCAGGATGGCGTAGACCATGATCTTGGTGACCAGGTCGATGCCGTACGAACCTGCAGCCAGCGGCCACAGCGCCAGGGCGGCAAAGCTGGTGATGACGACGACATGCTTGCTATTCATGGTCTGTTCGTTTCAGGACGCCTTGAACAAGGCCGTCGGGCTTCCACAGCAGGATCAGCGCCATCAGCACATAGACCAGCACCCCGGCGGCCGAAGGCAGCAGCACCTCGCCGAAGGTGTCGACGAAGCCGATGAGCAAGGCCGCGAGCAGGGCGCCGCGGATCGAGCCGATGCCGCCGATCACCACCACCACGAAGCAGATGATCAGCACCTGGTTGCCCATGCCCGGGTAGACGCTGCTGACCGGTGCGGCCACCATGCCGGCCAGCACCGCGATGGCCACGCCGGCGGCAAACACCACGCGGTACAGGAACTTGATGTCGATGCCCAGGCTTTGCACCATCTCGCGGTTGGTGCTGCCGGCGCGGATCATCATGCCCAGCCGTGTCTTCGTGAACACGAACCACATGCCCAGCGCCAGCAGCAGGCACACGCCGCTGACGAACAGGCGGTAGACGGGGTAGGTCATCATCTCGCCCAACGGCAGGGTACCCGCCAGCAGGGGCGGCACCGGCACGCCGTGCACGTCGTCGCCCACCAGCAGGCTGCGCAGTTCTTCGAACACCAGGATCAAGCCGTACGTCATCAGCACTTGCTGCAGGTGTTCGCGTTCGTACAGGAAGCTGAAGAAAACCCACTCCAGCACATAGCCCAGCAGCACGGCCAGCACCGTGCCCACCAGCAGCGTGGCGAAGAAGCCCCCGCCGAAGGTGGCCGCTACGGGTGCCGCCAGCGCGAAGGCCATGTAGGCGCCGATCATGTAGAAGCTGCCGTGCGCCAGGTTGATGACGCCCATGATCCCGAAGATCAGCGTCAGCCCGCTGGCCACCAGGAACAGCAGCAGTCCGTACTGCAGCGCGTTCAGGCACTGGATGAGGAAGGTGGCGAAAGTCATGTGAGCCCCCAAGCTCGCTGGCGCTCGCTACCCCCCAAGGGGGCCGTCCGCCAGCGGCCCGGCGAAGCCGGTTCCGCGGCGGGAAGCTTGGCCTTAGGCACGGTCACAGCCTGCAGCCGCGGCCGGGGTCGGTCAGCGCCTTGGCCGCAATGCCGACGACCTTGTTTTCCTTGCCGCTGACCTGGCGCAGGTAGATGTCCTGCACCGGGTTGTTGGACTTGCTCAGGCTGAAGGCGCCGCGCGGGCTGTCGATCTTCGCTTTCTGCAGCGCGGCGGCGAACTCGGCTTTCTTCGAGATGTCACCCTTCACCGCTTCCAGGCCCACGGCCAGCATCTGCGCCGCGTCGTAGCCCTGCACGGCGTAGACGTCGGGCTGGAGCTTGTAGCTCTTCGCGTAGGCCAGCCGGAAGGCGCTGTCGCGCGGCGTGCCCAGGCTGTCGGCGTAGTGCAGGGTGGTCAGCAGGCCTTCGGCATCAGCACCCTGGGCTTCCAGCGTGCCGTCGGTCAGGAAGCCGGCGCCGTACAGCAGGATGTTCTTCTTCAGGCCCGCCGCGGCGTAGTCCTTGACGAACTTCACGGCGCCGCCGCCAGCGAAGAAGGTGTAGACGGCGTCGGGCTTGGTGGCCGCGATCTCGGTCAGCAGGGCCTGGAACTCGACGTTCGGGAAAGGCAGGCTCAGTTCCTTCACCACCGTGCCGCCGGCTTTTTCGAAGGCTTCCTTGAAGCCCTTCACGCTTTCGTCGCCAGCCGCGTACTTCCAGGTGATGGTGACCACCTTCTTGTGGCCCTTCTTGGCCACCACGTCGCCCATCGCATAGCCGGGCTGCCAGTTGCTGAAGCTGCTGCGGAAGATGTTGGCCGCGCACATCGGGCCTGTCACGGCGTCGGCGCCGGCGTTGGGGACGATCAGCAAGGTACCGGTTTCCTTCGCCACGCGCGCCATGGCCATGGCCACGCCCGAATGCACGGTGCCCACCAGCACGTCCACGTTGTCGCGCTTGACGAGCTTGTTGACGTTGTCGGTGGCCTTGGCGGGGTCGCTTTCGTCGTCCACGCGCACGAACTCGATCTCGCGCCCGCCGAGCTTGCCGCCGCGTTCGGCCACGTGCAGGCGGAAGCCGTTTTCGATCGCCGTGCCCAGCGCGGCGAAGGTGCCGGTGGCCGGCAGCATCAGCCCGACCTTGATCTTGCCGCTGGCCTGCGCGAAGGCCGCGTGGCTGGTCGCAAGCAGGGCCGCGGTGGCCGCAGCGGTGAAGGTGGCGGCGAGGAAGCGGGTTGTCATCTCATGTCTCCAGGGGGTGAAAGAAAGCCGTGGCCGCTTCGATGACGGCCTGGGGCTGGTCGCGGTGCGGGGAATGCCCGCAGGCGGGCATTTCCAGCAGGCGGGTGTGCGGCACGCGCCGTGCGATGCCGCGTATCTGTTCAAGGGTGCCGTATTCGTCGTCCAGCCCCTGCAGGGCCAGCAGCGGGCAGCGGATGCTGGCGATGTCTGGTTCGATGGACCAGGCGCGGAAGTCTGGGTGCAGCCAGATGCCGTTCCAGCCCCAGAACGCGGAGTCCGGGTCGTCGTGGTACTTCGCCAGGCGTTCGCGCAGCGGCGTCGTCTCATACGCGATGCGGGCTTGCTCGATGCTGGCCACCGACACGTCTTCGACCAGGATGTGCGGCGCCATCACCACGGCCCCGGCCACCGGGAAGCGGGCCGCGTGCAGCAGGGCGATGGAGCCGCCGTCGCTGTGCCCGAACAACCAGGGCGGTGCGGGCACTTTCAGCGCCTGCAGCAGCGCAGGCAGCACCTCATGCGCCTGCCGGTGCATGAAGTCGGGCGCCCAGGCTTCATGCACCGCGCGTGGCGTGCTGCGGCCGTAGCCGGGGCGTGAATACACCAGGCCCCGCACATCCGCCGCTTCGCACAGCCGCTGCGGGAAGTCGCGCCACATCGCCAGCGAGCCCAGGCCTTCATGCAGGAACACGACCAGCGGCGCGCTGGGGTCGGCCACACCCACCCAGGCGTGTTCGATGCGCACCGGGCGGCCCGCCCAGTCGATGTCGATGAAGGCCGGCATCAGGCCTGCGTCCGTTCCAGGTCCCGGAGCTTGAAGCGCTGGATCTTGCCGGTGGCGGTCTTCGGCAGATCGGCCACGAACTCGATCAGCCGCGGGTATTTGTACGGTGCCAGCTTGTCCTTGACGAAGGCCTTCAGTTCGGCGTCAGTGGCCTGGGCGCCGTTCTTCAGCACCACGAATGCCTTGGTCTTGGTCAGCCCTTCCGCGTCGGGCACGCCGATGACGGCGGCTTCCAGCACCGCCGGGTGCTGCACCAGCGTGGCTTCCACTTCGAAGGGGCTGACGTAGATGCCGCTGACCTTCAGCATGTCGTCGCTGCGGCCGGCGTAGGTGTAGGTGCCGTCGGCGTTGCGGATGTACTTGTCGCCGCTCTTGGTCCAGCCGCCCTGGAAGGTCTCGCGCGTCTTCTCGCGGTTGCCCCAGTACATCATGGCGGCACTCGGGCCCTGGATGTACAGGTCGGCCGGCTCGCCGTCGGGCACCGCACCCGGGCTTTCGCCGCGCAGTTCGATGCGGTAGCCCGGCACCGGCCAGCCGGTGGTGCCGTAGCGCACGCGGCCGGGCAGGTTTGACAGGAAGATGTGCAGCATCTCGGTGCTGCCGATGCCGTCGACGATGTCCACGCCGAAGTGGGCCTTCCAGCGTTCACCGATGTCGGCGGGCAAGGCCTCGCCGGCCGATGACACCAGCCGCATCGCCACCTGCGCGCGCGGCGGCAGGGCAGGGTGGGCCAGCATGCCGGCAAAGCCGGTGGGCGCGCCGAAGAACACGGTGGGCTTCACCCCGCCAACTTCGCCGCGCAGGCGCTTGAAGGTGGCCTCGGGCGTGGGCCGCTCGGCCATCAGCACCACGGTGGCGCCCACGGCCAGGGGGAAGCTCAAGCCATTGCCCAGGCCGTAGGCGAAGAACAGCTTGGCGGCCGAAAAGCAGACATCGGCCTCGGTCAGGCCCAGCACGCGCTTGCCGTACAGCTCGCAGGTCCAGTAGGGGTTGGCGTGTGAATGCACGGTGCCCTTGGGGCGGCCGGTGGAGCCGGATGAATACAGCCAGAAGGCCGGGTCGTCGGCGCCGGTGGCGGCGGGCCGGGGCAGCGCGGCGTGGCCGTCGATGAAGGCGTTGAAGTCGAGTTCGCCGAAGTCCAGCGGCGCCACCGGACGGGACACGACGACGCGTTGCACTTCATGGTCGCTCTTGGTGAGCGCGGCCTTCAAGGCAGGCAGCACCGCGCCCGACACCAACACCGCCTGCGCCCGTGAATGTTCCAGCATGTAGGCGTAGTCGTCGGCCGTCAGCAGTGTGTTCACCGCCACCGGCACCGCGCCGGCGTAGATGGCGCCCAGGAAGGCCACAGGCCAGTCGGCGCAGTCCTGCATCAGCAGCAGCACACGTTCTTCGCGCTTCACACCCAGGCTGCGCAGGCCGGCGGCCAGGCGCCGCACGCGATCGGCGAGTTCGCCGTAGCGCAGCGTGCCGGCGTCGTCGACGAAGGCCGCCTTCTCGGGCCGGCCGGCGTTGGCCGCCAGCAGGTGCTGGGCAAAGTTGAAGCGCGCGGGGGGCGCGGCCACGTCGGCCAGGGCGTCCTTTTCCGTTTCCAGGGTGCTGCTGTTCATGCTTGTCTCCTGTGTCTCTTTTGGGCCGGGCTGCAGGCTGCAGGTCGCTAACCCCGGGCCCAGCGCGCCAGCACGCCGGGGGCGGCCTGCACGGCCGCGCGGCGATGGTAGAAATTCAGCGCCCGCAACCCGCCCAGTTCTTCGCCGCCGCCGGCGCGGCCCGGGCCGCCGTGCAACGACTGCGGCATCACGTTGCCGTGGCCGCTGTGCACCGCGCCAGCGGCCGGGCTGACCACGTGCACGCGGCCGTGGCAGTCGGCCAGTTCGAGTGCCGCGTCGGCCAAGGCCGCGTCGTCGCTGCCGTAAAGCGAAGCCACCAGCGAACCTTCGCCGCGGCGCACCAGTTGCAGCGCGTGTGCGGCGTCCCGGTAGGGCACCAGGGTGGCCACGGGGCCGAAGACTTCGCTGTCGTGCACGCGGCCGGCGGCGTCGGACCCGGCCGCGTCGCGCGTGCCCAGCAGGCTGGGGCCGACACAGCAGGCCACGGCCGGGTCGGCGTCGACCAGGGCGTGGGCAGCGCCGTCGTGCAGCACCTCGGTCTGCGCCTTCAGCGCCTGCAGGCCCTGCTGCACCGCCGCCCGCTGCGCGCGGCTGACGAGCGCGCCCATGCGCACCGTCTCGTTGCGCGGGTTGCCCACGCTGGTTTTCGCCAGGCGGGCCGACACCGCTTCGGCCGTGGCCGCATACAGGGCCTGCGGCACGAACACGCGCCGGATGGCGGTGCACTTCTGGCCCGACTTCACCGTCATCTCGCGCACCACTTCCTTCACCAGCAGCTCGAAGGCGGCACTGCCCGGGGCCTCGCCTTCCAGCAGCAGGGCGCTGTTGATGCTGTCGGCCTCGATGTTCACGCGCACCGAGCGTTCGGCCACCGCCGGGTGGCGGCGCAGCAGCGCGGCGGTATCGGCGCTGCCGGTGAAGGACAGCACGTCGAAGGGCTGCAGCGTGTCCAGCAAACCGGCCGAACTGCCGCAGACCACCGACAACGCGCCCGCGGGCAGGATGCCGGCGTCGACCACGTCCTTCACCATGCGCTGAGTCAGCCAGGCCGTGGCCGTGGCCGGCTTCACCACCACCGGCACGCCTGACAGCAGCGCCGGTGCGGCCTTTTCCCACAGCCCCCAGGCGGGGAAGTTGAAGGCGTTGATGAACAGGGCCAGCCCGCGCACCGGCAACTGCAGGTGCTGGCTCTGGAAGGCGCCGTCCTTGGCCAGGGCTGCGGGTTCGCCGTCGAGCAGGAAACGCTGCTCGCCCAGCGCGGCACCCAGCTTGGCGTAGATACCCAGGGTGTAGATGGCGCCGTCGATGTCCACCGCCGAGTCGTTCTTCACCGTGCCGCTGTTGGCGGTGGCGATCTCGAAGTACGCGTCGCGGTTCGCCTGCAGCAGCTTGACGATGGCGCCCAGCATGTCGGCGCGCTGGCGGTAAGTCAGCGCCCGCAGTGCGGCGCCGCCCTGTTCGCGGGCGAAGGCGAAGCCGGCGGGCAGGTCCAGGCCGGTGGCGTCCACGCGCACCAGTTCATGGCCCAGCACGGGGTCGAACAGCGCGGTGCCGGCGCCGGTGCCGGGCCGCCATTGGCCGCCCAGGTGGTTCAGGAGAAGTTCGCTCATGGCGGGCCTTGGGTGGGGGTTGCGACGCTGCGGCAGCGTCAGGTGAACTGGATCTGCCCTTGCGGCAGCAGGTAGAGCACGAGCGCGCGGCCACCCAGCACCGTGGGCCGGTGCGCGCTGCCCGGCGGGCAGACCAGCCAGCCTGCTGCGACACCGGCTTCGCAGCTGGCCTTCAGGGCGGCGTCCAGCGGCCGGCCCTGCAGCTGCAGGGTGAGTTCGGCAAGCTGGGCGCGGAAGCTGTCGGGGGTGGCGGGCGTGGCTGACATGGTGCGGTCGTGCTGTTGAGGCAGGTCAAACCGGCTTCGCTTCGGAGCGGGTGCCGCTTGTGGCCTGGAGTGCAATGCAGTATTGTGCGTGTCGGGACTCTAGGAGCGCGTCAGATCCATGTCAAGCACTATATTGCCAGCTATCGGGTTAGTCCCGAGCCCCGCCGAGGCGGCGGAGGACAGCGGCACCCACAAGCACCCCTTCCTGGTGGCGCTGGGCGAACGTGTGCGGGCGCTGCGGGCGCGCCGCGGCATGACGCGCAAGGCGCTGTCGCTGGCCACCGATGTGTCCGAACGCCATCTGGCCAACCTGGAATACGGCGTCGGCAACGCGTCCATCCTCATCCTGCTGCAGGTGGCGGCGGCGCTGCAGTGTTCGCTGGCCGAACTGCTGGGCGACGTCACCACGGGTTCGCCCGAGTGGCTGATGCTGCGCGAGCTGCTGGAACACCGCGATGAAGACACGCTTCGCCGCGTGCGCGTGGCGGTGGGCGAACTGCTGGGCACAGGCGGCGACCACGGCAGCGGCACGCGCGCCCGCAGCTCGCGCGTGGCCCTGGTGGGGCTGCGCGGCGCGGGCAAGTCCACCCTGGGTGCGATGCTGGCCGAAGACCTGGGTTTCCCCTTCGTCGAGCTGTCGCGCGAGATCGAGAAATTCGCTGGCTGCAGCGTCAGCGAGATCCAGGCGCTGTACGGCCAGAACGCCTACCGCCGCTACGAACGCCGGGCGCTGGAAGAGACCATCCAGCTCTACGAAGACGCCGTCATCGCCACGCCTGGCGGCATCGTCAGCGACCCCGCTACCTTCAACCAGCTGCTGGCCCACTGCACCACGGTGTGGCTGCAGGCCGAGCCCGAAGACCACATGGCGCGGGTGGCGGCCCAGGGCGACATGCGGCCCATGCGCGCCAGCAAGGAAGCGATGGCCGATCTCAAAAGCATCCTGGCCGGTCGCGCCGCTTTCTATTCGAAGGCCGAGCTGCGCGTGAACACCAGTGCCCAGCCGCTGATCGACACCTTCGGCCTGTTGCAACGCACGGTGCGCGAGGCTTTGGGGCTGCCAGAACACGCATAAAACTGCATATTTGTGTTGACGAGTTGGCTGGTGAGCAGTATTCTGCTTGTCATGGCGGCCACAGGCAGCCTACTTCAGGAGACCCCGATGACTCTCACCACCGCGCCGGCCGCCCGTGTCGACTACCAGACCCACCCCTCCCGCTACCGTCACTGGAAGCTGAAGTTCGAAGGCGCCGTGGCCACGCTGTTGGCCGACTTCGACGAGAACGGCGGCCTGCGCGAGGGCTACAAGCTCAAGCTCAACAGCTACGACCTGGGCGTGGACATCGAGCTGAACGACGCGGTGCAGCGCATCCGCTTCGAACACCCTGAAGTGCGCACCGTCGTCATCACCAGCGCCAAGGAGCGCGTGTTCTGCTCGGGCGCCAACATCTTCATGCTGGGCGTTTCCAGCCACGCCTGGAAGGTGAACTTCTGCAAGTTCACCAACGAAACCCGCAACGGCCTGGAAGACAGCAGCCGCCACAGTGGCCTGAAGTTCCTGGCGGCCGTGAACGGCGCCTGCGCCGGCGGCGGGTATGAACTGGCCCTGGCCTGCGACGAGATCATCCTGGTGGACGACCGCAGCAGCGCCGTGAGCCTGCCCGAAGTGCCGCTGCTGGGCGTGCTGCCCGGCACCGGCGGCCTGACCCGCGTCACCGACAAACGCAAGGTGCGCCACGATCTGGCCGACATCTTCTGCACCAGTGTGGAAGGCGTGCGCGGCCAGAAGGCCAAGGACTGGCGGCTGGTGGACGAGGTCGCCAAGACCGCCGTGTTCTCGGCCCGCGTGCAGGAACGTGCGCTGGAACTGGCCGCGCAGAGCGACCGCCCGCTACCCGAAACAGGCGCCCGCGGCGTGACGCTGCAGCCGCTGAACCGCACGATCGAAGCCGACGCACTGCGCTACACGCATGTGACGGTGCAGATCGACCGCGCCCAGCGCAGCGCCACCTGGACGGTGAAGGCCCCGACCGGCGCACAGCCCGCCAACGTGGCCGCCATCGAAGCCGCGGGCGACGCCTGGTACCCGCTGCAGATGGCGCGCGAATTGGAAGACGCGATCCTGGAGATGCGCACCAACGAACCCGAGATCGGCGTCTGGCTGATGAAGACCGAAGGCGACGCCGCCGCCGTGCTGGCCATGGACGCCACGCTGCAGGCCCACGCTGGCCACTGGCTGGTGCGCGAAACCGTGGGCCTGCTGCGCCGCACGTTCTCGCGGCTGGACCTGTCATCGCGCAGCCTGTTCGCGCTGGCCGAACCCGGTTCCTGCTTCGCCGGCAGCTTCCTGGAACTGGCCCTGGCCTGCGACCGCAGCTACCAGCTGATGCTGCCCGACGACGCGGCGCGCACGCCCAAGCTGACGGTGGGCGAAGTCAACTTCGGCTTGTTCCCGATGATCACCGGCCAAAGCCGGCTGGAGCGCCGCTTCTACGGCGAGACCACGCCACTGGAAGCCGCCCGCGCCGCCATCGGCCAGCCGCTGGACGCCGACGCCGCGTTCGCGCTGGGCCTGGTCACCGCCAACCCCGACGACATCGATTGGGACGACGAAATCCGCATCGCGATCGAAGAACGCCGCGCCATGAGCCCCGACGCGCTGACCGGCATGGAAGCCAACCTGCGCTTCAACGGCCCCGAGAACATGCTCACCCGCGTGTTCGGCCGCCTCACCGCCTGGCAAAACTGGATCTTCCAGCGCCCCAACGCCGTGGGCGACAAGGGCGCGCTGAAGGTTTACGGCAAAGGCGAAAAAGCGCAATTCGACTGGAACCGCGTTTAGGCCACACAGACACATCCATCACTGGAGCAGACCCATGAGCAGCATCAACTACAGCGAAAAGATCCCCAACAACGTCAACCTGTCCGAAGACCGCACGCTGCAGCGCGCGCTGGAACAGTGGCAGCCCAACTTCATCAGCTGGTGGGACGACATGGGCCCCGAGGGCAGCACCGACATGGACGTCTACCTGCGCACCGCCGTCAGCGTGGACCCGCAGGGCTGGGCCAGCTTCGGCCACGTGAAGATGCGCGACTACCGCTGGGGCATCTTCATGAACCCGGGCGACGCCAACCGCCAGATCCACTTCGGCGATCACAAGGGCGAGAAGGCCTGGGACAGTGTGCCCGGCGAGCACCGCGCCAACCTGCGCCGCATCATCGTGACGCAGGGCGACACCGAACCGGCTTCGGTGGAACAGCAGCGCCACCTGGGCCTGACCGCGCCCAGCATGTACGACTTACGCAACCTGTTCCAGATCAACGTGGAAGAAGGCCGCCACCTGTGGGCGATGGTCTACCTGCTGCACAAACACTTCGGCCGCGACGGCCGCGAAGAAGCCGAAGCGCTGCTGGAACGCCGCAGCGGCGACGAGAACAACCCGCGCATCCTGGGTGCCTTCAACGAAGCCACGCCCGACTGGCTGAGCTTCTTCATGTTCACCTACTTCACCGACCGCGATGGCAAGTTCCAGCTGTGCGCCCTGGCCGAAAGCGCCTTCGACCCGCTGGCGCGCACCACCAAGTTCATGCTGACGGAAGAAGCGCACCACATGTTCGTGGGAGAAAGCGGTATCAGTCGCGTCATCCAGCGCACGGCGCAGAAGATGAACGAGCTGAAGACCGACGACGTGGGCGTGCTGCGCGCTGCGGGCGTGATCGACCTGCCGACCATCCAGCGCTACATCAACTTCCACTTCAGCGTCACCATCGACCTGTTCGGTGCCGACGAGAGCAGCAACGCCGCCACCTTCTATTCATCCGGCCTGAAGGGCCGCTATGAGGAAGGCAAGCGCGTCGACGACCACGTGCTGAAGGGCCAGACCTACAAGGTGCTGGAAGCGAAGGGTGGCCAGCTGGTGGAAAAGGAAGTGCCGATGCTCAACGCGCTGAACGAAGTGCTGCGCGACGACTACATCAAGGACAGCGTGGCCGGCGTGGGCCGCTGGAACAAGGTGCTGGAAAAGGCCGGCATCCCGGTGCAGCTCTCGGTGCCGCACAAGGCCTTCCACCGCAACATCGGCGCCCTTTCAGGCGTCAAGGTCTCGCCCGACGGGCGTGTGGTCAGCGATGCCGAATGGAAGGCCAATGTCGACCGCTGGCTGCCCAGCGGCGGCGACCGCGCCTTTGTGGCCAGCCTGATGGGCCGCGTTGTCGAGCCGGGCCAGTTCGCGAACTGGATCGCGCCGCCGGTGATGGGCATCAACCGCCAGCCGGTTGATTACGAGTACGTGCGGTTCAACTGATTCAGGCGATCATTGAGCGATGAAGGAAGGGGCTCGCGGGCCCCTTCTTCACGAAGGAGACAAGCCCATGGACATGTCCGAACTGGCCGACCCGGCGCTGCTGAAGCAGCATGTCATCGACCCCGAGATCTGCATCCGCTGCAACACCTGCGAAGCCACCTGCCCGGTGGGTGCGGTGACGCACGACGACCGCAACTACGTGGTCGACCCGGACAAGTGCAACTTCTGCATGGCCTGCGTGCCACCCTGCCCCACCGGCAGCATCGACAACTGGCGGCTGGTGGCGCGCATCAAGGCCTACAGCGTGCAGGAACAGCTGGGCTGGGACGAACTGCCCGCTGAACTGAGCGCTGAAGCGCTGGCCGCCGATGGCGTGACCGCCGAAGCGCTGGCAGCACCCGCCAGCGCGCCCGCACCGCAGGCCACGGGCGACGAAGCCTTCAGCAGCAGCGCCTACGGGGCAACGCTGCCGCCTTGGTCGGCCGCGCACCCGTACACCAACCTTTACGGCCCCAACAGCCGAAACCCTGCGGCCGAGAAGTCCATCACCGCCACAGTGGCCGGCAACGTGCGCGTCACCGATGTGGGCCACGACTACGACACCCACCACATCGTGCTGGACTTCGGCGCCATGCCATTCCCGCTGCTGGAAGGCCAGAGCATCGCCGTCGTGCCACCCGGCGTGGACGCGAACGGCCGCGCCCACCACCCGCGCCAGTACAGCATCGCCAGCCCGCGCAATGGCGAACGGCCCGGCTACAACAACGCCAGCCTCACGGTGAAGCGCGTGCTGGAAGACCACCAGGGCCGCCCGGTGCGCGGCGTGGCCAGCAACTACCTGTGCGACCTGAAGGTGGGCGACCCGGTGCAGGTCATCGGCCCCTTCGGCAGCAGCTTCCTGATGCCGAATCACCCGAAGAGCCACATCGTGATGATCTGCACCGGCACCGGCAGCGCGCCGATGCGGGCGATGACGGAATGGCGCAGGCGCTTGCGCAGCAGCGGCAAGTTCGAAGGCGGCAAGCTGATGCTGTTCTTCGGCGCCCGCACCCAACAAGAGCTGCCCTACTTCGGCCCGCTGCAAAGCCTGCCCAAGGACTTCATCGACAGCCATTTCGCCTTCAGCCGCACGCCTGGCGCACCCAAGCGCTACGTGCAGGACCTGATGCGCGAACGCGCCGCCGACCTGGCGCCCTTGCTCACCGACCCGAACGCCTACTTCTTTGTGTGTGGCCTGAAGGCCATGGAAGAAGGGGTGGTGCTGGCCCTGCGCGACATCGCCCAAGGCGCCGGCATGGCCTGGGACACGATCGGCCCCGCGCTCAAGCGCGAAGGCCGCCTGCACCTGGAAACGTATTGATGGCCACGCTGCGCATCCACACGCGCCGCCCCGGCGTGGCCCAGGTGGCGATGGCCCGGCCCGAGCTGTTCAACGCCTTCGACGAAGCCATGATCGGCGAGCTGGACGCCGCGTTCTCGCAGCTCATCGACGACCCTGCCGTGCGCGTGATCGTGTTGGCCGGCGAGGGCAAGCACTTCAGCGCCGGCGCCGACCTGCAGTGGATGCAGCGCGCCAGCAGCGCCACGCTCGACTGGAATCTGCAGGACGCGCGGCGCTTTGCGGCCATGCTGGCGCGCATCGAGTCTTGCCCCAAGCCCACGCTGGCGCGGGTGCAGGGCGCCGCGCTCGGTGGCGGCGTGGGCCTGGCCTGTGCCTGCGACATCGCAGTCGCGGCACAAGGCGCCAGCTTCTCGGTCAGCGAGGCGAAGTTCGGCATCCTGCCCGCCGTCATCGGCCCCTACGTGACGAATGCGGTGGGCAAGCGGCAGGCGCGGCGCCTGGCGCTGACGACCGAACGCATCGGCGCCGACGAAGCTTTGGCCATCGGCCTGGTGCAGAAGCTGGTGGCTGTAGATGAACTGGACAGCGCAGTGGACGCGATGCTCGACGCCCTGCTGGCCGGCGGCCCGAAGGCGCAGCGCGAGATCAAGTCGCTGATGGCGCAGTTACCGGTGGGTCCGATCACGCCCGAGACCATCGACCTGACCGCCCGCACCATCGCCCGCGTGCGCGGCACCGAGGAAGCCCGCGAAGGCTTTGCGGCTTTCCTGGGCAAGCGCCCGCCGGCCTGGATTCCCCCCGCCTGAACCACGCCTAAACCCCGCCTGAACCGACCTGCAACCATGGCCCCCATGAACGAGAACGCACTGTCCGGCACGCCTGTCTTCGTCGTCGGCGCCGGCATCATGGGCGCCGGCATCGCGCAGGTGGCGGCGCAGGCCGGCCACCCCGTGCGCCTGTTCGACCTGCGCCCCGGCGCCGCCGCAGCGGCCCGGGCCCAGCTGGCAGACACCCTGGCCGGGCTGGTGGCCAAGGGCAAGCTGACGGCCGACGCTGCGCAGCAGACGCTGGCCCGCATCACGCCCGCCGACAGCGCCGCGCAGGCCGATGGCTGCAGCCTGGTGGTCGAGGCCATCGTCGAGCAGCTGGACGCCAAGCGCGCCCTGTTTGCCGAACTGGAAGCCATCGTCGGCCCGCAGTGCGTGCTGGCCACCAACACCAGTTCGATCTCGGTCACGGCCATCGCGGCCGGCCTGCAGCATCCGGCCCGCGTGGTGGGCATGCATTTCTTCAACCCGGTGCCGCGGATGTTGCTGGTGGAAGTGGTCAGCGGCCTGCAGACCGCGCCCGCCGTGGCCGCCGCCATCTTCAGCCTAGGCCAGGCCTGGGGCAAAGTGCCGGTGCATGCGAAGAGCACGCCCGGCTTCATCGTCAACCGCATCGCCCGGCCCTACTACGCCGAGGCCCTGGCCCTGCTGCAGGAACAGGCCGCCACGCCCGCGGTGTTGGACGCCTGCCTGCGCGGCGCCGGCTTCCGCATGGGGCCGTGTGAACTGATGGACCTGATCGGCCATGACACCAACTTCGCGGTGACGCGGTCGGTGTATGACGCCAACTTCCAGGACAAGCGCTACCTGCCCAGCAGCGTGCAGGCCGAAATGGTGGCCGGCGGCCTGCTGGGCCGCAAGAGCGGCCAGGGCTTCTACCGCTACACCGGCGGCAAGCCCGAAGCCGCTGCCCTGCCCGTGGCCGTGACCGAAGCCCCGGCCACGGCGCGCGAGGTGACGGTGCACGGCAGCGGCCCGGTCGCCGACTTTCTGGAACAGGCCGCCACCGCCGCGCTGGCCGTGCAGGGCTGGGGCCCGGCGCGGCACCGCGACAGCGCCTGGACCGGCCTGCAGATCGACCGCCTGCGCCTGGTGCTGACCGACGGCCGTACCGCCACTGCACTGGCCGCCGAATGGGGCTTGCCCGCCGGCCAGCGCGACGTGGCGGTGTTCGACCGCCCGGTGGCGCTGACGTCGGCCGCCACGTTGCCGCCGGGCACGGCTGTGGCGTATGCCGTGGCCCACGGCTGCAGCGAAGGCTGCCCCCAGCAGGCTGCGGCCTGGCTGGCCGCGCTGGGCTTCGCCCCGCTGCCGGTGGCCGACGCGCCGGGCCTGGTGGTGGCGCGCACCGTGGCCATGCTCATCAACGAAGCGGCCGACGCCGTGCAGCAGGGCGTGTGCACCGAAGCCGCGGCCGACGCCGCCATGACCCTGGGCGTGAACTACCCTGCCGGGCCCTTCGAACACCTGGGCCGCTGGAATGCCCGTGACGTGGCCCGCCTGCTGGACGCGCTGGATGCGCACTACCGCGGCGAACGCTACCGCGTCAGCCCCTGGCTGCGCCTGCGTGCCGCCTGAACCTGCTGCCTGCCCCTGCCGCCCAAACCGACACCAACCCCCGATGCCCCACGCCTACATCTGCGACGCCATCCGCACCCCCTTCGGCCGCTACGGCGGCGCGCTATCGTCAATCCGCACCGACGATCTGGCCGCGCTGCCGCTGCGCGCGCTGATGGCGCGCAACCCGAAGCTCGACTGGGAAGCCGTCACCGACGTGCTGTACGGCTGCGCCAACCAGGCTGGTGAAGACAACCGCAACGTCGCGCGCATGGCGGCTTTGCTGGCCGGCCTGCCGCTGGGCGTGCCGGGCGGCACCCTCAACCGCCTGTGCGGCAGCGGGTTGGACGCGGTGGGCAGCGCCGCCCGCGCCATCCGCGCTGGCGAAGCTGAACTGATGATCGCCGGCGGCGTGGAAAGCATGAGCCGCGCGCCCTTTGTCATGCCCAAGGCCAGCAGCGCCTTCAGCCGCGACAACGCCGTCTACGACACCACCATCGGCTGGCGCTTCGTCAACAAGCTGATGAAGGAACAGTACGGCGTCGATTCAATGCCCGAAACCGCCGAGAACGTGGCCCGGCAGTACGGCATCGAACGCGAAGCCCAGGACCGCATGGCCCTGCGTTCGCAGCAGCGCGCGGTGGCAGCGCAGCAGGCCGGCTTCTTCGACGCCGAGATCGCGCCTGTCAGCCTGCCGCAGAAGAAGGGCGACCCGGTGGTCGTGGCGCGCGACGAGCATCCGCGCGAAACCAGTCTGGAAGCGCTGGCGAAGCTCAAGCCCATCGTGCATGCCGAAGGCAGCGTGACGGCCGGCAACGCCAGCGGCGTGAACGACGGCGCCTGCGCGCTCATCCTGGCCAGCGAAGCCGCAGCCGCGCGCCACGGCCTGGTGCCGCGGGCGCGCGTGCTGGGCATGGCCACGGCGGGCGTGGCGCCGCGCATCATGGGCATGGGCCCGGCGCCGGCCACGCGCAAGCTGCTGGCGCAGACCGGGCTCGCGCTGGCGCAGCTGGACGTGATCGAGCTGAACGAAGCCTTTGCCGCGCAGGGGCTGGCCGTGCTGCGCGACCTGGGCCTGGCCGACGACGACCCGCGCGTCAACCCCAACGGCGGCGCCATCGCCCTGGGCCACCCGCTGGGCGCCAGTGGCGCGCGGCTCGTCACCACAGCAGTGAACCAGCTGCAACGCATGAAGCACGGCCAGGGCGGCCGCTACGCGCTGTGCACCATGTGCATCGGCGTCGGGCAGGGCATTGCCCTGCTGCTGGAACGCGTCTGAACGCCCGGTAGCGGGGCCTGCTGGCGGGGGCACAATCCCGCCTCGCATGCACAACCGCACCCTTCGCCTCTGGGCCTGCGGCCTGGCCTTGACGCTGGGCCTGTCGGGCTGCGCCACACGCTCGGCCAACATCGCCCCGGCAATGGCCGACCCAGCCGACTTCGTGCTGTGGCCATGCGACCGCATCGACGAAGAGCTGGACAAGGTGCAGTTGCGCGCCGCCGACGTGGCCTATTCGGTTGACGAACGTGCCGGCAACAACATCCTGGCGCTGAGCGTGGGCGTGACGCTGTTCTGGCCAGCCCTGCTGGCGATGCGGCCCGAAGGCCCCGAAGCCCAGGAACTGGCGCGGCTGCGCGGCCGCGACGGCGCGCTGCGCACGGCTGCGGCGCGCCAGGGCTGCCCCAACCCGGACACCGTGGTACCGCCGGAACGCCTGGCGGGCTTTCCGCTGGCGGTGGGCGAACGCATGGTGTTCGAAGAGCGCCCCAGCCCGCGCCAGGCGGCGCAGGAATGGGTGCTGGAACTGGTGCAGCTGCGCCGCGCCGAGGCCGACTTCTTGCTGCAGCCGCCCAGCGGCCGCGGTGGGCCCTGGCAGCAGGACCGCAGCGGCAACATCATCAGCGCACCGGCCGGCAGCCTGCAGTGGCCGCGGTTGCTGCGCAGCGGCCTGGAACTGGGCCAGGTGCTGGCTGGCGACCTGCAGGTCAGCGGCGACGCGCAGGAACGCGCCCGCCTGCGCGGCCAGGTGGTGGCCGTAGGCCCCCAGCAGGTGGGGGGCCGGCGCTTCGACGCAGCGGTGATCGAACTCTTCGGCGACGCCACGCGCGGGCGTTCCTACACCTCGGTCAGCGGGGCGATGGTGGTCGACCGGGCCAGCGGCTTGCTGCTGCGGCTGGACCTGCGCAGCAGCAATCCGGCGTTTTCGCTGCAGCGCCGGCTGGTGCGGGTTGAGCGGGTGGAAAGGGTCGAGCGGGTGGAAACCACCGTGCCGCGCAGCCCTTGAAGCGGGCGCACAGATCTTTACGCGCCCCGCACATCGCCGATACCCCGCGCCGACAAGATGCCTTCATCGACCACTGCTAACCAAGGCCCTGTCATGAAGAACACGCTCTCCGCTTTGCACCTCTCCCGTCTTCCCGCCTTGGGCAACCCTCTGCGCCACCCCCTGCGCCTGCTGGCCGCCACCGCGCTGCTGGCCCTGAGCGCCGGTGCACTGCAGGTGGCCCACGCCGCCCCGGGCGGCCCTGGCGACCATGCCGGCCACAGCTGGGCGATGGGCAGCCCGCGCCACCTGGAACGCCTGCTGGACAGCGTGGACGCCACGGCCGAGCAGCGCGCGCAGATTCGCCAGATCCTGGCCACAGCCCGTGAAGCCGGCCGCGCCCAGCACGACCAGGGGCGCAGCCTGCGCGAACAGGCGGCCACCCTGTTCGCCCAGCCCACGGTGGACGCGCGCGCTGCTGAAGCCCTGCGCCAGCAGATGCTGGCCCAGCACGACCAGGCCAGCAAGCGCCAGCTGCAGACCATGCTGGACATCAGCCGCGTGCTGACGCCCGAGCAGCGCCAGAAAATGGCCGAACGCATGAAGCAGCGCCGCGCGATGATGGAACGCCACCGCGGTGAACGCGAAGGCATGGAAGGCCAGCGCCAGCGCTGAGCCCCCGCACCCCGCCCAGGAAGCCGTGAGCAGCCGCATTCTTCTGATCGACGACGACACCCGCCTGACCGACATGGTGGGTGACTACCTGCGCCGCAACGGCCTGGAAGTCGACACCGCGGGCAGCCTGGCGCAGGGGCGCGACCGGCTGCGCAGCACGGCTTACGACGCGCTGCTGTTGGACCTGATGCTGCCCGACGGCGACGGACTGGACATGACGCGCGAACTGCGTGCCAACCCGCGCACGCGCCGCTTGCCCCTGCTGATGCTGACGGCGCGCGGCGAACCCACGGACCGCATCGTGGGGCTGGAAATCGGTGCCGACGACTATCTGCCCAAGCCCTTCGAGCCCCGCGAGCTGCTGGCGCGCGTGAAGGCCTTGCTGCGCCGCGCAGCGCCTGAACAGCAGGCCGACGACCTGCTGCAGTTCGGTCGCCTGGAAATCGACCTGGGCGCGCGCCAGGCGCGGCTGGACGGCACGCCCTGCGACCTGACCAGCCACCAATTCGAACTGCTCACCGTGCTGGCCCAGAGCCCCGGCCGGGTGCTGTCGCGCGACCAGATCATGGACGCGCTGAAGGGCCACCCGCTGGAGGCCTTCGACCGCAGCATCGACGTGCACATCTCGCGCATCCGCGCCGTGATCGAAGACGACCCGAAGGCCCCGCGGCGCGTGCTCACCGTACGCGGCGCGGGCTACGTGTTCGCGCGCAAGCAGGACGCAGCCGACAGCAGCCAGGACCACGGCAGCCCCGACTGAAGCCCCGGCATGCGTTCGCTCTACCTGCGCATCTACCTGACGGTGGTGCTGGCCCTGGCGCTGTTTGCCGGCGTCTCGGGCTGGATGGTGCAGCGCCATCTGGGCGAACAGCGCGCGCAGGCCGAAGTGCTGCTGCGCGACCGCATGTCGGCCTGGGGCGACCTGCTGCAGCGTTCGCTGCCGCCGCCGGAAGCGCCAGCCGAAGAACAGAAACAGGCGCTGAACGACTGGTCGCAGCGCCTGCGCGTGCCAATGGCACTGGACAACGCAGCGGGGGTTCGCCTGGCGGCCAGCGATGCCTTCCTGCGCCGTGAGCTCGACAACCCGGCCGCCAGTGGCCGGCTGATGGCCATCAAGCTGGACGACGGGCGCACGCTGTGGGTCACGCGCCCGGGTGCGCTGCGCGCCGCGCGGGGCATGGGCATCGACGGCCTGCCGCGAGGCCCTGGGGGGTCGGTCGGGCCTGGCGGCCCCGGCGGCATGATGCCGCCCGCGCCCGACCTGCGCGTGCCCTGGTTCGGCATCCGCGCCCTGCCCGACGGCCTGGGGCTGGCGGCCTTGCTCGTTGTGCTGTTCATGGCCGTGGCCGCAGGCGCTTACCCAGTGGTGCGGCGGCTGACGCGGCGGCTGGAAGCGCTGAAGCAGGGCGTGGAAGCCTTCGGTGCCGGCGCCCTGCACCGGCGCGTGGCCGAAGACGGCGGCGACGAGGTCGCGGCCGTGGGCGCCAGCTTCAACCGCGCGGCCGGCCGCATCGAAGCGCTGCTGCGTTCGCACCAAAGCCTGCTGGCCAACGCCAGCCACGAACTGCGCAGCCCGCTGGCGCGGCTGAAGATGGCCGTGTCGCTGATGGAAGACGCCAGCGGCCCGCAGCGCGGTGCGCTGCGGCGCGAGATCGACACCAACATCGCCGAGCTCGACGCCCTGGTCGAAGAAGTGCTGCTGGCCAGCCGGCTGGACGGCGCGGCCCTGCCGCAGGCGCAGGAAGACGTGCTCCTGCTGGCCGTGGTGGCCGAAGAAGCCGCGCGCGTGGGCGCCATGGTGGTGGCCGACCCCGCCGGGGGCGCCAGCGTCAACCCTTTGGTCCGCGGCGAAGAACGGCTGCTGCGCCGCGCCGTGCGCAACCTGCTGGAAAACGCCCGTCGCTATGGCGGCCAGGACATCCAGGTGACCGTGGCGCAGCAGCCAGCCGTGGGTGGCAGCGTCGCCAGCCCGGGCATGGGCGTGTGCGTGCGCGTGTGCGACCGCGGCCCCGGCGTGCCCGAGGCCTACCGCGAACGCATCTTCGAAGCCTTCTTCCGCCTGCCAGGGGCCACCGAACGCGATGGCGGCGTGGGCCTGGGCCTGGCCCTGGTGCGGCAGATCGCCAGCCGCCACGGCGGCAGCGTGCGCTGCCTGCCGCGCGAAGGCGGGGGCAGCTGCTTTGAGCTGCAGCTGCCGCTGGCAGCCGCCGGCGCTGCCGCAGCGTAGGCCTGGCCGCCGCAGCCTGGGCACCCCCCTAGGCCACCGGGCCTGCGACACGGCCTCGTCCCCCCGCGTACGGATGGCCTGCCGGGCCCCAGCGCCCAGCATCGGGGCGAGCGCCTGCAGTGTCAGGGCAGGCTTGGTGGCCATCACCGGGTACTGCGGCTCAGCAAGCCCCACCCACCCCTGAACCTGGAAAGACCATCATGCCTGCAGCTTCTTCCAACATGCGTTTTTGGTGTGACATGAGCCTGGAATGCATCCGGCGCGACCACACCCCCGACCTGAGCGCTGGCGACCAGCGCGGCCCCTTCCTGTCGGCCCGAGCCTTGGGCATGGCCCTGGCGGCCCTGCATGACGGCTACCAGGTGGCCAGCGGCGGCGCCGGCCTGCTGAACGTGGCCGTGCCCGCGGCCCTGCCCATGGCCGGCGCGAGCTGGGCCGAGATGGCCGGCGCCGCGGCCTGTGCCCAGGTGCTGCGCCTGCGCTACCCCAACCAGAGCCACCTGCTGGAACCGGCCTGGTCGCATTGGGTCGAGCAGACCCAGGCCAATGCCAGCAGCCGGGCCGCGAGGGACGCTGAAGCCGCTGGCCGCGCCTACGGCACAGCCGTGCACCAGCTGGGCATCACCGACCCCGCCGCCGCCCAGGCCAACAGCTACAGCCCCAGCGGTGCCAACTACACCCACATCGCCCCGCCCACCCAGCCCACCCAGGGCTATGCGGGCGGCCAGTGGGGCCTTGAAGCCACGCCGCTGCGCGTGCAGCGCATCGCCGGTTTTCCGCCGCCCCCGGGGCGTCTGTCGGCCATTCAGGTGGTGCCCACCCAGCACTACCGCGACGACTTCGCGCGTGTGGCCGAAAAAGGCAAGCTCGACCGTTCGCCTGCCATCGCCACCGACCGCACTCTGGGCGAAGAGCTGATCGGCATCGCCTGGGGCTACGACGGCCCGAACGAACTGGGCACGCCGCCGCGCTTGTATATGCAAGTGGTGCTGGCCGTGCTGGACCAGATCGACGCCGCTTCACCGGGCGTGCTGTCGCCTGCCGACGAACTGGCCATCCTGGCCGGCGCGGCCGTGGCCATGGCCGATGCCGGCATCCATGCCTGGTACTACAAGTATTCGCCCGAACACATGATGTGGCGCCCCGCGGTCGGCATCCGCCAGGCGGTGGCCGGCAACGGTGCGGCAGACCCCAATTTCCTGCCGCTGGGCCGGCCCGACACCAACGGTTCGGGCGTGGGGCTGACGCCCGACTTCCCGGCCTACCCGTCAGGCCACGCCACCTTCGGCGCGGCAGCGTTCCAGATGCTGCGCCTGCAGTTGGCTCAGCGGGGCGTCGCCAGCTTCGACCCCGAGGGTGTGGACAGCGTGGCTTTCAGCTTCGTGTCGGACGAATTCGACGGCCGCAACAAAGACCCGCGCACCCGCCAGCCGCGCGACCACATCACCCTGGGCCTGGGCAGCCTGTGGCAGGCCATCGTCGACAACTCGGTCAGCCGCGTCTACCTGGGCGTGCACTGGCAGTTCGACGGCATCACCACGCGCAACGCCGCGAACACCGACGACGAGTTCGGCCTGCCGGCCACGCCCAGCGTGCTGGGCCGCACTGGCGGCGTCTGGCTGGGGGCGCAGATCGCCAACGACCTGGCCGCGCAGATGGGCGTGTCGGCGGCGACGATCGCCGCGTCGCGGATGGCCTGATCGGCAGGCCGGCCCTGCCGGGTGGCCTTGCGCTTAGACCGCAGGCACCGGCTGGGCCGCGCTGGCGCGCAGCACCCAGGCCATGAAGCCCGTGAGCAGCGCGCCGGCCACCACCAGCCCGGCGGTGGCCGCCACCCAGTAGCCCGGCGCGCCCTGCAGCGCGGGCGGCACCCCGCCGCCGATGTTGAAGGCCAGCAGCGTGCCGCCGCCCAGGCCCACGCCCCAGAGCGCGGCCACGTAGATCAGCACTGGCACCGTGGCGATGCGGTAGGCGCGCAGCACGGCGGCGGTGATGGCCTGCACCGCATCGGCCAGGTGAAAGATCACCAGCCAGGCGATCAGCGGTAGCGCGGCGGCGATGACGATGCGGTCGCCGGTGTAGAGCCCGAGCACGGCTTCGCGCCCCAGGTAGACGCCGATGCCCATCAGCAGCGCCACGGCCAGGCCCAGGGCCAGGCTGTGCCAGGCCAGGCCGCGGGCGTCGGCCGGGTCGCCGGCGCCGATGCGCTGCGCCACCAGCGTGCCGCTGGCCATGCCGATGGCCATCGGCACCATGAACATCAGCGACACGAGGTTGATGACCACCTGGTGCCCGGCCACCGCGGTGGTGCCGATGCGGGTGATGAAGAGGGCCATGAAGGAAAAGGCCGTCACCTCGACCAGGATGGTGGCACCCATCGGAATGCCCAGCTTCAGCTGCGCCAGCAGGGCCGGCCGGCTGGGTGCGTCCAGGCTGCGGCCGGTGATGTGGAACGGGGTGTAGAACGGGTCGCGCCGCAAAGTCAGCCAGGCCAGGCCGAGCTGGCCCCACATGCAGATGGCGGTGGCGATGCCGCAGCCCAGCACGCCCATGGCGGGCAGGCCGAGCGTTGGCGCGCCGAACACCAGCAGCGCTGTCAGCGGCAGCTTCAGCGCCAGGCCGCCCAGCTGCAGCAGCATCACCGCCTTGGGGCGCGAGACAGCGTTGTTGAAGCCGCGGTAGACGGCAAACAGCATCGACGCGGGCAGCGAAAAGGCCAGCGCGAGCAAGTAGCCGCGCACCTTGTCGCCGACCTCGGGCGTGGCCTGCGCCAGCGCCAGGAAGGGCCCGGGAAAGGCCAGCAGCGAGCAGCCCAGCACCGACACCCCCAGCGCCACCCATACCGCCTGGTGCACCTGGCGCCCGGCCTGCGCCAGCTGCCCAGCGCCAAACAGCTGCCCGACGATGGGCCCCAGCGCCATCACGACCCCCATGAAGCCGATGAAGATGGTGATGTAGGCCGCCCCGCCCACCGCCAGCGCGGCCAGGTCGGCCGCGGCATAGCGCGCCACCATCACCGTGTCGACCGTGCTGAAGGCCAGCACCGCCAACTGGCCCACCAGCACCGGCCACGCCAGGGGCACGATGCGCCTGGCGCTGTGCAGGAAGCCGGGTGTCATGCGGCCTGCTGGCCGCTGGCGGGGGCGGCCTGCTGGCCGCTGTCAGGCACGGCCTGCTGGCCGCCGTCCGCGCTGCTGCCCGCTGCCCGGCCTTCACGGGCACGTTCGGCATAGCGGTTGAAGCGCCAGGCCGTGCCTTCCATGGTGATGCGGCGCCACACGCTGCGCTTTTCGCCCGGGCTGAAGGCGGGCCAGTGCTGC
Source organism: Rubrivivax sp. (assembly GCA_027485165.1). Classification (GTDB taxonomy): domain Bacteria; phylum Pseudomonadota; class Gammaproteobacteria; order Burkholderiales; family Burkholderiaceae_C; genus Rubrivivax. The sequence goes on from JAIXRN010000043.1 coordinate 76,496, forward strand.
ACTTCGTCGAAGCTGCGGCCGCAGCCCTTGCAGACGGCGTCGCCCTGGCTCGTACTGCAGATCGCGATGCAGGGCGCGTCGGGCGTGCTGGCGTACCAGGCCAGCCAGGCGGCCTGTGCCTTGGCCGGCATGGTGGCTTCGTCGCACAACGGTTCGCGGTAGTACACCATCAGGGCGTAGACCTCGGACAGCGCGCGCACCTCGGCGCAGGCGGTGATGCCGTCGGGCGAAGGCGAACGGTCGCGCCACCAGTTGATGGCGGCTTCGATGTCGGTGATGTGGATGCCGGCCATGGGGTTGCGTCGCAGGGGGCGGAAGTGTACCCAGGGGGCGGCGACAGCCCCACGGTGGGCTTGGAATGCCGAGGTGCGTAGAGTCAAGTGAATCCGTGGATTGCAGGAGATGACGATGCGTTTGAAACACCTCCGCGGCTTTGCCGCTGCTGCATTGCTGGCCTGCCTGGGCGCGGCCCAGGCGCAGTGGGCATCGGCCATCAACCGGCCGGCGTTTTCCAGCTACGACACCGGCCTGTTCCTGAACGATTTCGACGCCGGCACTTCTGTGCGCCTGGGCAGCTTCGATGCCTACGGCATCCCGTCTGCCAGTGCGCCCGGTTTCCGCGGCCTGGCGGGCGACGACGCCAGCCGACGCTTCTTCGGCATTTCCGACCAGCAAGCCCTGGGCACCACGCTCACGAACCTGTACAGCGTGGGCTACGACGGCAGCGCCAGCTTCGTCAGCCGGCCCTACCAGGCACTGCCGGGCGGCCCGGCTTATATGCAGCTCAATGGCGTGGCCTACGACACCACGCGCGGCGAGCTCTATGTCTATCGCAACCTGGGGCAGAACCTGACCGGCTCGCTGGGCGGCTGGATCCAGGGCGGGCTGTTCCGCGTCAACCTGGCCAGCGGGCTGATGACGCCCACCACCCTGGTAGGTCCGGCCCAGGGGACGAACCCGCTGAACGTGCGCGGCATCGCCTACGACGCCATCACCGACCGCATCTACGTTTCGCAGGGCGGCAGCGGTGCGCCGGTGGAGGTGTTTTCCTGGAACCCGGCCAATGGCGCCACGCAGTCGGTGCTGAACCTCACCACGCTGGGCTACGCCGACAGCCGGCCGCCCATCATCGGCGCCGGTGGCGGGCGGCTGGTGCTGCTGTCCCAGGCCCAGGGTCACCTGGGCGGCTTCCACCGCGAATTCGATTTGCTCACGCGCAGCTTCACGGGCGAAACGGTGGCCACGCCCTACGGCCCCTACGGCCTGTTTGCCAACAGCCCGGTGATTCCATCCGGCGGTGTGGCCTTCGCGCCCAGCCTGGCGGTGCCTGAACCGGCGTCGGCACTGCTGCTGGCCGCTGGCGGCCTGGCCCTGCTGGCCTGGCGGCGCAAGCGCGCGGGCGTTCAGGCCGGCCCGGCCGCGGCTTCGGCTGGCGTATAGCCGGCTTCGGCCAGCCTGGCGGCCACCGCAACGCGGCTGGCCTGGGTTTGCACCAGCACGCGCTGCGTGGCCAGGTCCACCTGAACGGTGGCCTGCGGGTCGGCTTGGTACACGGCTTCAGTGACGGCGCGCACGCAGTGGCCGCAGCTGATGTTGGGGATCGTGAATTCGAGCATCGGGCTGTCCTGCAAGGCTTGCGTAGGGTTCACGGACCGGGCGCTGCCAGACCCAGGAAGGCCTGCACCGCCGCTACCGTGGCGGCCGGGTCTTCTTCCTGCGGTACATGGCCCAGCGCGGGGAACACCTGCCGCTGGCTGCCGGGGATTCTGCGCTGCAGGTCTTCGCCCACCGCCGGCGGGATCAGCCGGTCGCGACCGCCCCAGAGGATGAGCGTGGGCACGGCAATCTGCCCCAGCCGGCTGGCCGCAGCGCCGGGTTCCAGCTGCCGCAAGCGCAGGCCCAGCGCGCGCCGGTTGCCTTCGCGCAGCGTGAGCTGGTAGTAGCGGTCTACCAGTTCAGGCGTGACGCGGGCCGGGTCGCCATAGACCGACACCACGCTGGCCGCCACCAGTTCGCGCGGCAGGATGCTTTCGCTCAGTGTGCTGAAGACCGGCAGCCGCGCCAGGATGAAGCCCAGCGGGATGTGTTCGGGCTGGAAGTCCAGGCCGGATGCATCCACCAGCACCAGGCGCGTCACGCGCTCGGGCGCCAGCGTGGCGGCGCGCCAGGCGATCTCGCCGCCCAGCGAATTGCCGGCCAGCACGGCGCGCTGCACCTGCAGCCGGTCCAGCAGGTCCAGCACGAAGCGGGCATAGGTGTCGCCGCGGTAGTCATCGGCCGCGTACTCGCCGGCGAAGGGCCCGGTCAGGCCGAAGCCGGGCAGGTCGATGCGGATCACCCGGCGCTGCTTCTTCAGCGCCTGGGCCCAGCCGTCCCAGGTGTGCAGGCTGGCGGACGTGCCGTGCAGCAGCACGATGGGTTCGGGGTCGCTGCGCGGCCCTTCGTCGCGGATGTGCACCACCAGGCCGCGCACGGCGATGAAGTCTGAAGGCGGCGCGGCCCAGCGCGCCACCAGGCCTTCGGCGGGCACTTCGGGTGCGCGCGACACCGCCAGCAGCAGGGCCGTGAGGATCAGCAGGGCGCCCAGCAGGCGCGGCAGCCACTTCATGGCGGGCTGGCGGGCGCCCCGGTGAGGGTCTGGGCGGGCGACAGGTCGGGCGCCAGCGCCGCGCGCTCGTCGAACACCACGCAGTCGCCGCGCCAGTGCGGGGCGCTGCCGCCAGCGGCCTGGCTTTCGAAGTAGCGCAGCACGCCGCCATCCAGCTGCAGCACGTGGGGCAGGCCCTGGGCGGCCATCCACAGCGCGGCCTTTTCGCAGCGGATGCCGCCAGTGCAGTAGCTGACCACGGTCTTGCCCTGCAGCTGCTGGCCGTGGGCCGCCAGTGCGGCAGGAAAGTCGCTGAAGCGGGACAGGCGCCAGTCGATGGCGCCTTCGAAGGCCCCAGCGTCGACTTCGAAGGCATTGCGGGTGTCCAGCAGGGCCAGCGGCCGCCCGGCGTCGCAGTGGCCCTGGCGCAGCCAGCGCGCCAGCGTGGCGGCGTCCACCGCCGGGGCGCGCCCGGCCTGGGGCTGCACAGCCGGCTGGTTCATGCGGATGATCTCGGGCTTGTGCTTCACGCGCAGGTGGCGGAAGGGCAGGGCGGCGGCCTGGCTGTGCTTGATGTCCAGGCCGGCGAAGCGCGTGTCGCGCTGCAAGGCCTGCAGCCAGCCCCGCAGGCTGGCCGGCGCGCCGGCCAAGGTGAAGTTGATGCCCTCGTCCGCCAGCAGCAGGGTGCCCTTCAGGCCTGCGGCGCTGGCACTGGCGTGCAGGCTGTCGCGCAGCGCGGCCGTGTCGGCGATGGGCACAAAGCGGTAGGCGGCGGCAATGGCGACGGGAAGTTCAGACAGCACGCCGGAATTGTAGGGAGCGGCTGCTGATAATCGATTGGCGGCAATGGCCAGGGTGGCGGCACCGGCCCGTTCGCTGGCCGCGTGTCTGGCCCCTTGTCTTGGTCTTTGTCTGGCCGCCTCGCCCGCTTTCGCCGTTCCTGCTGCCCCTCGTACCGTTGTCCCTTGCCCCTCGTCCGCTACCCATGTCTGCCGCTTTCGTCCACCTGCGCACCCACACCGAATACTCCGTCGTCGACGGCACCCTGCGCATCGACGCCGCCGCCGCCGCCGCGCGGGCCGACGGCCAGGGCGCGCTGGCCATCACCGACCTGAACAACCTCTTCGGCGCCGTCAAGCACTACAGTGCCTGCCGCAAGAAGGGCGTGAAGCCCTTGATCGGGGCCGATGTCTGGATGGAGTCCCCCGCCCAGGCCCCGGCAGCGCTGCAGCCCGCGCTGGGCGGCGGCACCGACAAAAACCCCAGCCGCTTACTGCTGCTGGTGCAGAACACCCGCGGCTACCTGAACCTGTGCGAACTACTGGCCCGTGCCTGGGTGGGCAACACCCAGCGCGGCCAGGCCTGGTTGCAATGGGCCTGGTTGCAGGAATTGGGCGAGGGCCTGATCTGCCTGTCGGGCGCCGACGGCGGCGCCGTCGGCATGGGCCTGCTGGCCGGCGACCCCGGGCGCGCGGCTTCGGTGGCGCGCCACCTGGCCAGCGTGTTTCCGCAGCGCTTCTACATCGAACTGCAGCGTGCCGGGCTGGCCACGAACGAAGCCCATGTGCGCGCTGCCGTGCCACTGGCCGCAGAACTGGGCCTGCCGGTGGTGGCCACGCACCCCGTGCAGTTCCTGGAGGCCGAGGACTTCGAAGCCCACGAAGCCCGCGTCTGCGTGGCCGAAGGCGAGACCCTGGCCAACCCCAAGCGCGTCAAGCGCTTCAGCCGCGACCAGTACTTCAAGACCCAGGCCGAGATGGCCGCGCTGTTTGCCGACCTGCCCAGCGCGCTGGCCAACACGGTGGAAATTGCGCGCCGCTGCAGCCTGCAGCTGGTGCTGGGCAAGCCGCAACTGCCCGACTTCCCCACCCCCATCGTCGACGGCCGGCCCCAGCCGATCGAGGACTACTTCCGCCAGGCTTCCTTCCAGGGTCTGGAAAAGCGCCTGGCCGCGCTGTACCCCGACCCGGTGCGGCGTGACGCTGAACGCCCGCGTTATGTCGAGCGGCTGGAGTTCGAGATCCAGACGATCCTGAAGATGGGCTTTCCGGGCTACTTCCTGATCGTCAGCGACTTCATCGTCTGGGCGCGCGACAACGGCTGCCCGGTGGGGCCGGGGCGCGGTTCGGGTGCAGGCAGCCTGGTGGCTTATGCGCTGCTGATCACCGACCTGGACCCGCTGCAATACAAGCTGCTGTTCGAGCGTTTCCTGAACCCCGAGCGCGTGTCGATGCCCGACTTCGACATCGACTTCTGCCAGGCCAACCGCGACCGCGTGATCGACTACGTCAAGGCCAAGTACGGGCGCGACGCGGTGAGCCAGATCGCCACCTTCGGCACCATGGCCAGCAAGGCGGCATTGCGCGACGTGGGCCGCGTGCTGGGCATGGGCTACGGCCAGGTGGACAGCGTGGCCAAGCTGGTGCCTGGCCTGCCCGGCAAGACCTACACCCTGGCCCCGCTGCCCGCCGACCCGAAGGACGTGGACCCGGGCGTGATCTACGTGCGCAAGGAAGTGCCTGAACTCGAACAGCGCGAAGCCGCCGAAGAAGAGGTGGCCGAACTGCTGCGCCTGGCGGTGCGGGTGGAAGGCATCGTGCGCAACGTCGGCATGCACGCCGGCGGCGTGCTGATCGCCCCGGGCAAGATCACCGACTTCTGCCCGCTGTACCAGCAGCCCGGCAGCGACAGCGCGGTCAGCCAGTACGACAAGGACGACGTCGAAGCCATCGGCCTGGTGAAGTTCGACTTTCTGGGCCTGGCCACGCTGACCATTCTGGAACTGGCCAAGGACTTCATCCGCGCCCGGCGCCCGAACCGCAAGGACTTCAACTACGAGGCCGTGCCGCTGGACGATGCCAAGGTCTACCGCCTCTTCACCGACGGCCGCACCGAAGCCGTGTTCCAGTTTGAAAGCCGCGGCATGCAGGGCATGCTGCGCGAAGCGCGGCCCACGCGGCTGGAAGACCTGATCGCACTGAACGCCATGTTCCGCCCCGGGCCGATGGAGAACATCCCCAGCTTCTGCGCGCGCAAGAACGGCAAGGAACCGGTGGAGTACCCGCACCCGCTGCTGGGCCCGGTGCTGGAAGAAACCTACGGCATCTTCGTCTACCAGGAACAGGTGATGGAAGCCGCGCGTGTGCTGGGCGGATACAGCCTGGGCGGCGCCGACCTGCTGCGCCGCGCGATGGGCAAGAAGAAGGCCGAGGAAATGGCCACGCAGCGCGCCATCTTCCGCGAAGGCGCGGCGGCCAAGAACATCGCGCCCGAGAAGGCCAACGAGGTCTTCGACCTGATGGAGAAGTTCGCGGGCTACGGCTTCAACAAGAGCCATGCTGCGGCTTATTCACTGCTGGCATACCACACGGCCTGGATCAAGGTGCACTGCACGGCGGAGTTTTTCGCCGCCAACATGACGATCGAAGCCGACAACACCGACAAGCTGAAGGTGCTGCTGGCCGACGCGAAGACCTTCGGCATCCGCTTCGAGCCGCCCGACGTGAACCGCGGCACCCATCGCTTCGAGCCCACCTCGGACTCGACGGTGCGCTATGGCCTGGGCGCGGTGAAAGGCACGGGGCAGAGCGCCATCGAGGCCATCGTGGCCGCACGCGAGGGCGCCAACGGCGAAGGCGGCGGCCCGTTCCGCAGCCTGTTCGACTTCTGCGCCCGCGTCGACAAGCAGAAGGTGAACAAGCGCGCCATCGAGGCGCTGGTGAAGGCCGGCGCCTTCGACAGCTTGCACCCGGACCGCGCGGTGCTGCTGGCCAGCGTGGGCCTGGCGATGGACTGGGCCGAGACCCAGGCCGCCAATGCGCTGCAGGTGGGCCTGTTCGACTTCGGCCCCGATGAGGCCGGCGGCCACGGCAGCAGCAGCCAGGAACCGGCCCTGGTGCATGTGGCGCCATGGGACGTGCGAGAGAAGCTGACACACGAGAAAGCGGCTGTCGGCTTTTACTTCAGCGGCCACCTGTTCGACCATTGGCGCAGCGAGGTGCGCCGCATCGTCAAGCGCGAGATCGCTGAACTGGGCGACAGCCGCGAACCGCAGCTGCTGGCGGGCATCGTCACCGACCCGCGCACCGTGCCCGGGCGCAGTGGCCGGGTGCTGATCTTCAAGCTGGACGACGGCAGCGAACCGATCGAGACGGTCGTGAACGAAGAGTTGATCGACGCCCACAAGGACTTGTTCCAGGAAGACCGGCTGCTGTTCGTGCAGGGCCGGGTGCAGGTGGACCGCTTTGCCGGCGGCCTGCGCCTGAATGCCAACATGGTGTGGGACCTGCCGGCAGCGCGCGCGCGCTTTGGCAAGCACCTGGCGGTGGCGGTGAACGGTGGCGTGCCGCCCGTGGCCGATGTGCTGCGGCTGTGGCCGGCGCGGCGTGTGGACCTGGACGAGGGCAGCGTGTTCCAGGGCCTGCAGGTGCGCTTGCAGCTGCAACGGCCGCAGGCCACCGCCGAGCTGGACCTGGGCGACGAAGCCCGCTTCTGGCCCAGCGACGAAGCCCTGGCGCGCTGGCGCAGCATCGCCGAAGGGGGCGCCGCAACGATTGTGTACGAATGAAAAGCTCCGGCTGTCCGACATCCAGCCGCCTGCCCCGGACGTTAAGGTGAAGCGAGATGTTCATCGCTCAACCGGGAGACACCATGAGCTCATCCTTCAAGGCGCTTTTCAAGTCGCTGTATGCGGCCATTGGGCTGGTGCTGGCCGCGGCCGGCAGCGCGCAGGCCGCCGACGTCGGCGTGTCGGTCTCGATCAGCCAGCCTGGCGTGTATGGCCGCATCGACATCGGCCGCTTTCCGCAGCCGCAGCTGATCGTGCAGCAGCCCGTGATCGTGCAGCGCGTGGTGCGCCAGCCGCTGCCGATCTACATGCACGTGCCGCCAGGGCAGCGCATGAACTGGAAGCGCTACTGCCGCGACTACGGTGCCTGCGGTGTGCCGGTGTACTTCGTGCAGGACCGCTGGTACGACCAGCACGTGCGGCCGCGCGGGCCCGATCGAGGCTATCGCGCTGATCGTGATGACCGCGATAACCGTGACGACAAGCATGGCCGCCACGACCAGGGCAGGCACGGCGGGCGCGACTGACGCCAGCGCCCGCGGTAGTGCCTCCTTAGGCGGTGCTCAGGGCTTGGCCTTGTCGGCCTTCTCGGTCTTTTCAGCCTTCTCGCCCTTCTCGACCTTGCGCGTTGCCTTGGGCGCAGCGGCTGCGTTGTCGTAGGCCACGCCGGCTACCGTCAGGCCATTTTGCGAAAAGCGCGCGGCGTTGCCCGGGCCGACGCCGCTGACACGGTCGACCATGTCGCCCCAGCTCTTGAATTCGCCGGCCTTGCGGGCTTCGAGGATCTTGGTCGACAGGCTCGGGCCGATGCCCTTGACGGTCTCGAGTTCGGCCTGGGTGGCGCGATTGATGTCGACGGCGGCGAAGGCGTTCAGGGCGAAGGCGGCCAGCAGGCTGATGAAGAGGTTGCGGAACATGGTTTTCTCCTGGGAAAAAAGGTTGTGACAGGGGCTGCGCCCTGGGCGCCTGGGCCGCGCTGTGCGGCTGGCGTTTCGGGCTGGGGAGAATTCTGCGAACCGCCCCGCCGGCCGTCATTCCCCCGGCGCGGTGCCTTGGAGGTGGCCCACTGCCGGGGGGGTGGGTTGGGGGTGTCAAAAGGGGGTGCTGGCAGCGGGGGCGGCGGGGGCAGCGTGGGTACCCGCCAGGGCCTGGCGCGCGGCGGCGGCCACGTCGGCCAGGTCTGGCCAGGTGCCAGCGCCCTGCAGCAGCTGCACGTGCGGGCCCCAGGCGCGCCACAGCAGCGGGTCGCTGGGCCCCAGCACCGACAGCAGCGGCGTGCCCAGCGCCGCGGCCATGTGGCCCGGGCCGGTGTCGTTGCTGATCATCAGCGCGGCATCGGCCAGCAGCGCCGCGTAGGTGCCCAGGCCAATGCCGGGCAGCAGCGTCGCCGCCGGGTAGTGCTGTCGGGCCCGGTCTTCCTCGCCCGGGCCGGGCACGATCAGCACCTGGCGCCCCAGCCCAGGCAGCACCTGCGCCACCAGCGGCGCGAAGCCGGGCCAGGTCTTGTCCTGGCCCGACCAGGTGCCCCCCGCAAAGGGGCACACCACGATGTAGCCACTGGCCACGCGATGCGTTGCGAGCAGGGTCTGGGCTTCGGCCCGGTGGCGGGGCGATACCTTCAGGCCCAGGGCAGCCGGCAACGGGGCGTCCGCGCCCAGCAGGCTGCTGCCCAGGTGCCAGTAGACCTGCAGTTCGTGCACGCGTTGTGGCCGCGGCACGGCACGCGCCAGCAGCAGGCTGCGGCCTTCATAGGCATGGCCCAAGGCGCGCAGCCCGGCCAGGCGGAATTCCAGCGCGCTGGAAAACGAATACGGCAGGCACAGCGCATTCAGCCGGCGGCCGAAGCCGGGGTCGATGCTTTCGGCCTGGCGCTTGAGTTCGCGCAACTGGGCGATGCGCCCACGGGCGGTGGCAGCCAGCCGGTGCACGGGCCAGGGGTGGCCGGCCAGCAGGTCGGCGGCCCAGCCCTTGCCCAGCAGCTGCAGGTCGTAGCCCGCGTCGGCCAGGCGCTGCAGCGTCGGCAGGCCCAGGGTGACGTCACCCACCCAGTTGCGCAGGCGCACGATCAGTGGCCGCGGGGGCGTGCCGGCGTGCGGGCTTTGCTGCGGGTCGGGGCCCGGGCTGGCCGGGGGGGAAGACGGGGCGGGAGGGGACGCGGGCATGCGGGGCAGATAATTCGAATCGATTTTGACAGCCAGCCTGGGCCGCCACCGTGAATGCACCTGACCCGTCGACTGCACCCCTGACCGGGTCCTTGAACGTGCCGCTGAGCGCGCCCCTGAATGCGCCGCTGAACAACGCGCCCGCACCCGATTCGAGCCCGCTGCCAGGCGCCGACGAGATCGTCGCCCTGCACGACAGCCTGCTGGCCGCGCCCGGCTGGCCGGTGCAAATGGTGGCTGAACTGCCCGGCCTGCACCCCGCCTGGCGTTGGGTGGCCACGAACCACCGCTTCAATTGCCAGCTGTGGGCTGAAGAAGACCTGGCGCGCCGCACGGCCGTGCCGGCACAGGAGATCGCGGCCAACAAACGCGCCATCGACGGCTTCAACCAGGCCCGCAACGACGCCACCGAACGGTTGGACGAGATCCTGCTGGTAGCGCTGGGCCTGGTCGACGAAGCTTCGGCGCGCGGTGATTCGCCCCAGGCGCGGGTGCCTGTCGGCGCCCGGCTGAACAGTGAAACCGCCGGCAGCATGGTCGACAGGCTCAGCATCCTGGCGCTGAAGGTTCATGCCATGCGCGCCCAGACCCTGCGGGCCGACGCCGACGAAGCGCATCGCGAAGCCAGCCGCGGCAAGCTGGACCGGCTGCTGCAGCAGCGCGCTGATCTGGCCGGCTGCCTGGCGGCCCTGCTGGCCGATGCTGCGGCAGGCCGTGCCTACTTCAAGGTCTACCGCCAGTTCAAGATGTACAACGACGCGCGCTTCAACCCCGTGCTCGTGGCCGAGAACGCGGCCCGTGCCGGGGAAGGTCAGGCCGGGCAGGGCGGCCAGGGCGCATGAGGCTTCTGATCGTCAAGACCTCGTCGATGGGCGATGTGGTGCACGCCTTGCCCGTCGTCACCGATGTGCTGCGGCAGTTTCCGCAAGCCCAGATCGACTGGCTGGTCGAAGCGCCGTTTGCGGCCATCCCCCAGCTGAACCCTGGGGTGCAGCGCGTGCTGCCCATGGCCTGGCGCAAATGGCGTGGCCAGCTGCTGAAGCGCACCACCTGGCGCGCCATGGCCGCGCTGAAGGCCGAGCTGCAGCGCGAGCCTTACGACCTGGTGCTGGACCTGCAGGGCCTGCTGAAAAGTGCGCTGTGGGCCCGGCAGGCTGCGGGCCCGGTGGCGGGCTACGACCGCGCCAGCCTGCGCGAACCCGCAGCCGCCTGGGCCTACCAGCGCACGGCCGCGGTGCCGCGCGAACTGCACGCCGTGCAGCGTTGCCGGCTGCTGGCGGCCGCCCACCTGGGCTACGCGCCGCCGCACACCAGCCCCGACTTCGGCCTGCGTGCGCCCACGGGCGGCTGGCAGCCGCGTATGCCCTATGCCGTCATCATTCCGAATGCCAGCCGGCGCGAAAAGCTCTGGCCTGAACGCAGCTGGGTGGCCGTCGGCCAGCGGCTGCGGGAACGCGGCTGGTTGCCCGTGGTGCTGTGGGGCCGCGAAGCCGAGCAGACCCTGGCCGAACGCATCGCTGCCGGCTGCGATGGCGATGTGCCGCCTTTCCTGAAAGTGGGCGAGATGGCCAGCGTGCTGTCCGGCGCCCAGCAGGTGGTGGGCCTGGACACCGGCTTCACCCACCTGGCCGCGGCCTTTGGCCGACCGACCGTGGGCATCTACTGCGATCACGCACCCGGGCTGGCCGGCATCACCGGCGCCGGCCCGGTGGCCAGCATTGGCGGCAAGGGCCAGGTGCCGGCGAAGAAGGACGTGCTGGCCCTGTTGGAAGCGCAGATCCAGCCCCTGGGCGGGGTACCGGGCGCGGTCTAGACACCGGTGCCCTGGCCAGGTCTGTCGGTCAGGGCGCTTGGGTGGCCCAGGTACCCGCCCGCTGCGCTGCCGCTACAGGACTTCGATGGTTTGCGGCGGGTAGCTGTCCCAGGCCAGGCAGCCGGGGCATTGCCAGAAGTAGTGCTGGGCCTCGAAGCCGCAGGCCGCGCAGCGGTAGCGCTGCAGTGGCAATGCGGCGCGGGCTACGGCTTGCCGCAGCGCCAGCAAGCCTTCGTCGCCCCATTGCCCAGGGTCGTGCGCTAGCAGCAGCTGGGCGGTCGACAGGCTGGGGTGCTGGCGCAGCTGTTCGCGTAACAAGGGCAGACTTGAGCTGCTGTCCTGGGCTGACGGGCCTTCCCCAGCTGCGTCGCCTTCGTCCAGCACCTGCAGCGCGCGCAGCAGCGGCGTGGCAGGCAGGGTCTGCAGCAGGCTCTGCAGGCTGGCGCGGGCCTGCGGGCCGCGGCCGGCCTGCAAGGCCGTGCGCGCGTAGGCCTCGGCCACCAGCAGGAAGGCCAGCGGGTGGCGTTCGCGCAGTTCGTCCCAGCTGGCCAGTGCGGCGGCGGCGTCACCGGCGGCCAGCTGGCGCTGGCCCGACAGCAGCAACGGCCGCGGGGCCGCTGGCGCGGCGGTACGCGCACGGGCCAGGGCTGCTTCGGCATCGGCATGCTGGCCCAAGGCATCGGCTTCCAGGGCGCGTTCGCATTCGTAGTGCGCCAGGCGGGCGGCGAACGACCCCGCACCAGCGGTTTCCAGCTTTTGCGCCATGGCCAGGGCTTGCGCCCAGTCGCGTGAACGTTCGTACAGCGACAGCAAGGCCAGGCGGGCTTCGCCGGCGAAGGCTGTGCCTTCCAGCGCCAGGTAGGCGGTTTCAGCGCGGTCGAACAGGCCAGCCTTCATGAAGTCCTGGGCCAGCGCATGCTGGGCTCGGTCGCGCTCGGTGGGCTTCAGGTCACCGCGCTTCAGCAGGTGTTCGTGCACGCGGATCGCGCGTTCGAATTCGCCCCGGCGGCGGAACAGGTTGCCCAGTGCGAAGTGCAGTTCGGCTGTGTCGGGGTCGTTCTGCACCGCTTCGATGAAGGCGTCGATGGCCTTGTCCTGCTGCTCGTTCAGCAGCAGGTTCAGGCCCTTGAAGTAGGCCCGTGGCGCGTCGCGGGCCTCGCGCTTGACCTGGCGCAGGTCGAAGCGGGAAGCCAGCCAGCCCAGCGCGAAGGCCAGGGGCATGGCGACCAGGACCCACTGGATGTCGAAATCGAACAAGGGGCTAGAGGCCTTCGCGCGGGGGATGTTCAGCCAGCAGGCCTGGCTGTGGGCCGGCTGGCCCGGCCGGGCTGTCCGTCATCGGGCCTGCTGGGGTACGGCGCCTGACCTCGCGCCGCTGGCGCCACCAATGCGGAGCCATCGCCAGCACCCCGGCGGCACAGCCGGCGCCGAAGGCCACCAGCACGACGAAGACCATCGGCCCGTTCCAGTGCAGACCGAAGAAGAAGCGCACCACCGCCGTCTGCTGGTTGTTCAGCGCGAAGGCAAACAGGGTGAAGAAGATGAAGGCCCAGATGAGCCGGGACAGGACGCGCATGCGCCCAAATTCTAGGCGCTGGCCGACGCGGGAAGCCTCAGTAGCCCAGGTCGTCTGCGCTGCGTGAACCCTGGGCGTCCACGGCTTCGCGCAGGGCCTTGCCGGGCTTGAAGTGCGGCACGCGCTTTTCGGGGATGGTGACCTGTTCGCCGCTGCGCGGGTTACGCCCGATGCGCGGCGGCCGGCGGCTGACGCTGAAGCTGCCGAAGCCGCGGATTTCGATCCGGTGCCCGCGCGCCAGTGCGTCCGACATGGCGTCCAGGATGGTCTTGACGGCCAGTTCGGTGTCGCGCTGGGTGAGCTGCGAAAACCGTTCGGCCAGGCGCGTGACGAGGTCTGATCGGGTCATGGCGACAAGTGTGCCCGTGATGGCGGAAAAACGCCCCGCGCGCGGAGGGCGGGCGGGGCGTGTGTGGTGACGGGCCGTGAAGGGTTGCCGTCGCCGGAAGGGGGTTTATTCCTTCTGGTTGTCCAGCTTGGCGCGCAGCAGAGCGCCCAGGCTGGTGGTGCCGGCGTTTTCACGCTCGCTGGTCTGGCTCAGGCGCTGCATGGCTTCCTGCTGGTCGGCGTTGTCCTTGGCCTTGATCGACAACTGGATCGAACGCAGCTTGCGGTCGACGTTGATGATCATGACGCTGACCTCGTCGCCTTCCTTCACCAGCGTGCGCGCATCTTCCACGCGGTCGCGGCTGATTTCGGAAGCACGCAGGTAGCCGGTGACGTCTTCATTCAGCTGCACTTCAGCGCCACGCGGGTCCACGCTCTTGACCTTGCCGGTGACGACCGCACCGCGGTCGTTCAGCGTGGTGAAGCTGGTGAACGGGTCCACGTCCAGCTGCTTGATGCCCAGGCTGATGCGCTCGCGTTCCACGTCGATGGCCAGCACCAGGGCTTCGACTTCCTGGCCCTTCTTGAAGTTGCGCACCGCGCTCTCGCCCGGCTCGTGCCAGGACAGGTCGGACAGGTGCACCAGGCCGTCGATGCCAGCGGTGAGGCCCACGAACACGCCGAAGTCGGTGATGCTCTTGACGGGGCCCTTGACCTTGTCGCCGCGCTTGACCGTGGCGCTGAACTCTTCCCACGGGTTGGCCTTGCACTGCTTCATGCCCAG
>JAIXRN010000095.1 GCA_027485165.1 Rubrivivax sp.
CCGTGCTTGGCGTGCCGGCCATGGTGATCTCCTGCTGCAGCGTGGCATCGCCGTAGATCCTGAACTTGCCCGACGACGTGCCCACGCCGATCGAGTTGCTTGAGGGCATCGCGCTTGCCCCGGCGCCATCGAGCACGATCACCGCGGTCGGCGTGCCACCAAGTCCGGTGATCACCGTGCCTGCCACCAGCGCCGCGGCACCGTTGTCCAGATACACGCGGGCGCTGCTGTCGCTGGCGATGCCCACCACCACATCAGCCTTCCCATCGTTGTCCACGTCCCCGACCGCCATGCATGTGGGCTGCGCCGGAATGCTCTTCAGCACACTGTTCCCACCCAGATTGCCCGCGCCATCGTTCAGCAGGATCTGGATCAGGCCGTTCTGACCCGCGCCGAAGTCGATGGCCAGCGCCAGATCATCGAAGCCGTCATGGTCGATGTCGATGGTTTCGGCCGCCACCGCCGTGCCGCTGAAGTTGCCGGTGCTGGCGCCGGTCAGTTCCGCGTTGCCAGGCAGGTCGAGCAGGCGCAGCGAGAAGACGGTGCGACCATTCACCGAGCTGGGAACCAGCGTGAGGAACTTGCCTGCAGGCGGTGGCACGTCGGTCTGGATCAGGTCGAAGAATCCGTTCGCGGTCGCGCAGCTGAGCACCGGCACGTCCAGATTGGCGGGCAAGGTGCTGGCGCCACCCGAAACGCCGAGCAGCCACACGCGACCGGCCAGATTGGCCGTGTTGTTCACGCGAACCGAGTAGTCGTTGCCGACGGCCGAAGCGCCCGCCGTCACCAGCAGGCTGGATCCCGATCGTGCGGTGAAGGTGCCGGCCTTGGCGTTGCATTCGCTCGCCACGCTGCCGTAGGTGCCAAGATCAACCGCGGACAGATTGCCTGGAACCTGCGGGCCCAGTCCACCCGCCCAGGACCACACACCCACGTTCTGCCAGGCCGAACCACCGCGCACCACGGTGGCCGAACCGGAGGCCAGCGTGTTGCTGCAGCCGCTGTAGTTGGCATCCAGCAGTGCGAGCGTGTTGTTCGTTCCGCAGGCGATCTGGCTCACGCCGTACAGACCCGAAGGCGGCGTGGACTGCCCTTCCGCGATGCGACCCCAGCACCTCACGGATCCGTCGCTCTTCAAGGCCACGGAGTGGTACTGACCCGCCGCCACCTGCGTGACACCGGTCAGGTTCAGCGGCGTGCTGGTCGATCCGTAGGTGTTGCCGCCCCAGCAGGTCACGGTGCCGTTGCTCCTGAGCGCCACGCCGTGCCGGTAGCCAGCCGCCACCTGCGTGATGCCGCTCAGGCTGCTCGTGGAGGTCTGGCCGGAGTTGCCGTTACCCCACGCCACCACCGTTCCGGCGCTCTTCAGGGCCACCGTCCAGTCGACGCCGCCGGTCGCCTGCGTCACGCCCGACGTTCCGCTGGGCACGGTGCACTGCCCGAACACGTTCCAGCCCCAGCAAGCCACGATTCCCGTGCTGCGCACCGCGATCGTGTGGTAATCGCCAACGCCGATCGAGGAGACGGAGTTGAGTTGGGAGGGCACGATGCTCTGACCGAAATTGGGCGCAGAGCCGGTGTTGGTGGTGCCGGCGCCCCAACAACGCACGGTGCCGTCGCTTTTCAGCGCCGCCGTGTGCGAACTGCCCAGCGCAACCCGCGTGATGCCAGCCAGGCCCGTGGGTACGTCGCACTGACCGTTCACGTTCGAGCCCCAGCAGAACAGCGTGCCATCGGTGCGGATGGCCGCGGTCGTGTCCCCGCCGCCCGCGATGCGCGTGATCGACAGCAGCGACGTTGGCGTGTTGCACTGGCCCGTGCGGTTCAATCCCCATGCCTGCACGGTGCCATCGCTCTTCAGCACCACGGTGTGCCCGAACCCGGCGGAAACCTTTCGAACGCCGCTCAATCCGGCGGGCACGATGCTCTGTCCAAGATTGGGTGTGGTGCCGGTGTTGGTCGTGCCCGCGCCCCAGCAGATCACGGTGCCGTCGCTCTTCAGCGCCACCGTGTGCGCCCAACTGGCGGACACCTGGGTCACGCCCGCCAGACCGCTTGGAACCGTGCTTTGCCCGTCGGAGTTGTCGCCCCAGCACACCACGGTGCCGTTCGCGCGCACCGCCGCGCAGTGCAGATTGCCAGCTGAAGCCTGCGCCACATCCGTCAGGCCCACCGGCACGGTGCACTGGCCCGAACCGGCATACCCCCACACGGTGAGCGTGCGGTCGGCGTGCAGCGCCATGGTGACGTACCCGCCACTTATCACGTCCGACACGCCAGCCAGTCCTGAAGGCGGCGTGCACTGGCCGTCCGCATTGTCACCCCAGCACACCAACTGCCCGTCACCGCGCAACACGGCGTTGTGAAAGTCGCCCGATGAGATGCGCACCACGCCGACGGCTGTGGCAGGCACCACGCACTGGCCGTAGTAGTCGTAGCCCCACGCCGCGACCGATCCGTCACTCTTCAGCGCCAGAGTGTGATAGCCACCGACCGACACCTGCTTCACGCCACCCAGTCCGCTCGGCGTGTCGCACTGGCCGTAGGTGTTGCTGCCCCAGCACTGCACGGTGCCGTCCATCTTCAAAGCGACGGTGTGCAGGTCGCCCGCCACGACCTGCGTGAACTTCAGCACCGGCGCCGGCACCACGTTGGTCTGACCGTAGGTGTTGCTGCCCCAGCCGACCATCTGGCCTTGCCCGAAAGCCGACGCCGCCGCGAGCGCCGCGATGGCGGTGCACGCGACCCGCATCCATCCGATGCGATGCGTGCGGCTGTGTGCAGGGCGACGGAGAATCCGGTGCATGGGTCTGTTTCCTCGAGACGCCTGGTTTCGTCAGGTGAACAAGAGCAGCAGGAAGGCGATGTCGCCGGCATCCACGCAGCCGGAGCCATCCACATCGGATGGCGAGTTGGCGCAGTCGCCGAAATCAAGCAGCACGATCGCGATGTCACCCGAGCCCACGATGCCGTCGCCATCCAGGTCGCCCTCGATGGCGCACGAACCCGTGCTGGAGGTGCGCACGACGGCTGGCGAATTGGCCGGCCATCGCGTGGCGGTGAA
>JAIXRN010000084.1 GCA_027485165.1 Rubrivivax sp.
CGGGGAATCCGTCAGGAGATCGTTCCGGAATCCCGCCGCCAGTGCCTCCTCCCGCTCCCTGGCCATCGTCACTGCGTTCCACTCCGCGTGGTCCACCGCCATCCTTACCTGCTTCTGGGTCCAGCCGAGGCGCTTGGCCACGCGTCCCAAATGACCCAATCGCCGCTTCAACTCCCCCACCAACCACACCGGCTCCGCCTTGCCCGACAAGAACGTCTGCCGCACCCCAAGCACCTCGCGTATCTCCCACATGTGCAACTACCTCCATGAGCGGGAATTGTCGCACGGCGGCAAGGAGTTCGGGAAGGGGGACTGCCAAGGTGACCGAATAGGCTCATTCCAATGACACCCCCCTTGGCACTCAAGCCCTACCGGCGATTCCCCTGTCGCCAAAGGCCACTGTTCGTTTCGTGAGACGGGTGCTCTCAGGGTGCTGGACTGGACGTGGCGGATTTCGTCGCTTTCCGCTGACAGAACCGTTTGGTTACAGACAGAATTCTCCCCGATTCACGCCAATGATCACATCGTTATCACCCGGCAGCCGCATCATCGCCCGCGATGAAGAATGGTTGGTTCGCCGGGTGGACCTGACTCCATCGGGCGCGCATTTGCTCACCGTGACGGGCTTGTCGCCGCTGGTCCGCAACCGCGAGGCGAAGTTCATCGATCGGATCGAGGAACTGGAGGCGCCAATCCAAGTGGTCGATCCGAAGACCACCACGCCGGTTCCTGACCGGTCACCCTATTTCCGGGACACCCGGCTTTTCCTCGAATCCCTGCTGCGCCAGAGCGTGCCGCCGGACACGCGGCTGACGATGGGGCACCGAGGCGCGATGGACCTGCTCCCTTACCAGCTTGATCCAGCTAGGCTGGCGCTGCAGCAGCCCCGGCAGCGAATCCTGATCGCCGACGCGGTCGGCCTCGGCAAGACCATCGAATGTGGCATCTTGTTGACCGAGATGATCCGCCGAGGTCGCGGACGTCGCATTCTGGTGCTCACGGTGAAGTCCATGATGACCCAGTTCCAGAAGGAGCTGTGGTCCCGATTCTCGATCCCGCTGGTGCGCCTGGACTCGGCGGGCCTGCAACGCGTGCGCACTCGGATTCCCACAAACCACAATCCGTTCCATTACTTCGACCGGACGATCATCTCCATCGACACGATCAAGCAGGACGGGGAATACCGGAATCATCTAGAGAACGCCTGGTGGGACATCATCGTCATCGACGAGGCCCACAATGTGGCCCGCCGCGGCACCAATTCGATGCGTGCCCGCGTGGCCGAACTTCTTTCCTCCCGTTCCGACTCCCTGATCCTTCTGTCCGCCACACCACACGATGGTCGGCGCGAGTCGTTCGCCAGCATCATGAACATGCTGAACCCGACCGCCATCAAGGACGACCGTGACTACGGCCCGGATGACATCGAGGGCCTGTTCATACGCCGCTTCAAGAAGGACATCAAATCCCAGGTCCGTGGCAGCTTTCCCGAGCGGGTGGTCCACAGGGTCCGGCATCCGGCGGGCGCTGCCGAGGAGCTGGCCTACTCCTGCCTGGCCGACCTCCGCTTCCAACGGATGGATGCGGAACAGAAGACGGGCGAACTCCTGTTCAAGACCCTGCTGGAGAAGTCGCTGTTCTCCAGCCCGGTGGCCTGCATTAACACCATTGAAGGCCGCATCCGGCGCACGCGGGATCGGGTCGAGCCCGAACCGTATGCAGCCGACATCGAGGCCTTGGAGAATCTGGCAAAACTGCTCGACCGCATCCGTCCTGCCGACTTCTCGAAGTATCAGACCCTGCTCGAAATGCTGCGACCCGGTTCGGCGAAGTCCATCGGCTGGAGTGGTCGCGATTCCGACGACCGATTGGTGATCTTCACCGAGCGCATCCCGACGCTGGAGTGGCTGGCCAAACATCTGCCGGTGGACCTCGGACTGCGCAGCCCGCAGGTCGCTGTTCTGCACGGCGCCATGAACGACGTGGACCAGCAGGAAGTGGTCGAAGCGTTTGGCAACGAGGCTTCGCCACTGCGCCTCCTGATCGCGTCCGACGTCGCCTCCGAGGGTATCAACCTCCATTACCTCAGCCACCGGATGATCCACTTCGACATCCCTTGGTCGCTGCTCACTTTCCAGCAGCGCAACGGCCGCATTGACCGCTACGGCCAGGAAAAGCAGCCCCAGCTCCATTATCTTCTCACGCAGAGCGAGCATCCGAAGATCCGGGGCGATCAGCGTATCCTCGAAATCCTCATCCAGAAGGACGCCCAAGTGCAGGAGAACATCGGTGACCCGTCTGAGTTCACCGGCCTGCACTCACCCGAAGAGGAGGAACTCGCCATCGGCCAGGCCATCGAGGCCGGCACCTCGCCCGATACGTTCGCGAACACCTTTGGCGGCGCTCCGGCAACGGACGATCCGTTCCTTGCCGCCCTGCTTGGCCAATTGCCCGCCTCGTCCGGACATTCCGCCTCCACCGATCAACACATTGCCGAAGCGCCGTCCTTTTTTCCCGACGACTACGCTTGGACCAAGGCCGCCCTCGCCTTCGCCCAGTCCCGTACCCGAGCGCGGTATCAGGTGGAATGCTTCGACGACCGCAAGGAGATCCACCTCTACCTGCCGGAAGACCTGCGCCAACGCCTCAGGCGTCTGCCGCCGGAAATCCAGCCGAACGACAAGTTCTGGCTGCTGACCACCGATCGCGCCGCCGTCATGCGCGAGATGAAGGCCTGCCGGAAGGAGGATCAGCGCTGGCCCCGGGTCCAGTTGCTCTGGCCGCAGCAGCCAGCCCTCGAATGGCTTCAGGACAAGGTGCTCTTCGCCTTTGGCCGGCAGGATGCACCGGTCGTCACCGCCCCTTCGCTCAAGCCGGGCGAAGTGATCGTGCTGGCCACCGGAATCTTGCCGAATCGCAAGGGCCATCCGCTGATCCAGCGCTGGGCGGGTATTCGTTTTGAGGGTGGTGTGCTTCGCGAACGCCTCGACCTACAGGCCGTCATGGCAAAGACCCGTTTCGGCCAGGAAGAGTTCCCGAATCCAGCCGATGGGGGCGACCTGTCCTCGCTCAAGTTGCTGATTGGCCCTGCGGTGGAAGCCATGCAGGACGAGCTCCGGCAGGCTCGGCGTGCCTTCGACGATTCCGTCCGCCCGGAACTCGACCACCAACTCCGCCGCCTCGCCGTCTTCCGCGACACCCGCAACGCCCAGCTCGAACTCCGCTTCGAAAAGCTGAGCCATCTCCGCGAGGCCGAAAAACGCAGGGTCGCCGACCTCTACGAGCAATACCAAACCTGGATCCGCGACACGCTCGCCACAGAGGACCATCCTTCGATCCGTGTGGCCGCCATCTTCACCCATGCCGGCTGACTCCGAACATAGGCACATCGAGGCTGCGATCTTGGGCTTTGCCCACGCTTACCAGCGACTGGAGGAGCTTCAGGAGCAGGAGGCCGCCAAGCCGGCCAGATCGGCGTTGTTGCCAGGCAAGGGCGACCAGAAGACTGGACTGATCGGCGAATACTGGGCGATGAGGTATGCCCGCACCATTTTTGCGGGTTCGGCGATTGAGTTTGGCGGTCACAGCCAACCGGGGTGGGACTTGAAGGTCATCAAGGAAGACGCCTCGGCGGTTTACGTCCAAGTCAAGACCGTCTCTCGGTTCGGAGAGGGCAAGCTTTCGCCCATCTGCCCGCCAGCCAACGGGGCCCACACCGATTCCGGCAATCCGGGTTTCTGGGATGAGCTTTGGTTGGTGAAACTCGACCGCCAGCTTCAACCAATGATCCTGTGGAGACTCCGGCCGGAACACGTCCGTTTCGGAGAGAAGAAGGGCC
>JAIXRN010000063.1 GCA_027485165.1 Rubrivivax sp.
GTCCTGGCTGGAACTGCACTCGGTTCATCGGCATGGCGCATCTCCTTGATGGATGCGGTCATCCTCGCGCTTCACTGGCTCAAAGGATGAGCCTGCTGAACTTCATCGCTAATCAGGAGACAGGTTGCTGACGCAGCGCGCGTTCGACAAGCCTTTCGACCAAGCGATCAAGGCTGAACTCTGGAAGATGCTGCCTTGCTACGAGGCAAGCATCACGCGACAGCGCGGAGCAAGCGGGCCATTTCGAATCAACTTCCACGGTACGTACGGCTCGCGGGAGCTGGCAGATCACCCGGAACTCCGATACCTCAAGGACATGCGTACGCACCTGTTCGTGCAGGAAGACGCGCGCTTCGCACATGCGGTTCCGTATGAGCGGCCGGACCTCAAATTCACAGTGACGCTTCTTGGCAGGCACAGGACTGCGCCGTACCCGCTCGAGTTTCGCAGGATGCTGCTCGGCGCTGAGAA
Source organism: Rubrivivax sp. (assembly GCA_027485165.1). Classification (GTDB taxonomy): domain Bacteria; phylum Pseudomonadota; class Gammaproteobacteria; order Burkholderiales; family Burkholderiaceae_C; genus Rubrivivax. The sequence continues at coordinate 472 of JAIXRN010000063.1, forward strand.
GAACGCTGCATGTGCGGGCAGGGCGAACTCCCCGCACTTGGTCAACGGGGTTCTTCAAGGCCTGGGTGAACTCGCCAAGACTAGCGACCCTGCGTGCGCACTGCTCGCCGGAACAATCAGCTTCATGAACCGACACGGCTTGGGCAATGAGGACTACATCGCCTTGCCATCTGAGGTGCGCGACAGCCTCCTTGACTATGCCAGTCGCTCTGATCGTGACGAAGACGGCGGTGTTCCGCTAGCCAACCAGGCAGCAACCCAAGTCAACCCAAAGGTTGTGACGCCGAACCTCTTCGGGCAACTTTGAAGGGCCCGCAATGGACCGACATCCCGTTATCGAGAACACGATTTCGTTCAACACCAAGCCCCTTCAGGAGTGTGTTGACATCTTCAAGGACCGGATGTCACACGGAGACCGCGGCATGATGATCCACGCGCCGCCAAAGCAAGGAGTGAGTACCGTCTGCCGGCACATCTGCACTCAGATGCGCACTGCCGCTACCGCGGTCGTGTTGTTCGCTACGGCTGCGCGCTCGGACGACCTGCCAGTGACCAGGCAGGCGGATGCTCTGTGGAGTCAACTGATTCCATCTAACGCTGCCGTCAAGAGCTATGTCACCAACCTCGCCCAGGTTCTAGCCCGATACATCGAAGTCGAGGCCGATCGGTTGGAGACCAAGCACGTCATCTTCGCCATCGATCAGGTTGCGAACTTGTCGCTGCATCAATGGGAGGCCTTGAGGGGTCTTCTCGAGAGCCTGCGAAGCCAGCGGAGACTCTCGTGTTTCGCGCTGCTCGCCGGACAAAGCGAAGTGCTCTCGCTGCCGAAGCGAATGAACCGGCACTTGCGCCACACGCTCGTTGCCGAGTTCTTCTTGGCGAGCCACCGACTTCGAGGGATATACCCCGACGAGTTGGGGGACGTTCTCCAGTTCTATGACGCGACGCGGTTTCCTCTTCCCGATGGTCCGACGTACACGCAGCATTTCTGCCCCAGCGGTTGGGAAAGAGGACTGCGCCTAGCCAGCTACTCCCAGGTCATGCAGGAGGCCTTCACAAGAATTCTGCAGTCCACCGGCAAGGGCGGGAAGGAACTCGGGATGGAATACGTTGCTGGGGCAGCTCGCCGCTTTCTGTTGGGAGCCGAAGCCGCGACAGGGGGAGACCCTGCCGCTCTAACATCACTCGCTCAGGCCAGCGTGGCGCAATCCGGATTTCGCGAGGCGCTGATCCTGCTCGGAAATCCCGAGGCAGACGCACTCGACAACAATGCCGCAACGTACCCTGGCTGGCGATGAGCGTCCCTGGTTGGAATCCAGATTGGTACCACGCGGGGGAGTCAATCCATTCGGTTGCCCTCAAGCTAGCCCACGGCAACTCGACGACCGTACGTGAGGCGCTGCGAGGCCTGACTGGCGCTACTCCTGACCATCGCGTTGTAGCCATGTTTCCAACGTCCGACGCCGTGGGCCGAGCCTGCAGGTTACTGGATCTTCCTGTAGATGCGGGCAAGCATCTGGCCGCAGGCGTCGGGCTACCGACGGAAGTTGATCGTCGCTTCCTTTGTCAAGCCCTTCGCTGGTGCCCCAGTTGCATGGCGCAGCGCTATCACTCGTGGAAGTTTCAAGACTGGCGACGCACGCACTGCATATGGCATTCCGATGCGCTGCTAGAGCGCTGCCCGCGATGTGGATTGGTGGTTGACCCGTTCGGGATGGTGGCATGGCAGTGCCCCTATTGTCGAGAACCCTTCGCGGAGCCACTGGGTCAAGGATGGATCGAGAAGTTGCGCCGCCCCATCGACGCCGACCGATACGCAAACGACGCGCTCGACCTCAGGCTCGGACGGACAGTCACATCCAGCGGAAATCAGGTCTCCGTCCGACTTCTTCAGCAATACGATTCAGGGGAAGTCGGCTTGAATGGACTTGGGTGGAGTGAATCCGCGTGGCTGCGATGGCATGCGTGGGAAGAATGCAGCGCCTTGGTTGACTCTCAGCTCCACGTTCACGGCGACTGCGTGGCCCGCGAATGGCTCGCGGGACGTACCGAGTTTGCGATCACGTCGTACACATGTCCACTCGGTGCCGCCGTACGGCAGACATTGGCTTGGACAGGGTGCCAGCATGAGCGGGCCGGTGGGTGGCCTGGAGGTGGTATGCACGCCGCAGACGATTACGGAACATTTTGCGAGCCGCTCATCTCCGCGCCCCGTTGGCTGGTTCCGGCCGTTGCAAGAGAGTTGATCAGGGAATGGCTCGCAGATGCCATCAGGACCTTCTCTGCAGCATCGCAAGAGGCACCAAGCCATTGTTCCTGGCGGCCCCCTTCTAGGGCTGCTCTGACGTGGCGCGCCGATGGTTTGGAAGGCGAAATCCTTGTAGGCGAACCAGTGGAAGCGCTTGCCGCGATGATCGCGGAAGGGAATCGCGCCTGCGTGACCGCCAGAGCTTAGAGCCGCAGAGGCGGCCGACCTGGCAGTCGGCCGTTTGCAGGATCCTGGGCATGGAACTCCCTCGTTGCTCATCTCGTTCGTCGGCGTTCTCCAGGCGGAGTCTGCCGGGACGGGCCCAGGCTAGACGTCACCCTTGCCTTGCGCAGGCTTGCGTCGGAGGTAAGCCGGTACGGACGAACTCTCGGCAGCGCAGAACGCCACGCGTTCGTCTTTCGCCGCCAATCGGCTGCGCAGCTTGCTCGACGAGTACATCATCTCCTTCATCGCTCGCTCGCGTTCACGCCCGGCGGCGATGGATCGCATTGCTTCCAGCACCGCCGCCACCCACTCGTTGCCGGCGAACTGCCGGCTGGCATCCTCCAGCAAGGTGTCGACGCCGGCCCAGTCGTTGGCCGCAGCCGCTTGGCGCATACCCATCAATGCCTCGGCGGCGGCCAATTCCACCAGACGGCGCGTGACCAGTTCGTCATCCGCCAAGTCGAAATGGGTAGCCGCCGACATCACCGGCAACGACAGCCCGACACGCTCCAGCGACACGGTGTCGCCATCCAGACACTGCCCAACCACCGCCACCCGCAGCACGGTGCACAACTGGCCAGCTGGGGGCAGTGCCCCGGCTGGCACCGTCACACGCAGCACGGCCCAGGCTTCAGCGCCCCAGGCCAGGTCGGGCAGAAGCCACCCGGCCTCAGTCTTCGGCAGCTGATTCACGATCTCGACGGTGAAGCCGTCCGGCACCGTGGCCGCCAGGCGCAGGTCGCGTAGGCACAGGTTGCCTAGCAGCTCCAGTTCCTGCTGGAAGGGCTCCATCAGGTCATCGGCCGTGTCGCCGTAGTAGTGGTTACCGCCGCCGGCGCGGGCCATCGCCACCATCAACTCTTCGTTGAAGCTGTTGCCCAGGCCATAGGTGCTGGTGGTGACGCCCTTGGCGGCCCAGGCGGCGCACTGGGCGGCGATCTCGTTGGCGTCGGTCACGCCCTCGTTCGCTTGGCCGTCCGACAGCAGGATCACCCGCTTCAGCCCCTGGCCGGCAACGTCGGCCAGCGTGTCCGCGCCTTCTTTCCAACCGCCATGCAGGTTGGTGTTGCCGCCAGCGTGGATGCCTGCGATGGCTGCGCGCTGGGCGGCCCCGTCGCCCAGCGGTGCGGCCGGCCACAAGCGCTGCACGCGGTTGTCGAACTTCACCAGCGCCACGGCGTCACTGGGCCGCAGCTTGCCCAGCACGTATTCGGCGCACCGCTTGGCCTCCTCCAGCGGCCGGCCCGACATCGAGCCCGAGCGGTCGATCACCAGTGCCAGCGCCTGCGGCGGGCGCTGCGCACCATGGCCGGTTGGCGCATCCGGCGCCTGGATACGGACGAGGACTTCGACGGCGTTGTCCGTGCCGGCGCACAGGCCAGCGCGGCGGGGTGTCAGTAAGACGGTGGATGCAAGCGAAAGGTGGGCAATCATGGGCGCTCTCCAAGCCTGGGTCGGAGAGCCATGGTCGCAGGCCACTCGCTCAAATAGCGAGCGAGCGGTCTGCCTCGATGGCGATCGATGGGATGACCTGAGGCTGCGCCAAGCGTTCCGCAGCGCGGCTGACAGCCGCGCGGGCAAACCCTTGGTTCTCACACAGACCTTCCGACACCACCCGTCCGCCGGTGTCGAGCGACCAGCCCTCGGTCGCTTGCTCGAAGCTCAGATAGCGCATCGGCGCGAATCCGGAAGCAGCAGCGGGCAGGACTGCCGCTACGGCTTCGCAAGACGCCGGGGACATCCGCAGTGCGGCGCGCTTCCAGCGCCGGATGAGCAACGTCTCGCACCAGGCCGACTCGAGCGCCGCCCTGAGTTGAGCGGATGTCGCCGCCGGGCCAGCCGCGATCCGACGCGCCAGGAGCGTTGTCATGAACGACCGGGCCTCGAATTGCACGCCCACCGGGAAGATGCGAACCAGCACGTCAATCTTGGGAGCCCTGTCGGCTCGAGCAAAGCAGAGCGTCAAACCGGCCTGGACGGCCTGGACCGGGTTCAACACGCGCAAGCGCGGCGGGGGAAGCACCAGCAACGGAAGGTTGGCGGCTTCGGCGTGGCTGAGTGGTGTGCAGCAGCTCATCAGGGCTGCCAGTCGTGCCCATTCGCGAGCACCCAATCCGTCGATCTCGCCCAGCTGGCCTGCTTCGATCTGGCGGACGAACGCGGCTGCATCGCGCCAGTCGTAGGCCGACTTGGCCCGGTTGGCACGCACGCTCATCACGGCGAGGTTGCCCGCTGCGTACCCGGCCTGGTTGTTCACCCGGTCGACGGAAGCGTCAGTGTCTGCTCCGGTGCCGCGGGTGAGCGCCTGACCGGTGATCGGGCAGACATCCACGTCGATGCGCTCCAGAAAGTTGGGTGTCACCTGCACCAGCTCGAACGCCTTACCGCGCATCCATGCGCCAAGACGCAGCTGAAGCCACTTCTTCACGTGGGGAGTTGCCCGCAGTGTCCGCATTCCGAACACCACCTGACCGGCCTCCCAGCCATCGCGCACCGGATTTCCGGGCAACAGCTGCTCGACAGGGGGCACCAGACGGTAGTGGGCGAAGTCCCAACCGATCTCGAATCCGGGATCGGCTTGGGCCGGTACTGACGGCAGACTGGGGCTTGACGTCATGATGGTGCTCCTGTGAAGGGCGCTTCGGGCCCGGCAGGACAGCATCTGCATCATCAAGCTCAGGAAGTGAGCTGGCGATAAATCTCCCCTCGTATTGAGGGTTACCACCGATCGCTCAAGGTTTGAGCTTGTCATCACCAAAGCTGGTGAGATGACGCTATATCCGAACGTGCAATTCTTGCGTGCGAGACCGAACGAAGTCAGCACACCTGCGGATACAGTTGGTGACGCTCACAGGGTGAGCGACCAACCCCGCCGTGTCATGACCAAAACTGCCCGCGTCTACAAGATCGAGATGCTCATCCGCAACCGCGGTCATGTCAGCTTCCAGACCCTACTCGAAGAGCTGGAGATATCACCAGCTACCCTAAAGCGCGACCTGGACTATCTGAAGGACCGCCTGGGCGCCCCAATCCTGTACGACCGCTTCCTGAATGGCTACAAGTTCGGGGAAGACTATCCCGGCGAGAAGCACGAACTGCCCGGCCTGTGGTTCAACGAGCGCGAGCTGTACAGCCTGCTCATGGCCCACCAACTGCTGAGCGAGCTGGACACCGACGGCGTCATCAGCCGCCACCTGCAGCCGCTGCTCGAGCGCATCCATCAGATGCTGGGCCCCGACGAGGTGGACGCGAAGTCGCTGCTCAAGCGCGTGCGCATCATCAACGCGGCGCGGCGGCCAGTGCCGGGCAAGTTCTTCGAGCTGGTGGTCGATGCGCTGCTGAACCGCCGCCGCATCCGCATGCGCTACCTCACGCGCAGCCGTGCCGAGACGAGTGAGCGCGACGTGTCGCCGCAGCGCATGGTGCACCACAAGAACACCTGGTACCTGGATGGCTGGTGCCACCGCACCGACAGCCTGCGCCGCTTCTCACTGGATGCGATCGAGCACGCAGAACTGCTGGAGACGAAGGCCAAGGATGTCGCCGCCAAGACGCTGGAGGCCGAAATGGACGCCGGCTACGGCATCTACGCCGGTGCCAAGCGCCACTGGGCCACGCTGAGCTTTGACGCCCAGGCCGCGCAATGGGTGAGCCGCGAGGAATGGCACCCGGAACAGAAGGGGCGCTTCACCGATGACGGCCGCTTCGAACTTCAGGTGCCTTACGTCGAAGACACTGAGCTGGCGATGGACATCCTTCGCCACGGAGGGCACGTGACGGTGGTCGCGCCGGCCTCATTGCGGGCCATGGTGCGCAAGCAGCTGCAGGACGCTCTGGAGATGAATGCAGCGTGATGTCCGCATCGTAGTTCGCGACGGCGGAGTGCGAAAGAGGTCGCTACACGCTGTCGCAGGCCGTTGCTGAAGGAAGTGACCACCTGATTAGCGATGAAGTTCAGCAACCCTGATCCCGCACTCCGGACGCCTGGGCGCGCGGACCAGTGCGTAGAGCAGGCCGTTCAGGATGGCCCGCAAGTCGTAGCGCCGGTTGAAGCGGAACTGCACCTCGGCGAGGTAGCGGTAGGCGTACTTGGCGAACTTGATGGCGTGGTACGTACCGGTGAGCGCTGTCTTGACGTTGCCGATGAGGGTGTTTACCGCTGCGAACTTCTCATTGCGGACGCTGGCCTTTCCACCGCCCGTGATCTCGCGGTCGTGGACCGCACCGGCGCTGGCGGCCACCTTGAAGCAGTTGAGACCATCGGAAACCAGGGTCAACGGCAGCGCCGTGTGGCAGGCCAGGAAGTCCTCTACCGCCGCGTTGGTGAACGACCGTGGCGACAGGCACACCAAATGCGGCAGGCCGCTTTCGGTGGTCTGAACTGCAGCCAAGAAGGGAACCTTGTTCTCCGAGCCCCGGCCAGCCTTGCCGCCGCTGCGCTCGCCTCCGAGGTAAGCGTCGTCGATCTCGACCCTGCCAGTGAGCTGGCGGTCGTCTTCGGCCAGCCGCATGCCCTCCAGGATCTTGTGCTTGACCAGCCAGGCGGTGCGATAGCAAACCCCCAGGTGCCGCTTGAGCTCCAGGGCCGAGACGTTGGTCTTGGACTGGGTCAGCAGCTGCATCGCGAGGAACCAACTCGTCAGCGGCAGCTTGCTGGCCTCGAAGATCGTGCCGCTCAGGACACTGCATTGGTACTGGCAGCCGGCGCACTGCCAGTAGCGCCGCCCCTGTCGCTCAAAGCTCGTGCGGGCCTCGCACACGCCACAGCGCGGGCACTCAAAGCCCCGCGGCCAGCGCCTGGCGATGAGCGCCGCCTCGCAGAGCTCATCGGTTCCGTACAAGCTCAAGAACTCTCGCATCGACAGTCCTGGCTGGAACTGCAC
>JAIXRN010000068.1 GCA_027485165.1 Rubrivivax sp.
CCCCCCACCCCCACCCGCTCGCGCATCATGGCCGCCATCCACGGCCACGACACCGCGCCCGAGCGGCTCGTGCGGTCGGCGCTGCACCGGCACGGGCTGCGCTTTCGGCTGCACGTGCGCGACCTGCCGGGGAGGCCGGACATCGTGCTTCCGCGGCACCGCGCGGTGATCCTGGTGCACGGCTGCTTCTGGCACCGGCACATCGGCTGCCCGAAGGGCACGCTGCCGGCGACGAACCGCGCGTGGTGGGTCGCGAAGCTGCGCCGCAACCGCGCGCGTGACCGCCGCAACGTGCGCGACCTGCAGGCCGCGGGCTGGCGCGTGATCGTGGTGTGGGAATGCGAGCTCGGCGCGGGGCGTGGCTCGGCGGCGCAGCGCGCGGTGCGGCTGGAGCGATTCGCGCGGGGGTTGGTGCGCCGGGTGCGGTCCGGTCGCCGCGATGGCTAGCACCGGTCAGTTCGGGCAAGGACCCCAGCGACCCAGCAGAATCCCCAGGTCGGCGCCCGAGACGACGCCGTTCCGGTCGAGATCGGCGACGGTGGTCGGGGTCACCGGCCCCCACTCGGAAAGCAGGATGCCCAGGTCGGCACCGTCCACGCGTCCGTTCACGTAGAGGTCGCCGATGCACTCGCACCGGTCGGGGATTCCGTTCACGTCGACGTCGGGCTCCCCTGCGGCGATCTCGCAGGAGTTCGGCACGCCGTCCTTGTCGCAGTCGTCCTGGCACGCATCGAGCCGCAGGTTCGAGTCGCAGTCGAGGCCCGGGTCGGCGGCGAGCTGGATGGCGTCCGAGATGCCGTTGGCGTCGCAGTCGACGATGCCAACTCGGCCTTCGACGGCGAAGACCGTGTTGAAGCGGTCGGCGGGGTCCAGGCCGGGCGACTGCGACCAGGTGGTCGCGGTCCAGGGCAGGAAGCCTGGGACGGGGTATCGCTCGGAGCGCAGCATGTGCGCTTGCGCGATGTTGACGCCGTTCTCCGGGTTCGCGTACCAATTGAAGACCGAGAGGTTCGTCCCGTTCACGCCGAACACCGCCAGCCAGTAGTCGCCCGCAAGCAGCCGGACGTCGACCGGGAGGCGATACCGCTCGTTCAGGGGACTCGAGCGCGGATCGTCGATCGGTGCTGGGATCGGAACCGTTCCCTCGGCGAGCAGGTCGCTCGGGCCCGGCGAAGGATTCCCCGGACGTCGGACCCAGATCTTCCAGCCGATCTGCGGGGCCGGGCTTGACGCGCTCGGCGATCCGTTGACCGCGATGGTCGAGATCGCATAGCTGTCGCAGCTCGCGTCAAGGCTGAAGCCCTGCACTGTCCAGCGCTGCGGCATGGTCGTTGAGAGGCGGCCGGAGCTGTAGCTCGCCCATGCGGATCCGCTCCCCGAGACAACCAGGCGCTGTGGCCCCGTGTCGAACAACGTCAGCACTGGCTCGGCACAATCGTCCGGGACGAGGTCCCCGTTGCAGTCGCCGGCGCCGCCGGAGATCTCGATCGCGTCGATTACGCCGTCTCCATCGCAGTCGGGGTCGCAGCCGTCCGGGACTCCGTTGCCGTCCGCATCGGACTGCCCGTCTGCGATCTGGCAGGGATCGGGCCGTCCGTCCCCGTCGCAGTCGCCGACGATGGCATCTGCGATGTCGCACGCGTCGGGCCGTCCATTTCCCGTGCAGTCGGCGGCGGGGTCTGCCGTCAGCTGGCATGAGTCGAGGCCGGCGCTTGCGTCGCAGTTGGCCGTCGCGTCCGCCGCCCACTCCGCGATGTCGGGAGTGCCGTTGCCGTTGCAGTCCTCGTCACAGGCGAGGCCGGACGCATTGCCGCCGCCGTCCACCCAGGTGCCGTTGATGGTGGTGGAGCCGCAGAAGGCGCACCCCGAAATCGTCTTCGTTGCGGTACCCGCAGCATCAATAGGCGATGTTGCCAGTTGGCAGGAGTCAAAGGTTGCCGGCGCATTCCCTTGGAGGTAGCAGGCGCGGATCGGATTGTCCGCGAGTACGCAGCCGCGCACGAGGAGTGGATCCGAATAGTGCCCGATCGCTCCGCCGTACAGCGATGTACATCCGCGGAAGGAGCAGAATTCGATCGTTGTCGGGCAAGCCACGTAGATTCCGCCACCGTAGTAGTTGGATCTAGATTCGGTGAAGGTGCATTGCCGAATCAGCGCCGAGGACCCGTTCGCTGCGATCCCACCGCCGTATGAGGCGCCGGTAGCACCGCTGAACTGGCATCGGACCACGGTCAACGCTCCTGACAAGTGCTGCACTCCGGAGGCGCCGGCGACGAAACGACAGTCAGCGATCGTGAGCATCGCATCTGCCTGGATCGCCGGCGCGCCGTCATGAAACTCGATCCCCGAGACGACCGTTTGCCCGCTCGTCCCCGACACCGCCAAGATCGCGCCGGCCGTCGTACGCAGCGTGACGCTGCCCGGCACCTCGGCCTCGAATCGCAGCGCCTTGCCGGCCACGATCACTGATTGGGTCACGTACTTGCCGGCGGCGATCAGCACACGATCACCGGTCGTGGCAGCATCGACGGCCGCCTGAATCGTCGGGAAGTCCGCAGGGACTCGGCGATCTGCCCCGTAGGAGCCGGCGCAGGTGGCGAGCATCAATGCGGCGATCGCCGCCCGGATCATCTTGGTCTTCGGTTCCATGGATCGGATGCACTCGAATGTATCACGGCTTGCAGGCGAACAAAAGCCTCTGGAGCAGGTTCACGCTCTTGAAGCAGGCTATTGGAGAAGGAGTTGCCTTTCGGTCGTACCCTTCCATTTATGCCTCGTAAGCGCTCCGCTCGGTCAGCCGCCACGCCGAAGCGTGCCGCCACGACTACGCCCATCGACACTGCCCGCGTCCGCGCCCTCCGCCTCGCCGACCTCGCCAACGTCGGTCCCGCCACGCTCCGTGACTTTCACGTGCTCGGCATCAGCACCGTCGCGCAGCTTGCGCGCCACGATGCGTTCCGCCTCTACGACCGTCTCTGCAGGCGCACCGGCATACGCCACGACCCGTGCTGCATCGACGTCTTCATGTCCGCGATCGACCAGGCGCGAGGCGGGCCACCCACGCCGTGGTGGAAGTTCACTGAGACCCGCAAGCAGATCCTGGCAGGCCGCGGGGTGGCAAGGCGCTACCGAGGGGCGCTGGCGAAGCTCGCGCGCTGACCGGTCGGCGCTCCTTCTACAATCGGGGCATGGTCGATCGCCCCGACTTCGCCCAACGCGTGATCGACGTTCTCTCTCGCGCGTTTCCCGCGCGCCGGGTGCAGGGTGTGTGGCTCTTCGGGAGTCACGCCCGCGGCGAGGCGACCCCGCGGAGCGACGTGGACATCGCGGTGCTGGCCGACCGGCGGCTGGACCCGATGGACCTCGGCGCCGCGGCAACGGAGCTCGAGCGGATCGCAGGCGCCCGCGTGGATCTCGTCGACCTGCGTTCCGCGCCCGGACTGCTGCGGGTGCAGGCAACTCACGAGGGTCGGCTGCTCGCCGCGCCGGAGCGATTCGAGGCGGACCTCTTCGCGACCCACGCGATCTCCGATTACGCGGCGTTCGGGCCGAACCGCCGGATGTGCACCGAGGCCATGAAGGAGAAGTTCCGTGGCGGATGACGTCCTGATGCAGAAGCTGGCGAGCATCGACCGTTGCGTGCGGCAGGTGCGCGAATTCGTCGGCGGCGACCTCGATCGGCTCGAGCAGCAGCTGGTGCAGGATGCCGTGGTTCTGAACCTTCAGCGAGCATGCGAGCAGGCCATCGACGCCGCGTCGCGCGTCGTGTCCGTGCGCGGGCTCGGCATCCCGCGTGACAGCGCGGAGGCGTTCGCGATCCTCGAGCGGGAAGCGATTCTGACGCCGCAGACCACGGCCCGCATGCGCGCGATGGTGGGTTTCCGGAACATCGCGGTCCACCAGTACCAGCTGCTCGACCCGAAGATCCTCCGCGCCGTCGTGGAGAAGCACCTCGACGACTTCGCTGACTTGGCGCGGGAATTGTCGCGGGATTAAGGCGCGCCGCAACCGGATCGGGCGCGGACCCTATCACCTTCGTTGGCCGTCCCCCTGACCCCGGCCCTCCTCTCCGCGCTCCTCGGCGCGGCGGACGTGGCTGCGCCCTCGGCGCAGGCGCCGGCGGTCGACTACTCGCGCGACATCGCGCCGCTGCTCGCCGCGAGGTGCTACCAGTGCCACGGGCCGGACGCGTCGAGCCGCAAGGCCGGCCTGCGGCTTGACAAGCGTGCCGCCGCGATCGGGCCGCCGCGC
>JAIXRN010000038.1 GCA_027485165.1 Rubrivivax sp.
GGCGCCGTACTGCCGAAACATCTCCCCTCGCGAATTCATCCAGGACCAGATCATGCCTGCGATGCAGGCGGGGGCGAGCGGCTTTGCGCTCTGGACCGGGATGAACTACCGAATCCAGGTGGTGACACAGCCCGCCACCGAGAATCCGGCGGGCGCGCGTGAGAAGAACTTCGGTCAGCTTGACTGGCGAAGGGCCTTCACGGCCGACTATCTCGGCGGTCGCAATCCGGAGAACTGGAGCGATCCGCAGATTCGCCAGAGATTGGTTGCGAGCACCTCAAGGTTCATCGCCGATACTCTCAACAACATCAGGGCGTGGGAGCGCGCCGGGATTCTCCCACCCGCCCTTCCCAAGCCTTGACGCGGTCTGGTCCGCAGCGCTCCACCAAACGAGACACTGAACGGCCATGTGCGGCATCTTCGCCATCTTCTGCTCCCCTGAAACCCGGTTGCCGGGCGACACGACGGTCCGCATGGACCGGGCGTTGGCGGCGATCAAGCATCGCGGCCCGGACGCGAGCGGCACCTTCATCGATCCGAACGGCCGGTTCGCGGTCGGGCATGTGAGGCTTTCGGTCATCGACATCGCGGCCTCGAGCAACCAGCCCTTCTGGTCGGCGTGTGGCCAGGCCTTCGTGGTGTTCAACGGCGAGATCTACAACTACCTCGAATTGCGGGCGGAACTTGAGCGCGAAGGCGTGTCGTTCCGCACCAATTCGGACACCGAAGTCCTGTTGCAGGCCTTGATGCACTGGGGTCCTTCGTGCATCAGCCGATTCAACGGCATGTGGGCGTTCGTGTATGGCGACATGCGGACGCGCGAGTTCGTCGTGTGCCGCGATCGGTGGGGCGTGAAGCCGCTGCACACGTTCGTGCACGATGGCATGCTGGTCATGTGTTCGGAAGCGAAGGGCATCTTCGCGTTCCTGGGACATGTGCCGCAGCCTGACGTGTCGTCCATCGCGGCGTTCCTGAAGTACAGCACCGGTGGCGAGAACGCGCACTCGTGGTTCAGGGGCGTGCGCAGATTCCCGAAGGGCGTCTACCGGAAGATCGGTCTTCTCGATCTCGATCCCGAACGCGAATCGTCCGTGGCCTACTGGAACTATCCGTCGAGCCGCACGATTCGAAGCGCCACCGAGGCGATCGAGCGCATGGATGCGATTCTGGAGGACGCGATCCGGATCCGCTTGCGCAGCGATGTGCCGGTGGGACTGAGCCTCTCCGGAGGCATCGATTCGGCCACGCTCGCGTGGATGGTGGGTGAGCGATTTCACAAGCCGCTCGAGGCCTACACGGCGTGGCATGCGCCCGTGGAGAGGTCGGAGCTGCCCATGGCGCAACGCATCGCGGGCATGTTCGGACATCGGTCCATTCCGGTCGCCGAAGTTCCCACCGAGGGCGTGCTCGAGGACCTTTCCGATTGCGTGTGGCATCTTGATTCCGGGCACTCCTCTCCCGCCGTGATTCCATATGTGCGGCTGTGTCGAGCGGCGCGAAGTTCGCTGACCGTCATGCTCGAGGGTCAGGGATCGGACGAACTGTTCGCCGGGTACAACGAGTTCAAGTTGTTCGCCGGCATGGATCGACTGCTCGGGGGACAGCCGCTTCGCGCGCTCCGGTGTGCGCGGAACTTCGCGCACACGGACGGTTGGGGAAGGCTGGCGCTCAATCTTGCGCGCTTCATGAGTCAGAGCGTCTACGAGCGTCAGGCAATGCAGTGGAACGCGGAGCAGATACTGACCCAGGAGGGCATCGACGCGGTTCCCGAGCAGATGCGGCGCTTGAGAGTGTCGACCACCAATCTCAACGACGCGCTGCTGTTCTGGCACGAAAACGGGCTGACGAATCTGCTGCAGTACGGCGACGCGCTCTCGATGTCCGTGAATCTCGAGACGCGGTGCCCGTTCCTGGACTACCGTCTCGTCGAGTTGGGATTCTCGTTGCATGAGGATCTGCTGATCCACGACGGCTATGGAAAGTGGGCCTTGCGCAAGCTGATCGATACCCGTGTGCCCAACGAACTGGCGTGGCGCCGGAAGAAGGAGGGCTTCACGAATTCCACGGAGCGCATGATCCGCGAGCGCGTCGAGCGTCATGGACTCCCGAGCGAACCGGTGAACTGGGCCCTGGATCACGGACTCTTCCGCGAGGGTCTGCGCAGCCAGCGGTTGCTGAGCCGGATGCCCAACAGCGTGCTGTTCCGCACCATGTCGACCATGATGTGGATCGAGCGCTTCTATCTGCGCAGTTCCTGAATCTTCACGACGCCGCGATCGACTGGAGCGGGCGCTTCTTGCGGCGAATGGCCGGACGTTCCACGACCAGCCATGAAAGTGTCGCGGCGACCAGCGTCAGTCCGACGGCGATGGGAACATCCTTCGCGTTCTTCAGGCATCCATTGAACATCATGAGATTGATGATCGGGATGTGATAGATGTACACGCCGTACGAGATGTCGTTCTTGTGCAGCAGCCGCTCGGACAGCGACGGGGCCGAATAGGCCGCGGAGAACACGGCTGCCACAAGCACCAGATACATCGCGGGATGGATCTGGTTCCCGATCTTCCATCCAAGGAAGTGGCTCGCGGCCCATGAGGCGATGGCGTAGCAGGGCAGGATCACCAACGCCCGATTCGCGAGCAGGCGGTGAAACAGCGCAAAGTCCCGCTGCACCAGCACGCCGATCAGGAACATGTAGAACCAGGGCGCAAAGGTGACCTTGGTCAACTTGAAGGCGATCTGCTCCGACCGCGTCTCGTTCAGTGCGTGGAACACTTCGCTGAACGCGATGAACAGGGCGATCAGCGTGAGCAGCACGATGCGATCACGCCGGATGCTTCCGCCCAGGCGCCGGAGTGCCGCGTACAGGATCGGAATCAGCACGTAGAACTGCAGCTCCACCGTGATGGTCCAGAGGCTGCCGTTCAGCACGCCCGAGCCGAAGTTCCGCATGAAGTCCGGGTTGAAGAACTGCACGAACGTGAGCTGGCCCACGACCCACGCCGCGAATTGCGCCGGTCGCACGCTGACCGTGTCGAAGTACCCCACCTTCCACACGCTGACCAGCGCCAGCAGTGTGCAGACCCAGAGTGCCGGGAAAATGCGAAGACCTCTGTTGAGTGCGTATTCGCCCAGACGCGAATTGCTCTCGTACGACTTGCTGATCAGGAACCCGCTGACGAAGAAGAAGATCGGAACACCGGGCACGAGTTGCGACAGGTCGGACCACCAGGCACTCTCGACCTCGAAGTGGTACGCCGCATGGTGGATCGCCACCTGCAGGGCGGCGATCAGGCGCAGCAGATCGAAGTTGTTCAGGCGGAAGATTTGCTTCACTTGTGGGGCCTTTCAGGGAGATGCGCCGTGGCGTTCGGCAGCAGACCGCCATCCATGTGCAGGCTGCGCAAAATCATGGTAGCGATCCGTCACGCACGAACCCGCCCACTGCTGGTCGAGGTATGTTTGACGCCTACTTGAGCCTCCCATGAAGCAGATCCTGCAATCCCTGAAGACCGGTGCCACCGAGGTGGCGGAAGTGCCCTGCCCGACCGCTCGACGCGGCCAGCTGCTGATTCGCACCTCGCGCACCCTGGTGTCCGTGGGAACCGAGCGCATGCTGGTGGAGTTCGGCAAGGCCGGCTGGATCGAGAAGGCCCGCCAACAGCCAGACAAGGTGCGCATGGTGCTGGACAAGATCAAGACAGACGGCCTGATGCCCACGCTGGAGGCCGTGTTCAA